>NZ_JBVYOJ010000001.1:0-791973 GCF_056120465.1 Paenibacillus sp. sgz302148
GAGCAGCAGCGCGAAGCTGACGGCGGCCGGCACCGCTTGGCCCGTCGCCGCAAGCGCAAGCGGCACGGCTACCGCCGCCGCCGCGCTCAGCCAAACGACCTTGCGCAGTAAGCCGTCCGCCTGCTTCCGCCCCGCTTCCTCCGCTTGCCTGACATCGGCCCGGCGCCGCTGTTCGAATTCGGCCGCATCCCGCTCCCGCCGCCATGCCTCAACCTCGCTGCGCAGCGCGGACCAGAGCTGCTCAAGCTGCGCCTTCGTGTCCGGGATCAGCTCCGCGAACTGCGCCCTTCTGCTCGCTTCCTGATTCCGCAGCGCACCTTCCGCTTCACGATACAGCTGTTCCGCCGCCGCTGCCTGCAACGCCCGCCGGTCGCACTCGCCCTGCACCAGTTCTACTTTCCGCTCCGCCGCGGCAAGCCGGTCCCGAAAGCTTCGCGTCAGCTCCCGATCGGCTACCGTCGCCGAGAAACGGCGCAGCGCCGCATCGTCCCATTCCTGGTTAATTTGCCGAAGCGTGTGCGCGAGACGATTCCCAAGCATGTCCTGCTCATGCAGCAAATCGCGGCATGCGGCTTGACCCGCTTGGTACAGCTCCAATCGCTCAATCAAGGCGGCTGCCGCCGGTTCGGCGGCAAGCAGCGCTTCATCTACGATGATCGCTTCAATCTCCGCCTCGGCCTTGCGCAGCGCATCTTCCAACCGTTGCAATTGCAGTTCGGCAAGTTCTTCTTCCTGCAGCATCGCATCCTGCCTCGCCGCTCCGTCTTCGGGAAAGCTCGCGAACACAGGCAGCTGTTCCAGCTCGCTTATCAGCTCAAGCCGCTGTACCCAATGCTCCCGGACAGCCACCGCCTTGCCGAACAAGACGGCAGCTTCCCGCAGCGCCTCAAGACGGTTCCTGGCCTCGGCGATCGATTGTTCAACCTCGGCAAGCGACCCGCTCTGCTCATTGAAACGTCCAAGCTTCTCCTTGCTGCGCCGGATGTCGGCTTCGGTTTCTTCGATCAGCCGCAGCGTTTGGTTGATATCCTGGTTTTTGCCGCGCGGCTTGAACAGCTGATCGAGCTCTGCCGCAAGCTTCTTCTCCGCATCGGCGATGGGAGCGCCCCCACCGATACCGGCGCTGTACAAATAACCGCTGATCTGCTCCGTCTGCAGCGTGCGGATCCCTTGCAGCTCGCTTAAGCCGATCGCGAACAATTGGCGGTACAGCTCCGGGGAAACGCCTCCCAGAAGATGCTCCAGAAGTTCGCGGCCGCCTATAGCGGCAGACGAGCGATCGACGGCGCCGCCGCCTCGTACGATCGACTCATCGTCCAACCGGGTAACGCGAACATCGCCGCCGGTTTTCCTACTCGAAGCACCGTCGTTCCTGTCGTACCTTTCGATCCGATACAAAGCTCCGTCCTGATCCTCAATATGGATGTATCCGCCGTGCACGCCGCCGCGGACGGGCTCGTACCGCTCCGTTACGTTCGCCCGTGTCGGGAACCCGAACAGCATCGTCCGGATGAAAGCCATCGTTGTGCTTTTGCCGGCCTCATTCCGGCCATAGAACAGCGTCACCGGCGCGCGGAGCTCTTGCTCCTGGTCGCGCAGCGCGCCAAAACCGCCGATATGCAGCTTGCGAATGTTCATCGTTCGTCACCGCCTCCGCCGAGCAGCAGGCCAACCGCGATTTCGGCCGCTTCGTTCAGCCATTCGCGATATTCCTCCGACTCTGGAACCGGCACGAATTTGTTCGTTTTCGGCTGCTGCAGCAATCCCTCCATCGCGGTTTCGACCAAGCTGCGAAGACGCGCGGGCTCGTCCGGCGCCGCCGTTCGCCGCGCCACGCGCAGCAGCTCGCCGATGAAGCTGTCCTGTTCCAGCAGCTCGTCCATCTCGATCGGATAACCGGTCTTGGCCTCGATGGATTCCAGCCACACGAACGGAGCTTTGCCGTCCGTTTCACGCAGCGCCGCCTGATCATCGCGGTGTGTCGAAGCGAGCTCGTGCAGGAACGCAGGCTGTCGCAAACGCTCGTGGAGTTCGCCGCGTCCCGTTAACGTCAATCGGACGACCACAGGTCGACCCTCCGCCGATTCTTTGACAAGCTCCAGCCTATCCTCAAGGGCATTCTTCAACGCTTGTTCGCTAACCAAATCTTCGATCGGCATTTCTTCATGAAACCAGCGAATATCGTCGGTCGCATGGAAAGTCAGCTCCGTCCGGCCCGATTCGTACACATCGACGACGTAGCAGCCTTTAGCCCCGGTCTCGCGAACGCTTCGGCCTTGCGTATTGCCGGGATATACGATCCACGGCCCGTCATGCACGATCACGCGCGTATGAATATGCCCGAGCGCCCAATAATCGATCGGGCCGACCGCAAGCTCCTGCTTCGTGCATGGCGCATAGTTGTCATGGTTCGGATCGCCGGTTGCGTTCGCATGCAGCAGCCCGATCCGGTACAACGATCCGTCCGCTACTCCCGCCTTATCCAGGATGCGCTTCGCCAAGTTGTTCGTCACCGCCGCGGTCGGGTATGAAATCCCGTAAACGCGCGCGAGCGGCGTTCCGTCCTTGCGGCGGACGATACGCTCCTCGGCTTCCGCGGAACCGAAAAAATGCACCGCCGCTGGCCAATCGAGATGCGCCCGCGTCCCGCTTTCGGGATCATGGTTTCCGCATACGACGAAGGCCTGTATGCCGTTTGCGGCAAGCCGCTCCATCCCGCGCTGAAACCGAAGCTGCGCGCGCAGCGAACGGTCCGCGAGATCGTACACGTCGCCGCTGACGAGAACAAAATCGACCTGCTCCCGTATCGCGAGCTCGATCACGTTCCCGAAAGCGGCGAAGGTCGACTCGCGGATACAATCACGAATCGTGGGCGGCACGTGGGCCATTCCGCGGAACGGGCTGTCCAAATGCAGGTCCGCGGTATGTAAAAAACGAAAACGGTTCAAGCGTGCTCCCCTCTTTCACCTGAACGCCGTGGCATCGTTTATTCCCGGTATTCGATGTAAATTTTTTTCAATTGTTGAATCACCCGATTGAGCGAATAGGCTTTCTTCGCTTTGTCGGAGGCGGCGCGCGCCAAATGATAGCGGTAAGCCGGGTCGGCGATCAGCTGCTCCAGCGCATCGCACAGGGCATGTTCGTCCTCCGGCGGCACAAGCAGGCCGTTGATGCCGTTTTCGATTTGCTCGGAGACGCCGCCTACGTTCGTTCCGACGAGCGCGAGCAGGCATAACGCCGCTTCCGCGAACACCGAGCCGAACGCCTCCGCGCGGGAAGGCAAAACGAAAATATCGAAGAACGGCATGAATTCTTCGGGGTGCAGCATGTATCCGTAAAAAATCGTGTCCTCGTACACATTCAGGTCGCTTGCCAGCTTCTCCAGCTCTTCCCGGATCGGCCCGTCGCCGATAATGTGCAGCACATATGGAACGCCGCGGCGTTTCAGCTCCGCGCACGCTTTGATCAGAACGTCAAGACCTTTCGCAGGGACAAGCCGGCACACTGTAATCAACTGGGCCACTTCATTGTCGTGCGGGATCGGCCGAAACCGCTTTTCGTCGTAACCGTTCGGTATGACCGTGACTTCGCCTGGAGCCCGCAGATGCTGGGACAAATAATCCTTGAACGAGTTAGAGACCGTAACGATCCGGTCGACCTTGGCTTCGATTTCGCCGTAAATCGCGGATAAAAAACGATGCTCCGGTCCGCCAGGCGCGATTTTGTTATTCAGTATCAATTCGCGCTCGTAGCTGGAGTGAATCGTAATCAATACCGGCGTATCCGGAAATACTTCCTTGATCGCCAGAGCGGCAATGGGATGGTGCGCATGAATGAGATCGTAGCTCTTCTTGAGCCGGAGCTTCGTCCACCATACATAGTCGCGGTAGGTCTGTATATATTTGTCGACCGTCGCATTTCCGGCGAACGGCCGCCAGTCGAACGTTGAGAATTGTACTTCTTCGGTTCCTTTGCCGCGCACGCGTTTGGGCAGGGAGAACAGCTCCATGTCCCAGCCCAGCTTCAGGAACCTTTCTTGAATATAGGGAACCATGGAGGAAACGCCGCCCGGCTGCTCGGGCGGAAAAAATAACGCCTGTAAAATGTTCAAAGGAATCGGTCCTCCTCGAAGGATTAAAAGTCTGAAATTTCCGGAGGCAACTGCAAAAAGTTCATACGGAAGCACTAGCTTCGCTTCTTTTCGCGCCGTAGGTTTTATGATACACTAGAACATATGTTTCTGCAAAATTTTCCGAATATGTACAACATCCCGTATTCATCAGGAGATTAACCTATGAACATTGCGCAACTGCTGGCAGGATCGCATGGGCAAATGTTTGCGTCTTCCTGCATCATCGTCATTTTGCTGCTCATGCTGATGATGTCGCTCAGGCTTTATTTCAACCGGCGCAAGAAGGCTTATTTGTCATTGATTATCGCCCTCATGCTTATTATCGCACAGCACGGACTCAACATCTACATGGCGATCGGGAGCGAGCCCGCCGGCCTGTTGATCGGCGAGATCAGCCAATTCATCAAGAGCGTATCCTTCATTATGATGAATATGGCGATCTACCAGCTGTATAACCCGACAAAAAGGCGCGCCACCTCATATTTCGTTTTATTCATGTTCGTAGCGCTTATTATCGGCGCCGCGCATTATATCGACGCGATTCGAACCGAAACAAGCTATAGCGGCATCGGCCAGAGCTTATATCTTTTCGTTCTGATCGGCATCGCTTACATGATCGTTACGCCGTTTATCGGACAGCACGGCAAATACCGTACCGCCTTGGTTCTCTATACTGCGGCGCACGGTGCGTACGTTGCCAATATGCAAATGTACCACGCCGATAACCAGGCGTTGTCCGTTGCCGAGCATGTTTTGCCGATACTGTACTATACGTTCATGTTTCTTATTTTGTTCGACCGCGTTGTGGAGCTCATGCAGGCCGTTTACCGGTCTTCCATAACGGACGGGCTGACAAGCCTGTACAATCGGCGATTCTTCTATAATCGGACGGCACATCACATTTCGCAGCAGGGCAAAACTTCGGTCATCTTCTGCGATATCGACAATTTCAAGAAGCTGAACGATACGCAGGGCCATCACAAAGCCGACGGTGTTCTAAAGCAGGTCGCGGCTATCATCGCGGAGGAAACGGAGGGCATCGGCATTCCCGGCCGTTACGGCGGGGAGGAGCTGGTGGCGCTTCTGACTGATCCGAAGGCCGATGCGGCTAAAGTAGCGGAATCGATACGCAGTCGCGTTG
This sequence comes from Paenibacillus sp. sgz302148, assembly GCF_056120465.1. Lineage (NCBI taxonomy): Bacteria > Bacillati > Bacillota > Bacilli > Caryophanales > Paenibacillaceae > Paenibacillus > Paenibacillus sp. sgz302148. The sequence goes on from NZ_JBVYOJ010000001.1 coordinate 5,274, forward strand.
AATCCGAATCGATCGTCACGATCAGCGTCGGATACAGCACGTACAAGGCAGGGTTAACTGCCGAGGAATTGATCAAGCAAGCGGACGCCGCAATGTACGAGTCCAAGACAACCGGCAAGAACAAAGTAACCGGGTATTCCGCAAGGAAGAAGAAAGAACATGCAGGCTAACAGCATTTGCATTAACGAAGAACAAATATTTGTTCGAGGTCGGCTTCCAGCGCATGACACAACCGTTTCGCGGCGGCCGGCCCCACTGACTTCGCGGCACGCTCCAGCAAGCTGATATACCCCCGGCTAAGCCCCGTTCGTTCGGCCAGCTCCCGCTGCGTCATTCCTCGGATCAATCGGGTTTTGACAAACTCGTCGTTTACGTAAATTTTCATCTACACCGCCCCTGTTCCCATGCTGTTCCCATTATAACCCACTTTGTTTGCTTTTGCAATCATTTTTGTTCGCATTTGCAATCGACGAGAGAATGCTGGCATTCGGTTCTATGGCGGCATTGTTTCGTGCATGACATCGTGGTATGATGAGGATGTTTACGAATGTTTACTTTTGTATACTCTGGCATACGGAGGGATGTCCATGTACTTTTATAACCAATTGAAAGACATCCGCAAACAAAAGGGTTTCACGATACGCGAGGTCGCTCACCGTTCCGGCGTTTCCGCCGCTTATATTTCGCAGCTCGAAAACGGCAATCGAGGCATTCCGTCACCCGACATTATTCAGAAGCTATCCGACGGATTGAATGTTTCCTATACCGAACTGATGAAAGCCGCAGGTTACCTGGAGGATCGACCTTCTGCCCCTTCATCGTCCGAACCGATTAATTTGCGCCGGTTTATTATGAATAACAATATGATGCTGGACGGGATCGTTTTGACGGATGAGGACAAGGAATGGATCGGCCACATGCTCACCGCGTTATTCTGGAAAAAACAGCAAAGCGAAGATAATAAGAAGGGCTATTAAAAAACCTCTCGTTCCCGGCATAACCGGTTTCGAGAGGTTTTGTTTGATCTTGCTTACGTTTACAAAACACGCTTCGCACCTATGTATTTGGGGCCCCAATAACCGCCGGACAAGCTTTTGATCGCTACTCCGTCGTCCGTTGCCGATATAAATTGATTGTTGCCGACAAAGATGCCGACATGTGAAATGGTGCTGCCCGCGGCGAAAAATACAAGATCGCCTTGTTTCAATTCGGATACGGATTGGCTCAGCTCCGCGTACATTTGTCTCGATGTTCTTGGCAGGCTGATACCATGCTTCTGATAAACGAATTGCACAAAACCGGAGCAATCGAAGCCGTTCGGGCTCGTTCCGCCCCATACGTAACGTGTTCCCAAGTAATTGCTTGCCAATTGTAGCAACTGCTGCTGCTTGCTTACTTCCGCCTTCTGCACCAGCTTCTTCTTGTCCGCTTCCGTCCATAACGGCTTATGTTCCCCGCCGTCGGTAGAAATCATCGCGAGTTCGCTGTTTTCGTTCCACTTGATGTCCACGCCGCCGATCTGCGAGAAGAAGCGAACCGGAATGTACACTACTTTTTGCGTTAGGTCGATGCGGTAGTCGAACGTCACTTTGCTGTCGTTCACAAGGGCATAGTTATCGCCCGTTTTCATGATGACGGATTGGTCGTCCTTCTTCATGATCACTCGTTTTGCGCCGCTGTCGTCCGCTTCCCATTGAATCGTATAACCGAGACTCTCCGCCGTAATTCGGAAAGGCACCTGCAATTTTTCGCTGCTGTCGATATACGCCTCGGTGTCGGACGTATTCATGAGCGAATCGTTGACCTGTACCTTGACGCCGTAAATCGGCTCCGCTGCGTACGATTCGGATGTGGCAAACAAGCCGCCTGCAAAAATTGCGCACGACAAAACAACTGCTTTGGAAAAAGTATTCAATTTGTTCCTCCTTGGTGCCTCCGAGGTTAGTTGACGGATTCGGGAAGAGGTATTCCCTAGCCTGCCGCTTGAACATAAACGGCAAACATTCACCCCAATAAAGAAGTCCCCCGTACCAGAACTTGTGCTGCTCATGGATTCGGCAATTTTTTTGACACTTCGATATTTTAGCACTATATTCCTTCTCGATCAACGCCTAATGATGTGACAATTGCTTACAATCATTTGGCAGGTCTATCGTTTAAGCCTTTGGGCATAAACCGGTTGCCATCCCGCTCTACCCCGTACGATATCGTCTGAAGGTGGCGAAGTCGGTTGTCCACCGCGGTTTTCCCAAGCTTGACCACTTGATTGTCACGGATTTCATATGGCGAAAACTGGATTCCGATGCTGCCGCGATCCAGGACTAATGATAGCAAACCTGTCTCGGCCTTCGCCTTCCGAACATAATTCGGGAACAAAAAGTTGCCGATGGAATATGCAATCGGTTTGCCGCGATAATATTCGAAGCCCTGCAGCGCATGCGGATGGCTGCCGATGACGGCATCCGCGCCTGCATCAATGATCTCCTTGGCGAATTGCCGCTGCCATGTCTCCGGCCGATGATGTCCGGCAACGCCCCAATGAATGTACAATAACAAATAATCGCAGCCTTCCCGTTCCCTGCGAACGGCTTGGATGACTTTATGCTGCTCGTAAGCATTGGCAATGCCTGCCCGATTAGGCCCCGCAAACCACTCCCCTGTCGGCAGAAAGCGGGAGACAGCCATAAATTTAACCTGATATCCGCCGATCGCAAATGTTTTTCCCGCATAAGCTTCCGCTTCGTTATGCCCTCCGCCTACATACGGCAAACCATAATGGTCCAGATGTGCGAGCGTATCGGAGAACCCTTGCTGCAGAAAGTCCATCGTATGATTGTTCGCGATCGATACCAGGTCGAAGCCGGCATCCTTTACGCCTTGCAGCGCGATCGGATCCGCGCTGTAGTTGTATATTTGATTCGTATCCTTGCGGGTGCGATTCGTCACCGAGGTTTCGAGATTCATAAAGGCAAAATCCGCCTGCTGCACTTCGCTCCTTACTTGAGTGAACGGAAATTGCGGCCCATTCTTGCGAATAGCTTCTTTAACGGAGCCGTCCATCATGGCGTCTCCGGCAAAGACGATGCGAACAGGGCGATCATTGCTTGCAGCCATGGCGGCATCAGACTGTACCTGGTACCACCCGCTGAATAACACTCCAATCAGTATGCCGATTCGGATCCCAATAATGAACGAGAGCCCCCTTTCGTAAAAACTTTATATAGCATCTGCACTGGCCGAACATATCATACGATTTTTTGCTGCAAACCTCAGTATGGTATAATAAGCCACATTGGAGATGAGAAGAAAGGCGGACGCTATGAAGGAAATCGTTTCATTAACGGGAATTAGCAAATCGTATCAAGGCACAATCGTGCTCGACGATATTTCACTCACGTTGCTTCGCCATGATACGATCGCGCTGCTTGGCGCTAACGGCTCCGGGAAAAGCACGCTGCTCCGCATCGTCGCAGGATTAACCGCAGCGTCCCGAGGGTCGCGACGTGTCTTCGACGCTTCCGCCATCATCCGGTATGTCCCCGATCGATTTCCGAAAATGAGATTTACCCCTGCGGAATATTTGTACCGATTGGGCCGGATCCAGGGCATGCAGCAGCATGCGCTGGATGAACGGATTGGCGAGCTTTTGCGGTTATTTCGCCTGGAAGGGACCGGCCGGACGTGGATTCGCGACTTTTCCAAAGGCATGCTCCAGAAGGTGGGTATCATGCAGTCCATATTGCTTAAACCCGATCTGCTCATATTGGACGAGCCGTTGTCGGGTCTGGATATCGCCGCTCAAGGTGAATTCATCGAGCTTCTGCGCGAGTTGAAGCTTCAAGGCATCGCGATGATCTTCACTTGCCATGAACCTGAGCTAGCGGAGGCGATCGCCACGAGGCGGCTGACCTTAAGCCAAGGCAAGCTGCATGAAGCAGACCGGCCGATAATCCATATGGCACAGCATCGTTCGATTTTCGAACCGTATGCCGTCATACACGCCAAACTGCCGGACCAAGCCGCCGAGATCGCCTTAAAATCGATGCCGCATATGCGGAGTTGGGAATACCTTGACGGCTTGGCGATCATGCATGTCCTAGCGGATTATAGCGATGCGACGATTGCAGCCATTCTGCAGATGAAAGGCTCAATCATATATATGAGCAAGCAAAGCGAGGAATCGGCATCATGATGAAGCTATGGCGCATCATTCCGCTATTGGCCGTCGATTACGTTCGTTCCTACCGTTATTTCGCATCGTATCTGTTCTATGTCGTCATCGTTCCTATATTGTATACGTATAAGCCGAATCCGGTATTAAGTTCTTATGCGATAAGTTCCGCCTTATTGTTCGTGGTAGCGGCTTGGCTCGGGTTCGGCTATGTACGTAACGAAGACGAAACGCAGGAACAAGTGACGTATTTGCATGTGCAAAATCCAATCTTCTATTTTATAAGCAAAATATTATTTTTGTGGCTCGTATCGTTCCCGCTTGCGCTCTATGCGATCGTGTATCCGATCGTATTCCAAATGTTCGACCGGCCGGTCAGGGCTGGCGATCTGTTCGTGGCGCTGTCAAGCCATGCCGGCCTCGGACTGCTCGGCATCGCCCTCGCCCTGCTGCTTCATCCGCGGCTTATCGCAAAAACCAGCACGGCCGTCAGTTTGTTGTTCTTGATCTTGATTGTATCGTTGGCGCAAAAAGGCATTACGGATGCTTGGCTGCCGGAAGCGTTCCAGGCGGCAGGATTGCTCATCCCGCCTGTCGGCAGCTTGATGCATGCGCTAAACAGCGACACCGAGCTGACCGGCAGTACGTTTGCCCTCATCATGACTAGCCCTTTCATATACGCCACGATCGTATGTGCCTATTATGTGAAACGGATGAAAGACAAATTGTTTTAATTGTTCAAAAATGAATTCCCGCAACACGAAGGAGCCTGTACATGATCTTATTGCCCGAACCTTATGTTGAACGAATCAAAAATCAGCTTCATGAAGAAGCCGAACAATTTTTGCAGAGCTACCGCGAACCGAGGACGTATGGATTGCGGATCAATTCGCTCAAAATATCCGAAAGCGACCAGGCAACCGAAGAGCTGAAACAGCTTTTTGACTTAACCCCGGTGTCCTGGTGTCCGACCGGTTTCTATTACGACGAGGCGGCCAGACCCGGCAAGCACCCGTATCATGCCGCGGGCTTATATTACATCCAAGAGCCTTCCGCCATGTCGGCTGCCGAGCTGCTTGACCCGCAGCCGGGCGAAGTCGTTCTGGATTTGGCCGGAGCGCCCGGCGGCAAATCGACGCAAATCGCCGCCAAGCTGCAAGGCCGCGGCCTGTTGATCGCCAATGAAATTCATCCGGCTCGGGCCAAAATTTTATCCGAAAATATCGAACGGATCGGCGTGCCCAATTGTATCGTGACGAGCGCAACGCCCGATGCCCTGGCGAAGAAGTTCCCGCAATTTTTCGATCGGATCATGCTGGATGCCCCTTGCTCGGGGGAAGGCATGTTCCGCAAAGACCCGGATGCCATAGCGGAATGGTCGCCGGCCCATGTAACGATGTGCGCCGCCCGTCAAACCGATATTTTGAATCAGGCTGCGCTGATGCTTAAACCGAACGGCACGTTAGCCTATTCCACTTGCACCTTCAATGAAGAGGAGAATGAACGGACAATTCAAGCGTTTCTGGAAAATCACCCTTCATTTTCTCTCTTGCGGACGGAACGGATATGGCCGCATCGGGAGCGCGGGGAAGGCCATTTTGTCGCCGTCTTGAGAAACAACGACGTGAATGCTTGGGAATCCACTCGTTCAAATCGGAAAATAGGTCGAGACAAACCGAAAAAAACGAATGAACTCGCTTTGTTCCAAGCTTTCGCCGAGCAGTATTTGAACAACTTTGCTCTCCCTCCGGGCGAACCCGTTCTATTCGGCGAACAACTGTACTGGCTGCCTCATGCCGATGACGGCTCGCTCGGCGCTGCCGATCTGGACGGCCTGCGAACGCTGCGTCCCGGCCTGCATTTGGCCGCCGTCAAGAAGGGACGCAGCGAGCCCGCCCATGCTTTAGCTCTGGCGCTTCGTCAGGACAATGCACTGCAAACCGTATCGTATGCCCCCGGCTCACCGGAGCTTCATGCCTATTTGCAGGGCGAAACGTTGTCCTGCCCGGAATCGCTTAAGGGCTGGGTCGTCGTTTGCGCAGGACAATTCCCGATCGGCTGGGGCAAAGCAAGCCTCGGCCAATTGAAAAATCATTATCCGAAAGGACTTCGTACGTTCGGATAACCGGCCATGCACCCTTACGATCCGGAAAACAAAGAAACGGTATCGCCTCTTCGTCCGAAGATGGGATACCGTTTCTTTACATTTTGGGCCCTTCGCAAAGTACCTGAATCTGCTTCGGAGATATACTCCACTTTGTGGGGCTACTCAGTGGATCCGTTCGACTTCAAACAGCATCTCGTCGATCAGTTCATTTTTATACATGACCGATAGGTTAAAGCTTTCGTAATCACGCTCTTTGTCCAGCTCTCGCATGAGCAGTGATGCGATCCAATCCCGATCGTCGTCCGTGCCCGGGTCGCGGAAATCGATAAACCCCGTCATCTGCCTGCTGCCGATATCGATTGTCGCCGTGCCGATCGGCAATCCGCCGTAAGCTTGTTTGTAGATTTCATAGGTCAACGTATCCCCATCGTCGCGGGCAAGGATGACGGAATATTCGTTATGCCGGCTATCATAAGAGTCTTGATCCTGCAGACCCACCCGTTCTTCTTCGAGCAGATCCAAAATATCTTCATGATCCAATTCGATCGTTTCGATAATTTCGCCTTCGAACTCGTTTTCAATCGTAAAGGAGTCGATTTCATTCTCGTCAAAATCCGATACGAGCAAATCGGTGATCTGCTCGATTTCATCTTCCGTTGGATGCAATCTCCAGTTTATATGCCCAACGACGTAAGACCCGTGCAGGTCCATAAACGCTTCGCACCATAAGAGCTGACGCTCGTCGTAAATATGGTAATGGAGCCGTTCATCAGCTTCGCCAACCAGCACGAGTTCGAAATAGGCGTCCGCTTCGTTCTCCAGCACGTCGTAATCGTTAGGATCCACATCGTTGAATTGGATTTCCTCCCGCTCCGGATATATAACATCCTCATCCTCATTGAAAAGGAATCCTGGGGTTTCCAAAATGGGGTCTTCCATAATTTCATCGATCGTACCTACGTTATTCGAAGTTACAATGACACGTTCGTAGTCGCTGTAAGTAACGAAGATATCGCATTGCTCGGCATTTAACGCCGCGACAACCGACTGCACGTAGTTCTGAAGATGCTCGATCGCAAGTTCCTTCTCATGCGCCGACAGTGACATTTTTTCCAATTGAATCGAACCCGTAACTCTGTCCCATTCCCGGTATACGAGCGTAACGGTGCCCGCATGCCGATCGTTTACGACGATGTCGAGCACTTCTCCGCCAGCTGTTTTCAGATCCGGTCTCAGTACAATATTGGCCATCTGGGCACTCCTTCGCAACCATATTTCAGTTCCATCCTTATCGTGTCCCAACGATTTAGAACTATCCCCCTGAATATGCCTAATTCTTTAAAAATGGGGTAAATGTCCAATCCATCTTCGCCTTGCTTCATACTATACACTATACCGAAAGCAAGAATAGCAACCACGAAGGACGGTTCAAAAATAGGCGATTACATCGCTTTCGGAATTCATTACCGAAGGAGGAATTGGAATGTCTGGTTGTGTAGGTGGAGCTTTCACATCGGTAGGTGTTATTCTTGTACTGTTCATCCTGCTGGTGATTGTATTGAGAGGTTGCTTTATTTAATCATGCATCCCAGCCAAAAAAGCATCGACGCGAAGTCGATGCTTTTTCCTTAGTCCTTTTCTTTTAGGACAAGCAATATTTCTGAAGCGCATGATGTACGCCGTCCTCGTTGTTCGTCGCCGTCGTATCGTCTGCAGCTTGCTTCACCGGTTCCGGCGAATTCGCCATCGCGATGCCGAGTCCTGCAAATTCCAACATAGCGAGATCGTTATAATAGTTGCCGATCGCGAGCACTTCGCTGCGGTCGATGCCCCGGCTGCCTGCCAGAAGCTTCAAGGCGCTTCCCTTCGACGCGAGGGGGTGCATGACATCGATAAAATAATCGCCGCTGCGGATTCGGTTCAGCGGAAGGTGAAGCTCCCGCCAGTCTTGTTCGACGCGATCCATCGTTTCCTTGGTGCCGAAGGCCGTCATTTTCACAAGAGGCTCGCGCAAGTCCGTTACCGAGCTCAATAAAATCGGCTCGGCCAAATACTGCTCGTACATCGCTTTTTCAGTGTCCGAGATTCGTTCCAGGTACATATCGAACGGCGTATTCAGGTCAAAATGGATTTTGTTCTCCCGGCAATAGCGGATCAGCGGCATCGCTTCTTCAACCGTAAACGGGAAATGATGAAGCAGCCGCCGGCCGGCCGATTCGATGGTCGCCGCCCCGTTATGCGTGATCACCGTTCCTTCCAAGCCGAGCATTGCAAGGATGGGCAGCGTGCTGCTTGGGTTTCGCCCGGTGCACAGCACGATTTCCGCTCCGCGCTTCGCCACGGCTTGAACGGTTTCCTTCGTTGACTCGGTTAGTTCATGATGATCGTTAATTAGCGTTCCGTCGACATCCAGCGCTATCAGTTTGTACTTCATCTCTGTCTCCACTCCGCCTTCGTTTGATATACGGTTAAAGCTGACCGTGCTGCTGAAGCTCCGAAAGCTCGGTTTCGGTTAACTCCCGGTATTGCCCCGGGGACAAATACTCATCCAGCAGCAGAGTCCCCATCGTCATCCGTTTCAGGAAAGTCACCTTCTTGCCGACCGATTCGAACATCCGCTTCACCTGATGGAATTTGCCCTCCATAATCGTCAGCTCGATTTTGGATACTGCCTGGCCGCCTTCACCTTGTACCGACAAAATGTTCAGCTTCGCCGGCATCGTTACATAACCGTCATCCAGCGTTACGCCTGCTTCGAAAGCAGCGGCGTCGCTTGCATCCACCATCCCGGCAACTTCGGCAAAATACATTTTGGGCACATGCTTGCGCGGCGACAGCAGATTATGCGCCAGCTTGCCGTCGTTTGTCAGCAGCAGCAGTCCCTCCGTGTCTTTATCCAGCCTGCCGACCGGAAAGGGATTGTAGATCCGATACTCACGCGACAGCAGGTCGATCACGGTGCGGTCGCGCAAATCCTCGGTAGCCGAAATGACGCCTTGCGGCTTGTTCATCATCAAATAAACGAATTCGCGGTAAACGACCCGTTCGCCGTCCAGCTCGAGATGGTCCTCATACGGCTTTACCTGCACGCCGCTGTCGGCGACGGTTTTGCCGTTAACGGATACGCGCCCTTGTTTGACGATTTTTTTAATCTCGCTGCGCGATCCGAAACCCATTTTGCTTAATATTTTATCCAGTCTTTCCGTTGTTTTCATTGATCAAGTCCACCTCCATCCAGCTGGATATTCGTTTTTGATCATGCCGTCGAGCCATTTTCCCCATCCAACCGGAAAACCGTCGATACAGACAAGTCCATATCCTTTCACATTGACGGCATCACTTGTCCTTTCCACCCGCTCCGCCTCATAGGCGACCGTTTCGCCTTTCAAATAGCGAATCGCATCCGCATCGCCTGACGTCAAGTTGAACTTGCGCCGGACTTCATCGCCGCGCAAGCCCATGGCAAGCGCCTGAGAAGGCTCGAACCGATTTTTTTTGAGCGTTCCGAGGTGCCAGCCCGGCCGGACAACCTTCAAGCCGTCCAGCGGAGGGACGTCCGTCGGGGAGATATACAGCTGCTGCCCGTAAACGATCAGCTTGCCTGAATCATGAGGGGCGAACAATAGATGCTCGGCTGCGAATTGTTCATAGGCCTCCAGTTCGTCGCCGGACGATGACGGCTGCGACTTGCCGCCGCCGCGTCCCTGCGGCGCAGCCCCTCCCTTGGCCGTCCGGTTGCCGGATCTGCCCGCTGCCGGCGCGGCACCGGCGGCCATCGTCTGGCCGCGAGAGGCGACGATTGGCCTCGGTTGTTCGCCCGGCATCTCGTCCGGGCTCGCGAGTTCTCCATTATGCCGGAGTACTGCCATAAAGTGGCCTTCGCCCTCGACATGGTGCGGCCACAGCCGCCCTGTCCCCCGTACCGCCTCGACAGCGGAGGCCGAAAAATGCCGGCCGCGCCAAGCCTCGCCCGAGATCCAGTCCGGGCGGCCCGGACGAAACCAACGGCCGGACGGTACCGGAACGATCGTGAACTGCGGATGCCTGTCCAGAAATTCGGCGATCATCGCTTCGTTCTCCTCCGGCGAAAACGTACAGGTCGAATATACGATCGTGCCTCCCGGGGCAAGCAGCCTGGCAGCATGCTTCAGGATGTCCCGCTGCATGATCGAGCATTTTTCGACGGTATGCCTCTCCCATTGGCGCGCCATATCTTCATCCTTGCGGAACATGCCTTCTCCGGAGCATGGGGCGTCGATCAATATTTTATCGAACGCATGGACGAATACTTGCGCGATCGAGCGGGGCTCTTCGTTCAAAATGACGGCGTTGCGGATGCCGGCAAGCTCGATGTTCTTCGCAAGCGCCTTGACCCGATCGGAGTGGTTGTCGTTCGTGACGAGAAGTCCCTGCTGCCGGAGCTTGGCGGCGATTTGCGTCGATTTGCCTCCAGGGGCCGCGCATAAGTCAAGAACCCAATCTCCCGGCTGAACGTCAAGCAGCTCCACCGGCGACATTGCGCTCGGCTCCTGTATATAATACAAGCCGGCATGGTAATAAGGGTGCTTGCCCGGCCGTTCCGATTCCTCGTAATAATAACCTTCGCGGACCCAATGTATCGGTTTAAGCCGGAAGGGCGATTCAGCCGCAAAACGCTCGGCCTCCACCTTCAATGTATTGACGCGCAGCCCATAATACCGGGGGGCGTCATAGGATGCCATAAAGGCATCGAATTCGTCGCCTAACAATCGTTTCATTTGATCGACAAAAGCAATCGGCAGCTGGTTGCCCATTCATGTTCTCCTTGTGCGCCAATTTTTTTCCCTAACTATCAGAATATCATGTTGTATGTCTTGTTGAAAATTATAATTCCATCGAATGCTCATTTCCGATCCCGGAATTGGGTCGGCGATTTCCCGTAATAATGGCCGAACGCCCTCGTGAAGGCGTACAAATCCGAATAACCGATGGACATCGCGATTTCCGTCACCGAATAAGCCGTACCGAGCAGCATCTCCGCCGCTTTGTTCATCTTGAGCCGCTGCAAGTAGCTATGCGGTGTCATGCCGACTTGTTTCGTAAATATCGTCGTAAAATGCGAGCGGCTGACGCCTACATAATCGGCGATATCTTGGATCGACAAGTTTTCCGTATAGTGCGTGTCCATCAAATCGATGCTAAGGCTCACCCAAGCGGTTCTGGCCGGTTCCGCAGATTTTCCTTCCGATTTCGCCATTAGCGAAATCATCTCATAAAGAACGGACATCAGCCGATAATAAGCATCCGTGCGGGGAAGCCTCTGAAAATCCCGAAAAAGCTCTGATCTCAGGTTGAACGCGCCGGAATCCGGCGACTTCAAGTAAGGCTCCGTTTGCCGTACGCCGGCAGCTTGCAGCAACGATTCCGCCTGCCGGCCATCGAATGCGAGCCACATCATGCGCAATGGCGTGTCCGCTGGGACTGCGACGTACGTATACGTAACCTGCGGGAACAAGACGAACATGCCGCCCCGTTCCAATACGACCGAACGGTCGCCGTAATGCACTTGCACCCGACCTTCTTCGATAAAATGAATGCTGTAATATTCTATGATTTTCGGACCCGAACGATAGGTTGGTTTGGCTACGTTTCTCCCCATCCGAAGCGGCCAAATCCCGCCGAGCTTGTCCCGATCGGTTGGCGTATGGAACAAATTCTCCGCAAACTCCTGATCGTATTCCTTCATCATCCGGATAACGTCCTCCGTTTCCAGTAAACACGCAATTCACCGTAATACGAACAAAATGACAACGAATCGAACATCGTGACATTTCGCTGCCGTCCGTTTTATTTTATGATCATCATAACACAATTCATCACAAAGTGGTGCATTGCCTGGAAGCTGATTCAGATACTTTGCGGGGACCGAAATTTAAAAAAGGAGTTGCTTTTGTGAAAAAACCAAACATTCTGCTAATTACAAGCGATCAGCAGCATTGGGATACGATCGGCGCATTCAACAAGGAGCTTCGGACGCCGAACCTCGATCGGCTCGTACGGGAAGGGACGACGTTTACGCGCGCATATTGCCCGAACCCGACCTGCACGCCTACGCGGGCTTCGATCATCACCGGCAGCTACCCGAGTCAGCACGGCGCTTGGACGCTCGGCACCAAGCTGCTTGAGGACAAGCATACGGTTGGTGAAGATTTTCAGGCTGCCGGTTATCGGACCGCGTTGATCGGCAAAGCGCATTTTCAACAGCTGCAAGGAACCGAGCAATACCCTTCCCTGGAGTCTTACCCGTATTTGAAGGATCTGGATTTCTGGAAGCAGTTTAACGAACCGTTCTACGGCTTCGAGCATATCGAGCTGCTCCGCAACCATACGAACGAATTTTTGGTCGGACAGCATTATGCCTTATGGATGGAGGAGAAAGGCTGCGATAACTGGCGAGATTATTTTACCCCGCCCGTCGGCAATATGGATCCGTCCATCCAATATAGTTGGCCGATTCCCGAAGAGTACCACTACAATACTTGGATCGCGGAACGAACGAACGCGAAGCTCGAACAATACAAGGAGAACGACGAATCGTTTTTCCTATGGGCCAGCTTCCCCGACCCGCATCCGCCATATTTGGTTCCTGAGCCTTGGAATAGCATGTACGATCCGGACAAATTGACGATTCCAAGCGTAACGCCCGGCGAACACGATAAAAATCCGCCGCATTTCGGCATGACGCAGCTGGAGAACCCGGATTTTTCGGCATGGCGCGAATCGGGCATGTCGATTCACGGCTATCACTCCCATATCGGCCTGAGCGAGCAAGACCGCAAACAGCTTGTTGCCACTTACTACGGGATGGTCAGCATGATGGACGAATATATCGGACGAATTCTCGATAAGCTGGATGCGCTCGGTTTAGCCGAGGATACGATCGTCGTGTTCTCGACCGACCACGGACACTTCTTCGGACAACACGGACTGCAGGCTAAAGGCGGCTTCCATTACGAAGACTTGATCAAGCTGCCGTTTATCGTCCGTTATCCGAAGCAGGTGCCTGCTGGACGTGTAACCGATGCGATGCAATCGCTCGTCGATCTGGCTCCTACCTTCCTCAGCTTCATCGGCGAAAAAGCGCCGCTGTCGATGACCGGCGTCGATCAAAGCGACGTGTGGCGCGGCGTAAGATCACAAGCGAGAGACCATGTTATTTGCGAATTCCGGCATGAGCCAACGACCATCCATCAGAAAACGTATGTTGACGCCCGGTACAAAATTACGGTTTACTACAATCAAACATACGGCGAAATCTTCGATTTGCAGGAGGACCCCGGCGAACTGAACAACTTGTGGGACGATCCCGGCAGCCGCGACCTCAAATCCGAGCTGCTGCTGAAATACGCCTGGGCGGAGCTCGGCAAAGAACCGCTGGCAATGCCGAGAGTATGGGGAGCCTAATACGCCGCTGAATGTTTCTGCGTTGCCTAGCGGTACCGATCGATCGGACTCGAAGTTTTACCACCGCATTCTATTTTGTTCGCGGCAGCGGCATGGTATGATGGGTTCACTGAGCAAAGGAATTAAGGAGGGAAGGCGAAGCCCGAAGGTTATGTCCGAACATCAATCCAAACCGCCTTGCTGCGCTGCTCCAAGACCGATTGCGATCAAACCGGCCGCAGCAGGACCAATACACACTATCGAACAAGAGTTCAAAGATACGATTGACTCGCACCCCGTTTCGAAAGCTGCCGACGGAATGATTCTGCTTCAAGGCGGCAAATTCCTGATGGGTACGGACGACAGCGAGGGTTTTCCGGCGGACGGCGAAGGTCCGGTTCGCGAAGTCGAACTCAAGCCGTTCTACATGGATCCTTATGCGGTAACGAACGCCAAGTTCGCCGAGTTCGTGCAAGCGACCGGTTATGTGACCGAAGCCGAGCGATTCGGCTGGTCGTTCGTCTTTCATTTGCTTGCTTCCGATTCGGTCCGTTCCGCCGTCACGTCCGTGCCGCGCGAAACGCCATGGTGGCTTGTTGTCGAAGGAGCCAGCTGGCGTTATCCCGAAGGCCGGGATTCCGACGTTGAGGACCGGATGGACCACCCGGCGATACACATCTCCTGGAATGATGCGAACGCCTATTGCAGATGGGCCGGCAAACGTCTGCCGACGGAGGCGGAATGGGAGTACGCGGCACGAGGCGGTCTGGTGCAGAAGCGTTACCCGTGGGGAGACGAACTGAAGCCGGACGGCGAACATCGCTGCAACATATGGCAAGGAAAATTCCCGGTCAAAAATAATGCCAGCGACGGGTATATCGGAACCGCTCCGGTGGATGCTTTTCAGCCGAACGGTTATGGCTTGTACAACGTCGCGGGCAATGTATGGGAATGGTGTGCCGACTGGTTCAGCGCGACCGAGCACGTTAAAGGTTCCTGCATCAACCCGCAAGGACCGCTTGGCGGACAAGCCAAAGTGATCCGCGGCGGCTCGTATTTGTGCCACAAATCGTACTGCAACCGGTATCGGGTTGCGGCGCGCAGCTCCAATACGCCTGACAGCTCCTCCGGCAACATGGGATTCCGCTGCGCAGCCGACGTTTAGGATCTAAGAAGAGCATCTAAACAAAGAAGCTTCCAGACCATTGTGCAACTACACAATGACTGGAAGCTTCTTTTAGTTGAACGGTATTGCGGCTATTCCGTTTGATGATCGCCAGCAAGCAACATCGCCTGAACCGCCGACTCTAATTCCGGATCGAGAATCCTGATATCTAGATCGTAAAACTCAAACGGCGCGGCGTTATATCGCTCCAGCTTCATCGCGTACGCGCCGACCTCCCGCCGGAGCCGCTCCAAATCGATGCCCAGCGCATCGGACGGATATTGCTCCAGCTTCGCCGTTGCCGCCTTCATCAGCTTGATCGCCCCGGCCACGTTTCCGTTCCGAAAATGATACAACCCTACAGCGACCTGCAGCAGCCCTTGATAAAGCTTGCTGCGTCCTTCCTCGAGCCACAGTTCTTCCAACACTTCATGGCATTCGAAATAGTCGCGCTCGATATTAAAATAATAGACGAACTGCACATACAACCGGTCGTAGCTCATTCGCCGCCGTTCGCTTTTTTGGCGCGCTGCAGCGCTTGCTGGATTTGCTGCGACAGCTCGCTAAGCTCCCACGCGTTTTCCTTCTCCCATATTTCGTTGAAGCGAAGCTGGAATTGCACCGCTTCCCTTACTTTATGGAAAAAATACAGCTCCTGAATATCGCTAAGCACTTTGGACACGACATTCGATTTGTCCTCGAACGATTTTTGCGCCTCTACGATGTCGCTGCGAATGCTGGACATTTCATTATCCAGCTGAAACGCCGCCTCGGCCGCTTTTTTGAGCCGCTGCTGAACGTCCTCCGGCAGCCGTTCCTTATATTTGTAATTGAGCGAATGCTCGATCGTCGCCCAGAAGTTCATCGCGAGCGTACGGATTTGAATTTCGGCCAGCACGTTTTTGGAGCCAAGAGCCGTCTGTACCGGATATTCCACGATAAGATGAAAGCTGCGATAGCCGCTCTCCTTGTAGTTCGTAATATAATCCTTCTCGTATAAAACCGTTAAGTCTTTGCGTGCCCGAATCATCGCCGCCACGCGATGAATGTCTTCGACGAACTGGCACATGATCCGGATGCCCGCGATATCCTCGATGCCGGTCTGAATTTGCTCCATCGGTACGTTCAGACGCTTCGCTTTTTCAATTATGCTTGAAATTCGCTTGACCCGGCCGGTCACGAACTCGATCGGCGCATATTCCTCGCGCGCTTTCAATTCCGTCCGCATCGTCTTGAATTTCACTTTCATCTCTTCTACGGCTTGTTCGTAAGGAAACAGAAATTTGTTCCAATCTCTTCCGTCCATACGTTTCATGCCTCCTTATTAAGGCCGATGATCCGCTCCGACCGCTTCGGAAATATGAGTAAATCCGTCGCGTCTTAACCGTTCCCTCAGCCCTTCATGAATTTCCCGGATTAATCCCGGACCTTTATAAATCAAGCCCGAATACACTTCCACCAAGCTCGCGCCGGCCCGTATTTTTTCGTAAGCGTCATCCGCCGAGAAAATACCGCCGGAGCCGATGATCGGCAATTTGCCCGCGGTTTGCTTATAGATTTGCCGGATGACGGCCGTCGAACGCTCGCGCAGCGGCACTCCGCTAAGCCCGCCCGTCTCCTTGGAATTGCCGTGGGTCAGCCCGTCCCGGCTAAGTGTCGTATTCGTGGCGATAATGCCCGAAACGCCGCTTTGATATATAGTATCTACCATATATTCCAATTCAATATCGCTTGAATCGGGAGCAATTTTCACGAGCACCGGCTTAACCTCTCCTGCTCCCGTTTTCGCTTGTTGGATTGCCATTTCGTCTTTCACTGCGGCCAGCAAGCTCCGCAGCTCTTCGCCATGCTGCAAATTGCGCAAGCCCGGCGTATTCGGCGAACTGATATTGACGACAAAAAAATCGCCGTACGGATAAAGCACGCGAATACATTCCCGGTAATCCTGCTCGGCGTCTTCGTTCGCCGTCGCTTTATTTTTCCCGATATTGACCGCAACCGGAATCCGCCGCTCCTTAAGCGACTTCAGCTGCTCGGCCATCGCGTGCGCGCCTTCGTTATTGAAGCCCATCCGGTTAATCAAGGCGAGATCGGGCGGCAAGCGGAACAATCTTGGCTGCTCGTTGCCGGGCTGCCCCTTAGGCGTTACCGTACCAACCTCAAGAAAGCCAAAGCCGATGGATGAGAAGCCGGGCACGGCTTTCCCGTTTTTGTCTAAGCCTGCAGCGAGGCCAATAGGGTTGCCGAATTGGATGCCGAACAAGTCCACGGCCAAGTCCGCCGTCTCCTGCACGCCGTACATGCCGCGAAGCATCGGTAGAAGACCTGGAATTTTGCCTGCTGCGTGCATGCCTCCGATCGTCAGGTGATGCGCTTTTTCGGCGTCCATTCGAAATAAAACAGGTTTTGCTAATGATTTGTATAACATGTTCCACACTCCGGTTCTTCTGTAGACTCTAACGAACAGTTTAACTTTTTCCCGCGCAAAAGAAAAGTGCCTCGCGGCAACTTGCTTGCCGGAGGCCGGGCGTTTCTATAGCAATTTCGAAATAAAACGGTTACAATAAAGTTATATTTCGATATTTTCCGATAGAAAGGTTGATCGCCGATGTCCACCAAAAGAATGCCGCCTTCACACCGTCAAAAACCGAAAGAAGAAGTCAACAAAAAAGCGATCGTATGGATCGTTGCCGTCTTTGCGGTCCTCGTGATCGGCATGACGCTTCTTCTCGTATTAAGTAACGGTTAATTTTAATCCAGCCACTTGTATACTTTATTCGGGTTCGTCTCGTCCTTGACGGGCTTGATTTTGAAAGGACTTTTGCCGGGTGGCGATACGACCGTGTCTCCAGGCAGCACGCCTCTCGTGATCGTCACCTTTGTCCCCTTCGACGCCATGTCGAACAGTTCCTCCACATCCGATTTGCTCATCCGAATACAGCCTAACGATTCGTCCTTCCCGATGCTGTCCTGCTCATCGGTGCCGTGGATCGCGTATAACGTATCCGACAGGGTCATCCCCCGGCTGCCGAATGCTCCATCCGACCTGCCATTCGGGTTCCGCACCTTCTCGCTGATGACGAACTGTCCTTCCGGCGTTTTATTGCCTCCCAGACCCACGACGTAATTCCGTATGATGATATGCCCGCTGACCAGAGCCAGCCGATGATTTTGCTTGTCTACAATAATTTCGTAAGGCTGCGTCAGATCGGTCAACACTGCTTCTTCAGCAGACTTTTGCGGATCAGCCGGTTGCTTGGCGTCAGGCCGGTTCACCGGTACCGCAACGAGATTCGGCTGAGGTTTCGCTGCCGCTTGAACCGCACCTAGCAATTCCGGGAAAACAACCTTCATGTATGCCGTAAACCCCGGAATGACGTTATCCGGATAATTTCCGGTGAGATCCTGAATTGTTTTCGGCCAATTTCCGTTAAGCTTGGCATAATTGCCGATCGCCGTTCGCAAGGTCAGCCTTTGCTCCTGCAGCGTGCTCCACCGTCCGAACGTCTTGATGGCAATTGTCGGATCGTCCGTCTCGCAATCGCACATCGCTTTCGAATAATAACGAACGAACCGGCCCGTGCCGTTCTGCGTGCGCTCCGTCGATACAATCGCCGTCGCAGGCTTCGTCCACAGCCCCCATGAGCCTTCCGATTGCAGCTCCAGCAAATACGAGTAGTCCGCTTTTACGTTTTTTCCGTCCAGCAGCATCGTCTGCAGCGCTGTTTTTGTTTTTTCGTTGCGATCGGCGCCGAACGTCAAATATACCGCCTTCATTCGGGAGGATGGCGACGTCGATAACGGCTGCGGCTGTTCGGGCATCGCCGGCTCAGGTGGTTCCGGGGCCGTTTCTGCGCCGCTCCCCCATACAAAAGCATCATCGACGATAGGTACTTTGGGAGCATCCACTTGCAGAGAAGACAGGACGAAAAACAATAACATGGCGATTAGCGTACGCTTCAGCAGTACGAATGGCTTCGTGTCCGGCTTCGGCCGTGCTTGCCCGCGTTCTTGCAGCAGTTCCTCGAGCGCCGGGAAATTTTTTTTCTCGAACGCTTCGAACACTTCGCCTGCTTGACCGAAACAATAATTCGCCTTCGCTTCCTTCCCGAGCGTTGCGTATTCCTTGCCTAACAAGTACCAGGCCATTTTGTTGTCGGGATGAGCCCTTACGTATTTTTTTAAATATAAAGGATCGTCGATCGGATTATGGTTAAAAAACTGCTGCAGCTGTTCATCGATCGTTTTTTGCTTCATATCCGCCCTCCGCATTCCATTTTACCGAAGTTCTGATTCTTATATCGGAATATCGCGGCGAGTTGTTTACGATAACCCCACAAAGTGGGGCCTGGCTGCGAAGCTGATTCAGGTACTTAAACGTTTGCGAAGCAAACTTGCATCGGAAGCGTTGCTCGGGGACCCCAAAACTTATAAATTCCAAACCTTAAAAAAAACCGAAGATCCCGAAGGACGATAAACGTCCCCCGTATCTTCGGCGCATATTCGCACGTGATGTTACTTAGTTGCTGCGATTTTATCGCGGAGAATTACCGTTTGGTATTCCGCGTTCCATTGCACGTCGAGACCGATCTCCTCCGCGAAGAAACGAACCGGAACATAGACGCGGTCGTTCTTCACATATGGCGCTACATCAAGAGCAATGCTCGTCGCTTTTTGGTCTCCGTCGATCCGCGTCACTTGCTTGTTGCCTGCGACGAGCTCATATACGACATCTCCGTTGCTGATCCGAACGTTTCCTTTGTTCTGTGCGTCTACTTTATAGCCAAGCGTTTCGGTCACGGCCCGCAGCGGAACCATCGTCCGAACGCCAACCACTTCCGGCGCTGCTTCTGTCGTGATGATCTTCTGGCCGTATACGAGCTTAACCGCACGATCCTTCGGCAAATCATTCGGCAGCTGATAGACGGATAACAATCGGATTTTGTTGTTATACGCGTCAGCGATGGCGATCGAGCCGTCTTTCCGCACAACGACGTCCGTCGGCAAATGAAGTTCGGCCGAGGTCGCGACGCCGTCCGTATTCCCATTCTCGCCGTGTCCGGCGAGTGTCGTTACTTGCCCATCCCATAAATAACGAATGGAGTGGTTCAGGCTGTCTGCGATCAGCAATCCGCCTTCAGCGGTAACGGCCAGACCCCGCGGCGCGTTCAGCTGCGCTTCCGCAGCTTTGCCGTCGGCATATCCGCCCGCTGCATAAGGGGCATTCTTCTCGTAAATCGAGCCGTTTGTACTGGCGCCAGCTTGTCCGCCTGCAACAGTCGTCACCGTACCGGCTCTTAAATCAATATAACGAATACGGTGATTGCCCGTATCGCTGACGTACAAATTCCCATTTGCGTCGAGTGCCAGCCCGGACGGTTCGTTGAATAAGGCATCCTGCAAGGCGCCGTCCTTATAATCGCCCGCGGATTCGGCAACGCCCGGGAAGTACTCCACGACGCGCGTCGAGGCTGCGTTCAACGTTGTCACCGCGCCGTCTTTGGCGATTTTGCGGATGACATGGTTTAACGTATCGGCAACATAGATCGTCCCGTCGGCGGCCACCGCAACGTCCTGCGGATGGTTGAACCGGGCTTTATCGCCCGTTCCGTCGGTCAATCCGATTACGCCGTTCCCCGCCACGGTCGTTACTTGCCCGTTCGCATCGATTTTGCGAATCGCGTTGTTGTCCGCGTCGGCGACGTAGATGTTCCCTTGCGAATCCGCTGCAAGTCCGCTAGGTCCTTGGAACAAGGTGATATCCGCTTTGCCGTCGGACAACGCGCCGATCGGAAAGCCTAAACGGTCTTGATCAAACGTGATACCGGCATAGGTCGAAGCGTCCGATAACGTCAGCTTGCGGATCAGTTGGTTGCGTGAATCCGCAATGAGCAGGCTGCCGTCTTGCAAGGCGAGCAAGCTGTTCGGCGTGCGGAAGGTTGCAGATTGCAACCTTCCGTTACCGTTGCCTAATTCGCCGTGCCCCGCAAGTGTCGACACTTCCAATAATGGCAGATTCGACAACACGTTGCTTGCCTGGGACGAACCGTCCGCCCATACCGTCGATCCGCCGATCAGCATCGCCGACACGAGCAGCGACGCGGAAGTTTTCTTAAATCGGTTCATGGTATACTCCTTTGTTTGAAATTGATTAGTTGAGACTTGGCAAACCCGCGATAACCTCATATTCTTTATCGATCTCCGAAGCATCAAAGGATGTCAAGGAACCATCTTGCTTGACGATTAACGCTTCTGCCAAACTGATTTTAAATTGATTAGATCCCCCTTCGGAAGGAAAAGACCAAAACTTAAGCGTCATCAAATCGCCGTTCAGCTCGAAATCATTTTTATCGCCATACTTCATAATGACAATCGTTAATTCCTTCTGCATGCCTTCATTCATTAATGTTTCTTTCGAATGAAGGACACTGCGAGTCTGACCATCTAAATTTAGCAGGTCAGGTGCCAATGTGTTAAAAGACTGCGTTTTATTGAAGTTCAGTCTGCTGTCCATAATAAAATGCAATTCAACAGCATAGAAGCTGTTATTATAAGTACTTCCGCTCACCGTACCTTTTGTGAAATTGTTAAATCTCACCTTCAACCCTTCGCTCGAGCTATTATCCAGCTTGATCGCAGCTTTCGGCAGTACCGGCGGCGTTCCCGGATCCGGGTTCGGATTCGGGTTCACTGTTCCCCCGGAAGAAGAACCTGGATTCGTCACAGGCGGCTGCGGAGCCGGATTGTTGTTGTTTTTATTTTTCAAATACTGTTCTCTCTCGGCCGGAGTCATCTTCGACAATAAAGCTTCTTCCGCTTTTTTCGCCGCTTCTTGCTGTGCTTTTTTGTTCGCTTCCTCAAGTTCTTTTTTGCGTTTTTCGAGCTGCTCCAATAAGCTTTTATTTCGGTCCTTCAGTTCTTTGGCCCGATCGTTTTCTTGTTCGAGTTGCTTTTGCTGCTTCTTTAGCAAATCTTCCTTCTCTTTGCGCTTCTTCTCCTCATCCAGCGTCAACTGAAGTGGCTTCGGATTATCCAAGTTGAGTTTGTGTTCCACATTACGATTTGCTTGATCGACGAGCTGCTGAAGCTCGTTTGATTGGATTTTTTTGGAATCCCGTGCGAACTTGGCAATCAACGAGATGACGTTGGCCAGGTTTTCCTGAAGCCTGTTCAAATCTTGTTCCTTGAATATTTCTCCATCCTGGGTAAATACTCCGTTTTCGACTAGAAGCTTTTTCATTTTTTCGATATATTGGCCGTTCTCTTGCTCGATATCCTGGTAGGTTTGAATCAATGCCCGAATCACTGCAGGATCAACTTGTGCCGCAAATTGCGACGGATCAACGACCGTTTGGTTGGATACGATGTCTCCGTTATTCAGATCGTTAATAAACGTGATCTCTTGCGTTGGATAGATGTTGTAGCCGCCGGCCTGAGTCGACTGGCCGTTACCACCGGGATTCGGGGTTGGCGATGACTTCGTTGTGGCATGCACCACGCCTGCCGCAACCATGACCGAGGTATTGCCCGTCTGCGGATCCACCGTAGTTGTAAGCACCGTACCGCGAACCGCCATGACCGCCGTTGGCGTTTCCACTTCAAATTCATCGTCCGCGTTGGAAATCGATCTCACTTTAGCCGCCATCGAGCCGGCCCACATTTTGACGCCGGATTTTTTGCTGCCGTTTTTGTCAGCCAGATCGGAAATGTACAAATCGGCGTTGCTGCCGATCGTAATCTCGTCATCGCTTTTGTCCCCGCTGGCCAGTTGAATGACGAGCTTGGACTTGTCGCCGGTCGTAATGTAGTCGCCTTGATTTAAGCTCATATTTTTGAATGCTTTGAACGATTTTGCCGCACCGGATTTTTTCACCGATACCGTTCCAGACAACTCTTTGATGATGCCGAGACGAACCGATTTCGCAGCTACCGCCGCGGGAGCCAGAGCCGAAGCTAAAAGTCCGAAAAGCAGCGTGAAGCAGATAACGATAGACATCGTCCTGCTTGTCCGAAATGCGTTCTTTCGAATGGACATGAATCGAACACCTTCCTAACTTGAATAATTTAAATAAGTTCCGAAATCACTTCATACACCATAACCGGCTTCTCTTTCCCTTTGACCTTGATTTCGCCGATCGGATCGATCACGAATAAATCTTTGACTCTCTCGTATGTATGCTCGCTGATCAACAATTGGCCCGGTTTCGCATTAGATTCGAGCCTTGCCGACAAGTTCACCGTATCGCCGATTGCCGTATAATCAAGACGCAAGTCTTCCGAACCGATGTTACCGACGACAGCCGGTCCGCTGTTGATGCCAAGACCGAATTTAACGCCGATCCCATATGTATCGATAAGCTTCCGCTCCAGAAGGTCCGCATGCTTCTTCATCTCCAGCGCCGCCCGAACCGCCATCTCCGGATGGTTGTCGAACGGGATCGGAGCGCCGAATATAGCCATGACCCCGTCGCCGATAAATTTATCAAGCGTGCCGTTGAACTTAAATATCGCTTTGGTGCAAACGTCCAAATATTCGTTCAGCACTTGAATGACTTGCTCCGGCTCAAGACGCTCGGACATCGGCGTAAATCCGCGAATATCGACAAAGATCAGCGTAATGTCGCGGCGCTGGCCGCCAAGCTTGACTTCTTCCCCGCTGGAAAGCAGCTCGTCCACGACGGACTTGGATACGAATCGACCGAATATATTCGTTACCCGGCTGCGCTCCTTGCGTTCGGCCATATAATGCGAGAATAACGACCACACATAAGCGACGGTAATCGCCAGCATTGGGTATACGACCGGAATGATGTAAGATTGAAAGTAAAACACTTGCAGCCAAATTGCCGCATAACCGATCATCATCCCGAGATAGATTAATATGGCGGTCCGCCCGCGGAAGCGCTGAAACAAAAAAACGCCGAGGAACGATACGACAACAAGAATGAGAATGCCCGCTTTCAAATCCAGCTCGACATAAAATCGGCCTTCGACGAGCGATTGCACCATGTTGGCGTGAATTTCCACCCCGAACATCTTCATCGAGCTGTGCTCCGGGGTCAAATATTCGTCCATCAGACCTGTCGTATACGGTCCGATCAGCACGACGGAATCCGCGTAATATTCCGCCGGAATCGTGCCGCTCAGCACATCGATGAACGATTGGGCGTCGTATCCCGATTGCGCATCCTGCTGCTGGTGCGGCTTCGAGAAAAATTCCGTCAACACCTGATTCCGATAATTGACCGGAATTTCCCGATCGCCGCGATAAAATCCGCTGCGCGACGCATTCCATCGTATCTGGTCCTGCGCGTCCAGCAAATAATTCGCCAGCTTCACGCTAAGCGCAGGCAAGACGTTACCTGACGGCTCCGGTACGCCCACGGTCAGCATGCGCACCGTTCCGTCTTTGTCCGGCATGACGTTGACGTGTCCTAACTGATCGGCCTTCGCATGGATCGTTGAAGCCGGGTAATCGATACTCTCCGCCTCGAACTCTCCCTTGGCCTTCTGCTTCGTTACGAAATTGAACTGTACCGGCAAAATAACGTTCGTATATTGTTCCATGATTTCCGCCATCGCTGCATCGTCCGCCGGATCATCACTTGGCTCTGCCGTTACGATATCGAGCGCGACCGCCCGAACCCCGGCTTCCTCCAGCATGCCGATCAGCTGGGCGTATACCGATCTGGGCCACGGGAACTGGCCGATCGCTTCCAGCGATGCATCGTCGATCTTAATAATTTTGATCCGGTCCTCAGGCTGTCGTTCCGCCATGGACTTCGTCCGCAGAAAATCCTTTAACGGACTTTCCGCAAAATTAAAGGCCCCGCCGATCCGTCCCGTCGAAAAAGCAACAAAATACGACGTATAAAAAAGCGTCGAGATGAGTGCAATGACCAATCCAACGGCTGCCGTCCACAGCCATTTGCTTTTTTTCATGACTCCCTCCTCATCGGTGTAGCAAAATCTACTAAATTAATTGTAGAGGGAATGATTTCAATTGACAATTCATTTTTTGTCGAATCATTGAATATGATGTCATCTTCTTCACATGACATGTCATTAAGATCCTCACAACAAAAAATCCTTTCCTGAAAAGGAAAGGATCTGTTGGATAGCCGCAATTATTTATTAAAAGGACTGTCGGCGATTTTGATCGAGTCGGTTGGGCAACCGTCAGAAGCATCTTGCAGGTCGTCATACAAATCTTCCGGAATTTCCGTTGTGCCCGTATTGCCGTCGCCATCGTAAATTACTTCCGCAAGGCCTTCATCGTCGTAATCATAAATATCTGGAGCTGTTGCGCCACATGCGCCGCAAGCGATGCACGTATCTTTTTCAACCCAAGTGAACTTTGCCATATCGTTTCGTTCCCTCCTAAATAATTGCCAGTGCTTAGTATAACCTCACTCCTACAATATAATACAATTCATAAATAATTTCAAACCATTCGTAACATTATTGGGACGGCTCATCTTCGGACGACGACGCGGGTTTGCGCAAATGATCCATTTGCAGCGACGTTCCGCGAATTTTATGATTCCGAATGAGCGCCGACGGATCGTCTCCCAGCATTCCGGCGGTTAACAATGCGCTTTCGCCGAACTTATCGCGGATCTTGTCCATCGCGATGTTCAACTGCTCTTTCTTCGGTTGATTCGGGTACTCGAACAAATCCAATTGAATCGCCGCATCCTCCTTGGCCGTTAAGTTTTGCAAAGTGATGCCAAGCAGCCGGACCGGCTTCCCGCTTTTCCAGTGCAGGCCATACAATCTGCACGCTTCGCGATAAACTTCGTCAGCGCTTTCCGTCGGCACCCGAAGCGTCGAAGAGCGAGTAATCGTCTTCATGTCAGGCGTCCTGATCG
The DNA here is from genome assembly GCF_056120465.1 of Paenibacillus sp. sgz302148. NCBI lineage: Bacteria > Bacillati > Bacillota > Bacilli > Caryophanales > Paenibacillaceae > Paenibacillus > Paenibacillus sp. sgz302148. The sequence goes on from NZ_JBVYOJ010000001.1 coordinate 31,010, forward strand.
TAATTTGCACCGTTGCGGCGACCAGTTTTTGCCGGCGAAGCCTGCGGGCGACTTGATCGGCGAGATTGAGCATGACCCGATGCACATCGGGTAGCTCGGATATATCTTGAGGCAGCGTCGTCGTATGGCCGATCGACTTGCTCTGCTCCTGCAGCGGGTTGACCGGGGAATCGTCGATTCCGTTCGCAGCCCGCTTCAGCCAAGAACCGATGACGCCGAATTGTCCGATCAATTGCCGTTCGTCCGCTGCGGCCAGCTGGCCCAGCGTGTAGATTTGCAGCCGCTTCAGCTTATCCGCCGTACGATGACCGATCCCGAACAGCTCCGAGCACGGCTTATCCCAGAGCAGCGCTGGCACGTCACGGATGCGCAGCACCGAAATGCCGTTCGGCTTCTTCATATCGGAAGCCATCTTCGCCAGCAGCTTGTTCGGCGCAACGCCGATCGAGCACGGCAGCGACAGCTCGGTCCGGATCCGCGTCTGGATGGACGATGCAATATCGAGCGGCGTGCCGAATTGCTTCGATCCCGTAATGTCGGCGTAGCATTCATCGATGGAGGTCGCCTCGACAAGCGGCGTGTAGCTGTTCACGATTTTCATAAATTTCATGGAAAAATCCCGGTACAGATGAAAATCAGGCTGAATCACGATCAGATCCGGGCATAGCTTCATCGCTTTGCGTACCTGCATTCCGGTTTTAATGCCTCGCCTGCGGGCCGTATAAGACGACGTGACGATAATCCCTTTGCGCAGCTCCACGCTGCCTGCTACGGCCAGCGGTTTTCCCTTATATTTGTGCGGTTCCACCGCCTCGTGTACGGAACAATAAAATGCGTTCATATCGATATGCAGAATGACCCGTCCCTTGGGCGGGTAATAATCGCTATGGTCCTTCATGGCAATCCCTCGCCTAACTTGTTACAAATAGCATACATTTGCCTGAAATTCAGGTCAAGCGAAGCAAAACGCTATCTACTTTACACAGGAACCATGTTATAATAGTAAATTATACAATTGGACTAGGTCTTGAAGGAGGACGTTCCATGTCAAACGCCATTTCTATCTTCGATACTACGCTGCGGGATGGCACTCAGGGCGAAGGCATCAGCCTTTCCGCCGAAGACAAAGTAAAGATTGCGCAGAAGCTTGACTCCCTCGGGGTTCATTATATTGAAGGCGGCAATCCGGGAAGCAACGGCAAGGACATCGAGTTTTTCCAGCGCGTTAAACAATTGAAGCTGAATGCGAAAATTACGGCGTTTGGCAGCACGCGGCGCAAAAATTCGGTCGCCGAGCAAGACGTGAGCCTAAACCGGATCATCGAGTCCGGCGTAGCGGCGGCGACATTGGTAGGCAAATCGTGGGATTTCCACGTGCATACTGCTTTGCAAACGACTTTGGAAGAAAATTTGGCGATGATCTACGATTCTTTCGCTTATTTGAAGCAAAAAGGTTTGGAATCGATTTTCGACGCGGAGCACTTCTTCGACGGATACAAGAACAATCCGGAGTATGCTCTGGCTGTTCTGAAAAAAGCGCAAGAAGCAGGCGCGAACTGGATCGTCCTCTGCGATACGAACGGCGGCACGATGCCAGGCGAGATTTCCGAGATCGTCAGCCGCGTTAATGCCGAGTTGGTAACGCCGATCGGCATTCATACCCACAACGATTGCGAGCTGGCCGTCGCGAATACACTTGCAGCCGTTCAAGCCGGCGCACGTCAAGTCCAAGGGACGATCAACGGCTATGGCGAGCGCTGCGGCAATGCGAACCTGTGCTCGATTATTCCGAACCTGCAAATTAAATTGAACTACCGCTGCATCGGCGACCATCAAATTACGCAGCTCACCAACGTTGCCCGTTATGTCAGCGAAATCGCCAACGTCAGCATGCCGATCAATCAGCCTTATGTCGGCAATGCGGCTTTCGCCCACAAAGGCGGCATCCACGTATCCGCGATAATGAAGGATCCAAAAACGTACGAGCATATCGTGCCGGAATGGGTCGGCAACAAACAGCGCGTCCTTGTCTCGGAGCTTGCCGGACAAAGTAATATTATATCCAAAGCACAAGAGCTGAACCTCGACGTCAACGCCGAGCATCCGCAAACAAAGGCTGTCATCGAGAAAATCAAGGACTTGGAGCATCAAGGCTATCAATTCGAAGGCGCCGACGCCTCGCTAGAGCTTCTCCTTCGCCAAGCTTACGGCAACCTGGAAGAAGTATTTACATTGGAATCGTTCAAAATATTCGTCGAGAAGCGGCTCGACCAAAGTGTGTCCTCGGAAGCCACCGTCAAGCTGAGGGTCGGCAACGAAACGGTGTTTACGGTCGCGGAAGGCAACGGTCCGGTCAACGCGCTTGACAATGCTTTGCGCAAGGCGCTTATTCAATTTTTCCCGAATATTGCCGACATGCATTTGTCCGACTACAAAGTGCGCGTCATCGACGAGAAGGACGCAACCGCCGGCAAAGTGCGCGTACTGATCGAATCTACCGGCTTCCAGAATACGTGGAGCACGGTAGGGGTTTCGAGCAACGTCATCGAAGCGAGCTGGGAAGCGCTCATTGACAGTATCCGTTACGCGCTCATCGGCCAAGCGATGGTATCGCAGAACAAAGAAGAGGCGCGCGAGCGGCTCGGCCTGATCAATCACTGAGCCGGATCGGCGGTAGTGTGATTGAGCCATACGGATTATAGTTTGGTCAACCTACGATTATATCGATGATGTTGGGTCAACCAAAGAGCCTATCGATGGTGCTTGGTCAACCTACGAGCCATATCGATGGTGATGGGGTCAACTAAAGAGCTATATCGGTGGTGTTTGGTCACCCTACGAGCCATATCGATGGGGTTTCGCGTCAGCCATAGAGCCATATTGGCAGTATTATGTACCAAAGCTGCAAATGTGCAGTTATTTCTTACGAAAACATCCGAGCGAGCGAAAATACCTGCAAAAGTGCATCAATTTGGTATTAAGAGCCGCTTCGATCTGGCATGTGCGCAAAATAGGTGTATTTTCGCAGGTATCGGCCGGCTTCGAGCAAATCAGAAAAGAATAAATGTACAATTGCAGGTATTTCTGCATCTCCAGGCTAGATAAACAAAAAGGTCTCGTTCGACCGGTTAACCGGCGTTCGAGACCTTTTTGCTTCTTAGATCGTGAGAAATTTCTCACTCAAACGATCAATCTATACTCTCGTTGTTTGGACTACCCGAGCACTTTTCTCACATTTCCGATCATATGAGGGCTTTCCCGGAATTTCGTATGCGGATTTTATTATAGCCGCAAAATTTCCGCTTCCACGGTAGCATTATTTTTGTCCTATCAATCGCTCGGACGCATCGGTCTGCATCCCGTTCAGCCGTTTCGTCGCAGTCTTGCGCCAACTTTCCGATAATACTTCCACCGCAAGCAGCCTGCTCAATCCTTCAGACCCGTCGAGATCGTTATGCATGACGTCGTTGGCATACGCAACCGTCAACGCCTGGGGATGGCACTCAAGCCGCACCAGATCGTCGCCCGGCGACACGACGCCTTCCTGAAGGACGCGGAAGTAGAAACCCGTATATCCCGTATGCTGTACTTTTAGCGGCATGGCGGGATCGCCGTATTTGACCCCGATTTTGAAGCATGGCTGACGCGGCTGGCTAACCTGTACGATGGCCCCGCCCAGTCGAAACGTATCGCCGATGCATACCTGATTTTCCAACAAACCTTGAATCGTCAAGTTTTCGCCGAAAGCGCCGAAGCGAAGCTTCTGACCCAGCTCTTGCTCCCAATAAGGGTAATGCTCGAACGCATAAACGCAAACCGCTTTGTCAGGCCCCCCATGATGAACGCGATCGGCTTGTCCGTCCCCGTCGAAGTTCGTTTGCGTCAGCATGATTGGAACGGTCACCGGATCTTTATAGATGCCCGTAGCCACTTCCTTGTTCTGAAAAGGGACGGTTTTCGGCAAACCGATATTGATGGAAACGACTTCGATTGTTATGGTCATCCCTCTTACCCTCGCCCTCCCGGAAAATATTTCTCCATTATACCCGATGACCACCGCCATGGGAACCGAATAGGCAAAAAAGGATCCGCCTCAGCGAATCCTTTTCCGTTATTCCGATCTATGTTGAATCGGAACCCAGTTTTTCACGCCGTTATCTTCAATAATACCAAGCGTAACGTCCGTAATGTCCGGGTCCTTCAGCAATTGTTCGCGGATTTTGAATTTGATGTCGTCCGCATCGGCGAGCGACAAGCCGGATTTCAGTTCGATCAGGCCGTCAACGTGGTAATAGCGGCCTTCCTGCATGACCCGCATCTGGTAGATATCCGTTACGCTAGCCTCGGCAAAAATAATATCCGCCACCTTCTGCTCGACGTCAGGCGGTGCGGCAACGCCGATTAACCCCACCATGTTGTCGTAACCGATTCGGAATGCGACTGCGATCATCAGCAGACCGATCAATATCGACGAAACGCCGTCCAGCATGGCAAAATCGGTTAACGCCGTCACGACGACGGCAATTAATGCAAGAAGCGCTCCTAGCGAAGCAACCAAATCCTCGTAAAATACAAGCCGAGTCGGAGGCGCCGCGCGGTTTACGTTTTTGAAGGCGCTGCCGATCACGCCGAGCCCTCTGGCTGACGCGCGCGATTCGTGTACGATTTCTTTCATCGCCTTTAACAGTACATAACCGTCTACGGAAAGCGACAGCACCAACACCCCGAAATTGAGCCAGAATCCCGAGGAGTGAACCGGGTTCCGAATCAGATGAATGCCTTCGACAATCGTTTCGTACGCCATAATCGTCACGACGATTACCGCTACCATACAGAACAGGTTAATGACTCGACCGAATCCTGTCGGAAATCGGCGCGTCGGTTTCTTCTCAGCCAAGACGCTTCCCGTAAATACGAAGGCTTGGTTGACGGCGTCGGCGATCGAATGCATCATCGATGCGAACATCGCTCCGTTGCCCGTAATCCCCGCCGCAACGCCTTTCATCGCCGCTAGAAACGTGTTACCGACCGCTGCTGCCGCAGATGACGTATTTCCTTTCTTGATTAAACTCCATAATTTGTCTCGTTCTTCCGGCTCTGGATCCATTGTAAAAAATCGTTCCTCCTAGATTTTTAGATATGACTACAAACAATGTATACGTGGAAAACGCGTTTTGCGTTTCATATCTATCACCCCAATATACTCATAAAAAAAGCCCGCGCCCAGCTGGGCGCAGACTATATATCGACATGCTATCGCAAAGGCTAGTCGACTTTAACCGAACGACTTGGCGCAGACCGCGCTTATACTGTTTTTTCCCGACGCGCTTCGCATGATCGAACAATCGATGCCCTTTAGCGCGCCTGCGACGAACTCCGGCAGGAGCTCCGGGGCACATGCGAAACATGGTGTCCCGTCGCGCGTCGGCTGCTTGGCGATCCGTTCGTCGTACGAAGGTTGGCCCTGGTCCGAAAGAGCGAGGCAGCGCAATCGTCTTGATGCCCGACTCGCGCATCTCCCGCATCCGCCGGATGAACGCCGCTTGATTGCCGCCTTCGTATAAGTCGGAGATGAGAATAAAAAATCTGATCATGCTCCTGCGACAAGATGTTCAATTTATCGTACGTCGAATTTAAGATGATCATCATCTACACATCTTCGGTTCTCATAGGATTGTCCCGTCAACCATTCGGACGTGTCGGTCAGCATCCCGTCATGATTGTAGAACGAAAACTCTCTGATTATTAGACAAGACTGGAGAGGGATAAAGAACAACTGTTTTCGTATTATTGATATTTATAGTAGGATCCATAAAGGCAATCGCTGTAACCGAATGGTCCTGCTGGATAACTTCTATTTCTGTTTTGAACGCATACAGTCCATCCAACCAGTAATTATTACTTTTCTTGATCATGAAAATATACGATTTTCCTTCTTCCTCCTTGATCGCTTCCTTTGGTACTGTAAACTCGTAGAGGTTTCCCCCTATATATCGGCTGCTTATTTCGGTTGTGTTTACTTGGGTAAAGGGGAGCAATTCATACTTGACGCACAAACTGAGTCCGAGCATGAACACAAGAGCAAGCAGCCCGGTCATTTTCCCCAAAAACGGCACCCGCACTTAAGTCCCCCTCCTGTATACTATCGCCCTTTATGTTGAACGCCGGCCAACGAAATTTGTAATCCGTTCATGATATATCGATAGTTCATGCCGTAGATGATGATAATGGGCAGCAAAAACAAGACGGCAGGCACGAAGATTTCAGCCGGATTATTCTCCAGCGACTGTCTAAGCATGATGGACAAAGGCATTAGATCCACGTTAGAAAGAAAAACAAGAGGCTGCTCTATCATATTCCATGAATCGATAAAATAAAGGAGCCCGATGGACCATAATCCATGTTTCATCAGTGGGATCACAACGTGCCATATGAGCCTGAACGTACCCGCTCCATCCACTCGTGCCGCCTCGAAAAGTTCGTAAGGTATGCGTATGATATACAGATATAGCATAACAACCGAGAAAGGAATAAACAATTGTGGGACAATAATCGCTAATGGGCTGTCTAATATTTTGAAATAATGAAGAGTTAAAAAAGATGGTACCATCGTGATTTGAAAAGGCATCATCATAATGATCATGTAAATCGGAATAATGGCGTGGCGGCCTGGTATTTTAAAAACAGATAGCGCTATTGCCGCGGGGAATGCCAGTAATAACTGTCCGATAGTCATGAAGATGGTGTACGAAAATGAATTCAGAAATGCAACTGAAAATTTGAGGCTTTCACCTCCGATATGAGCATAAGTCGAGAAATCAAATTCAAACCGAAAAAGCTGACGATCCGCGTATTTATTAAAAATGCCGGATAAGACTAGCTGTATCGCATCTGTCTTTGTTATAGAGTATACAACCAAGACGAAGAGCGGGAACAGCAATAAGGTTGCCAGTACTGTAATCATAAACAACCGTGTGATGGTGATCGTCCTTATGATTTTCATTGTTTAGCAGATACCACACTTCCTGTATTCTTGCTTAATATTGAAAATAAGCCGAACGATTTGCTCGAATCAATAGGCCAATGATCACGGCAGTAACAGTTGCCATAACCGTTGCCGAAGCTGTTAATGCATCCAGATTAAGCTTTTGAAACTGATTGTTCATGAAGTGTTGGACTAAATAAATCGATTTGGGTGGATAGGCGCCGAACAGAGCGTAAGCTTCCTTGAATATTTTGAAATTAAAAAAGAATCCAAGAACGGCGACAAACAAAATTTCAGGCAGAATAAGCGGTAAGGTCAAATATATGAATTTTTTGGATTTTCCGGCTCCATCAATCGATGCGGCTTCATATAAATCAACAGGCAACGACTGCAACCCTCCGATAAACAGAAAAATCGGGTAAGCACAATATTTCATCAAAAAAATGCTGATGATTGGAATCAATAAAAGTGTACTATCCATCCAATTCTGATAGGGGATCCCTGCCAATCGATAGAGCCCAACGTTGACAAATCCAAAATCACCGAAAAGGAGAGTCCATATGTATGCAATGGAAGCGGTCGGTATCGCGTAATTGATTACAAAAGCATGAAGCACAACGGAGCCGCTTGTTGCATAGCGGTGAACATACATCGCAATTGTGAATGAAACAATGATCAGGAGCGGTACAGTCAACAAGGTTAAGAAGAGTGTATTTCCAGCCGCCAGCCTGAATGCTTCGTTGTTCATCAAGTTCACATAATTGGCAGTGCCGAACCTGGAATCTATCATAAAACTTTGATAGACAGCCCACAGGAAGGGAATGATGTAAAAAATCATCACTCCCCCTAGATGAGGAAGAATCAATAATAACGCAATACCGTGTCTTCTCCGCCATTTATTCTTTTTCATATAACCACAGCTTCTCCTGAATCGTTCGAATAGCGGTTTCCTTATCCGTTGTTCCGTTAATATATTGTTTCGTTGTATCGAATATGGCATTTGCAATTCGATAATCTAAGTCTTGCAGCACGTTCAGATTTTCTACAATCGTTTGCAGTTGCTGAATCGCTTCTTTCCGCTGCTCGGTTGTCCCTAATTGCTCGTTCATATCCTCAAACGTCTTCTTGAATATAAGATTGACCGGATATGCATGCTCCGATAGGAAAATAATGAACTTCAACGCTTCTTCTTTGACTTTGCTGTCTTTATTGATGGCATATCCGTCCTGAAGATATAAGTAATGTTGACCCGATATCTGTGAAGCGGGATTTGGTAGCAATAGCTTTTCTGTAGCAATTAAATCGATATAATTCGGAAAACTCATAGGGATAAACGGCATCACATGAAATAAAGGCTTTTCTTTGGGTGGGTTGGCATAGTCGCTTGGCATACTAACTACCTTCATCATGTCGAGGAAGTCGCTTAGCAATTGTTTTTGCATGTCCAGCTTTCCTTGAGTCTCCAGCAGATCGGATTGAAATGCACTGAAGATTTCGCCGCAGGAAAATTGTATGGGATCCGGACCATCGAAGTACCAGGACTTTACGTCCGGATTTTTTTTCTTCGCTTCCATGGAAAGTTGAATAAGATCGTTCCATTTATATTGAATAGGATTCAAATTCTTCGCCGCCTCCTTGTCGGCAAGATTAACGCTCATCAATATTCTGGCCGGAAAGATCATCCGTTTGCCGTCTATTCTGAAGGCTTCAAGTATGTTGGACAAATATCGCTCCTTCTCCTTGTTCCATAGTTCCGGAGCGATTTGATCCAAATCTGCGAAATATCCTTTTTTGCTATACTCCCGGAAGGGCAATAATTGAACAGCCATAATGTCCCACTCAGATTTGTTCGTGAACAACTGCAGATTGACAAATTGACTATAATCCTCCGGTTTAAATTCTTCGATATCTTTGCGGTAATAGGTGAGATTGATATCGACCTGAGGATTCATCTGTTCGTATTGGGCTATTTTTTGTTCAAGATTGCCCTCGATGAAAGGTACATATAAGGTTACCTTTGTTTTGCTCGCCTTTTCTGCTTCAAGCTCAGCAATACGCTTGGCTCGATCATTTCCCGATAATGTACGGTACGAATAAATCTTATGAATTTGCGGTTCCACGCCGGTAGCAATCATGTAAACAAGCATTGTATCAGGCTGTTCTAGCAAGAAGTATCCGGGTTTAAGAAACTGATCACCCTTAAAGATTTTCGAGTTGTTGGTTCCAGCAGAATATTCATTGAAATCAATGACTTCTCCCAATTCCTTCCCGTCTCGACCGAAAGATAATACTTTGTCGTTCGAAGCAACGAAGATTTGCTGCTTATCTTTCTCGAAATAAACGTTTACCGGCAAAAAATTATCTCTGAACTCGCTGCTCCATTTAATTTTTTTGTTCAATAGATCATAAGTAATAACAAACTTATTTCCTGCCCGGTCTTGAATCAGGGCTATCTCATTCTCGTCTACTATATCAACAGCAATAATTCTTCCGCTTGGCAGCAGCTGTTCACGCTCGTTCATGGCATCAACAGCTTTGGTAGATGGAACCGCAAGTTCTTCGACCGTCTTCCCCTCCCGATCCATAATTTGAATTCCGGTATCGGCTATGAGAATAAATCGATTGTCTTGTGCAATGAGCTTGCTCGATATCATATCGGTGATTTTTTTCGGTTCGTCGAGCGCGATCTTTTGCTTCAATAGGCCTTCTTTGTTATAAACGTAAATCATCTTTCTCCCTAGTGGAAAAGGATGATCATTTTTCTTCACGATTTCGTGATGAAGCACGTACAAATTCGATTGATTATCGACATCATAAACGAGGCGAACACCAATGGTTAACTGGCCATAAGGATCATCCATTTTCTGAACCAATGTTGAGAATTGAACCAAACTGCCCACATCATTCTTGATTGGTTTGATCGTTGTAAATGTGGGATCCGTAAAAGCTAAATGATAGGTCTGATCTTTAGGGTCTATATAGGAACAAATAAACATTTCTTTGTCAACTTGCTTAAGAGAGAGGAATTGCGTACCTTCAGGAAGCGGAATTTCTTTCTCTTCATATAAGGTTCCGTGCTCGTCCTTTGGTGTGTTAACGGTTTCGACCTTTTGATCCGAATCATCACAACCTGCCAGTAATAGAAACAGGAAGAGCAGCGAGTATATCAAATTTCTGATTATATTTTGCTTCATCATCTAATCAACTCCTACCCACAGGATAGAGATTTTTAGAAGAAGGAGCTAACTCAAAAGAGTAAGCTCCTCTTTTTTTGAAACTTATTACAAGGCAATTATACCATCAAGATTTCCACTATAATAACCAGTGTAGGTTATTTCGATTACACACTTAGAACTAGTCCCAGTAGTCCACCAATGATATGGCGAACTTTCCGACGAGGCGTATTTATAAAGTGTTCCTGTATGCGTCTGACCATGGTCAACTAGTTGAACGTATATGGATGGATGATTATTGTCGTTACCCCAACTATAGGAGGATGAGATTAAATTACTATGAGAGTGACTGGAATCGTACGTATAAACTCTCGTCCATGTATTATCGCGCGAGGTATTATAATTGTATATAGTATGCGCGAACGCACTAGTTGAGATGCTTAAGCAGAGCACAGTTGCAAAAACCATACTGATTAATTTCTTCAAAGTTTACCATCTCCTTTTTAATAATTGATGTAATTCTTATAAGAGTGTATCTGGCCAGATAATCCTCTATAAGGTAATTTAATATACAATATAACCCATGTCAATGGATTCCATGTAAATAGTTTCCTATTTTATGGGACTTATTGGGTGAATTGTTGTTCATCAGGAAATAAAATGATGTAAATGATAAATGCCGAAATTCGGTTATTTCTATGGGATAAGGTAACCGGCGTTGGATAGTTGCAAGAAAAAGAGCCTCCACTTTGAGATGAAGGCTCTTCTATCTATCATTATTCCTAGTAATTGAGTCTGCAGCTCCTTATTCCCGCTCACTATCGCCATTCTCCGCCTCGGCCGCGGCTTTTCTTCTGCACATCCGGCATACGCCTTGAAAGTCCAGCCGATGATCGAGGACGTGAAACCCGTACTCGCGCTCCAGTCGCTCTTCGAGCGGCCCCAGCCAGTCGTCCTTGATCTCCTCGACATACCCGCATTTCACGCAGATCAAATGATGATGGTGATGCGCGTGATTGTCGTTGCGCAAGTCAAAACGGGCCACGCCGTCGCCGAAATTGATTTTTTTGACGATATGAAGCTCGCTCAGCAACTCCAGCGTCCGGTACACGGTCGCAAGGCCGATGTCAGGATAACTCGCTTTGACCAGAATATATACTTCCTCCGCGCTTAAATGCTCCTCTTCGTTCTCCAGCAGCACCCGCGCCGTCGCTTCGCGCTGCAGCGTCAGCTTATAACCTTTAGCCGTTAATTGCTGTTTGATTTTATCGATTTGCGTCATAATCGCTTGTGGTTGCATCCTAATTGCTCCCTCTGCCCTGCTCAAACAAGCCCTTGTTTGTAATGATTCCAATCTTATTATAAATTTACGGAATCATTAAAGTCAAAAGGTTTATGACAAATCTCAAAAATCAAAGCGGAAATCGTCGTCGGTCAACGTCTCGACATGGATCGTGCGCACATAACCGTTGCCCTTCTTCGAGAAAAAGTCGTGCTGCTTCGTCCGCGTGCTAATGCCGTTGAGTACGATCGGGTTGATCTCTTCCTCTGCAAACGGAGGCTCCATCCCAAGGTTCATGAACGCTTTGTTCGCGTTATAGCGCAGGAACGCTTTGACTTCATCGGCGAGGCCGATCGAGGCGTATAGCTGCTCCGTGTATTGCTCTTCGTTCTCGTGCAGGTAATGGAGCAATCCGTTCAGCGTTTCCGTGACCGCTTGTTGCTCCTCTTCGTCCAGCTCCGCGAACACCTCCTGCGCAAGGACGCCAACGTATAGCCCATGAATACTTTCGTCGCGCAGAATCAGGTCGATGATTTCGCCGCTGCTCGTCATTTTGCCTTGGCCGGCCAAGTAAAGCGGGTAGAAGAAGCCGCTGTAGAACAAGTAGCTTTCCAGCAGCACCGAGGCGGCCATCGCCAAGTACAAGTCTTTGCGCGTCTCGATGCCCTTGTAATATTGCGAGATCGTCTCTGCCTTCACCTGGAGATGGCGGTTGCTCTCCACCCAACTGAAGACATTGTCGATTTCTTCGGTCGTCGCCAGCGTCGTGAAGATGCTGCTGTACGACTTCGCGTGGATTTGCTCCATCATGCCCATGAAGCCAAGCACCGCTTTACGCTGCAGCCCCTCGACATGCTCCAGTATTTTAGGCATGCCGACGCCGCCTTGAACGGTATCGAGCAGCGTTAAGCCGCCGAGCACCTTCATATAGGTGTCCTGCTCCGCTTCGGACAGCGTGAGCCAGGACATTTTGTCGTCGGACAGAGGAATTTCTTCGTCGGTCCAAAATTGCATTATATTTTGATTCCAGAACATGATCGAAAAATCATCGTCCGGACGGTTCCAATTGACAGCTTTCAATGTTGCTTCCTCCCAATCTCCGTCTACCCTCTAGCTTAAACGGAGCAGCTAATGCATTCCTCGACGGACAACCGGTTCGTCCGCGTGTAATAAAGCGACTTCAAGCCTTTGCGGGCGGCATAGATGTAATAGCGCGCCAGCTGTCTCGTCGTCACGTCACTGTTGACGTGAAGCACGGTGGAGATGCCTTGGTCGACATGCTCTTGAATGACGGAGATCAAATCCAGCACTTTGAACTGGTCCATATGATAAGCCGATTTATAGTAAAAATAATTTTCACGGCTCATATATGGCATCGGGTAATACGTCGTCGAGTTGGCGTATGTGCGCGTTTCGATTTGCTCGACGATCGGCATAACGCTGGACGTCGCGTTCTGGATATACGAAATGCTTTGCGTCGGCGCAATTGCCAGCCGGTACGCATGATACAGTCCATGCTGCCGCACCGCGGCCTTCAGCTCGTTCCAATCTTGCGGAGACGGGATGTGCATCCCTTCGAACAGCGTCTTCACCTTGTCCGTAACCGGACGGAAATCCGTTTCCGTATATTTGTCAAAATATGCGCCGCTTGCGTATTCCGAGCGCTCGAATCCTTCGAAGGAGACGCCGGTCAGCTTGGCGATATCCATGCTTTTTTCGATCGAATAATAGTTCATCATCATGAAAAACGTACGGGCAAAATCTTTCGCTTCTTCGCTTTCGTACGCGATCTTGTTTTTCGCCAAATACCCGTGCAGGTTCATGGCGCCGAGACCGACGGAATGCAGCTCGCGGTTCGCCTTGACAACGCCCGGGGCGTTGGCGACCGTCGTCATGTCGCTGACCGCGGTCAAGGCGATCATCCCTTCGTGCACCGATTCCCGCAGCTTCTTCCGTTCCATGACGTTGACGATGTTGAGCGAAGCGAGGTTGCAGCTAATGTCGCGTCGGATTTGATCCGGCTCGTCGTAGTCACCGATTTCCGATGTCTCCTGAAGCTGGAATATTTCCGTGCACAGGTTCGACATTTTGATCGTGCCGATGCCTTTGAGCGCATGCGAACTGTTCGCGTTGCTGCGGTTCATCATATAAGGATAACCGGACTCCAGCTGGATCGTGGCGATTTTCACCATCATGTCACGGGCGCTCAGCACGACCTTCTTCTGTACGCGATCGTCAGCGAGCAGCACGTCGTACATCTCGTCGATATTCATGTCGTCCAGATGCTGCCCGTAGGCCTTGTACACCGAATAAGGGGCAAAGACGTGCAGCGGTTTGTTTTCTTCGGCAAGCTTATAAAATTTGTCCGGCACGATCAGGCCGATGGACAAAGTTTTGATGCGCGATTTTTCGTCGGCGTTAATCTTCTTGCTGTCCAGAAACTCCATGACGTCCCAGCCGAAAATATTGTAATAAGCCGCTCCGGAGCCTTTGCGCTGCCCCATCTGATCCGCGTAGGAGAACGCATCCTCCATCAGCTTCAGCACCGGCATAATGCCTTTAGCGGCGCCCTCGACGCCTTTGATCGGCTCGCCGCGTCCGCGAAGCTTGGACAAATTGACGGCAACGCCGCCGCCGATCTTCGACAGCTGCATGCAGGTACCGAGCACGTAGTTGATCGAGTTGAGCGCATCGTCCATTTCCAGCAGGAAGCACGAAACCATCTCGCCGCGGCGGCTCTTGCCCGCGTTCAGGAACGTCGGCGTCGCCGGCTGCAGACGCTGCTCCATCATCGATACCGCCAGCGCTCTTGCGGCATTCGCATCGCCCCGTCCGAGATACAACGCCACGATGGCGACCCGGTCAGGGTAATGCTCCAAATATAACGAGCGGTCGTTGCTTTTCACCGCGTAATCGGTATAAAACTTCGAAGCCGCCATATAGGAAGGGAATTCGAAATTATAGCTGTGGGTAATGCGATATATGTCATCGACGTCCTCGAAGGCATAGCGCTTGTAGACATCCTCATAATAGTCGTTGTCGATCATGTAACGTACTTTTTCCGTCGTGCTTGTGAAACGGACGCTCTTCTTGTGCACGTCCTCCATGAACTCCCGGACCGCCTCGCGGTCTTTATCCAATTGAAAAAAGCCGTCCTCGCCTTTTTGCATTAATAAGTTGTTCAGCTCAATATGACGCAACTGCGTTCACTCCCATCAAAAATCGTTCCACGTCTTGCCGCGTTCCGGACAGCTCGAACTTGTTGATGACCGGGACGCCGTATTGCTCGGAAATGCGATCCGCGCTGCGCGCAAAGCCTTCGCCCCAATTGCGGTTGCCGCTGGCAGATACGCCGACGAGCTTGCCGTAATTCCGATTTAAGAAAGAAACAACTTTATCCGGCACTTGGCCGAAGCCCGTCGTGTACGTGACCAGCACGAACGGTTCTTCCAATACCGTCGTGTCGTCAATTTGAACCGTAGGCATGTTTAACTTTCCGACAAATCGTTTCACGTTTCCCGTCTTGGAAGCATATGCAATCACCATGCAGCCCGTCTCCCCTCAATGATTATTAACGCAGTAAAAACGCGCCGTATAGGCGCATTATCCCTTCATATCACGGTTCTCTTAAGATGAACATTTACGATGTTTTCCAACAATATGTAGTGGGTAATTACAAATCTATATCAAGATGTTGCGTTTGTCAATGAAATAAATACCTTTTTTTCTGGTATAAATAAGGGGGAGAAGAGAGCCTCAACTTCGCTGGAAAAGCCAGTAAAACAAGCAAAAGCCGGAGTTTATCCCCCGGCTTTCGACCTGTTTTTACCCAAAAAAATATTTTTTATTCCGTTGGCGATTGTGTCGTTTTTTCGAATCATTTGCAACACGGCACACAAGATGTAGTACGGAGACAATGGCATGAAAATTCGAAAATACATTTTCCAACCCGTGTACCGCATGTACCGGGCAGACCGAGGGCAAATATGTACCGAATTGCTCCTATCAAGGATCACGTATCGAGAGTTCGAGAAGCTTGCCGCTCCCGAAGGAGATCCTCCCGCAGCTGTGTCAAGATTTCTCCCAGCCAATTCGTGCCGCGCCATGTTCGGCGATTCCGGATTCTCGGATCGTCCTCGAGCAAGCCGACACCCCAAATCCGGTCCGTCGGGCTCGCTTCCACCAGCGTTGTCCCTTGCGTCTCCAGCAGCTTTTGCAACAGGTTGGCGTTTTGCGTGAACTTGGCCTTATTGCCGTCGTAAACAATTGATTTGCAGCGCTCTTCCCAAAGCTTCTTATTGAAATTGCGCACCTGCCTGCCAAATTCCTTCTGCTCGCGCGGATGCTGCGCTTTCAGTATGCGCTCCCCCGCTTCCCGATCCTCGAACAATAACGCCTTCATGTACATCATATATTGCTCCGCGCAATTGAATCGGATGCCGTCTACGACAAACAAAGCCGGATGCCACTGCGAGAAAGGCGATTGCGTACGGTAAAAATAAGTGAATTTCTCCATCTCTAGACCTCACATTCGTACGATAAGATTGTTATGATATTACCTTCGCGCTCATGATGGCATCTTCCTTCCCATCGGCGTATTACAGTTTGCATATAATCATACATTCCTGCAGCAATAGGCGAGACGAATAAACAAAAAACCGCGCAAATGCGCGGCTCAAGATTTAGTCCTAATCGAACATGATGCTGTAAAGGATCATGACACTTAACCGTTCACGTTTTATTTTTGCTGGTTTGGAAATGCCGTATCCCCTGCTTCGATTTGTTCCCTGAGCTTCAATCGCTCCTCGGTCTTCAGTATCGGGCAATAATAACATTTGACCCCGCCTTCCCGCTTGTAAACCATACAGCAAGCCGAGCGGACCATGAGCGGCGTACCGGGCTGATACGGGTTGTCGATAAACTTCGGGGTATGTTGAAACGGCTTCCGCTTTCGGTTGAACGTACCGCCGGGCAATCCGCAGAGAAGCTCGAAATCGTCTTGAAGCCGCTGCAGCTCCGGCCCTTCGGGCATCGTCGGCCTGGCGTAATCCATCGTATAAGCCGCGGTAGAACCATATTGGTTCCAAATCAGATCAGGCTTGAATCTTCCCGCGGCGGCTGCCGATTCGATCAAGGGATTCATGTCTTCCTTGAAGAAACGGTCCCATTCCGCTTCAACCGCTTGTCGGCGCCCTTCATCCGGCAATTCCGTCCATCGGATTTCGCCCAGCTTCAAGACATACTGACCCATCTCCCCTAGTGCTTCCAATTGAAACGTGATATTGGTCAATGATAAATCGAGGATTCTGCCGTATAGAGACATCACTCTTTGCTTCATGTCGATTAACCCGTACACAGCGGTTCCGAAGAACGACACGGCCAGCTCCAATCCAGTTCCTTTGACGATTCTCGAGTACTTCGTTAACAGTTCAAGCATAGTCTCCCGGTTCAACAAATCGGCGGCAGGTACGGCATGCCTCGGGAACTCCGATCCTCGGGTTGATATTCGTAAATAAGTTTCGGCGAATGTAAGATCCATTGAATCCCTCCTATTCAATTACGGCCAAGTTGTTCGTTTTCGGAGATGAAACGATTCCTCGTCTTCAGGTTCGAATGACCCGCCGAAGTCTCTTGACCGTTTGGTATTCACATTGTATAACATACATGCAAAACTCAAAGTTCGGATTCGTAACTGCCGTCCATCTAAGGAATCTCTTATTCAAAGTATGAAGTGCAGCTTTAAGGTTATCGTTTAACCCATTCGTTCGATAGGAGGATTATCATGACGATCAAGCCGGCCGATATCGCCAAAAGATTGCGAATCAGCACCAATGCGCTTCGGCATTACGAGGAATGGGGAATCATACCGCAAGTCGAACGTACATCCAATGGGTATCGTATCTATACGGAAGAACATCGGGCTTATTTCGAATGCATCCGCGCAATGCGACTCGGTTTCGGCATGGAGCTTACGGTTGATGCGATGCGTTTGATGGTGCAGAGGAAGTTTGACGAAGCGATGTGGGCGGTCAACGAAGCGCAAGCCGGGCTGAACCGGAAGAAACTGATGGCCGAGAAGACGGTGCAGGCGCTCGATGCGGCGGAATTAGATCAGATGGATACAAGAAAAATCAAGCGTGGGCTGACAATTGGGGAAGTATCGAAGGAAACGTCGATTCCGGCATCCGCAATCCGGCATTGGGAGAAGATGGGGCTCCTCGATATTTCGCGAGATAAGGAAAGCGGATATCGCACGTTCGAACCGAAGCAAGTCCGCAAAATACTCATGATCGGAACATTGCGTTCGGCGGCATGGCCGCTGGACATTGTCAAGCAAGTGATCCGCGAGCTTGACGACAACAATGTCGAGCAAGCCCGCAGCATCGCCCGCGAGGCGCTTCAATCGCTAAATGATGCGATTCGGCGGCAAATTCGGGGCGTCTATTATTTGCATCGGTTGTTGGAAATATCCGATCCTCGGGAATGGGATTGGGTCTAAACCTGAAGATCGTTTAAAACGTTTATTGATGCGATAACTGAACAAGTTTTTTCGTCGTTTCCCAGTTTCGGGAGGTTGCCGTCAATTTCAGCTTTTTCTCCATGAAGTTGTTGGAATACAGCGATTTGCCGTATTGCTGCCTGCACAAAATATAAACCTCTCGACCGACGATTCGGAACTCGTCAACGTCGCTATTGAACGTCATCATATGCTCAACTGCCGCTGCGGTCGGCTTTTCCGACAAGAAGGTGACATATATCTTGCCTTCGCTCGCCATATCGCTGTCAAGAAAAGGATTGCCGCTGATAACGTCCTCGAGTTCTTGCTTGGTTCGCAGAATGACGGGGACATCGTATCCCAACGCGTGACGCAGTTGCTCTTCGATTTTGTTCTTCAACAATACGGCGTCAAGCTCGTCGGACTCGAACAAGACGTTGCCGCTTTGAATATATGTACGCACACGCTGAAACTTCATCGTTTCGAAAATTTCCCGCAGCTGCTCCATCTTGATCAACTTCTGTCCACTCACATTAATTCCCCGCAGCAGCGCGATATAATCGGTCATGGCTCTTTGCCTCCTTCATGTGAGTCCGATCGATTTCAAAATTCGCAGCGTTGTTTCTTTCGCCTGCTGGTTCGAGTCGGATCCCGATCCGTCCATATTCGTCACGTAAATATAGGTTCGGCCTTTCTTGACGACAAAACCTACGAACCAGCCAAACGGCGGTTTGACGCTGCCCCCCGTCTTGCCGTACAACGTATAGTCGCCGATTTCCTCGAGCAGGATCATCCTTTTGACGGTTTGCATCACTTCCTTATTGAAAGGAAGCGTCTCATCGATCAGCTTGCCGAGAAACTCGACTTCTTCCAGCGGAGAGATGCGCAGCGAACTGTTCCGCCAGAACCGGTCGATACCGCCGGAAATATCGTTGTTGCCGTAGCCTATCTTGTCCAACCATTCCTGCATTCGCTTTTTCCCGATATCCCGCGCCATCGCCTGGTAATACCAAACGACGGAGTCATGCATGGCGGATGCCAGCGTGTGGTCTTGATTCCAGCTCGACCTGGACCATTGTTTGCCGTCCCATCGTTTGACTGCATTTTCGCTATCCACGGCACCGGTTTGCAGTCCGATCAGGGCGTTGGCAATTTTGAACGTCGATTGAGGCACCTGTCGGGCCTTGGCCCGCTTCTCGTTGAACATATACGTTCGCTGTGTCTTGGCGTCAAGTAAAATAAAAGTTCCTTTGCTTTTTTGCGTAAAAAAGGACGATACATCCAGTGTATCCCAAGCAATCGGATCTTGTTTTAATGCAGTCTGCGGTTGCTGTTTGACAGCTTGCACTTCTCCGGCAGCCGGCTCTGTGCCTGCGGGAGCAGCCGACTCATTCGAGCAAGCTCCCGTTAATGCAACCATAAGAGCCGAAACCAGCAACATCTTGCGCTTTGCGGTGGCTGAAACGATGAGCATGGCAGGATCGCCTCTTTATCACAGAATATTTCAACCTGGTTAATCCAAAGTTTTAAGGAATGCCGCGATCCGTTCGATCGCCTCTTGCAGCTTGATGACCGAAGTCGCGTACGAGCAGCGGATAAACCCTTCCCCGCCAAGCCCGAACACATCCCCCGGCACGGTGACGACCTTCGCCTCGTGAAGCAGCCGCTGGGCGAACGTCTCGGAGCTTAAACCGGTGTGCGCGATGGACGGAAATACGTAGAACGATCCTTGAGGGTCGTGACAAGGCAACCCGATTTGGCGCAAGCCGTGAACGATTAATTTTCTTCGCTGGTTGTAGGATTCGATCATATGATCCTTCTCCGCCATGCCGTTCCTTAGCGATTCAAGAGCGGCGATTTGGCCTAGAATCGGGGCGCACATGATCGTGTATTGGTGAATTTTCAGCATCGCCTGGATGAGATCGGGATGCCCGCACGCATAACCGACGCGCCAGCCCGTCATCGCAAACGCTTTGGAAAAGCCGCCGATCAGAATCGTCCGTTCCTTCATCCCCGGAATCGAGGCGAAGCTGACATGCTTGCTGTCATACGTAAGCTCGGCGTAGATTTCGTCGGAAATGACGACAAGGTTGTGATCCTCGACGACTTTGGCGATCGGCAGCCAATCCTCGTACGTCATGATGCCGCCGGTCGGATTGTTCGGGTAGCTCAGGATGAGCACCTTGGAACGAGGGGTGATCGCTTCAAGCAGCGCTTCCGCCTTCAGCTTGAACTGATCCTCGGCGAACGTTTCGACGGGAACCGGCTTGCCGCAACCGAGCGCCGTAATCGGCGAATAGGAAATATAGCAAGGCGCCGGCACGAGGATTTCATCATCCGCGCCAATCAACGCACGCAGCGCCAGATCGATCCCTTCGCTGCTGCCGACGGTGACGAGCACCTCGCTGACAGGATCATAGTCGACTTGAAATTCCGTCGATTGATATTCGGCGATCGCTTCACGAAGCTCGATCATCCCGGCGTTCGCCGTGTACGTCGTCCGCCCTTTCTCGAGCGCCCGGATGCACGCCTCCCGAATGCGCAGCGGCGTCGTAAAGTCCGGCTCGCCGACCCCAAGCGAGATCATATCGCTTTTCCCGTCAACCAAATCGAAAAATCGTCGAATGCCCGAAGGCTGCATGTCGCGAACCATCGGCGTCAGCATTTGTTCCATAGTTCCCCTGTTCATACAAATCCCTCCATGTGTTAAAAAACAAAAAAACCCGCCCCAGCAAAGGGACGAGTCTGATTAACCCGTGTTACCACCCTAGTTTCACCCCGATCGGAGCGACACTCGATTCACATATCCAACAATACGTGTTCCGGTTAACGCTGGAAAAGCGGCAGAGCTTACTTGATTCAGCTTGCTTCTCGGAGACGGCTTTCGGTTACTTCCTGAACGTTGGTTTTCAGCAACCCCAACTCTCTGTCAGATCAGATCAATAACTTACTTTTTCTCTTCATCGAATTTATTTGGTTCGTACCGATATGAAATTAAGGCTATTCTAGACACTATTTTTTTATTTGTCAACTACAAATTTTCGTGGTTTGTTCTCAAGCGCGCAAGCACCCGGCTCATCGCACTCAGCGTTTCATCGATCTCCTGCCCGCTATGTACTGCGGAAATATACCACAATCCGTTCGAACGAATGAGTACGCCTTCCTCCAGCATCATCCCGGCAAACCGGGAGTACAAGGCGGCATCGCGCTTATTAAACGCGGCGAAATCCTCGACGACGGGTTCGTCCGTAAACATCATGTGAAACACCGGCCCGGCCTCGTTGACGATCCCCGGGATCCGATGCTCCTGCTGGAGCTCGCGAATGCCCTGTATGAGCTTGCCGGCGGTTTGTTCCATTCGGGCGTAAATCGCTCCTTCGGACCGGGATAGTTCGTCAATTACCGCAAGTGCGGCGGCAACGGCCACGCAATTTCCGTTTAACGTGCCCAGATGACTTACCGATCCTTCCTCAACCAACGCCATAATGTCCGCTTTGCCGGCAACGGCGCTGATCGCAAGTCCCCCGCCCAGTGCTTTCCCGACCGTGACCAAGTCCGGCCGAATCCCGAATTTCTCATGAGCTCCGCCAAGACCTAGCCTGAAACCGGTGATCACCTCGTCCAAAATCATGACGATGCCGAGCTCCTCGGTCAAGGAACGCATCAGCTCCAAATAGCCGGGTCTCGGAACAATACAACCCGAATTGCACATGACGGGTTCGGAAATGACGGCTGCAATGTCGCCGTGATTTTGGCGCAGCGCCTGCTCCAACGCGGCCGCGTCGTTCCACGGCAGCAGAATGACGTCTTCAAGCGCCTTGGCGCTTTGGCCGCCGGTTCCGGGCATAATTTGCTGTTCCGAAGGAGATACCGCCCCCGCACCCGAGCCGGTCTGGCGCATGTCGGAGCTTGGAAACGAGGTGAATACGGAATCCGACCAACCGTGGTAGTGCCCGTGAAATCTGACGATTTTCCGCTTTCCCGTATGGGCTCGCGCCAGCCGGAGAGCCAGCATGACCGCTTCGGTGCCCGATCCGCTGAATACGACTTTCTCCGCACATGGCAATAAGTCCACTAACCGCCGCGCCAGCCGGATTTCTCCCTCGTGCTGCAGCCCGTAGGTCGCTCCCCGCTTCAACGCTTCATGAACGCTTTCCGTAATCGACGGATGGGCATGACCAAGAAGAAGCGGACCGTAAGCCAGCAAATAATCGATATACTCATTGCCGTCCACGTCGCGGATTCTCGGCCCTGAACCCGATTCCGCAAACAACGGCGCCGGTTTCATCGCGCTGCGCAGCGAGCTGGCAACGCCTCCGGCCAATACGGTCTTGGATTGCTCCAAGTGATGTCTGGACTTCGCAAAATCTCTCATAAAATCCCCTCTCTCTTATTTGAATCCCGGGTTAGGTTCCGAAATCAAGCGGATAGACCGGACGACGTACATGCTTGTAATCGAAGTGCCGCAGGTTGGCGCTGCAGCAGCCGGGTGAATCGACGTTTACGACATGCTTGGCAAACGGGCCGAACGCAGTCTGCCACGCGATGGCAGATTTGGCGACAATGATCTTGAAGTCGTCCGGCTGCAATCCTGCCGCGAGGATGTGGCCAAGATCCCAAGGCGCGGTCCTTTTCGACGTGAGCACTATCGTCAAGCCCCCTCCCACCGCTTCAATGACTGCCGAACGCCCCATGTCAGCTTGGTGTCCGGTCATGTACGGACCGATATGGCGATATTGACCGTCGAACAACAGCCGGACCCGCCCGACGATATGAACCGGTTCGCCGTGCAGCGAGTCGCTTTTGCCGCCGACGCGGCCGTCGAACGCTCCCCCGGCGCCGATCCGATACGCATCTTCAACCGCTTCCGGATCGTAAAGGACGATAAGCGCTTTCTGCGAAACGTCTTTCAGCTCAGCCAATACATGCGTTGCATCGCCAGGCGCCCCGCCGCCTACGTTATCGGAGCCTTCGGACAGAATAACCGGCCCCTCCGGTTGAGCCAATGCTTGGGTGACCGCTACACGAGGCTCGATGTAAGAAACATCGAACGTTGACTTGCGCTCGGTTGCCATTCGCACTAACTCGCCCGCATAATGGCGAGCAAGCTCGGCATCCCCATCCGTCGTCACGACAAAGGACATCCCTGCATCCGGCACGTCGCTGTACGGAAATCCGCCGGCTACCGTAACGTTCAGGACGCGCTGCTCGGACTCCATCGCAAAAGCGCGGAGCATCAGCTCCTTCATCGTGCCTGCATCCGTCATCATCCCTTGCGGGACGACGAGCATGCCGGTATGCGCAAAAGCCCGAACCGGCCGAATCTCGCCGCGAACGACTCGCAGCAGCAGCTCGAACGCTTCCACAGCCCGCTCGTACATGTCGACATGCGGATAGGTATCATATCCGACCAATATGTCCGCTAGTTCGACCATTTCCGGGCTGATGTTGCCGTGAAGATCAAGCGTCATCGCGATCGGAAACCCGGCTCCGAACCGCTCGCGCAATCGTCTGAGGCACTCGCCCTCGAAGTCGTGAACGCGTTCCGACACCATGGCGCCGTGCATGATCAGCACGATGCCGTCCACGCCGGAATCGATGGAACGGACGAGAGCGTCGATCAGCGCATCGCCTGCCTCCGCCGTTACCATGCCGCTTGGGGTCGCTGCCGTATACAGCCCCGGCGTAAGCTTCGTTCCATGCGTTTTTGCCGCATCGATGACGCCCCCCATCGAGGTTCTCGTTCCTGCGTAACGGGCCAGGAAAGCTTCATGACCGGCAACCCATTCACCCTGAAAATGATCAAGCGTCGTCAGCCCGGGAGCAAACGTATTCGTCTCATGAAAAATCCCTGCTACGGCGATGTTCATTTCGGCTCACCCGAAGCTGTATGCGCTTCCCGATTGGACGAGCTTTGACCGGCATGAAAGAAAAAAAGTACGAAATGCGGTGCCTCTACATCATGAATTGTTGTTGAAATTGTTGACATGGATCATTGTCCTTTCATCCTGGAATCCACTTACAACCGGCGAAGAATGAGTCGCCTTACGTCCTCGTGCTTGACCGGCTGCTCATCTTCCGTGCCGATCATTTGAAGCAAATTGACCATATCCCGCATTCCTCCGATTCGCTCCCAGTGTTCCGGAAGCTCGTTACCCGAAGTCTCTTGGTAGGCACGGATCAACGCATCTTTTAATCGCGGAGAAAATTGATCCTCATAGCGGAAAAATTGTGCAATATCGGCGATCGGATGTCCCGCCATGGCAAACTCCCAATCGATGACGCTGCTGACCCTCCCTTTATGAATAATGAGATTGGTTGGGCGAAAATCTCCGTGCGTGAGTGCGGCTGCACGATCCATCTGCTGCAGCTCGGCTTTATTATGGTGGACGACACGCTCGATCCGTTCCGATACTTCTTCTCCCAATCGCTCCCTGGCACGGCGGTTAAGAAACAGATCATACCACGAGTCCAAGGGCGGGAGTTCTTCGGCAATATCCAAGCTTTCGTTCAGAAAGCCGATCCTGTCATAACGATGCCGATGGATTTCACCTAGTATCAAACCGATCTCCTCCATGAGCGGCAGCTCCGGGATGTAGCCGTTGCACCATAACTCCAGCAATGTCGATCCTTGCGCAAAATCATAGATCGCAAAAGTCCGTCCATCCAATAGATTCGAATGTTGTTCCATATGATGGAGACGCTGCATCGGTACACGCTCGCTCAGCAATGACCGAAGGCTCGCTTCCTTCATCCAGCTCGAATCTCCGGCAGGAAATACGCGCAAAAGAAACGAATGACCGGCAGCTGTATCCACCCGATAATTCGACGTTCTTTTTCCCTCTGACAACGGTTGAAAGGTTGTGAGCTTGAGATTCGGGTCAAATCGACGCAATAGAGCAGATACCATGTTCCATTCCATCGCATAAAAAGGAATCGATCGTTCCCAGCTATTGTCCATCGCGTTGTATTCTCCTAATGTGTTAGTAGCAGCATCCTCTTCGCTGAATAAAAAAGACATCAAGCGGTTACCTGAATTCTAGGTTGCTTGATGTCTGCCGTTATGTATTTTGATAATTTTGCCTTACGATATCATGTCCGATCGCATGATGTCAATTATTTTATACCTCTTTTATTTTAAAAAGAAAGGTTTGGTCTTGGAATTGTCCGTTTGCTTGCCGGAAGACTCGGAAAGTCCGGTGTCGATGCGGCTTAACAGAAGCCGGATTTGTTGAATATAAAAGCTGTATTCACCGGTTGAATTCAGCCTACCCTGTCTGATTCTGAGCAAGGCCGAGGACATTCCGTCTACCCAGTCCGGTTTACGGGGCTTGGCAGTCGAAACATTAAATTTGCTGTTGAGCAGCGCATGTCCGCTTTTTTTGGCCATATACCATTCAAGCAAGCTGCAAGCAATACGCAGGCATTCGGAAGCAAGCTTAGTCACAATCAAGCCTGCCTCAGCCCCGACTCCGTCTTGATTGTACATGATGCCTAAATTCAAACCCAATAGCTGTACAAAATCTTCCATGGACTGATCGAAGCATGTCATCGACTCGTCCATGATTGCCTTTATAGGATGGTATCGTTCCGAATCGTCTTCAGCCGACGGGTGGCTCAGGATCAGATTCATTCGGTCGAACCAGAGCGCATAAGATATTTTCCCGTTATCCACCGCGGCGATCATCGTACGGAAGAGCAAGTCGTTTCTGTCGGATAGGCCCGACTCCGGATATGCACTCATTCTTGTTACTGCGATCAATCGCCGGATCTGAGCGGATAAAGCCAGCTCCTCTTCAACGGCGGCCATAAGAAGAAGGGACCAGTTCAACTTCCGTCTCCCTCCTCATCGCTCCGCTCATCTTGACTATCAGTTATTCCTATAACTTATGATTCTTTGATGGCGATTAGCACTCGACTCAAATTGCCCGATCAATTCCGACAAGTCATGAATCGTTCCGTCGCGTTCAAATTCACCGTCAAAATACGAATCCTTCTTCCATATCCCTTTCATACCGGCCTGTCTGCTGGCGATGACGTCGTTCTCGGGATGATCCCCCACATAAACGGCCTCCTCCGGTTTCACTCCGAGTCGTTCCGCTGCTCGCAGGAAGATTGCCGGGTCCGGCTTGCGAAGTTGTTCGATTTCCGAAACCAGGATCGCGTCAAAATAATCCTCGATCTGCAGCGCCTTGATGTTGTTGCTTTGAAACTCGCCGAACCCGTTCGTAATGATGCCGAGCTTCATGCCTTGCCTCTTCATGTAAGTTAACATGTCATGGAGATTCGGAAATCCGACGCAGTGGTAGCGGAAGCTCTTCACGTAGTCGTCCAAAAGCTCCTCCCAGGCGACCGGCAGTCGATATTCTTGGATAAGCTGTTGATACACCTTGTCCTTCCATACGTAACCCCGCTTGTCCAACTCGACAAAACGTTGTACGAACTCGTCTTTGTCTATGTTTTGCAATGCTGGAATACGGTCATGCTGCGCGGACACAAAATCTTTTAACGATACATCACGGTCAAGCAATGTCCCATCCAGATCGAAGATGAATGCACGAATCATTCGTACCGCCTCCCAAGTCTCAATTCACTTGTCTAGCATCGCGATGCTCTTAAACAATAAATCATAATAGCTGCTAGAATTGGGTGCAAAATGTTCCCTGCCGACCGTTCGGCGATCTTGAACGATCCGCCCATCCGCTTCGCTCACGACGATTCCTTGGATCTCGATATGCTCCAGCGTCCCATCAATCAGCCGCATAAACTCCGTAATCGGGATGAGAAACAACCCTGAAATTTCGCTTCGCTGGAACGAATACGATTCAAGCGGATCGTCGCATGCGTATAAGAACATATGGCTGAACTCGCGGTCGATCAGATGGGCGCTGACGATGTTTTCTTCCGTAGCACATCCGCAGTATGTCAAATCTTCAATAACCGCCTTGATGCCAAGCTCCTCATGAAGCTCGCGAACGCCGTCTTCAACGTCTTCCCCGGCTTGCAAGTGCCCTGCGCACGAGATGTCCAGCATATTAGGGAATACGTCCTTGTCCTTATGGCGCAGTTGGAGCAGCAAGCTCCAGTCTTCTGGCTTTGACCGGTTCAGGATCCAACAATGAAAGGTCTGGTGCCACAAGCCTTCCGCATGGACGCTGTGCCGGGTTGCCGTCCCGATTTTTACTCGATGTTCGTCGAATATATCAAAAATTTCTTCCGCTGACATTCGTATCCCCATCTCCTTTATTCTCCAGTATCATAAGCAATGTCGGCTCCGCGTACGTTTGCTTGCACCATCTGTATTTGTCTACGATGCTAGGATGTATACCTTCCATCTTCGTTGCAGTTTCAAATCCAAATCGGGCGTAAAATGAAGCAAGCTTCTCGAACGGGATGCAATACAGTTTCCCGAAGCTTAGCTCTTGCGCATGGCGAATGAGGCTGTCGACGACAAAGCTGGCGACTTTGGCTCCCCTGTAATTGTCCAGCGTATAAATGCCGCCGAGCTCGGCCTCTCCTTCTTCAAGCACGACCAATCTGCCTAATCCGGCTTTCTCCCCATCGACTAAGCAGATAAGGACGATGTCCCGATCAAGGTTCGACAGAGCGAAATCGATTGCCCGATATTGTTCGTTAATCCATCCCAGATCTTCTGCGACGGCCTTCCGAATGCTTAACATATGGATGCACAACTCCTTAGTTATCTTTTTCGTTTTCGTTCTCGTTTTCGTTTTCGAAACGAACTTCTAGATCAAGAATACTACGCGGCCGCGCTGCTGCCAATGACAGGAACTATCGATTCTTCCGGCAAGTTATAACGGTACCGATGGGTGTTAAACTTACTTTCTATACATTTATATTGACTAAATCGATGTTATGTTCTACAATAACGCTATGTCATGAAGACACAATATCCGATACGCTTGTATCGTAGTGTCAGCCTGTTGAGATTCTCGGCGGGCTGATCTTTATTTTTCACGAAGGAGATACGAAATGAATAAACAAAGTCCATACCGTATTTTGTTGTATTATAAATTTGTTCCGATTCCCGATCCGGCGCAGTTCGCCGCGGAACACCTGCAATATTGCAAGGAGCTTGGATTGAAAGGTCGGATTCTGATTTCGGAAGAAGGCATCAACGGCACCGTGTCCGGCACGTATGAGCAAACGGAGCAATACATGAACGATATGCACCGCAATCCGCTATTCTCGGATCTCGTCTTCAAGATCGATGATGCGGAAGATCATGCGTTCAAAAAAATGTTCGTGCGCCACAAAAAAGAACTCGTCACATTGCGTTACGACGGCGAGCGCCTGGACCCGAACGAAAAAAGCGGCAAGCGGCTCGCGCCAAAAGATTTCCACGAAATGCTGCAGCGTGACGACGTCATCGTGCTCGACGGCCGCAATAACTACGAATTCGATATCGGCCATTTCCGGAATGCGATCCGCCCGGACGTCGAATCGTTCCGCGATTTCCCGGACTGGATACGTCAAAATATGAACCAAGCGAAAGATACTCCGATCTTGACCTATTGCACGGGCGGCATCCGCTGCGAAAAACTGACCGGCGTGCTTATGAACGAAGGGTTCACGGATGTATATCAATTAGAGGGCGGCATCGTTACCTACGGCAAAGACCCTGAAGTGCAAGGCAGGCTGTTCGACGGCAAATGTTACGTCTTCGACGACCGCATCGCCGTACCGATCAATCAGACGGACGAGGATGTCGTGGTCGGGGAATGCTACCACTGCCATAAACCGGCGGACCGGTATATCAACTGCGCCGACGATTCGTGCCACCGCCAGCATATTTGCTGCGAGGAATGCGATTCGATCTATCAAGGCTACTGCTCCACGGAATGCGAGCATCACGATCATGCCACGCCGGAATACGGTTAATGGAAATGGTGGGGATCAACGTTGAATCAGACATTGGATTTGTCGACTCGCGATAAAATATTGCAAATGCTCAAAACTCAAGGTGAGCTGAGCGCCAAACAAATTACGGAGCAAATCGGCATTACGAGCATGGCCATCCGCCGTCATCTCGGCACTTTGGAGAAAGAAGGACTTATCGCGTCCACGACTTACCGCCAACCGATGGGAAGGCCTTCGGCCGCATACTCGTTGACCGCGCAAGCCGAAAGCTTCTTCCCGAAGAAATACAATACCCTCACGCTCGATTTGCTCGGTGAGCTTGAGGGCGAGGCGGGAGAAGCGATGGTCAATCATTTGTTCGATCTGCGCAAAAAAACGTTGGCCGCGAAATACGCGGAGCGGATGCAAGGCTCCGTGTTCGCCGACAAAGTGTCCGCCTTGGCTGAGCTTCAGAATGAAAACGGCTATATGGTGGAGTTAACTCAAAAGAGCGACGACGAATACGTGTTGATGGAGCATAATTGCCCGATTGCGCAAATCGCGAATAAATACAACCACGCTTGCACTTGCGAGCTCAACTTGTTCGAATCGTTGCTTAACGCCGATGTCGAACGCACGGAATGTCTTGCGAAAGGCGACAGAAAGTGCGTTTATCGGATTCGCAAGCAGCCGAACGCTTAACAGACCAGATCCGGCATATCGGACGGGTCTGTTTTTTATTGCCTTCCGGCGATTCTCTGCAGAAAGTCGTGCATTTCCGCCCACAAGTTTTCCTCACCCTGCGGGATTTCGCTCAATCGTTTGGCGACGGTAGGCGCCGTCCAACGGACCAGTTCATCCACCTGGACATCGCGAAGCTTGCGATATTCCGTCAAATATGCGTCGCAGAACATGAGCCGATTTTCCCGGGCAAGCAGCCATGACGGCGGATCGGGAGGCAAGCTGCGGGATCGTAGAATCACGAGTGTTCGCATCACATCGGCATCCGGATGTCCAACCAAGGCATTCAACCAATCGATAATAATCGGACCGTTCGGGGACATGATAATATTATCGGGATGAAAGTCGTAATGGCAAATCGTGTTCCCTTCCGGCAGCTGCTTCAATGATTCCGCCGCTTCGGAGCGCTGCTCCGCTGTAAGCGTTCGCTCCCGCCCAATGCCGCGACCCAATTCGGCTATTAAATTTGGCGTTATCGCCGTCGTCACCCGATGCAAATCGGCGTGCAGCTTTGCCATAAGTTGTGCATGCGCAAGCAAGCTGCTTTCCGTTGCTTCCATTGATCGCATCAAAGTAGGTCCTTCAATCTTTTCGTATACGATCCCTTCCCCGTCTTCCAGCTTCACGACATCCTTGACGCGCGGCACCGGCAGCCCCATCGCGAATACGATGTTGCTATTTTCGACTTCATTCATAACGCGTTCAGGAGTAACAAAAATTTTGATGACCTCCCGGTCGCCCCATTCGTATATTTCCGCCGTATTGCCTCTTGCGAGCAGCTTCCCTTTCCGCATCGTATCCCCTCCGGCTTCACTACCTTCAAAATTCGTCAACACCGCCTAGTTTCCTCTACACGTTTTCGAAATCATTTGCAACTCCATTCCCGTTTCAACCGTCAAATCTGTATTCCTCGAGATTAAGGAGTGTTGATGATGTTACGCAACATGTCGATCACCGGTTGCGCACTTATCCTGCTGTTCGTGTTACTTTTAGGTGGCCGCCCTATTTCCGTTAAAGCGGAATCTGTCAAACCCAACCCGTTACAATTAACGGACATCAATTTTGTTAACGGCAAGGTTGGGTGGACAACGTCTCGTACGGCCAAAGGCTCCGACATTTGGAAGACGAAGGACGGCGGGAAAACATGGGCCAAACAATCCACGCTGGATCTTCAAATCGGAAAAATCGGCTTCTCCAGTGCAAGTGAAGGCTGGCTTGTCGGAAAATCCGGCTGTCGCGAAGTGAAAGGCGATGTGTTATGTTCCGGCCTTCAAATTAAACATACGATTGACGGTGGGGCGCATTGGAGCGTTCAGTGGAGTGCCAAAGCAGATCGAGTCAACCTTTATCAACAACCCGACAATCTTTACGTCGTGAATTCCAAGCTAGTCTACGCCATAGTCGCCGATCAATACATGCTTGCAACGACGAATGGCGGCAAAACGTGGAAGCGGGTCAGCTTCGGGATCGGTAAGTTTCTGCCGGATACCGCTTCGTTCAACAAGGATGGAAAGCATGGCTGGGTTCTGGGCCGGGCGGGCAAAGGCTGCTCCGCAACAGAAAGGCAAGCGCTCGAGAAATGTGCGATCACCGTATTGCGCACTTCAGACGGAGGGCTGCACTGGAAAACGCAATGGGCGCCGGAAGATTCCGGCTATTTGGCCAACATCGGCATTTCGTTCACCGACTTGAATCACGGGAACATGTTGATCTATGACATGAGTATGCTGCAATCGACACTGTACTCGACTGCCGACGGCGGCAAAACGTGGAAGAAAAAAACGGATATGCGCGGAGGGAGACCTTATACGGTAGGATTGCAGTTTGTTTCAGGCTGGGCGGGCTTTATTCCGCTGAGTACGGGAGCAGGTCCTATTGCTGGCGGATTATTGTCCACTAAGGACGGCGGCCAAACATTCGTGAATATCGGCCCAGCCGATCAAGAGCTTAGCTTCGAGCAAATTCAATTCATGAACGGCAAGGAAGGCTGGGCGCGCATGTTTAATTTCGGGCAGGGCGATTATTTGCTGTATACAAACGATGCAGGGGCGCATTGGAAACGAGTTGAGGTCGGGGGCAAGCGAGCTTAATCCTCCCCCTCCCACTCCTTACAAAGGAATAAAACCGATGGAATCGAATATAATAAACAGCTTCTTATCGAAGCCTATTTATCGTAAAAAAATCGTAGCATGGAAGTTGATCTCAAGAGGAGGAATATCCTATGGCAAACTTATTCAGCGGATTATTCGGCAACCATACGGAAGTATCCGTTCAGGAGCTACAGAACCAGTATGCCCCGTTTCTGATGCAGGACGAGAAAATTCAACTGGGCTTCCGGCTCATACGGGATACTTTCGTCGTGACTGACGACCGTTTGATTCTGATTGATCATCAAGGCGTTACGGGAAGAAAAGCGCGTGTCGTCTCCATTCACTTGGACTCCATCTACGAAGTATCGATGGAAACGGCGGGAACCGGATTTGACGATAGCGAAATCACGATCCACTACATTACTTCGCCTTATCACAAAGCGAATAACATTCAAGTCGCTTCCCATAAATTCGAGTTTGGCAAAAAAACGAGCGCCCAATCGTTTTATGTCGCACTCACGACAATCGCTCACCACAATCTTAAGCGGATCAACGGGTAATATCCATCCGGCTGTATTCATTCCGGAAACGAACCGCTTCCGCCTAACCGCTCCTGAAGCCTGCGAACAAAGGACCGCCGATCGGGGCATAGATTTGATGAACCAATTCTTTCATCGGCTCTTTATCCCGGTTTCTATAATAACAGTCCATAGCATGGAAGTATTGCCCGGCCAAAGCGCTATCGTACCGATGTAAAGCCCGGGCCAAAGTCTTCCCCCTGCCGGTCCACTGGCCGTTCGAGCGCAGGATGAATTCAGCGAGTTGAACGGACAACGTATTCAGAGTCAAGAGCGCTTCTTGCTCATTTTGGGAATCTATGAAATCGTCCAGCAAATCAAAAATATAATATCTCGATGCTTGGATAAAATCTTTGGACAACGGCGCAGGTCCGCGTTCGATAAGCAATCTGGCTTTTTCCTTATATAACGAAGCGTCTCCCTGATCCTTAATGACCAGCCCTTCGAATATCATCGAGGCCAGGATCGGCCTGCCCTTTTCTTTGTCGGACGAAAATTGTGTTGAGACCGAATCATGATTGTAGACAAAGCATTCGATTTTCCAATCGTGCTCCATGAAGCTTTCCCTGTACGGTTCGTAATTCGGATCAATGACGACGATATCCAGGTCCGACGAGTCGGTACCCTCTCCTCTCAGAACACTGCCTGCCAGAAAAGCGACATCGCATTTCGGAAAACGTTTCCGTACAAACTGGTTCGCCGCGTCAATCGGGTTTCCTCTCAAACTGTATCCCCCTCTCATGTACAACACCTTTCGGTAACATAACTCTAGCACGAATATAAAAAAATGGAAATGCGTTTTTAACGAATTCCCATTTTTTTATTCTCTATCCTTAAAGCTGGTTGATAACCTCTTTGAAATAAGCGTACATGATTTTTGGACTTAACATATAATAACCAGGATGAACAAATTCTATGAAAACCATATCTCCCCATTTAGCCGTTCTAGCACCGCTACTAGATATGGAAGCATCGATTTCAAACACTTCGCGTACGATATCGAACGTCCCGCCGCACACGACAAGATCCGGCTTCATGATACGCAACTCGGATTGAAGTAATTCTTTATTCCGCTTCGCATGCTCCCGAATCTCTTGCATGTCGCTTTGGTTGCTTCCTCCGGTTTTCTTTAGATTCGTAATCGCCATGCTCCGAAGGCCTTCGGCGATATGGCGATCGTGAAATGAATTCGTAACATCCGAATGATAAGACGGGAACCGGTTATGCAACCCATAGCTCAGTTCGCCGATTCTCTTCCAAATGGTCAGAAATGATTTCGAGGAGATCTGCTTGTTAATGAAATCGACTAAGGACCACGTCTCCGCTCTCGATTCGTCAATGACTTCTTTTAACAGAAATAGCAGCTTCTTTTCTTGGGTTGCATACACCTTCTCATCGACAATTCCCCCGTACGCGAAATGATAATCATTTTGTATGGTATTGTCATAGAGCTGTCTGATCAACTGATTCATCTTCAGCCTCATCCTTCTATTGGTTCTTCTCGATAGTGTCCAACATCCCCATGCAAAATAATATGAGGCTGCTGCCCCAATATCTCCACCTTGCAGAGACAAGCCGGGTAGATGAAAGGCAAGTTCCAAATATGCTGCAGCGGCCGGTTCTCGAAATAGGCCATCAATAGCTTGACCACGACGGTATGCGTGACGATCAGGATGGATTGGCCTTCGTGTCGGCGCAAGATTTCGTTGAGCAGAGATATCGCTCTTTCCTTGACTTGTTCGAACGTTTCGCTGTTTTCGACTTGGAAATCAGCAGGGTTATGCCAGAAGTGATCGAATTGTTCCGCGAATGCGGCCTTAACCTCATCTTGCGTCCGGCCTTCCCAAACTCCCAAATTGATCTCTTTCAATTCATCGCGTTCATGGATTGCAATCTTTCGATCTTCTCGAATCAAATCCGCGGTATGGTAAGCTCGTGGACTGGGGCTCGAATAGATAACATCCAGATGGTCCGAACGGAGAGCTTCTCCCAGCCACTGCGCTTGTTTTTTCCCCAGCTCCGTTAACGGAGAGTCTTGGTGTCCTTGCATCCGGTGGTGCACATTCCATTCGGTTTGTCCATGCCGGACGATATATAGCGTCGTTGTGCGATTCATGTCGCGGCCTCCTTGCTGCGTATCTTACTCGATCTCTCGCTTCAACTCGAATAGTCGGATCAATCCGTCTCCCCCATACGGTTCATCGCTAAAACTTCTGACAATCTTGAACGGCGACGCATCCAGCTCATTCCGCAGTTCCCGTTCCGTAAACCAACGAACATATCCCGCCGCTTGCGGGAAGCTGTCTCCCCGCTCCACAATGGCAAATCCGGATGCCGGTGATTTATAATAATCTTCATCCATGGCATCGTCTATGTATTCCTCCGGAACGATATACTGTGTCAGTAGACACGTTCCGCCGGGCTCTAACGATTGATACAAATTGCTCATGTATTGATGCCGAAGTTCTTTGGTCGGAATATAGCACAACACCTTGAAACATATTGCATGATCGAACCTCATGCCGGGAGCTAGAGCATCCATTCCGCTTACGCATTGGTAGTTGATCATAAGATCGGATTGGGTGGACAACTGCCTGGCTGCTTCAAGCAGCTCTTCACTCACATCGATCCCGGTTACTTGCAAACCTCGACGTGCCAACCACATGGATATCCTTCCCGCTCCACAGCCAACATCTAATACCGAACCCGTTGTCGGCAGAATGGATAAAAGCGCTTGCTCCGCTAGCGTAGGGCCGGCAGAAGCTTCATCTCTATAATGCCGGATTTGGTCGGGGCGGTTAAACCAATCGACGACGGTATCCAATAGGTACTGTTGTTCATCTGAAATCATGAATCTCTTTCACCTCGTGATTGTTTTCAATTAATCAAATGGCAAGTTGTCAACGCTTTTTCCAAGCATTTTATAATAAAGAACAGTTGCATGCAGCTCTCCGTTGGAGGAACGGGCATACTCCGGTATACGGCCTACTTCCGTATATCCCATCGATTTGTAGAGATCGTTCGATGGATCGCCGGCACGCGTGTCGAGAACGAGCAGAGATCTCCCTTCCAGTTTTGCAGCTTCCTCGGCGCACTGCATCAAGAGACGCGCGATGCCTTTCCGGCGATACTCGGGATGCACCATTAATTTGGCGATCTCCGCCCGATGGGACCCGTTTGCTTTCATGGCCAGATGTAGCTGTATCGTTCCGACGATCCGTTGTTCCTCTACCGCAGTCCACAACAAGACACCCGGGGACAGCACCTGCTCCCAGTATTCAGCTGCTTCTTGAAAACTTAGCGGAGGCAAAAATCCGACGGAAGCGCCATCCGCCACAACGTGAACCAGCAACTCGGATAATTGCAGGAGCGCGCCGCTATCCAGTGATTTGATTTCCGATAAAGCGATATCTTTCTTCATGGTCATCGCCCTTTCACTGTTGATGTTATTCCCTTGTCAAATATCATAACATCAAACAATGAGATTGGCATCCGTCATGAAATTCCAGAGCTCCAACGTCTCGTAACACGAATTAATTTGTTCTCTTCAAATTCCAGCTGATAAATATCCGGCATCGAAAGCGACTGCCAGAACGTATAATGATAACGATCATCAAAATAATTCATCATCAACGTCATAATATCGCCGTGGGTGCCGATCCCGATTTTGTGGCCGCGGCACTGCTCCAGGATGCCTAGCAATACGGCTATCGCTCTGGACTGCGCTTGCCTGCCGGATTCCCCTCCGGGGAAAGCGTAGTCCCAATCTTCATATAGCTTGCGTTTGCATTCGAAAAACTGTTTATTGGAGATCACATACCCCTCATCGGCCAAACGTCTTTCCCTTAAGTCTTCTTCCAAGCGGATATCGAGACCCAACTCCTCCGCTAGATCCTTGATCGTCAGAATCGCCCGATCATACGTACTGGATACCAGAATGTCGATTCCCTCGTCCTTCAATAAGCGAGCTACCTGAGCCGCGTCCTGCCTGCCACGATCCGACAGACCTTTGGTCCGCTCCATACCGGGAACATAAGGCGAATGCGCATGCCGGATAAAATATACCGTCGTCATCATTTCCACTCTGCCGACTGCAGCAATTGGTGACGCATTAGCGCTGCATCCCATCGATAATGAAGTTTCATGTAAACAACCTCCATGTTTTCGTATGACTTGTAGTGTACATTACATGTTGAAATCGTACTTTTTAAATCGCTTGACGATTGAATCGTCTTGCATGGAGCTGAACCAATCGGAATGGATCCATAGCGGAAATCCGGCTATTTGTTCCATTTCTCGAATTGCATGTTCGAGGTCTTCCGTGTTCAACGCATTCATGATCCGGGCAATATGTTCATGTCCAAGAAGTTCGGCAAGAATGGCTACGTCAGCCTCTTTCTCTTCAAGATCATAATTTTCCGCGGCGTACGGGACACACCATACATGACCTGTTGTTTGTTCGCCATTGTTATATACATTCATTTCAACAAAATCCTCGTCGAAACAGGAACAAGTCAATATCGGATAAGAAATATAACCGGACAAAGCTTCTCCGAAAGCTTCCACTTCCCCGCTGGCGAACCAATCATTCAATACGCTTACCCAACCATTTCGAATGACGCCTACATAATATACATTTCTCGATAGATTCGCCTGATGAACGATGAGTTCAAACCCTGATAATTCACCAGTATTAGCCTGAACACGTTTTGGATTGTCCGAAACAAGCTCTTGAATGGCTTGGATCACATGATCTATGTGATTTGTTTTGATATGGATATTTCCGAATTTCGCTCCCATCGAGATCCCCCTACATCGTTCCTTGTCCGTTTTTTATTCTTTTCTCTTCTCTTAGATATTGAAAAAGGCTCAATATTGCAATTGCAATCGAAATCAAAACAAATATCCCCAACGTCCGAAATAGACCAAATAATTGTTTTGAAAAATCGGGCATTAACGTCAAGCGCATGGATTTATCCATTTCCGTATTCTTAAGCAAGGTCTGAATGCTGTATCGATTTTTTTGAGGAACCGTGAAGCTGTACAAAGATTCCCCCTTCACGTCGTCTATCGTATAGGTCATGGAGGAGTCTTCTGCCTTGCTGATTTCTTTATTGGACGGATCGACAATGTGGATCTCGACGAAACCGGGAAATGCAGCTTTACGATACGATGTCATTTGAATGGGACCGTACTGGCGTTTATGTTCTGTATACTCATAAAATATGGAGTACCGCCCTGCCTCCAATTGGATCTCCTTATCACCAGGAATCTCGAGAACTACACGATCCATACCGATAGGATT
Organism: Paenibacillus sp. sgz302148; assembly: GCF_056120465.1. NCBI lineage: Bacteria > Bacillati > Bacillota > Bacilli > Caryophanales > Paenibacillaceae > Paenibacillus > Paenibacillus sp. sgz302148. The sequence goes on from NZ_JBVYOJ010000001.1 coordinate 68,520, forward strand.
GTTCAAATAAACAACCAATGTACAAATGATTCCGACTGTCATAATAATTCCGGCGATAATAAAACCCAGGTATTTTCGAAGAAATGGTTTCACTGTATCCCCCTTTTACCTCATTTTCCCTATTTATTATACAAGCTATCTCCCTTACGCACACCAATAAAAAACGCCGGGCAATTTCATAATCCGTACGTATTCTGATACAATGACTATGATTTTTGCATGAAAGGGCATGCACCAACGGACAGGACAGGCATGCGTTTTCCTGGTATAATTCGGGGCGTGACCGGAAAGGGTGAAAAGAATGGAACACGCTCGTCCCTCGCAAGGCGATTTCAATTCCACAGTTGCCGATAAACCGAATGCTTTGCTCGATTCCCGAAGCCGAATCACCGTCTGGCTTGTGGTCGTTTATTTGACCATCGTCAGTCTGCAATGGACAAACCGCTTTGAGTTGATTCCGAGTTTGTTTTTTACGGGTTTATATCTGTTTCATAGTTCGTTATACTGGCACTCCGATTCCTTCACGAAAAAGCGTCCTTGGATTTACCTCGTCCTGCAGGGTCTGCTTGTATCGTGGATCGTCCAGCTAATGCCTAACGCATATCCTTCCATCATTCTAGGGCTGTTTCCGGTCCTTATGGGGCAAAGCGCCGCGATTTTTCATCAGAAAACAAAGGTCGTTTTGGCGTGTTTTTATTACCATGCATTGGCTTTTATAAATATTCTGATCGTTGATAAGCCGATTGCACTTCCTCTGTTTCTTACTTTGCTTTTTCTCATGAACGTGATCGTAACTTCGTATACCCGATTGTTTCAAAGGGAGGTGTACGGGCGCATCCATACCCAGAACTTTCTCCGTGATTTGGAGATCGCCCACCAGAAGGTCGAGGAGCTCACGCTCGTCAACGAGAGGCAAAGAATGGCCCGGGATCTTCATGATACGCTGGCCCAGGGACTTGCGGGTCTGCTCATGCAGATTGAAGCGATCGACGCTCACCTGTCAAAAGGAAACGTGGAACGAGGTCATCAAATTCTGCGTCAAAGCAGGGAAACGGCAAGGAAAACGCTAGCGGATGCGCGAAGCGCCATCGACGGTCTCCGGCTTCGCTCCTCGGCCGCAACCGATTTTTCCGATTCAGTCCGGGAGGAAGCGGACGGATTCTCTTCCGCTACGGGGATACCGGTTGATCTTCGCGTCGAGACCTTACCCCATATTTCGAAGCTGTTTACAGAACATGTACTCCAGATCGTCAAGGAATGCCTGACGAACATAGCCCGTCATGCGGAAGCTTCTCATGTCTGGATTGACATCCATCGATCGGAAGAGCGTATCGTCATCGAAATTAGCGATAACGGAAAAGGATTCGACGTGAATGCGATCGGCCGCCAACCCGGTCATTACGGTTTGATCGGCATGAAGGAGCGGGTTCGCATTCTTGGCGGCGTATTGTCTTTCTCAAGCGCAGGCCAACAAGGAACGACCGTTCGATTGGAACTGCCCGAGAAGAAAGAGGAGGCTAAGCATGAGCAGTAAAATCATGATCGTCGACGACCATTACGTGGTCAGAGAAGGATTAAAACTGATATTGGAAACAAACGATGAATATCAAGTCATCGGAGAAGCCGCGGACGGAGCGACGGCTCTCCGTTTGCTGGAAGAGCTGTCGCCGGACGTCATCCTGATGGATCTCAACATGCCGGTCATGGGCGGGCTCGAGATGATGGAACAGTTGAACGCGAGAGGGATCGACATCCCCGTCGTGATCCTGACCACCTACAATGAAGACGAGCTGATGATTCAAGGTCTGGCATTAGGCGCCAAAGGATATTTGCTCAAGGATACAGGAAGAGACCACTTGTTCCGAACGATCGACTCCGCCTTGCGGGGAGAGACGCTGCTTCAGCCCGAAATCACGGCGAGAGTATTTGCCGTCAAGCAGAAGAAAGAAACGCCGGTCCAATCGACGGAACAGTCGATTTTGTCGGATAAAGAAAAACTCGTGCTGCAAGCTGCCGCCCAAGGGCTTCGGAGCAAGGAAATCGCTTCGGACATGGGCATTTCGGAACGAACCGTCAAAGCGCATTTGACCAGCATTTATAACAAATTAGGCGTGGATTCGAGGTCGCAGGCGGTTGCGATCGCGGTCGAGCGCGGATATGTATAATTGCCCGAAGGTACAATCACGGGCATGCCCGATTGTACGATTCCGGAGCTGCCGCTGCCCTGTATAATGATCTCCAGACCAGACAGAATATTTGGGAAGGAGATTAACAGTATGGCAAAATTATTGTATCGCATCGGCGGGTGGGCGGCCCGGAAACCGAAGTCCGTTATTTTCGGAGGGTTAGCCGTTTTGCTGATTGCCGCACTAATCGGGTTAAGGATGGGGGCGAATTTTTCCAGTGACATGTCGATCCCCGGCACTAAATCCGAACAGGCGGCTAAAGTCATTGGCGAAGAGTTCAAGATAAGCGACACCAAGTATGGAACCGTACAAATCATATTTAAAGCGCCTGACGGACAGACGCTTGAGACGGAATCGATTCATAAGATTATCAAGCAAACGTTGGATGCCGTCTCCAAAGACGAATCGGTTGCCTCGGTGGCAAGTCCTTACGAGGCCGGAACGATAAATCAAACGAAAGAAATTGGTTATGCTAATGTTACCTATCGCTATCCGGCGGAGGATGTATCGGAAACGTCCAAAGAGGTGGTCATGACTAGCGTCGAGCAAGCGCGAGCCCAAGGCTTGCAAACGGAACTCGGCGGCACGGTTACCTTCAGTCCTCTCGAACTCGGCGGAGTTTCCGAAGCCATCGGCATCGCGATCGCGTTCCTCATTCTGATTGTCATGTTCCGTTCCGTCTTGGCGGCGGGGCTGCCGATCATGACCGCGATCATCGGGCTCGGCATTGGAATCATGGGGATCATCATCATTTCGAATTACGCGGACATGTCCTCGGTTTCCCTTACGCTGGCCGTCATGCTCGGGCTCGCCGTCGGCATCGACTACGGCCTGTTCATTATTTCTCGCCACCGGCAAAATCTGTCCGAGGGCAGACCCGTTAAAGAATCGATTGCTATTGCCACGGGCACTGCAGGCAGCGCGGTCGTATTTGCCGGCTGTACCGTAATTATTGCTCTAGTTGGTTTGGCGGTAACCGATATTCCCTTTATTACGATGATGGGTCTAGCGGCAGCCTTTACCGTCCTAACGGCTGTCCTGGTTGCTATCTTTATTGTTCCCGCCGTACTCGGCATGGTCGGCGAGCGAATTCGTCCGAAGACCAAGTCTGGCAAACCGGACAAAAAGTCGGCGCCAGCGACCTTGAACGCCGAGTCGAATGCCTGGGGCCGATTTGTGAGCAAATTTCCGCTGCCGATTGCGATTGCGGGCATTCTGCTGCTGGCGTTCATCAGTCTGCCGGCCTTGCATATGCACACCGGTTTTCCTGACAACAGCATGAAATCCGTAGAAACGACGGAGCGTCGCGGCTACGATTTGCTCGCGGAAGCTTTTGGACCCGGCTACCATGCGCAGCTTGTGGTCGTTGCGCAAGCGAAGGATGCCGCAAATGCCAACGCAGCCATTGCCTCGGCAAGAGAAAGCCTAAGTAAATTGGACAACATTGTCATGGCGACGGAACCGGTCATGAGCCCGGACGGCGATACCGCAATCATCACGGTTATGCCGGGAACCGGTCCGAGCGATCTCAAGACGGCCGATCTGGTGCGGGACGTTCGCAAGCTTTCGGACGAGACGATGCGGCAACATCAAGTGGAACTGCTGGTGACGGGAGCTACGGCCGTTAATATCGATATTACGGACAAGCTGAACCACGCGCTGCCTGTCTTCGCTTCTCTTGTTGTCGGACTAGCCATGGTTCTTCTCGTGATGGTGTTCCGTTCCATCCTGGTACCTCTTAAAGCCGTGCTCGGTTTTCTGCTTACGCTTGCGGCTACGCTGGGATTCGTCGTTTTCGTCGTACAGGACGGCCATATGACCGGTTTGTTTGGTATCCCCGAAGCGGGCCCAGTACTGAATTTTCTCCCGCTGTTGGTTGCGGGAATCTTGTTCGGGCTCGCCATGGACTATGAAGTGTTCCTCGTCAGCCGGATGCGCGAGAAATTTATCCATTCGGGCGATGCGAAAAAAGCGGTGCTCTTCGGTCTGAAGAGCAGCGGAAGCGTCGTTACCGCCGCTGGCTTGATCATGATTTCGGTATTCGCTAGCTTTATTTTTGCCGAAGACACGATGATTAAATCGATGGGCCTTGCCCTTGCCTTCGGCATTCTGTTCGACGCCTTCGTCGTCCGGATGACGATCGTGCCGGCCGTCATGACGCTCATGGGCCGCTCCGCATGGTATTTGCCGAAATGGCTGAACCGCATCATGCCGAATATCGACGTTGAAGGCGAATCGATCATGAACGGGCAAGAAGCTGACCATAAGACGAATAAATCGGACAAAGTCCGCGATGCCAGCAGTTTTTAATCGAAGCGTCTGATGGAAGATATATCCGTGAAAATCCCACTGACACTAACGAAGTGCAGTGGGATTTTTAGCGCCGGCGATTAAAAGACGAACAACGAGCTGCCGACCGATTTATCTAGGCTCCTAATTTTACTCATTGTCGCCCTTAACAGAAACTTTATCGGAGGAGATATTCAACTTGTTGGGTGAATGTACTAGATTAAGTTGACAATCAGGATGCCCTCTTGCAGGGCCCCGGAAACTAAGCCTCAGCCCAGCTTTTTCTCAGACCTGGATCCAAAACCGTTGAATGACCGTGCCGTCAACTACAGCTTCGGAGTCCAATACGCCCCCGTTATTCATGATCGTCCTCGCGGATCCGATATTATCCTTATCGCAAGTCACAAGCGCCCGCTCAATCCCGAGCTCGGCAGCCTTGCTTAAAGCCAGCTTCAACAGCGATGTCGCGTATCCTTTGCGGCGTTCGCTTGGCCGAATCCCGTACCCGATATGCCCACCGATATGAAGCAAATATTCATTGAGTCGATGCCGGATATTGACCGCCCCGAGCAGCTTTCTCTCGTGATTCGCCAACCAGAAGGTGGAGCTGTTGACGGTTCTTTCATCCAGTTTGGCGCTATCTCTTAATTCCGCCAGTCGACCCAGCATCGCGGCAAAATCCTCGTGCTCCCACCGCAAGACAAAAGGAACCATTCTTTCGCCGGTTCGACTCCATTCCTCGATCATATGGATGTATTCTTTTTGGTAGTTGATAGACGGTTCGATGAGCATAAGTTCTACCATCGGATATTCCTCCTAGCCCTTTTAGTTCGCTTGTTTATATATAAATTCGTTAACACTTGCCGAAAATATTAAAATCGCCGATGTAGATATATTACTGATGATTGAAAGTCCGGAGATAAGCCAATAGATAAGCGGGACGTTAGCAATTCCCACTTCCGCAAGCGCGAAGAAGAGACCGAAGACGTCGAAGCATGTCACGAAAATAAAAAACCATTTCGCCTTGCTGCTCCCATAGTAGATAAAAAAACAAACGATGAGCATCAGGATCGAACCGATCAAATTATTAATACCATTCGCCAGACCTAAGACCACATTGGCCAGGATGAACATAACGTTCAAAATCGTGAAAGTTCTCAATAGGATGCCGCCTCGGATCACTTGCCGATCTATGAAGTCTTCCGGTTGGACTTCCTCCATGGAACCACCCCTTTGTCAACCACCTTACCATAAATGGTGGAAACTTACACCAGCGAACAAGCAATAAAACATTAATTCGGATAAAAAAAGCCGCGGAAGCCCGCGGCGATGGTTTAACGTTGATGCTGCATCACATATTGCTTGACCCGCTCCACAGCTTCTTCAAGATTGCTAGCCTGAATATCGACTTGGTCTTGCGCATATTGACTGATCGCGAATTCGTACCTTGGATCGTAATAAGACTCCAGCAGATGCCGCACGGCTTCCTCATAGCGCTCCTGCTCCAGCGCCAGCTCGATTTCTTTGGCGATTGGCGTATGGATCCGGTTTCGAATCCGGGAAAAGGCGACAAGCACTTCCTCCGGGTGTTCCCAAGGCCGATAATCCTCCAGAATATTCCGGACTCGCTCCTCAAGTGGGATCTGAAGCATCAGTTGAGTGCCCGTCTCCTTCTTCTCCATCAGAAAAGCAGGCAATACCGCCTTGCCGATTCGTTTGCTCTCCCCTTCCACCAGAAAAAACGGTTTGTCCCTCAGCTTAATCAACTCGGTGACCAGAAGAGCTTCAAACGTTTTCTGATTGTGAGGCTTTAGGCCGATGCCCCCAAATATCGATCCGCGATGGCCTGCCATCCCTTCCAGATCGATTACGGGGAAGCCCTGTTCCTTCAGCTTCTGCAAAATCGCCGTTTTGCCGGAGCCTGTCCGCCCGTTGATGACGAAGGCATGCTGCTGCAAGCTCATTTGCTCCAGCGCTTCCACAACCCATTTCCGATAGGCTCGAAACCCGCCTGTCAAGCGATAGGCGCGAATGCCCATAAGCGAAAGCACTGTCGCCGTCGTTTTGCTGCGCATGCCGCCGCGCCAGCAGAACACCGCCTTCTGGCCTTGAATCCGCTCGAACGTTTTGATGAAAGCAGGCAGCTTCGCCGATACGATCTCGAGTCCCCGATCCTTGGCTGCTTGGATGCTGACCTGCTTGTAGATCGTTCCAATCTCGGCCCGCTCCGCATCGTTGAATAAAGGAATGTTCGTACTGCCGGGAATTGTTGCGTCTTCGAACTCCGACGGGGAGCGGACGTCGATTAACTGCAGCTGCTTGTTCTCACGCAGTTGGAGAAGCTCTTCGATGGTAATATCTTGAAACAAACTCGTTCGCTCCTTACGTTTATGGCGTCACCGCAATGCGTCCCGGATGCTCTGCCGTCGTTTCGCCGATGATTCCGGCTTCCACGCCGGCTTTCCGCAGCTCGGCAAGAAGTTCCTCGGCTTGTTCGCCCGCTACGGAAATCAGAAGACCGCCCGAGGTGACCGCATCGCACAAGATCCATTGGGCGATCTGGTCAAGCGTGTCGTCATAGGCAACCGAATCCTGCACATGCGCATAATTGTTCTTCGTTCCTCCGGGTACGAAGCCTGCTTCGGCAAGCTCGCGTACACGCGGCAGAATGGGAACTTGACCGTAATGGATGCGTATGCCGACGCTGCTGCCTTTTGCCATCTCAAGGGAATGCCCCATTAGACCGAACCCGGTTACGTCGGTGCAGGCATGCACCTCGAACCGCTCCATCGTTTCGGCGGATTTTCGGTTGAGCGTAGCCATCACCTCGGTGACGCGCTTCACTTCTTCATCGTTAAGCTGGTCTTTCTTGATCGAGGTCGTCAAAATGCCGACCCCGATCGGCTTCGTCAGGATGAGCTTGTCTCCGGGCTTTGCTCCGGCATTCGTCAGCACCCTGTCCGGATGGACGAGGCCGGTAACGGCCATGCCGAACTTCGGTTCGTTGTCGTCGATGGAATGTCCGCCGACAAGCGTAATGCCGGCTTCTTTGCTTTTGTCAGCCGCACCTCGCAATATTTCAGCGAGCACGTCCTTGTCCAGCGTGCGGATCGGAAACGCAACGATGTTAAGCGCAGTTAGCGGTTTGCCGCCCATCGCATAAATATCGCTGATCGCATTGGCGGCAGCTACTTGTCCGAACGAATACGGATCGTCAACGATCGGCGTGAAGAAATCAACCGTCTGCACAAGCGCGAGTTCATCGTTCAGCTTATACACCCCTGCATCGTCGCTTGTATCGATGCCGACGAGCAGATTCGGATTCGGCTCAGGCCGCGGAAGCTTGCGAATGACTTGCGACAGGTCGGCCGGGCCGATTTTGCAGCCGCAGCCTCCTTTGGTGGAATATGAAGTTAGCTTTATTTTTTCCGTTGCCGACACTAGCATCGTTCCCTTCGTCCAAAATAATAAACGTTCGTCGTTTCTGTCCTAATCATAACCGATTTGCCCATAAAAAATCTATTACACCGCTTGAATGGAAGCGCCTGCGGCTAAGAGCTTATGTAACATTTCCGCATAATTCGCTTCGGGTAGTGGGTCGTTCCTGATGCACCATACAAGCATGCCAAGCACCGTTCCGCCATAGTCGTTCGTGATCTCAAGCGGAGCCTTGCGTTCCAGCAGGAAGTTCATTACATCATCCTGACCCTTCCAGACAGCGTAATGAAGAGCCGTCATGCTTTGATAACCCCGCGCTCCCATGTCAGCCCCTCGATTGAGCAAGTATTGGGCCACCTCGAGTCGTTTGTGCATGCAGGCGTATATGAAGGCCCAATCGATCATATCTTGCGAGTGGCGGAACAGCGGTATGAACGAGCCAAGCTTCAGTCCGATATCTCCATCACGGAGACTCCCGTCAGCCTTGAAAAAGCTTTGGACGTGCTCCAGCTGTCCTAATCCGGCAGCCGTATGCAGATTATCGATTTTGGCGCCGCGCGCAGCCAGCAAGTCAGCTGTTGCGGTGTAGCCAAAAGCCAATGCAAAAGCTACGGGCGCCCCGTCATCATCAAGACCATTAATCTTGGCGCCATAATCGAGCAAAACATCGGCTACTGCGCCTTGAACGCCCGCCCGAGCGGGATGCACGCTTGTGACAAGGGCAACAAGCGGCGTATCCCATGACGGTCGTTCATACAACCGTGCAGTCGCATCGACATCGGCCCCGCTCGCCAACAGCAACTGCGCTACTGCGGCCGCGTTCGGCGGCGTTATCTGCCGCTCCATCTCTACGCCATTGGCCGCCACGTAATGCAACAGCGTCGCTCCGTGAGGCTTTGGTGACCGGCTTGTGACCAGCCCCGGATTATGTTTGATCAGATGCTGCAGCGCCTCGAGCTCGCCGGTAATTACAGCTTCTACCGCAGCTTCAAAATCCATTTCCGCCCGATCCATCTATCGGCCCTCCTTGAATATTCGCTTACGATATCACCCCTAGACTAACATTGTAACCGGATGAAGCAAATACAGGACAGAAAAAAAGCGTGCGGGATGCACGCTTTTTCTCGAAGCTCATATTTAATCGGCGCAGGAGTTGTTAGCCTTGAGTCCGGTAAACGACCAGGATATAGCTTCTTTGCTCCGTCGTATCGCGAAGCGATTTGTGACCTGTCGAATATTTAATATCGACCACTTGATCCTCCTGCAAGGTGGCTAGAAACTCGTTCGCTCTTTTTTCTGCCGAAATATTGTTCGTATCCAAAAATTCTTTGATCTGAATCATATGATCTTCCGCCTTTCTTTAAGTTCATTTCATGAGCGGTTAGCTTTTGGGTACTGCGATTTTCGGCAGCATCCTCGTCGTTTCGGACATCGACGAGCCGCAAAGCGGGCAATTGGGCTCCTGCTCCAAAGCGAACTCCACTCTCATCCAGCCGACGCAATCGGCATCGGAGCATTTCCAAACCGGCGTTTCGACCTGAACGGCCGCAGCCGCGTCTTTTTTCGGGAAATAGGCCATGTTATTACCTCCACGGATTACATATTATGGTTTACGAATCTTCACAACAGCCATTAAGAGCATAACGGCATCACCCCTTGACCCCTTCATAAGACATTAAATGTTAAAAATCGCAAAATATGCACGAAGGCATTCCGCCCCATGAAGAGCGAAATGCCTTGTTTTCATTAACTATACCACATTAGGAATCCGTTGTCTATTATGCTGTAATTTAACATTAAATGTATAACGATGTTTTTTGTGGGGTCTTGCTTCATTTTATTCTACTTTTCGTTTCACTGCTCGGCCGATCCAAACACGTGTGCCATAATATGCAATCATCAGTATGACAAAACCACATACTCCAATGATCATATTTACCCAATCGTAGGAATAAACGATGCCAATCGATGTTTCGGTTTGAACATATTGCACGGAAGAGTAGCTGCTGACAATATCGGGAACGTAACTTTCTGCCGTTAAATACGGTTGCAGCATTTTCCACCCAAGTCCCGCTAAACATAAGACGAAAGCGACGAGAAACGATTCTGCAAGCAACCGCTTGTTCACTTTGGGTCTAGCCATAATAAACTTACTGCCGACGGTCATACCCGGCAGCAGCATCCTCCATCTTGATCGAGATGAGAAATCATGCCTGAATATCCATACTGCTATTTATTGTACCATATATAGGATATGATTTGATCCTCAAAAAGATCCAACTTTACATGTGCTTTTTCAAAAAATATCGTTTCTCGCCCTCGGGATATCCTTCTAGAACGCCGAATATTTCAAAACCGTTTTTGATATAAAAGTCGGGGGCTTGGAAGTTGAACGTATCCAGATGAATGAGGCTGCATCCTTTCTCCTTCGCTTTGCGCTCAATTTCCGCGAGCAGCTTCCGGCCGATTCCCGCTTTTCGATGCTGCTCATGAATCCATAATATTTCCACGTACATGACGAAACGGTAGACGCCGGCCAAGACACCTCCTAGCACGTCGCCTTCTTTGTTTTTCACAAGTATATTTACCGGTTCCGATGTTTGCGCAGATGGCGACGCGTGTCGGTTGTACTCCTTCAATCCGTTTCTGACATAGGCCGCGTCCTCGTCCGTGCAAAGGCTTGTCAGCACATAATTGTCCTGTATTTGTTGCATGCTCATCCCTCCATTTTTTCGGTCGATTCTGAAAACATGGATACCAACGTTGATTCGATTATCTGCACTTCTTTATACGGGACAACGCTTTATTTGTTGTGCAAATATCCATTCAATCTTAGTCGAGGGCCTGCCACTTCAGGGCATGTGCAATCTTATACAGCTCAGCCAGGTCGAATCGCCCGATGTCCCGAAATCTTCGTACAGCCTCTTCGATATCCACCACTACAACCATTATCACCTGCTCACCGTCCGGAGGATTGAGAGGTTGATCTGTCAATTGAACTTCACCGTGTCCAACCAGCCTGACAAAATCGGGATGCGGAATATGAGGCTTGTAAGGCTCTGCTGCGCTGGACTTGCATCGGAATTGTCCGAAAATATGATACGACACCAATTCGGCACCCAGTTCTTCCATAACCTCTCGCTTCAAGGCGTCCAGGTAATTCTCCCCTGCCTCCAGCGTCCCTCCCGGCAGTTCCCAGCCTCCATTGACGATTTGCATGATGACATATTTGTCACCGACGGTAGGAACGATGCTGACGTTACTTACTTTCGTTTCATCAAAAGACTCGGTTAACGCAAATATCGATTTGACGGCTCCCCATTCCATGGGTTTGGACAATGCAGGATAATTTTGCTCGTTAAGGAGGCTCACTGTATCACTTCCCCTTCTTAGCAACGTATGTGATGCAATCCGACGTCAGCCTAACGGGCAGACCATTTCTCTCGATGTGGTATGACAAAGGTTTCACGAGCCTTTGGACAACGTCCCAGCCGCTGTACATTTGATCCAATAGCCCCAACAGGCTGTCCGTTGGCAGGTTCACCTCATACATCGGTTCTAGCATTCGTTGCGATTTGATGACCATTTCTCTTACATTCGAGCTGATAATGAGACAGTTCATTCCACTCGGTTTGGTACCCGACACGATTTCACCTAGCTTGCGTTCTAGCTCCGATTCGGAGCTTACATGCTCTAGGGCTGAAACTGCAACGATCAAGTCAAATGCCAGCGGTTCAATGTCGAACTGTTCGATGGAAGACACATGGGGTTCGATATAAGACTGGACGCCGTACTCGCGGCTGTACTGTTCCAGCTTATGAATCGCGGAGCTCAGCAGGTCCACGCAAACCACTTTCCCTTCACGGGACTTTAATGTTTCGGCAATCGGAATGCTGTTTCTGCCGACGCCGCACCCAAGATCCAACACGCTCAAGTAAGGGCGGTCTGCAAGATCCTCCAAAAGATCAAGGATCGTTTGAACGGGCTTGTGCAGCCAAGATCCCGGCTCGAACAATGTATGCCGGGTGTAGCACGCATCGTGATATTTCTTCTCCTCCAGCCGAACCTGCTCGACTCAATTCATAGGTACTCCTTCTCGCGTAAGCGTTGAAAATCACTGTTCAAGATTCCCATGAGGGCTAAGGATTCATAAGCTCCATTCGTCTTGATGCATTCTCTTAATGTCCCTTCTACGATAAAACCGGCCGATTCATATACATGCTTCGCACGTGAATTCGTTTCTTTAACATCAAGCCATAGACGATGTGCTTGCAAATGAAGAAAGACATATTCCTGAATCAATCGAATGGCTTGTTTTCCGTATCCATGACCTTTTTCCGAAATGTTGATTCGTGTCAGCTCGATGCTGTCATTCGGATCCGAGCAACCGAGCAAAATCATATATCCGATGCGTTTCTTTTCGTGATTTTGAATGATCAAATGTAGTTCATCTTCGTTATGTATGGCTTCCAAGTGCCGCTCCAAAGCCCATGCAAAAACATAATCGCGGTTATCCGCATGTCTCTCGGTTTCGATCACATATTCAAGATCCGCGGCCGTCGTCAATCTTAATTGCATTTCCCGTGATTCGATGATGATATCCGAGTTCAATTCCGCGTCTCCCTATATGTTATTATTGAGTGCATCTTTCCAATGCGTGTCCAGGAATCCTCTTTGAACGTTATAATCAGCTAACATCTTGCGTTGTTTCAGTTCAAGGTCTAAGAACGGGGCTTCGATAACTTCAATTTTATTGAACTTTTCAACGAAAAACGAACCTTCCTTCAGTTTTCTTAAGGCTCCGATCTCTTCGTCGTTGGCGGCCCATACTACTTTTCTGATGCCGGATAACAAAATCGTACAAGCGCACATTGGACATGGCTCACACGTCGTATATAATGTCAGCCCTTTCTTCATAATTCTTTTGGTATCGGTGTTAATGATTTCATGTCCGGCATTTCGAATGGCATCTACTTCAGCGTGTGCCGTAGGGTCGGATGTTGTGAACACTCGATTCCTCCCTCTGCTCACAACATTCCCTTCTTGATCAACAATGACGGCACCAATAGGATAGGTGCCCTCTTCCGAAGCTCGCTCAGCCTCCTCAAAAGCCAGCAATAAGAATTTATATGTTTCCTCCATCATGTCACCTACCACATATGTAAATGAAGTCTTCAACTGTTAAAGCTTCCGATCCTGCCGCGGCGGAGAATTACCGATAACAATTTGTACATTCCATATCCCAGCCAAAAACCTACACTATTTAAAATCACGTCATCCACGTCAATGACTCTGCGTTGTATCAAATAATTTTCAGTCAAAATATATTGGGTTGACTCAATAAGTACTGCAATACCTATTCCTATAGTAATAACACGTAAGACATTTTGGGTTCTCTTCAAAGTAATACCGGTCAACAAGCCTAAAGGGAATAACAACAACAAATTCCCTACTATATTCTTAAAACCTATCTTAAAGTAAGGATGGTCAAGCGAGCCTAGTATGCTTTTAAAAGGAATGAAATTCACTGTCGCATGAAAGCCGCTTTGACTATACACCTCAATCGCTCTACTATCTGTTATTACAGGGAACAACGTAACCGAAACCAGCCCTGCGAAATATACTACGGTGAATATACACACAAGTTGATACTTGATCGATTTCTTTCGAAATAGATTGATGAATAATGAAAGCGGAATAAATAAAGTTATGATTAAAAAGAAGGAGTCTTTCATTGTGTACAGAGGCCCCCACCTCTCCCATTCATGATCTTCGACCAATGTTTTTTACATTTCTGCTTTCACAACATATGTCTCATACTCATGGTTCCTATTCATGACCAAACAATTTAACTGCTGTCCGTAAGCACATCCGCCATCTATGCCTATTTTATCCGGACCGAACCAAACATGTGCCGTTCCGTGAATATCAACCGTTCTGGTGTGACCAAATACAACTGTCTTGCCGGCTCTTACAGGAAAATGGATAAAATCATTTTTGATATACATGAAATCTCTCGTCGGCTGCATTCTCCAATCCGAATAACTCGGATTTAATCCCGCGTGTACAAAAATATGAGTTTTGTCCTCGTAATACAAAGGAAGGCTTTCCAGGAATGCAATCTGATGTTGGTAATGTTCGGTGAAAAACGTACTGAGCGCTTCCATACTTAAATATGGGTCGATTGTTTCATTTGAATCTAGGTAGCTTAATAACGTCTGACGGCCGCCATGCTCCATAAATTTATGCAGCACCGCTGGATCTTGAGACCTGGCTAGATCAACCAACCTTTGATCGTGATTCCCCCGAAGAGCAATTGCCCCGTCGTATCTGACCAGGCTCATCACACGTTCGACGACATCTTTGCTTTGCGGCCCCCGATCAACATAGTCGCCCAATAATATCAATTGATCATTCTCGGGATTATAACCTGCTATTTCTAATAGTCGAATAAACTGCTCATAGCATCCATGGATATCGCTTATAACTAATTTTCTACTCCTCATTAGCATATCTCCAGTTCATAGGATACAAGGTTTAGCGGTACGGATACTACCGGTTATCGTTTTCAAACAAAGTCACAATGTCCCGCGATACTCCGTCGATCCCTTGTGTCCCATCAATGATTTGCAGTTTACCGGAAGCCTTATAAAAATCACACAACGCCTCGGTCAGTTCTTTATTGATTTTCAGCCGTTCACGTACCGTAGCTTCCATATCATCTTCACGATGTACCAACACCCCCGAACAAGTATCGCATATTCCAGCTTTCGCCGGAGGATTATTTTCGATATGATAGGTTTGGCCGCATTTCGAGCAGACTCTTCTCCCTGTAAGCCGCTGTAACAATAGATTTTCTTGAACCTCGACGTATAGGACATGATCGATACTTTTAGATTGATGGCTAAGGTAATCATTTAGAGCTGCGGCTTGCCTTGCATTTCTAGGGAAGCCGTCGAGCAGGAAACCCGCCGAACAATCCGGAGCTTCGAGCCGGTTTAGCGTAATTCCGATCGTGACCTCATCTGGAACGAGTTCCCCTTTATTCATATATTGCTTAGCCAAAATGCCTAGTTCCGTCCCGTCCTGATACGCTTTTCTGAATAAATCTCCCGTTGAAATATGTGGTATCCCGAGACTCTCAATTATCACTTTGGCTTGCGTACCTTTGCCCGCTCCGGGCAAACCCAGTAAAATAACTCTCATCGTATCCCCCCCTGTCTTTATTAAAACAGCAGATCACCATCAACGATCAATGCTTATCATGCCCCAATCTTCGCGGTACCCGCTCCATACTTCGATACGGTTGCCATCCATATCGATAAATTCGAAGGTTGTTCCCCAAGTATTCTGGCTATAGTTCTCTACCACAACTCCTTGGCTCTTCAATCTGCTGTGCAATTCATCGATTTCGTTTACGCAAAATCCGAGAATAGGACGCACTCTACCTTTTGCGCATATTCCAGTAATTAACACAACTGTAGCATGGAAAATAAAAAATGGAAATACATTTTGACTGTATCTCCATCTTTAACAATTATTCCGATCTTAAAATATGCTGCAACGTCCGATCAATAGTATTATATTTAAACGTGTACCCCGCCCGCATAAGCCGATCCGGAATAACCCATCTGCTTTTCAAAATCAATTCCGTTTCGGTTCGAATGAGCAATGCCCCCAGCTCTAGCATCCACCGGGGAGAGGGCAATCCAAAGCCGACCTTCATCGCTTGGCGTAGCTGATGCATAAGCTCACGATTCGGAACCGGATGCGGGGAAGAACAGTTGAACACTCCGTTCAATTCCTCTTTTTCCTTCAGAAAAAGAATAATTTGAAATAAATCCTCAACGTGGATCCAGCTAAATTTCTGATTTCCGGACCCTTGCGCCCCGCCAAGTCCATATCGGACTAAATTTCTAAAGGGTGTCATGACGCCTCCGCCCTCGCCGAGTACAATCGCGATTCTTAAGGCAATTCTTCTGGTGTTAGGCAATGGAAACGAAAAGAAGGCGTCTTCCCAAGCTTTGGCCACTTCCACCGAAAAACCCGTCCCAATCTCCCCGTCTTCCTCTGTCATCGGCCGGTCTTCTGCGTGTCGATAAATCGTCGCTGTACTCGAATTTATCCATAGGGAAGGGGGTTGCTCGCATGCGAGAACCGCTTCTCCGAGTATTCGGGTCGTCTCCGTCCTGGATCTCATGATCTCCAGCTTGTTCTTCGAATTGTACCGACAATCCACCGATTTTCCTGCCAAGTTAATCAACATCTCGGAGTTATTCAACGCTTCGATGATTGCCGGTACATCATTCCAAGAAATATGGCCGTCTTGTCTGGAAATGATTCGCACCTCGTAGCCCAAGTCCCTGAATTTTCTTTTGAAATATTGTCCGATAAACCCGGTACCGCCGGCCAAGATCACGCTTTTCTTCATGCAATCAGCTCATTTCTTTCATATCCAAACTTAAGAAGCGGATGTGATCGTAATCGTTTTAAGTTTGTCGTCCCAACGCACTTTTGCGCCGAGCGCTTCGCTGACGAAACGTAGAGGTACCATCGTGCTCCCGTTAAACATTCGCGGGGCCGTTTCTAACGTGATGTCCTTATTATTGATTTTAGCGACATTGTTTGTGATTTGCAGCCATATGGACGTTCCGCCTTTTTTGGCTGTGACCGACTTATTGCTTGCTTTCCAGAGCACCTCAGCCCCTAGCTTTTCAAAAATGGCCCGCATCGGCACAAGCGTGCTGCCGTTAATCATAAGCGGGGGTTGCTCGAAGATCAAATAATCCCCGTCAACGACAACGGTGATCCAATCTTCCAGGATCAACGGCTTAAACTCAATGCCCGTTCCGGTCAGCTTCTTCCGCGCTGCGGATACTTCGGCGATCGTTTTCTCGCGCTGCTGCAAAATCGAATTTTTGGCGTTCAGCCAGGCGTCGCGAATTGCACGAAGCGAGTCATTTTTGCGTTTTTGGACAGCCTTCTTGGTGTCGGTAATCCGCTTGTTCATATCGGCTTCCGCTTTGGACAGAGCCTCGGCCATCCGCTTCTCCGCCTCGTCCTTTGTAATATCGCCATCCTCGTAACGGTCCATAATACTGCCTGCTGAGTCAATGGACGATTCGTCCTCGAAGCGATCCATGATACTGCCTGCTGAGTCGGGATCTGCATCGTCATCGTACATATCGATGGCGCTGCCTGCCGAATTCGGGTCAAGCGTGTCATCGTAAAGATCCATCGCATCGCCTGCCGAATCGGGATCTAAACGATCCTCAAAAAGATCCATCGGCCCACCGGCGTTGTCCGGGTCCATCGTATCCTCGTATAAATCCATCGGATCGCCCGCTCGATCCTTATCCGTCGTCTTTACATAGTCTCGAAACGCGTCGCTATTTTCATTGTAGCTTAGTTTCAACTGACGGATATCATTCTCCAATATCTTCGTCATCTCGTCGAGGTCTGCACGGGCAAGCTGCAATAGATTGTTATAGACCGTAGTCATTTGGTTGCGATAAGTGTCATATAAATGTCTTTCTTCCCGAAGATAACGATTGTATGTATCCCGGTGTTTCTTCTCAAAAGCAGCGTATTGCTCGGACATCCGATTAATGAAAGAAGTATCCGCAGCCGATGCATAATGGGAAGTTAGGCCGAAGCTTAATGAGAAAGCAAGCGAGCCGATCAAGAGCTTATTCGTCGTTCTTCTGTTCATGATAACCCTCCAATGTTTCATGCTCATTTGGCAAAAGGTTCAACAACTTTGAAACTATTTACCATTAATGAATTATAATACTATACGTTTCAAATGATAAACATAGGAACCCGGAGGGAAAAAAATAGTTATCTTGTCCTGGGTCGACGACGAAGAAAGGCCTATGAACGATGCTCTAATCTATGGTCTTCGATCAGTTGTTGCTCTTATACGATCGATAGTTTGTCCACACAAATTTTAACCGATTTTTCAAGCACTTGTAGCACCCCGCGAAAATCCAAAATCTCCAGATCCTGCGCTTTGGCCTCATCCTTCTTCGCAAAATCGACGGTTAGATCGTTGATCAATTCCGGAAGGAAGCTATAATCGATCTCGTCCATAACGACGGGCTTTACTTCAAGCGGTTTGAGCTTCAGCGCATAATGATCGATTAATTTGCCGTTTAATCTCCAGAAGTCCCGGTAGTACATGGCCTGCGCTTCTTTTTTTTCCGGTTGGGGCAGCCACTTGATTTTCGGAACATACACCTCCTCGACCCAGACCCAGTCCGAGATGAGATGATAATAATATCCCAGATGAAAAGGCTGTATGCTCCGGCTTAAGTATTTATCCCTGAATCCCTCAAAATCCGCATATGCTTTCCCTTCCGTATCCACTTTCACAAAATGGGAGCGGCTTTTCGGTTCGTTCATGTTCTTGTGAACGTCAGGGGCAATTCCTCCAATCAGGAATTGATCCTCTTGGATCCCCAGTTCCTTGGCAATTAATGACGAGATACAATAATGCATGACTCGTGATCCCATATCGATTCTCCTTCATCATGTTGTGCCGCGGCGGTCTATACCGTCCTCTTTACTTTTAATTCAAACTGGGGGTGCGTTACGTATTCCATATACGATGGGCTTCCGTTAAAATCCAGATAGGCTTGGTAGCGGGCACGGATCGCCGGAGTTTCCACAAGGTCAAGTACTTGATCCTTATGAACCCAGCGGCTTTCGGGTGTTTCTTCCGATGTAGACAACTCACCGCCAATCGGCTTGCACGCAAAGTCAATGATGACTTTGGTCGGTACATCTGTTATGCCGTCAACCCATTTGAATGATGACGTATTCGAATAGATGCCGATTACATGCGCAACAACCGTATCGATCCCGCTTTCCTCTTTAATTTCTCTGCTTAAGGCATCGATCAGGTTTTCGCCCTCTTCCACTTGTCCGCCCGGATATTCCCATCCGCGATGGTGCGTCTTGACCAACAAAATATTTCCTTGTCCGTCTTCTACGATTCCGCCTACCGCAACAATATGAGTTGGCATAGCCATACGCATACCCCCTGAACGCTTTTTCAATTCTTATTTTCTGAAAAAGAAAGTCCATTCCGCTCAAGCTCTTGCCGAATCTGTTTAACAGCTTTGGGTCCTATGCCATGCAGCTGCTTCAACTCATCTTCGCTGATCTTTGCGATGTGTTCCAATGTTACTAACCCGGAATGGGTTAGCGCACGCAATGCCGGCTTGGCTAATCCGCTGGGGAGTTCGCCTGCTTGCGGCTTATTCTGATTTTGTCCCATGCTGGTTCCTCCTCGTATATGAACACTTGTCATCTATATGCACTAACGAGTTCCCCCGTGAATTAGTTTCATGGATTATGAATCATCATAGTTTTTTCTTTTTGTCTCTTTCCAGTGCTCTATCTACAGCTTCCTTGGAATAGTCCCTCCTTGGAAGTTTGTGATTGATGTTGATCAGCAGAATAATAACAATAAGCAATAGAAAAATGATGATATAGTTGATCTCAAACACCACCTTTGATTATACCGGACTTTTAGATTATCCTACCCATAAAAATCCTACCCATAAAAAATAGACATCAAGTTTTGCACCCGATGTCCTCTTATGAACTTCGATCTATTTATTTTCCATATATAATTCTAGCAGCTTTGCAACCGGAACACCGTTGATCGTTAAACCTTCGATGTTACAATTCTCAAGCTTTACATCGGTAAAATTGCAATCGGTCATAACTCCGTTACGGAAATTGCAGTTCGTAAATTGTACCGAATTCGGGTTAGGCTCGGCGAATGCATCGCTAGAATTCACAAACCCAACATTCCGAATCTGTGCGCCGCCCCATTGCGCCCCGTCAATCACCAAGTTTGATAGATTCGCATCGCTGATTTTCCCGTTCACCATGTTCATGTCATTAAAATGACAAGACTGGAGATCTGCGCAAGAGACGGTCACATGTGGAAGGGAAATGTCATGGAACACAACTCTTTCGGCATAACAATTGTTGAATTCGGAGTTGGAAATATTCGAGTTGATGACTCTCAGTTTCACCTTCGGATCTCTTTTATCCAAAATTTCATGCAACTGCTCGGTTTGCTCCATTAACTTAACCTTCTTTCATTGTAGTTATTTATTATTACTTACCATCAATTAACATTAATGTATCATAAAATAAGAAGTAATAGAAACATATTTTTACTGTTTATATGGATGAATAGCATGTAAAACTCCCGTTCGCCTAGCAATGACTAATTCGACTTCTTGATCCAGCGCGTATCGATCCATCTCTTCCGCTGTAGGGACCCGCACTCTTCTAAATTTCCCATCCGCTCTGATTATGCTAATGATACTGCCATCGATGTAAACGATTTTCCCTTTGATCTTCAGGTCATCCTTTAATATCATGTCCAAACTAATGAGTATCGCGAATCCTGCGAAGGCTGCCAGCATTAAACTAAAAATAATAACAAAGATAGCTGAACCACGATTCCAACTTATAACAATTTGAGAAATCGAGAACAAAATGAAAACCAATGAATAAATCAATTGGAACTTCAGCGATTTTTCATATTTTTTCAACAGGTACCCTCACGATCGTTGCCCATTTTTCCGGCTCAGGCGCGCACCAATGGATGATGATGTCACGCCGATCCCCGGTCATTCGATAACCATGTTCGTCGACGTAAGTCTTCAGTTCTTCATAGGTCCTCAAAATATCGTCGCGATGCCCTTTATGCAGCTTCTGTACGCAAAGTCCTTGTTCCATGCTAATGAGTTTGGTCTGCGGAACGTATTGGTTTTTAAATCTTTTCTCGATCCGGCCACGCGCCTCTTCATACATGTCATATTGGATGAGATCGGGCACTTGCATCAGCTCGGTATAGGACCATTGACCGTCTTCGTGGCTCTTATGCCATATATATTCATGCGGCATCAATGTAAACTGGTATCCCACCGTTGTTTTTGTTATATTTTTCAATTGGTTAATTAGTTTGTAAATGGGCCATCCGTCTTCCTCGGGCAGTCCCATCCAGTTTAAGCGGCATCTACCTTCGAGTGTAATGAATTGAAAGGCAGGTATATGAATAAATTCAATCGAATCCGCTTTCAATTCATAGTAGTCTCTTAAAATTTTCTTATGATCGTGTACCTTCATCGTTAGATCCCCCTCTATCGGAATTACCCGACAATGGCATGCATACTACGAGCTTGTCGCTTGAATCCACTTCGCGACGACTTCCGCAAGCTTCTCTCGGTTTGCTTCAACATCTTTCATTCCGGTGAATTTTACGATGGCTCTGTCACCGGAAGCCCATTCCAATAATCCTGTAGCATCATCGAACAGCGGCCCCGGCTCTTGCCGGTCTATTTTTTTGGCGCCGCAATGGAAAATAAGTCGAAAGAATCCTTTCCCTTGCAGATTGAATGTGATGCGATCTTCGTTATTGAAGCAAAAGCTCGGGGCATTCCATTGGATATGCTCCGTGATTTTCTCATTCACGCCCAGTATAACCTTGCGAACTTCTTCAATTTCCTTCTTAAGCGGGTGATCGAGATTGTTCAAATATTCAACGACTTGTAGGTGTCCGGACGGTTTCATCGAGTTTTTCACTCCTTCGCTTCATCACTTCATCGTTCATCGCTTCATCGTTTATATCTGGGCATTTTACCGATCCTAATCTTGTTACACCTTCAATCTCTTTCTTATCATTCGAATCTGGCCCCGATGATTAATTTCGTCTTCAAACACGTGAAACCACATAAAATAATAATTAGCCGGGTTGTTTTGCCAGAACGGTTCTTCATGATGCAACCAATCATCGTTAACTGTTCGGAACAATTCATAGGTTCTTTGTCTCACGCTGTTCATCCGGTCCAAATAATAATTCAAATCATTTCCTTTG
Organism: Paenibacillus sp. sgz302148; assembly: GCF_056120465.1. NCBI lineage: Bacteria > Bacillati > Bacillota > Bacilli > Caryophanales > Paenibacillaceae > Paenibacillus > Paenibacillus sp. sgz302148. The sequence continues at coordinate 90,336 of NZ_JBVYOJ010000001.1, forward strand.
ATTTTCTCTCGTCCGTTATCACCTAAATCTAGTGCCGCTCCCCATTCGGATAACTCTTCTTCTGTTAAACTTCTTTTCTCGAACGTGCGAGCTTGATAGGCATGTTCAACTGCAGCAAAGTGGAATAGTAATGCCCCGATCGAATTACTTTCAGGATCGAGCAAAAAATCCAGCTGCTCCGCAGTTAAATTCCTGACGGCTTGAATCGTCGTATGTCTCGCGTAGTTCATCATCGATAATAAACGGCTAATTTGGGGCGTATAACCAGGCATATCGGTAATGAGAAATAATTTTTCCATGTCGATCATTTGATTACCTCTCTTTCATTCCAATTATTAACACAACTGTAACACATATGTTACGAAATGGAAATATCGAATTACAGAGCTTTTTCCCCACAAAATAAACGCTGCGGCCGAATGGTAAAAAGATCGACCATTGCGATAAAAGCAAAAAATCCCCCGCGATTTCTCGGTGGATTTGAAAAGCCTATCTCGATATTGCTATCGAAGGATGCCAACAAGCGCCAATCGACAGTTTGTTCCTGTACATCCTGGAAAGTCGCCATGAATGACCTCCAGCTCGAATCGATGTGGGCCTTCGGTCAAATCGTCGGCAATCGTGTACATCCGGAACCAGCCGTCATCTCCGCACCAATCGGGACGATCCCGAACCGAAACCTGCCAAGGACCGTGATCCAATCGATAACGGAATTCAGAGGAGGTTTTACCGAAGTCGAACCCTAAGGTTAAGCCGCGGCCGGTAAAATCGAATGTCAATTTCGCCCCGACAGCCGCCGTTTCCAGAACCTGATCGATCCATTCCAAATGCGGCCAGCGTCGAATCACCCAGGGACCGTCGGTTTCAATCTCGGAGAACGGCAGCCGATAGGCATGTTCCCAATGGTCGGGATTCAACGGTTCAGGCAGTGTGCTGAAAACATCGGATAACGCCACGGTACGCCTGTCTGACAGTTCATTCTCCAGAAATGCAATAACGCTATGAGCATAACTCAAACTGCCTCGCTGCGTCGGGTGCAAGCCGTCAGGCAGCCATTCCTCCCATCGCATTCGGCCCCGATTCACTTCTTCCAGCGCATACAAGCCCATCCATACTGAACTGATTCTGTAGCGCTCAGCCAGCTGCTCGAAATCCATGATGGATTCAGGCACTTTGCCCGCGATCATATCGCAGTAGAAGGCTTGACGGAACGTATGGACAAGCACGACATCCCTGTGTCCGTCCTTCAACAGCTTTCGCAGCAGCCCCTCCCGAGTCCGCATTCGTCTCTCCCTGGGCTCGTCATGGTCGTTCACGGAATAATCCACAAACACCAAGTCACACTCGCGTTCGATCAGATCGCGCTCGGCGCGAAAAACGGCCAACTCGCTGCCTGTCGCCCCGATGGCGGCATTCTCCACATTGAGCCGTACAAGCGGATGCTTCTCTTTGATCCAAGCGATCACCGGCTCAGGCCAGTTATGGCGAGGCCGTGCATCCGTAATTGAGCCGCCGATAAAACCTACCCTCAGCACGCCGGAAGCGAGCGCTTGCCGCGTATTCCGGAGCAATCTCCGGTGGTTCCATATTTGCCCATTCATCGTATCGACCCCTTCACGTATGAGTTGAAGCTTCCGTAGTTTCTCGCTCTTTGGCGCCCAAGACCGGACGAATTGTATTTCCTTCGATAAATTGAACTTGTAGACGAATGTGCTCATAGTTGTGATTCGGATTGGCGATGCGCCATATGATACGTTCCGCAGCGCGGTGGCCCGTAGCCCGAACGGGCAGCAGAGGACGAGACACGTCAGGGTTAAAGCTGCTGTCTTCGTAACGAAGGCTTACCAGCGAGCAGTCTTGCGGGATGCTGATGCCGAACTCGCTGCACGCATAATAGATCCACGCCAGGTCGTAGTCGATCGTATTCAGAATTGCGGTAGGCTTTTGCTTGGCGAGGCATCTCTTCCATTCCTGGAGCCAACGCTCTCGGTCCATGAATTGATCGGAAACCTGATGATATCGATTATAGGTACCCGTGACGTGAAACGACCGATCGACGGCAATGCCTGCGTACTCCATCTCTTCCTGAAAGGCAAACCAGCGCAGGCGGTATCCTCGATATCCGAGGTGATGCGGCGTTTCGCCCACGTACAAAATATTCCGGTGGCCTTGCTCCAGCAATCGGCGAACGGACTGCCTGACGGCATCCTGCACATCCCAGATCACACTATCGACTTGAGCTCCTGTCGGTGGAAAATTGAGCAAAATTTTCGGAACATGGGTTTGCAGCAGCCTTGCTTCCAGCGATTCCGGGATCATATGCGAAATGAAAATTCCGTCCGCATGGAGCAGCGAATGCTCCTCGAGCCAATCCGTCCAGTCGGTTGCCGATGCAAATTGTTCCGGCATAAATACGACATCCACCCGATATTGAAGCGGGTCGAATCGGTCACGAATGCCCTGAAGAATAAGCTGATGCGTCTCCGTCAGGAACTGTTTGTCGGAAGCGACAATAAACAAAAAGCGGCGAGCGCCCTTATGAATCCACCCCGTTCCGTCCAACAGCGCGTTTTCCTGCTGCTCTCTTGTACGGTACCCCTTCTCTTCGGCCAGTTTCATAATGGCTTCCCTTGTTTCCAGCGACATGCCGGATTGCCCGTGCAAAGCTTTGGATACGGTATTTCGGCTTACTCCGAGCTGCTTGGCTAACTCGCCGATTGTAATCCCACTCTTTTTACGCATGATGATCCTCCTTATGATGACAATTAAATGACAACTAAACGCAAGTTGTCAAGTTGTTTATAATGATGCATATCACGATTGTTAATGCAAAGGGGAAGATGGCATCATGGAAAGAAAAATGGTTCCGGGAGAAGCTTTGCCTATATCCCATACGGTCGATGTCGTTGTTGTCGGAGGCGGTCCCGCCGGCGTTTCGGCAGCCGTTGCCGCAGCTAGAAACGGGGCCCTTACATTGCTGATCGAACAACGGGGGTTTATGGGCGGGATGGCTACCGTTTCGCTCGTTCCCGCGTTTTGTCCCTACACCGATCGCGAAAAGCCGGTAATACGCGGTATCGGGATGGAAATATTGGAGAAAATGAAACAGCGATGCAGCGATCAATATCGGGAATGGTACAACGATCTATTGGATTGGGTGCCGATCGATCCGGAAGTATTGAAATGTGTTTATGACGATATATTGCAAGAAAGCCGCTGCAGTATCCTGTATCACACGTTCGTCGGCCAAGTGATCTTGAGTGCCGATAAATCGTCCATTGAAGGCATTGTGATTCTGAATAAGTCCGGACGGTCGATTGTTTCGTGCAATTATGTTATTGATGCGACAGGGGATGCCGACGTGGCCTACCTGGCCGGCGTTCCTTTCCAGAAAGGCGGCGACGGTGGCGAATTGCAGCCGGGTACGATGTGTTATTTGGTCACCAATGTAGACCGAACCAAATTCGATGCCTATTTGCGAGAGCATGGGGACACAGGCCAGCTTCACAAGGCTGTCAGCCTCGCCCAGTCGCGCGGCGACCTGCCGCCAGGGAGAAAAGAGGCCTCGGGAATTGCCTGGTTGTCCAACACGGTTGCCGGACTCAATTTCGGACACGTATTCGGCATCGACGGAACAAACGCGGAGGATTTGACCCGGGGAGCGATCGAAGGAAGAAGAAATGTACAGACGCAGCTCATTTTTTTGCGGAAATATGTTCCCGGCTTCGAAGAAGCTCAACTGATTAGCTCGGGCGAACAGATCGGGATACGCGAAACTCGTCGCATCGTAGGGGATTACGTGTTGCAGGCAAATGATTTTGTGAACATGGTCAGCTTCGATGATGACATTGCCCGAAACGCTTATTTTATCGACATTCATTTGACGACCAGCGACGATCAGACGACCATTCGACAACTGCCGGCCGGTCAATCGCACGGTGTTCCATATCGCTGTCTTCTCCCGCTAGGCATTACGAATCTATGGGTTCCCGGACGGGCCGCTTCGTCGGATCGAATTGTGCAGAGCTCGCTTCGCGTCATGCCCAACTGTTTCGCCATGGGGCAAGCCGCCGGGATAGCCGCCAGCATGGCAAACGAAAGGCGTATCCATTCAAGGCAAATCAATGTGAGCGAGTTGCAGAACAAATTGGTCGAACAAGGTGCATGGCTCGGTGAAAGCTACATCAGTCGATAGGGGGACTTCTGTTGAAAGCAATTCACGATATTACGCTAACGTTAAAATCCGTCGTCTACGACGATCGGGTCAAACATTTGCAGCTTGCCAAGAAAGAAGCGCGGCATCAAACGCTTATCTTTGTCACAAGCGGCAAGGCAACCTATTGGCTGAACGGAACGGAAATCGAGCTGAATAAAGGCGATGTGCTGTACATTCCATCGGGAGAAGCCGTAGGTTTCAACGCGAACGGCCATCATAATCATCAGAAGTATTCCATCCATTTCAGCTCAACGGAAGATGCGGATCAATTGCTGACCGCCTTGTTCTCAACCAGCGATTATTATAAATGTCATATGCGCAACTTCGATTATTTCAAACAACGCTGCTCCATGCTGTTACAGCAGTGGTCCGACTCTTCGCCTGGACATCATATCATCTGCCAGGGTATTTTGCTGGAATTGATCGGACTGATCCTCAAGAACGCAGAGGAACCTCAACATAATTCAGCCAAGAAACAGTATTTCATCAGCCAGCTCCAGAACTATATCGTCACGAATTGCTGCAAGTCGATTCGCCTGACCGATCTGGCTGATTATATCGAACGCTCTCCCAATTACGTTACGAAAATCTTCAAGGATGTACTGGACCAATCTCCGATTGAATACATTCATCAAGTGAAAATTGCCAAAGCTTTCGAATTATTGCAAACGAACAGTATGACCGTTTCCGATATTTCCGATCACTTGGGCTATTGCGAGCTGTCTTATTTTCACCGCATCTTCAAAAAATTTACCGGCGTCACCCCATCGTCTGTCCAAAATGCCATAAAAAAATGACAACACGGCTGTCATGCGACAATAACAAATAAGCTTGCAGATAATATAGATGCCGCGGTAATCGACTAGATCTATAACAGATTAACGCGGCATCCTGAAAGCTCAGTCTTAATTTCACCTAATCGCTATCGCCGGTGCACAATTATTGCACGCTTACCTTGCTGCCGGCTACAACGGTGTTGGCCGGGAAATCCGTAAAGAGCCATAGACTCGGCGTATCCTTGATGTTGCTGACGGCTACTTCGAAGCTTCCTGCCGGGAATTGGCCCGATTCAATCACCACCCGGTTGCCGTCGACGGTTATGTTCGATATGGCTATGCTCTGTTGTACGTTGCCCATGAAGAACGTATAATTGACCGCCGTCTTTGCGGTTGTTTCGTCAATCCGCTTGTTGAAGCTGATCATAACCGAGCCGCCCGCTAACCTGGTCGCTCGTTTCGGCTGCGGTTTGTCCGAATACATGTAACCCCCGATATGGTACTCGTACGTTGTCCAGGTTGCATAACCCCGTTGTGCCGCCTCGATATTGTACTGCTGTTGCCACAAAGCCGACTTAATCATCGTCCGCAGCGATCCATTGTCTGCCTGCAGACCGACCGGGATACACGGCTGCAAGGTCCGAAGCTGACTGACGAACGGCTGATACGCTTGCATATAGCTTGGGGGCAATTGCGACTCCGGCTTGATCCAGTCAGGCCAATGCGTCTGGAAAAAATGAATGTCCGGGTTCACCTTCGCCGCCATCGCTCCGGCATCGTTCCCCTGCAGCTCCCGCAGCTTCGCGACCGAATTCGGCCCGCCATCGATGGCGAGGCTCCACGTCGCGACCAATATATCCGGACGCGCTTGCCGGACTCCGCCTTGCCCGTTATAGATCTCGTTCAAGAAGTCGTTTACGCCATCCACCCTGAAGTCGATCCATTTTTGATACAATGCAGCATTGTTCAAATAATAGTTCGGGGAACCGGAGTTGACGAAATCGGGAATAGCCGAATTGTATTTGGCCGCAAAAGCCGCTTGCGCAGCGGGACCCACATCGCCGTAAACCCCGGTTTGCAAACCGTTCCATTCCGGAAAAAACGCTTCCATAATTTCGATGCCGTCAAACGGATAGTCGTTCACGATTCTGGCAAGCTGGGTTTTCTTCCATTGGACATAATCCGGGTTGAACATGGAGAAGAACGTAAATCCTACAACTCCTGACGGATTGATCAGCCCCATCTTCCAGTTCTCCCAACCAGGAGGAAACGAAAAAGCCGAATACGTTCCATTGCCAAAAACGACAAGCCAAACGGCAATTCCCCGAGCGTGAAGGGCATCGATCAAACCGCCTTTCACATCGTATTCGTTCACGACGATATAATGGACCGTCCGGTACCCGGCCAACTCAATCTCTTCCGCAATGCTGTCGTACGATCTGCCGGCATAATACGGCCAGCTTGGATCGATCTTGATCGATGCGCCGGTCATCGCGATCGTTTGCATGTCTGCGGGGTTTTTCGGAATTTCCGTTACAACGACGTTATCGAATTCCGCTGACGTTTGCCATGTTCGAAACCCGATTTTACCGCTGCGAATCGGGAATGCATCCGTATAGTCGATGCTGGGCGATGATTCTTGATTAAAGTATATTTTGATATGATTGCGTTTGACATCGATTTTGACATGATATAACGTGTTGTCGAGAATCGATTTCTCGGCATTCGTTAAGACAGTCCACGTCCCATTATGAAACTTCATCAGTTCCAGACGTTTGTTGCTTGCTCCATTCAGCCAAGAGTTGCTGCGAATCGACAGCACGTAATAATTGTTCAAAGTGGACTGTACGCGAAAAGCCATCGCCGCATCGCGATGTCCGCCAGTCACTTTCACGTCGGCTTCAAACGTGTAATCCGTCCAGCAATCATTTCCCGCCAAGCTTTGAGCAGCGACTCCGGTATTGGCATCGCTTTGCGCATAAACACCGGACGCCGCCGTCCAGCTTCCCCCTACGGGCGACCAATTGGCGGCACCGTTACTGAAGTTGTCTTGAAATAACACGCTTGGATCGGCCATCGCATACTGCTGTTGCCCTACCGTTAGAAGCATCATGATCATGGCTAGCAAGATTACCTTTTTCATCGCTAATTTTCCCATACCGCTTCTTCCTCCTCATTTCATCGTTGTCTCAAATCGTTGAAACGGAGATCAATTCTCTTGTATCCTTCTATAGCCTCACCCCCTTTCAATCCTCTAGTTTCATTCCAAATTAAAATTCGTTAACCGACGATCCCCGTTCGCTCCACGCTTTCAACGAAATACTTCTGAACGAATAAATACAGGATAAAAATCGGAGCAATGGCAAGCAGCGTCCCCGTATTGATCAATAGCGACGAGTAGGCGACTCCCCCGACATACTCCGGTCTGACGTGGGACGGCAGCACAAGCAGCATGCCCGATAGCGTCGTCGAGTTAGCCATATACAAGTTGACAAAATAGTTATCGTTCCACTGCCAGACGAAGGAGAACAGCAGCACTGTCGTAATCGCCGGAACCGCATTCGGCAGCATGACCTTGGCGAATGTCTTCAGCACCCCCGCGCCGTCAACATAGGCCGCTTCCTCCAATTCCTTCGGCAACCCCCTGAAGAACTGCCGAAATATAAAGATGTACAAGCCATTTTTCATTCCCATGGCGAGCGCGGCTGAGATATAGAACGGCCAATAGCTCTCCAGCAAATTGATCCCGCCGCTGCCGGTAAATAAGTTGTATAGCCCGAATACATCAAAGAAACGGAAGTGCAAGTAGGTCGGCGCCATAATCGTCTGCGGAGGGATAACGATCGTAAAGACAACAATCGCAAACAGTATTCCGCTTCCCTTGAAACGCAGCTTGGCGAAGCTGTACCCGGCCAGAGCGCAGGCAACGAGCTGCAGCAGCGCTGTTCCCGCGCTTAGCACGAACGTATTGAGAATCGCCGTGAAGTAATTCAAATACTCGATCACGATTTCGAAGTTATGCAGCGTGAGATGACGCGGAATCCAGACAATCGATGAATCGAACACATCGGATTTATCCTTGAACGCAATCGACAGCTTCATGAAAATCGGGTATAAAATGATAAAGCTGATGCCAAAAATGAGCACCGTACGGACGGTGATCCATAACACATGTTTCAGCTTATCCATCGGGTTGTACCGGACAACCCATCCGGCAACCGAAGCCCCGGCTGTACGGCCGACAGCTTTCCAGTTTCCCTTCATATCCGTTCTCCCCGTTCATTAATCGTAGTAGAATACCCTTTTCGAGATGATGTAGGTCGAAATGATCAGAATAAGCGAGATGACCATGAAATATACCCAAGCCATGGCCGAGCTCACGCCAAAATCCAATTGCTGAAAGGCGGTAGAGCGAATTTTTTCCGTCACTTGATTGTGATAGAACGAATCGACGATGGAATAAATCGTGTTCGTTAATACAAAAGGCGTCATCATCGGAAACGTAATTTTCCAGAATACCTCGTAGCCGGTTGCCCCTTCGATTTTGGCTGCTTCGTAAAGCGCCGGGGAAATCGATTGAAGTGCGGCCAAAAAAATAAGAATTTGCACACCCGACGCGCTGACGATCTGATAAATCCGTTCGACGGCGCCGGCCAAGTAATTGACGATTTGCGCGTTCATCCCCGATTGAAGCAGCAGCGGCCCGATATCGATGCTTCGTAAACCGCTGGCATAATTGCCACCCATATCATCGCTGACGGATCCGATCAGTGAAGCCAAATAATTGCCGCTATCCAGAGTCGCGATGGCTCCGGACGCAAGAACGACGGGGAGGAAGATCACGGCTCTCGCAAACGCCCTGCCCCTGAATTTTTGCGTCAGCATGCTGGCCGCAAACAAGCTGAAGAAAATGATAAGCGGCACGTTGAGCACCATATCCGTCACGGCATTCGTCAACACCCGGACAAACCAGGGATCGACAAAAAAGACATAGCTGAAGTTTTCCCATCCGATGTACCGGATCACATATCCTGCCGGTTCGATCGTCAGCTTGCTGAAGCTGAACCGAATCGACTGATAAAGCGGAATAACCAGCAGAAACATAAATCCGCATAGCCACGGAGCTAGAAACAATACGCCGAACCACGCTTTTTTCTGCTCCAGGCCGATTGTCCGCTTTTTTGACATACGTTCACCCCTCTACAACATAATGCTCAGGTTCAATCGTTAAGCCGTCGACGGCAGCTAGTCGCTCGCCATAGTTGACCGTTACCGTGACCCCATTCTCATATTGGGTCCGGAAAACGTCTTCAGCCAGCTTTTCATGGGAAACGATCGTTTGCCCTCTAACCCGTTTCAATACCGAATTGACTTCATCGTAGGCTTGCACCGCTTCACCGAACCATTGCTCGAAGTCATTTGCATAAAGATCGTTATATTGCGTTTTGTTCAATACCGACGGATGCTCAAGAATCCAGCTGTAATATACGTTGGCCCCGGTCTCAACCGATCTCAGCACCTGAGTCCGCAGATTCTGATCGAATGCCGTATTATAAGATTTACCCGCATATTCGATATAGCCGTGAAACACCATCTGAACAAACGGGATCGATTCATCCGCCAGTTGGAACCGGTTGCTTTCCAGCGGGACATTCAGCACGTGCGAAGCATAGGGAATTGCATACGCGTTGCCCCCGCTCAACATCATATTCGGCGCTTGATTGGCGATTCGCCGCAGCTGGCTTGCTATCATTCGTTCGGCATCCTGCCTTGTCAATTCCCTACCCGGCTTGAAATCGGAGTGAAGCTGATCGCCGAGATCGCGCAAGGAGATGGATCCCGGATTTAATGCTTCATATGATGTTAAAAACTTGCCCACAACAGCATCCAGCCGATTGGGCGACAGGAGGTAATACGAATAAGCGTCGCTTTGTCTCTCGTAAGTCGCCGGATTAAACGGGAACATCTTCGCATATTTGCGGGAAATTTGCTGAATGGCATCCGACGACGGTTGGAAGTCGCCGCCATACGCTTCAAGAAATGCGACATCCGGATATAACGCGCCGCCGCTGTTCGCCAGCTTATCGCCTAGGTCGTTCCACTCGTGTGTCGATCCAATCGCATTTTCAAGCTTTACTTTGTTCGGAAATCGATGGCGGATTCCTCCATTGAACCAACCTTTATAATTCAAATGAACGTTACGGATTCCCGCTTCATTCAACCGGTCGAGCAGCAGGTTGGTTTGGGCGATACTGCTGAGCGAAACCATCCCCTCGTACGGAAATCCGGCAAAATTTTTCTGTTTCGGAATCGCCCCGGCCAGCTCGACATAAAAAGGCGAATCGGCGATCGCCTTGTCTTGCTTCTTAAGACCAAACTTGTTCACTATATAATTGCGGTAATACGCCGCCATCCCGGAGTAATTCGCCGCACTGTCATCAAGAAAGGCATAGCGGATCTGCAATTCGCCCTCATATTTCCGCTTCGGCGTCTTGATCATCTTGTCTTGACTGTTCAATTGCACGGTATCGCTTGGCAAAATCACAAATTGGCTGCTCACGAGATTGAAGCTATGTTTCCTCCCGCTTATGTCGGCGGTAATTTTCGCAAGCGCATCGCCTTCCTCGATCATGGCAAAAAACGCGTGGTTGTTTCGCTTCATCCCAAAAACGGGCAGTCTTGCCGATTCGTATTCGTTCATTTTTTCTTCTTTGGAGATGGCGCCGTCTTCACCATACAATGGCACCATAATCGGTTGGGCCAGCTTCCTGCCGTTGTTCAAACGGATAAGCGCACCCGAGCCGTCGGGTACGAAGATATAGCCTTCATCCTTCGTTCCGGCCGCTCCGAAATTTTCAAGCAACGAGATGCTCTGAATTTTATAAGGCTTGCTTTCTTCCAGGCTCTTCGTATCTAACGAAGCGATCAATTCACCGCCGTCGAGCTTATATCGTACCGCTGCCGTTAGCTTGGCGCGTCCCCCGGCTTCTGTGCCCTCCACCCTGTTCTCCTCATGGTCGAACGCGAGATCCTCGTCGGTATACCCTGCTTTATCCAGAATCGCCACAAGTTTCTTCACAAGCGACCGGGGAATTTCACGCCTTTCGTATACATCTTCCCCTTCAATCCATTTGTAACGGACTTTTAACTGTTCCGCATCGCTTTCGTCAAGCCGATTGAGCAGGTTCTCCTCGAATCGCTTCTTGCTGATTTTTTGCGGAAACGATTCGATCCCTCTCTCCGGATTGCCGAAACGGTAGGTTACGATAACGCTGTCCTCCGATTGCGTGATGTCAAACTGTTTATATTGGACGCTATCGTTAAAGCTATCGTATTCCTTCGCCGTTCCTTCGCCGGTTAAATAGACGAGCGACAACTGCGAGGACAGCCTTCCCTTCAAATGAGGCGTCGCGAGCGGATCTTCGCTGAGTCCTCGCGGATTCGAAAGCCACAATTGTCCGCTGTCCTTCGTCAGCACGGCAATTTCCGCATTTGTCCTGTTGATGTATAAGCGAAGCGACTCGTTCTCCAGCACGGCTTCCATCCCGGGCAATTGCGGATGGGCCTCCGCGGAAACCTTCATCAACGTTGCTTTCGACCCACCAGATTTTACGATTCCCGGCGCACTCGCAGGCGTATCGTCATCAATTGGGGCTTCCGGATCGCTATCGGCAAACGGCCACCACACGCCGACAATCGTCGAAACAAGCACTAAGAGAAGGGAAACCGCTGTAATGTAACGTTTTTTGTAAGCTGTCACCGAATCACCCCTCCCCGATCCTGAATGTGATCTCTCGATAGATTGTTGTAGCGAACACTAGCATTTGCTGCAGCAATGCAAAAAACAGCATCGCCAAAAAGATAAAAATCCCAATGACAACCAACGTCAGCAGCATCGTGACAAGGGTCTTCGATACGCTATATTGGTGTACCGTTTGCATGCCTGCGAACAATAACCAGGCAACCCAGCCAAAGGCGACGGATTCGAGCAAATAATAAAACGACGCTTCCTTCACGGTTAACATATTGGACAGCAGGATAAGCGGAACTTGCATGAGCACAAGCGGAATAAGGGCATATCCGGCGGCGACAAAAATCTCTTTGAATTTCCCCTCCCCATCCATGAGGGTCGTCAATGACCAGTTCGCGATGCACCATAGGAAAAACGGCAAAACGATAAATTTGATTTCATCCAGACTGTTCACTTCATCCGTTAACCTCATATTGAAGATAAATCCGGAATACTGCCGTTTTATTATGTACAGTAAGGTTAGAGTGGCCAGAATCAACAACGCGAGCCAGACTTTTCCCTTCTTCTCGTACTTCAGCTCCCAGAAGCCGTTAAAAGGATGGAATATCGTATACCAGGCCATTCGCCATATTCCCGGCTCCGGAATCCGCCTTGCTTTAGCCAGCTTCACGGCTGCGATCAGCACCAGTAATGCCGCCGCAAGCGCTGCGGCGATTGCATTGAAATGCTCCCACAGGAAGTCTTTGCGGTATCGCTCGAATGCCCGGGAATAATACCCCTTGTGCATACCCAGCTCAAAATCGGTCATCGCTGCAAAATTGTTGCCTTTCCTCATCTCGGCTTTGCCGACGCCCAAATAAGCGATTTCCAAGTTCGTATTTAACTTCTGAGCTTCCATCCAAGCTCGGCTTGCTTTATCCTTCTCCCCGAGGTCACTGTAGATGACCGCATCGCGGATCGTCTTGCCGTAACGCGTTGGCTTGAAGACGGAAAGCTGGTTCAATCCTTTATCCAACACGACGATTTGCTCGCCCTTCATAGCGATGGCAACCGGGGTTTTGAAATTGCCGAACTGTTCGCCGAGATGGCCGAACAGAAACAGCAATTTCCCGTCCCGATCGTAGGTGAATATACGCCCTTTCTTGCTGTCGAGAATGCTGTACATCCCGCTCAGGTCCACCGTGACGTCCGTCAATGCCGAAGATCCGCTGCGGGTGCCTGACAAACTCCACTGGACGTCGCCTTTCGGCGAATTGTATCCTTCGCGCCGAAGCACATCGAAACCGGACGGATTGAGCCGCTTGACCGGCTCATTCGACATCACTTCGCTTGTTGTCGCATAAATAAAGCTGTCCTTGTCTAAATCGAGGTTGTTGAATTCAACCGGAATATTCAGCTGCATCTGTTCCCGTTGCCTCTCCGTCATTATTCGCTTCCAGAACAAATCGACGGCGTTAAATTGCACCTTGTTCGTCCCGATGAACCTGGTGAATTTTCCGTTTTCATCGAGTTCCAATATCCCGTCGAACGTCCCTTTGCTGACGACATATAACCGACCGGCCGTATCGACGGCAAGCTTGATCGGCGTATAGACAAAATTGGCGCGAAATAAATCCGACTGAGGCGCTCCGATCACCCTGACAAGCCGTCCGTCCCGCGCCAGCTCGACGATCCGCTGATTGCCGGTATCGGCAACGAATAGATGGCCTAGACGATCGATAAAGACGCCTTCGGGTTCACGGAACGTATCTTCCTTCTCTCCGTTTCGGAACGAATCGACGATGCGCACCACATTCCAATCCGGGTCCAGACAAACGATGCGATTATTTCCGGTATCGGCCACATACACATATCCGTCCTCTGTGATGAATAGATCTTCCGGCGACTTCAACGGTCCGGCATTCCATTGTTCGCCGTCAAATTGCCGAATCGGCGCATACGGGACCGGGGCGGGCTCGGCAAGACCGAAGCTGGAATAGTTATATCCTTCGTAAGGCGCGCCCCATGTCGTCTCCGCAGGCCCGACCGCTAGGAACAGGAGCAGGAAGAGCAGCGTCAGCTTGCGCATTCGGTTCACGATAAGCTCCCCTTTTCAATCAATCTTTGAATCTCTCAATCTTTCATGCCTGAGGTGGCCATAGTTTGTATGATTTTGCTTTGTGACACGATAAATATCGTAATCGGCACGGAAATCATGATCAAAGTCGACGCCATCGAAGGGCCCGTCCGCACGATCCCGCCCGCCAAAATTTGTCCGAGCGCATAATCGATTGTTTTTAACTGCTCGCTGTAAATATACATCGATCCTATGGCGCCGCCTGCTCCCCACAAGTTCTGGAACGAAAAGATGATGAGGGTAAGCCATGCCGGCTTGACGCTAGGCATGACAATGCTCCAAAAAATCCGAAACTCTCCGCAGCCATCGATTTGCGCCGCCTCCAGCAATGCGTCGGGTACCCCTTCCATAAATTGCTTCATCAAGTAGAGTCCGAGGGATGATCCAATCGCCGGGATGATGACTGCCCACAATGTATCAATTAATCCGAGCCATGACATGGTCATATAGTTTGTCACTTGGGTCACCGTGGCGGAAAACATCAGCGACAGCATCACGATCGCAAACAAAGCGCCTCGTCCCGGAAACTTCCGCTTGGCCAGCGGATACGCCGCAAGCGAAGCGATAAGAACATGCCCCGCCGTACCGATGACGGCTATGCATAACGTATTGAACAGGTACCTTGTCATCGGAACCCATGTGCCGCTAAGCAAATGGTATAGTTCTACGAAATTGCCGAGCGTCGGATTTCGAACGAAAAATTTCGGCGGAAACATCAAAATCTCATTGATCGGCTTAAAGGCGTTATTGATGACGAATATGAGCGGAAGCACCATAAAATATCCGAGAGCAGCCAAGACGACAAATAAAGCCAAATCGCCGTACCAGGACCGGCTCACCTTCCTTTTCCCCATGCGCAGCGCGATCCTCATCTCAATCACCAACCTTCTTCAGCAGCCAACGAACGAGAAGATTCGAGCCCAGCATCAAACCGAACAATACGGTTGCGATCGTTGAAGCATAACCCATCTCGTACCGAATCGAACCGTAATCCATCAGGTGGGTGACGATCGTATGCCCCGCATATTGCACGCTAGGGAATCCAGCCAGCGCAACCGCCACTTCCGCCACGCCGAACGAAGCCGTAATTTGCATGACGGCACCGAACAGCAGCATCGGCTTCATCGAAGGCAGCGTGATGAACCACAGCTCTTGCCAACGGTTGCGGATGCCGTCGATCGCCCCGGCCTCGAACAGTGTTTTATCCATCCCTTGCAGGCCGGCGATAAATGCGAGAAAGCTTGTGCCGAGACTAAGCCACAATTGCACGAGAATAATGATCGGCATGACGTATTGTGGCGTTTGCAACCACAGAATCGGCTCCATGATGATCCGCAGCTTAAGCAGCAACGAATTGATGTAGCCGTAGGAATCGCTGCTGAACAGGAGCGTCCATACGATAAACGCGCTGCCCGATAACGACGGAGCATAAAAAACCAGGGTGACAAATGCCCGAACTTTCGGAGAAAATTCGTTGATGATCCAGGCGATGACAAAACAAGCGATGTAACTTGCCGGTCCGGTAATGATAGTGAACAACAGCGTGTTTTTGAGCGCGATCAAGAAGACTTCGTCTCGTACGAACAGGCGCGCATAATTTTGCAAGCCGACCCAGCCGGGAAACTCCAGCATGTTAAAATCCGTGAAGCCGATGATGATCGACAAAAAAACGGGTAACACGGTAAAAGTGAAAAAAATCAGAAAATACGGCAGCAGCATCACGTACAGCGTCTTCTGCCGCTTCGCCTCCTTCATCTTGCCGCCAAGCCGGAGGCGCAGCGCGCCGCCCGCCGGTTTGGCTTCCGCTATGTTTCTGCTTAATTGAACGATTCGAAAGCCCTCCCTTCTACTCCGTCGGCAAATGGAATTCCTGTCGCTTGATCGCAAGCTCTTCGTTAATGATGCGGACATAGTTTTCCAGTGTTTCCCCCGGATCGCTGCCGCCTTGCACAACTTCGTAGAATGCATTCGTCAAATGCCGCTGCAGCGAATAACTGCCCGGCACGGCCGGTGCCCCGACGACCCATTGCAGTTGCTCGACCAGCCGCTTATAATCTTTGGCCGCCCATGGCAGTTGCTTCAGCGCCTCAATATTGGCCGCAGGATAACGGGCCGACTCGCCGAGAATGGCTTCCAACTCCCGGCCGAACATGACTTGCGCTTCCGTATCGGTCCACCATTTCATAAATTCCCATGCGGCCGTTTTGTTCTTGGCGCTTCGAAACATGACGGTCCCGCTCGAGACGGACAATACCTCCCGATGGAGCTTTCCGTCCGAACGAAACGTTCCCGGCACCGGAACGAAGTCCCATTGACCGCGTATTTCCGGCGCGAAAATCGTCAGAAAGTTGAATGCCGTATAATCGGCGATGCCGATCGGCATTTCCCCCGTCCGGAACCGGTTGATGAAATCGAATTGGATCGGCAGCTTGTAGTTCGTATACAGCTCCGTCCACCTTCGGAACGATTCTACGCCAACCGGCGAATCGAGATCGGTTGCCATGCCATCGCCTCGGTAATACTGGCCGCCTTTCTGGTACAGCATCATTTCCAGCACAGGGGTCGGCGCCATGCCAATGTCCATGTTGTGCTTCTGCAATTGAGGAACGATATGGTAAAAATCTTCCCAAGTTTCCGGTACGCGTAGCCCTAACGACTCGAAGATGTCTTTGCGGTAAAACAGCATCGGGAACGTTTGCGTTTCCGGCAGCGCATAAATGCCGTCTTTGAATGCAAATCCGGGGAATGCGCTATCCATGAACCGCCCCTTCACCTCAGGAAAATCCGGGAACTGCTTCAAATCCTGAAGCGCGTTACGCATCGCGAAATTAATCACATCCACCGCCGATATCGCCACGTCGGGATTTTTCCCCGCCAGCGTCGCCGGCAGCAGCACGGCTGGATTGATCAACTGCAGGTTAACCTCGATGCCCGTCTGCGGCGTGAACATCGAATCGATCATCGCCCGCAGCAGCTGCGCCTGGTCCCGTCCGGCCGCGATCCATACCGTAATCGGGTCTTTCCCGCCGGTGTCCCCGATGCCATTGTAGTCTTCGGAGAACGAAGAGGCGAACGACAGCAGCTCATGCTTCAGCGCGCTGAATACCCCTCCGTCGGCTTGCGGCGTTTCTACATTCGGAGACTTGACGAACAGATAGTCTATTTCGAGCGGCTGCTCATTGACGGTAAGAAGCCATGTTCCCAGCGAGCTGACGTTGTCCTTGAACGCCTTTAATCGACGCGATAACGTCTCCGGCTCACGGCTCAGATCTTCCAATTGGTAGGCGGTCGTTCGCAAGATCGTCGAGCTGCCGCTGCGGCTGCCGGCCATTCGGTCCATCCGGTCCGCCGCTTCATTCAATCGCTTGCTCTGCTCCAGGAACACGTCCCCGATTTCCGGAATTTGCTTGCCCAACCGGTAATCGCGGAATTCGTCGGGCACCGCGCCCGTTAAGACGAGCACCTTCAAATAAAGGGCGTTCAGTTCTCGTATGCTTGAACGCACCATCCGGATCGTCTCGGACAATTCCCCCATGGATACTTCCAGCTTCAACCGGTGCTTGCCTTTCGATAAATAAAACCGATAAGGCTGATCATCGTCGCTCAGCACCCCGGCTTGCCAGCCTCCGTCATACGGAAACGGGAGTGCGTTCGCTTCGAGGAAGGGAACTTTGCCGTCGATATAAAGCCTGCGGACGACGCGGGTACCTGCAGCCTTGTTTTGTTTATAGCGAAGACCGATTTCATACAATCCGTCCTCGGGAATATCCAATTCCCAATCCAGCCATTGACCCGGCAGCTTCCAGTTCGAGCCGCCGATCGTATTCATTCTGATTTTGGAAACGTGATACGGCTCCGTTGCCGGGCTGGACCGATCGTTTATTGGATACAAGGACGGATTCGATTTGCGGATTGCGTCTTCTCCCTGTACCTTGACGAACAAATCCCGGGTTTCCGAATACCCTTCCGCACCGTACATTTGTTTCAATTCGGCATACGAGGGAAGCTTCTCTTCGGGAATAAGCTGCAGCGAATCAATCGCCATCGGCTCTCGAAGGGAGACAAGGGTTATGCGATGCTTGCCCCGGGAGAAATAAAACGATAACGCTTCGCTGTAATAACCTTCCGCATCCCGCAATACCGCCTCTTGCCATTCCGGCCGCTCGGTCTGCCGTGGCCTCAAGTCATTGCCCCGGCTGTCTCGTTCCACTACTGACAGTACATTGCCCCATACCCGTGTCAATACGAACCGATTCGCTTCTTCGAACGGGGCCGCTCCGTCAATATAGAGCTCCCTCTCGATTGGGGACGTATTGCCTTCGACGGGAAAGTAGCGGATGCCGATCTGGTATAGTCCTTCTTCCGGTACGTCGACGTCCCAATGGATTGAGCCGCTATCACCCGTCCATACGACAGGGCTGCCCGCGCCTTCAAAAGCATCCGACACGATCGGCTGCATTCCTTCCGCACCAGCGAACGATTCCGCTTCGATGACAACCTTCTCCGCCGGATGGGAAGAGTCCGAATATCGGGCAATATACTGTTCGTACCGAAGATGAGCCTCCACATCTCCTTTCGGTTCCGCCTGCCCCTCCGCCGCTCCCCTTTGCGGCGCAAGGTTCTCGCTTCCTGTCGTATGCTTCGCCGGAACGAAGACCATCGTTAACGACAGAATGGCGACCGATAAAAGGACAGCAATCTTGTGTGCGTACCTTGCCATGTTCTGCTCGTAAGCTCCTTTCCCATCAGGTCGTCAAAAATATATGGAAAGGGGGCCTTGCCCGGGCAATTTTCCCGCCAGCCCCCCGACTTCGTCATTTTTGCGTTCTGGCTCACTTCTTCGATTGGTTCAACGCCTCATCAAGCGTCGCTTGCGCGGACGTGTTGATTTTTTCCATCGCGGACTCAGGCGCTTCTCCTTTGCTTGCCGTCGCCCAAACCGCTTCCTCCCATTGCACTTTTGGCACCCCAGGGAAAAATAACGGCTGTACCTTCTCGGAAACGGCCAAGATGGCATCCACATCTTCCGGATCGGCCAACAGCTGTTCCTCCGCATACGATCTTCTTGCCAATTCTACCCGATCCCACAACTGAAGCTCCTGCCAGATGATCGCAGCTTCCTTCGGCCGCTTGCTATTTGACGGCATGTAATACATCGGAAAGTTTTCAATCGCAATTTTATAGTCGGCATTGGACGCGTCCGGTCCTTTCGGAACCGATACGAAACCGAATTCATCGGTCATTGCTTTCTTATTTTTCCCTTCCCACGTTTCGCCTGTCGTCATCGCTACTTTGCCGGAATCGAACAGGGCTACCGAGTCGTTCCAGTCATCCATGCTCCCATGTTTATTCGGAGCTATGACCTTGTACGTGTTGAACATATCGCCTAGGAAACGGAGCGCTTTTAACGCTTTTGGCTCTCCGGCGGTAAATACCCACTTGCCGTCTCTTAACTCGATCAGACTTCCGCCATTCGCATAGGTCAGATGTCTGGCCAAAAACGGCGCATGATTGGCAAAACCCCATTGATCCGTCACTCCGTCCCCGTCCGTATCTTTGGTCGCCTTCTTCATCATGTCCAGGAACGTATCCCAATTCCAGTTGCCTTCCTTCTCCATCTGGTGAGGATCGGGCAATCCTTCGCGTTTGAACAGCGCTTTGTTGTAATAAATGCCTGCGCCTTCGCTCACCGAATTTTTGAATCCGTACATTTTTCCGTTAATATTTCCGAAGGTTTTGATGCCTTTCGGCCATTTCGGGTCATTGAAGTCGAAATACTCGTCAATCGGACGAAGCAATCCTTCATTGATGAGCGGCATCGCATGATATAAATCGAGCAATACGATATCCGCAACCGGTTCTCCGGAAAGTCCGGCTGCTGTCACCATCTCGATGCTTTTGCCCCACGGCACGGTCACCCAATCGATTTTTACGTTGTACTTTTTCTCCACTTCGTTTTGCCGCTCAAGCTGCAGTGCGCCTTCCTGCGTTTCGTCCGTCGGACCTTTGCCCCAAGTCAAAATTTTGATCGACTGACCCTTCATATCAATCGCCTGCTCCGGTTCCTTCGTCGGCTTAACTTCTGCGGCAGGCGTTTCCTGCGTCTCCTTCTTCGTATCCGGTTGTTCTGCCGCCTTGGACGTATCCGGTTCCTTTGATGCACCGGATGGGCTGCATGCAGTGACGATTACAAAGGATAATGCCAGCAGCATCAAAGCTAACGCTTTTATTTTTTGCATAGGAATGCCCCCTCGTAGGATGAATTTCATGGTTTATTGCACTCGGACTTTCGTGCCGTTCGGAATTTCATTTGCCGGAAAATCTTTGTACAGCCACAAGTCAGGCGTATCTTTAATGTGGTGTAACGCAATATCGAAAGCGCCATCCGGGAAACGCTCCGAACTAAGAATAATTCGGTTGCCGTCGACGGTTATGTCGCCGATGAGGACGTTCTGCTGCTTGCCATCTTGCCAAAATTCATAATTGGCGGCGTCCTTGGCCGTCGTTTCGTCAATCCGCTTGTTGAACGAGATCATGAGAGTGCCGTCATCCTGCCGTATGGCTTGCTTCGGCTCCGGTTTTTCGCTATACATGTAACCGCCGATATGATACTCGTACGTCGTCCAAGTCGCATACCCGTACCGCTTCGCTTCAATATTGTATTGTCGCTGCCATTCGGCCGACTTGATCATCTCCTTGACGGAACCGTTGTCCGCTTGAACGCCGATCGGAAGATCGGGATTTTGCGAACGCACTTGATCGAAGAACGGCTGATACGCTTTGATATAATCGGGGGGCAGCACCGATTCCGGCTTATACCAATCCGGCCAATGCGTCTGGATATAATGAAGATCCGGCTTTACTTTCGCAACCATTGCCGCCGCATCATATCCTTGCATTTCCCGGAGCTTCGCGATCGAATCCGGCCCGCCGTCGATTCCGAGACTCCAGGTGGCGATCAGTATGTCCGGCCGAGCTTCCCGCACGCCGCCTTCCCCGTTAAAGATTTCGTTCAAAAAATCGTTAACGCCTTCCACCCTGAACTCGATCCATTTTTGATAGAGCTCGGGATTGTTTTTGTAATAACGTGAGGACTCTTGGTTTACAAAATCCGGAATGTCCTCATTGTATTTCTCCAGAAACAATTTTTGTGCATCAGGTCCGACATCGCCGTATACGCCGGTTTCGAAACCATTCCATTCCGGGAAAAACGATTCCATCACTTCCACACCGTCAAACGGGTATTTGGATACGACTCGCGCCAGCGAGTTCTTCTTCCATTCGACGTAATCTTTGTTGAACTGGGAAAAAAACGTGTATCCATCCACTTTGGAAGGCTGGAGCAGTCCCATCTTCCAATTTTCCCAACCTGCGGGAAAAAAGGCCGTCGAGTACGTGCCGTTCCCGAACACCACCATCCAGACAGCAATCCCTCGCTTGTGGTACGCGTCGATCAGCTCGCCTTTGATATCGTTTTCATTCACAACGACATAATGAACGATCTTATACCCCGCAAGGTCAATTTCTTCGGCAATGCTGTCATATGACCTGCCTTTATAATAGGGCCAACTTGGATCGACTTTTATTGAGGCACCCGTCATGGCACGCGTTCGCATATCGGATTGATCCTCGTTGCTCACTTCCTCTCCTTCACGCGACGTGCTATCGGGTTGTACCTCTTCATGTGTTTGGTCGTTTGTTTCTTTGTTCGTCATACGGTCCTCACCCTCTTGCTTGCTTGATGTACACGCGCTTAGTAGGAGTACAAATAGAAATGCTATAACAACAATCCATCGTCTGCTCGTCCATCCGGGATCCTTAGTGCGCATTGCTTTTTCTTTTTCCGCGAATGGCCAAGAAAATCAATAATCCCGATAGCGCGATCAATACCACATACATGCTAATGCCGCTATCGCCCGTCTTCGGATTCACGGCTTTGCTTTCACTGGAATCGTTCGTTGTGGATTCACCTGTTTCGGATTTGCCCGATGCGGATTTGTCCGTTGCGGCTTCGCCCGTTTTGCCCGTAGCTGCCGGAGCTCCCTTCGAACCGCTCAGTTTCGAAACGACGACATTGTCGAATGACGCAGTCGACTCCCACGTCTTCAGACCGATTTTGCCGCTAACAATCGGATTGTCGTCCGTGAAATCGATAGCCGGAGTCTCCTCATTGTTGAAGTACACCTTCACGTTTTTTCCCTTCACTGCGATCTTCACATGATATAACGTGTTGTCCTCAACGGAACGCTTCGCGCCGGCGAGCACGGTCCAATTCCATTTCTGCAGCTTCATCAATTCAAGGTGATTATCCCCTTCAAAGGAATTGCCACGAATGGCAAGCGTGTAAAATTCCGTGTCCATGTTCACGCGGAACAACAGATCTGCATCATATCCGCTAGTTATTTTTACATCGGCCTCGTAAGTATAATCGGTCCAGTCGAAATCCCCTGCGTAAGTTTCCGCTGCCGCACCTTTTGTATTATCGTTTTGCGTATATTCGCCGGACAAGACTTCCCATTTACCGCTCGTAGCGGTCCATTCTTTGGCCCCATCGTTAAACTCGTCCTTAAACAACGTACCCGCTTCCGCTGCTGCTGC
The DNA here is from genome assembly GCF_056120465.1 of Paenibacillus sp. sgz302148. NCBI lineage: Bacteria > Bacillati > Bacillota > Bacilli > Caryophanales > Paenibacillaceae > Paenibacillus > Paenibacillus sp. sgz302148. The sequence continues at coordinate 112,793 of NZ_JBVYOJ010000001.1, forward strand.
AACTTGCCCCATCGTCATTAGCATCCATGCAACGACCACCAGAACAACCTTATTTACAGCCCATTTTTTCATTCCAATTCACTCCCTGTTATGGTTTTTGCAATACCGTCATTGCCCCCACATTTACCGCTTGCATGAAATGCATCATCCATTTATGCTTTGGTACATCCCTCCTGCGATTCCTTTCATTTCTGGCCTCCCCCTCCTCGGTTAACCCTTGTTTGCAATTCTCCAAGGCATGACGCGAAGCACAACCTAACTTTAATACGATCGATTTCGAATATCCATGAAGATAACCACTATTTATTGAATGATTCAATGCTACTCCAAATTCATATAAAGGCTTTTCAAGTCCGCGAATGATTCATTGTCCACATAGCAAAAAATCCCCCGATTTCTCGGGGGAATGGACAGGCTCCAGCTGCGGTTATTGCGGACTCCAGGACTGTTTCCTGATCTCCGAAGGCGGCAGCCCGGTTTGCTGCTTGACGAGCCGGGCAAAATGAAAGGAAGTCTTAAAACCGCAGCGGTATGCGACTTCCGTAATGGAAAGTCCCGTGTGACTCAGCAGTTCTACCGCTCTTAAGACGCGGTAATGCCAGACGTACTTGATCGGCGTAGTTCCCTCATACTGCCGGAAGAGCCGAACGAGATGCTCCGGAGACACTCCGGCATGCGCGGCCAGCCCTACGAGAGCAATCTCCTCGGCGAATCGGTCATGGATAAATTCCTTGGCCCTGCGTATGGAGGGGTGCGCATCGATGTGCTTGGCGCTATTGCGCATGGACATAAACAGCTGAAGCGCAGCATGTCCCATACTGCGCATCATCGCGCTGGTCATTTCGTGCTCCGACCTTAGAGCGAGCATGAGATCCGTCAACCGGTTCAGCTCCTCGGTGATCGGCACACAAAATGGCAGCTCGTCTAGCCAATCCCGATCCTCGATCGCCAATCCTTCCAGATGGACGGAAATCCAGCGGTGCCATGTTTCTTGATCCGTCGCGAAATTGAAATATTCAAGATGTCCCGGCAGCAAAATTACCGCATGTCCAGGCTTCACCGCATGACTGATGCCGTCAATCGTAACCTTCATGCTCCCGGTGTGGAGCAACACTAGCTGCACATCGAGCTGCGTCCGCGGTCCAAACGTGCCTCCTGGAGGATAAATAATGGAGCCGGCCGCTCCAAAAGTAATGCGATCATAAGGGAAAAGAACTTCAGGTTTACTATTCATGCCGCGCGTTTCTGATCCGGAGGACTCGAATACCAGAAACATGCTCCTTTCTAGTAAAGCGGAAATCTATTGCGATAATGCAATAGGTTCGCATCCTCCCGGATGTAGTGACAGACATAGGAACGGCGCCAGCGATCCTTGCTTCGGTTCTTGGTGGAGGAGTGGATAAGCAGTTCATGGAAGAATAGAATATCGCCTTTCTCCATGATAACCGGAATTTGCTTGCTTGTATCGACGCCTTCCGTCTCATGCGTTGTGGATTCATGCTCCTCCAAATTTTTCACCGCCCCATGCGGCAAAAGACCGAGCTTGTGCGTGCCGGGCATTACCCACAAGCAGCCGTTTTCTTCGTCGACCCTCTCTTCCATCGCAATCCATGCCGCTATCATCGTCATCGGATCGTCTTTAATGTAGTAATAATCCTGATGCGCCGCCTGACCCGGAGAGCCCGGCTCCTTGTAGAAAAACATGCTCTGCACGCAAACCGCTTCCTCCCCCATCAGTTGCGCTAGGCCGCCACGTACGATAGGAAGCTTCATCATTTGTCTTGCGAAGCTGTCATGCTCGTGCGCATTGAAGAGACGGACCGAAAACTTCTTATTTTCCGGGCAGGCTGCCCATTCCGGCATCGGGCTTTGATTACGGATATCGTAAATATGTCCATTAAAAGCATCGATCAAATCGTCGCTGCAGCCTTTCTTCAGAAGGAGGTAACCATTTTCTTGAAAGAAAGCGATTTGTTCCTCCGTGAACGGATTCAGCCTTTCCTTCGTTGCGTTTACCAATTTAAATCCCCTCTCAGCGCAAATGTGTTGTTTTCTAGTAGAGCGGATATTTCACGCGCGAATCTTCCCCGTACATACTCTTCGCATCCTCTCGGATGTAGTGACAGACATAAGAACGGCGCCAACGATCCTTGCTGCGGTTCTTGGTGGACGAATGGATAAGCAGTTCATGGAAGAATAGAATATCGCCTTTTTCCATAATGACAGGAATTTCTTGGCTTAAATCGATACCTTCCGTCTCGTCTGTCCAGTTCTCATGCTCATCCAAATTTTTCACCGCACCATGCGGCAGAAGACCTAGTTTATGTGTGCCCGGTATCACCCACAAACAACCGTTTTCTTCATCGACCTTCTCTTCCATCGCGATCCATGCCGCAATCATCGTCATCGGATCATTCTTGATGTAGTAATAATCCTGGTGTGCTGCCTGACCATGAGAACCCGGTTCTTTGTAGAAAAACATGCTCTGCACACAAACCGCTTCCTTGCCCATCAACTGCGCCAGTCCGCCGCGAATGACAGGCAGCTTCATCATTTGCCTGGAGAAGCTGTCGCGTGTGTGCGGATTGAAGAGTCGTACCGAATATTTCTTGCTTTCTTCGCAGGCCGCCCATTCCGGCATCGGACTTTGATTTCGGATATCGTAAATATGTCCATTAAAAGCATCGATCAAATCATCGCTGCAGCCCTTCTTTACAAGAACGTAACCGTTTTCTTGATAAAAAGCGATTTGCTCTTGCGTGAGCGGATTCAGTCTTTCCTTCGTTGCGTTTACCATATCAAAAAATCCCCTTTCATCGCAAATGTGATATTTCTAACACTAGAATAAGCTCAGAGACTTATTTGCGCCATGGCTGTAGCTATCAGGTTTGTATCTGTAATTGATATGGCAGAAGCAAATCAAAGAACCCTTGAATGGGCTCAAGGGATCTTCGGGGCTTTCAGTTGCTCAGTCGATTTTGCTACCGTTGTTGATCATGTGAAGGACTTGCGTCGAATCGTCATATCGGTCGCGATTGTTTTCCGTAGTAGGCAGGATCAGCGTCTGATGTGACTCCTTCATCCGCGTCAAGAACGGTTTTGACCTCTGAATCGGGTATGGTTGCGCCAAACGCCGTGGTTCAGAGGATCGCCGCTCGGTGCAACAACCTTCACAGTATAGCAAGAAATCACTGAGAAGGCTCACTATTCATATTCTCCGGTTTCTTAAAACCCGCAACTCTTGTAAATTGAATTAGCAGCAATGTTATGAGGACACGCGAAACCCAGCAGATTTTGCATAACCTCTGCCCCTCAAAATCACAATGACAGCCGAATAGTATAAAGATCGACCCTCGTGTCATCCCATTCCATGATTAGGAGGTACCCATGAGAAATTCCAGACAATTTATCCAATCCAAGTGGAAAAAGATGGGCGACGCCGTTTCCAACCTCATTTCGGAGAAAAGCGATCATCGGGAAATCGATCGAACCATCGAACTTTCGCCCGATGATTACGAGCGATATGCGGAGTTGGCGGAACAGCACCAAACGACGGTCGATGCGCTTGTTCATCACGCTTTGGAGCTGTATCTCGCAAGCAGGCCAAGCGAATTCGAATCCCATACGACCCTGGAGCAAAAGGCCCGAAATCCGCTTTTCCACTTGGATGGCCTTGCGAACCGGAAAAGACAATCCAATGAACAATGGAGAAATGAGCCATGACCCATACAAATGCAGCCGGGATGTACCAGCAAGCCGTTTTTGTGGATGATACCGCCTTGAAAGCTTTTATGAATACCGAGGATCCGCATTATATGAAAGCCCGTTCGCTCTTTCACGAGCTGGACGACCTGGATCGGCATCTGGTGACGACCAACTATATCGTCTTTGATACCCATCAATGGTTGAAGAACAATTACAGCTACAGCGAAGCGCACTTGTATTTGAACACGATCGATAAAGCCGTGATGCAGAACAAGCTGACCGTGATCTCCGGACATTCGGATATCGAACGCGATTCGAAGCAGTTGCTCATCGATTGCCCGCAGTATGAGTTTTCTTTGAATGAAGCGTTAACCGCCGTCGTTATGGTTACGTACCAGATCAAGCGCATTTTCACGTTTAACCGGAGCTATTCGAAGCTCCCGCAGCTGTTCGACGAAATCAAAGTCATCCCAAGCCTTTAATGAAGGATACGCGGCTAGCGCCGCCCTTATCCGGCGCCTTCTTTGACCGAGTAATAGCAAATAACCCCCCGAGCTTCGAGCTTCGGGGGGTTTTCGCCATTCTACTATTCTCATGTTTTATCATTCTTTCATTCTTTCATTCCATCATTGCGCCTTCACTTGATCGCTGGCCGATGCCTGCACCATATTGTCCCGGTATTTGCCCGGCGTAATCCCTTCGATTTTCTTGAACGCGCGAATAAAGACGACGTCGCTCGTATAACCGACCTCTTGAGCGATTTGAGCGTTCGTCAGCTCTTTCTCCTGCATCAGCTGCTTCGCCAGTTCAATGCGTCGCCTCGCGATGGAATCGATCAGATTGGAGCCGCTGTGCTTCTTGAAGAACGTCGAAATGTACTGCGGCGTCATATCGAAGCGCTCGGCGATCATGGCGAGCCCTAAGTTCGGATCGGCCAAATTTTCCTCCATAAACCGTACCATATCCCGAAGCAGCTGAGTGTTATAATCGGATCGCCCCGATACGAATGCGCTCGTAAGCGTTTCGTACAGCTGTTTCGTTCTGCGGTGCATCGCCTCGGCCGTCGCATAGCTGAAAATATCTTTGATCGGGTCAAAATCCCGGCCTAGCATGTCATCTTGATTCGTGCCCGTGGAATTGACGATTTTCAGGAAAGTGCTCGTAATGTTGAAGAACAAGCAGCGACCGAGCTCCGGCGTAATGCTGCCGGATTCGAAATTCATGGCGTAAATCGTATCGAGCAGGCTCCGGACATTGTCGGTATCCCCGCTCCGCACGAAATTTACGAGCTGAACCTCAATCTCGATCGGGTAATAATACTGTTGTTCGACTTTGGATAGGTCTTGAAAATAAATGATCGTGCTGCCGCCTCGAATAATCCGGTATTCCAGCGCCGCTACCGCTTCCGCATAGCTTTCGCCAATGCTCTTGGCGCCTTCGTGCGGCAAACCGGCAGCGATCGTCACATCAAGCTTGAATCGTTCCTCGATCGTTTGTTTCAACGCCTCCGCCATCTTCTTCACATCATGGGCCGCATCTTCGGCACACTCCGGGCAAAAGTTTAGCAGCAACGCGACGCGGTCGCGATCCAATTCGACGGCGAACGCCTTATGTTCGGCTGCTATCAAGTCGGTGCCGACATTCGAGACGATAAACCGGGCCAAAGCCCACTGCTGCTCCGTCTGTTCCTCGCTGAACCGGGCGATGCTGTCGAGCTGAACGACCATAACCGCAAATCGGTCGCTCACAAACGAAATATCCATAAACCGCAGCGATTGCCCGCCTTCGCTCGATACATCCACTTCGATCTGTCCCCGAATCAAGCGGGACAAATAGTTGGCGCGGATAACGGGCGTTTGCTGCGAGAGCAGGCTGCGCAAGTTTTTTTCCTCGTAGAGAGAGCCTTCGATCGTCTGCAGGATGAACTCGTATTCGTTCACGGATTCCTTGCCGCTGAGCTGTTTTCCTTTCATGATCGCGCTCACTGTTTTGCGGAGCGGACTATAGTTGCGGTACGCGATCGTGAACACGGCAACCAGGCCGATTGCAAGACATACCGAAAACAACACGACTGTCCATTCCTTGATCTGATTGACTTGGTGCATAAACACATTGTTCGGCGTGATGGAAACATATTTCCAACCTGCCTTCTGCGACGAAGTATAGGACACCATTTGTTTGACGCCGTCCAGCTTGTAGTCGACAAGGCCTTCGCTGCCCGAAATGCTCTTCAGCAGATCGGGTGGAAGCGTTCCGCTGTCCGTTCCCATGATGGTCCGGCCTTTGGCGTCAATGATGTAAATGGAGCTGTGGCTTGCCTCCTCCATCTGCGCGAACATTTCCTTGATCTGGCTCTCGTTGATCAAGATCATAAAGCTGCCGGTAATCTCCGACCTGGCGCGCGTCGGAAGCGACTGCGCGAATGTAACGACGTTAACCGGCGTTTTGTCAAGGGTCAAGGCCGGGTCGTTCTCCGAACTTCGGAGCAGCGTAGCGGAAGGCAAATAGGCCATCGTATAGTCGCCGAGAAGCATCGTATCCCGCCACTGCTCGTAGGTCATGCCTTTGTAGCTGTAATACATTTCGTAAAATTTGCGCGAATCCGTCAGCAATCCGGGCTTTAGCACAAGATCGCTTTTGGCGAAATAGACGTAATAGTCCAGGATAAAATTGCTCGTCATGTTGCTGAGACGCGACAAGTAGTCTCGCATAAATTCAACGAACTTGTAGCGGTCCGGGCTATTGTCCTCGGGCGCCAGCTTCAGCAAATGCTCGAGCTTCGGATCGAACACGATTTGCTGCGTTAATTTGTCCACTTCGCTCAGCTTGCCGTCGAGCGATAGTCTCAGCTGCTCCAGCATCGCTTTGTTGGAACGATTCGCTCCATTCTCCAGGCTATTCTCCACTTTGGCGTAGAGAAACAGGCTCATCGCCATCGGGATGAGCAGCAAAATTAGATTGGAGATGACCATCGTCATCCATACGCTTCTCAAATTGCGGAATCGTAAGCGGCGAAGCGGCGGCATTTTCACAGACATCACACCTATTTCTATTCGATTTGCACCGATTGAAAGCGTTGCCAGTCTATTATAACGCACGAAGGGAAAAGAAGGCTACTTGGAATCCCTTACCAAGCACTCTACTCCTTAATGGCTCCGATCATGACGCCTTTAACGAAATATTTTTGCAGGAACGGGTACAAGCAGATGATCGGCAGTGTCGAAACGATAATCGTCGCGTATTTGATCGTTTCGCCGACGGCATATTTGTCGTCCGCCGCAACGCCGGTCGACATCGAGTCCGTGCTGTTGGCGATCAAAATTTCGCGCAGAATGAGCTGCAGCGGGTACATCTCGCGATTGCGCAAATAAACGAGCGCGCTGAAATAAGAGTTCCAGTGGCCGACGGCATACCATAGGATCATAACGGCGATGACCGGCATGGATAACGGGATAATAATCCGGAACAAAATTCGCATGTCGCCGGCCCCGTCGATGCGCGCCGATTCCTCCAGGCTGACGGGTACGGCTTGGAACGCGGTACGCATGATAATCATATTGAACGTGCTGATCGCGCCCGGAATAAGAAGCGCCCATACCGTATTCATCATCCCGAGCTTGTTGATCAGAATGAACGACGGAATGAGGCCGCCGTGAAACACCATCGTCACGACGATGAAGAACATGATGATATTCTTGAAATAGAGATCGCGCCGCGATAATACATAGGCGCCAAGCGCCGTCATGAACAGGTTGATCGCGGTTCCGGCCACGACATAGAACAACGTGTTCTGATAGCCTTTGATGATCATCGGATTGTCGAATACGGCTTTATACGCGTCCAGGTTGAAACCGAGCGGCTTCAATAGTATGCCGCGATGCTGCAGGAACGAAGGCGCGTCGCTTACGGAGGCGAACAGCACATACATAAAAGGATATAGGGTCACAAAGCATAGTCCGAGCATCAGGATGATGTTGAATATGCCGAATATTTTTTCGCCGATGGTTTGTTTGATCATGTGCTTCACCCTCACCACAGTTTGTTCTCGCTGACGCGCTTGCTGATGCTGTTCGCGGTCACGATCAGAATGAAGCTGACGACGGAATTGAACAACCCGACCGCAGCGGTAAAGCTGTAGCTCGCTTCCAATACCCCTTTGCGGTATACATAAGTGGAAATGACGTCCGCCGTTTCGTACGTGAGCGGATTATACAGCAGCAGCACTTTTTCGCTGCCAACGGACAACATGTTGCCCAAGTTGAGAATCAGCATGATGATGATGGTCGGCATAATGCTTGGAATCGTAATGTGCAGCGTCTGTTTCCATCGGCTTGCGCCATCGATTTTGGCTGCTTCGTACAGCGTCGGATCGATATTCGCGATCGCCGCCAAATAGATGATCGAGCCCCAGCCGATCCCCTGCCAAATGCCGGAGGAAACGTAAAGGAACCGGAACCAGCCTTCTTCCTTGAGAAAATCGATCGCCTCGACGCCGAACCATCCGAGCAGCTGGTTGATCAAGCCGTCCCGGCTCAGGAAGTCGAACATCATGCCGGCCACGACAACGATCGAAATAAAATGCGGCAAATACGAAATCGTCTGCACGACGCGCTTGAACATGCGCTGCCGGAGTTCGTTCAGCAGAAGCGCCAGCACAATCGCGGCCGGGAACGAGAAGATCAATTCGTAAATATTGATCAGCACCGTATTGCGGATCAGCCGCCAAAAATAAATGCCGTCGAAGAAGCTGATGAAATGCTTGAACCCGACCCACGGGCTGCCCAAAATGCCTTTGGCGGGCGAATAGTCTTTAAAGGCGATCTGCAGGCCGTACATCGGCCCGTAATGGAAAATCACGTAATATGCGATAACGGGAAGCACCATGACGTATATCATCCAATTGCGTTTCATATCCTTGCGGATCGTTTGCCCGAGCGGCAACCTGCTTTTTGGATTCGTCTTGTAGCGCTTTTTTGTCAGCTGTTCGTTTATCGGTTGCGCCATGTCGTCTCCCTGCCCTTCCTATCCGTCTTGAGACCATTGCGGGAGATGAACGGACGAACCTGCTCATCTCCCGGCTCTATCTGCCTAGTTTTATCGTTTGTTAAAACGCTCGAGCGCCGCTTGTTGGATGTTGATCGCGTCCTGCAAGCCCATGCTCTCGATTTTTTTCACGTACTTGTCGAAGTTTTCGATCGGTTCGGCGCCCATGATGAACTTGAGGAACATTTCGTCCCGGTACGTATTGATGTCCGTCATGATCGAAGCGAATGTGCTGCTCTCGTCTTTGGTCGGCGTAACTAACGGCATTTTCCGCTCGCCGGTCGGCTTGGACCATATTTCAAGCGCTTTCTTCTGGTTCTCAAGCTGCAAGTATTGCATTTGGAAGTTGTCGCTCAGCACATAAGGACCGCTCCACGTCGAACGGTTATGCTTTGCGAACGATTGCTGCAGGCTGACGCCGCTCGGCGGGTTGAGCACTTCCGGCAGGAAGGTCGGCACGCCGTCCTTCATCGTGTACGCTTCGCCTTCTTTGCCGTAGTTGAACAGCAGATCGCCTTCCTTGCCATACGCATAGTCGAGCCATTTGACCGTTTCGATCGGATTTTTGTTGCTCGTCGAGATGGCCGCGCCGGTACCGTTGTTCGCAAAATCCTTTTGACCCCACATCGGTGCTTCGCCCGGTTTCAGCGACGGATATGGAGCGGCGACAAGATTGAATTTCGGGTCCTTGTCCTTCATCAAATTCGCGTATTTGCCGATACCTCCACCGTTATATACAAGAGCCGCGCCCAATTGATCGCCGGTCATCTTCGCATCGAATAGCTTGTCGTTCGGAGCGGCGAAGTCTTTGTCGATCAACCCTTCTTGGTACCACTTGATCATCGTTGTCAGAAACTCTTTGTATTCCGGCTGAATCGGACCGAACTTCACGGTGCCGTTATCTTGATAGAAGGAGTAGTTCACGCCCCATGCCCCGAGAAACGGCGCATCGATCGAAATGTCGTCTTTGCTGAAGTAAAGCGGGATTTCATCCGGTTTGCCGTTGCCGTTCGGATCTTTTTCCTTGAATGCCTTCAGCACCTCGTGCCATTCGTCGATCGTCGTCGGCACCTGCATCCCGACTTTATCCAGCCAATCTTGGCGGACCGCAGGTCCGTAGAAGACGCGGACTTTATCGCTGCCGCGGAAGAACGGGAACATGAACATGTTGCCATCATCGGTGGTTACTAATTTTTTCCAATCCGGATGTTCTTCCAGCAGCTTCTTCAAGTTCGGCGCATATTGATCGATCAGCTCGTTCAGCTTGATGATTTTGCCGTCTTGAATCGCTTTTTCCGGCCCTCCCGGATAACCGAGCCATCCGTAATCGATGACGTCCGGCAGGTCGTTCGATACCATCATTAGATTGAACTGCTCCTTTGCCTGGGCCGAATCGAGCGGCGGATGCTGGAACTCTACTTTAACGCCGGTAATTCGCTCCAGCTCTTTATACGTTCCCATTTCCGCAAATGACTTCATTTGTGCCGCTGCCGCAGAGTGATTGGATACCCAATACGATAATTTCGTCAGCTTCTGTGCCGATTCACCGGAAGTCCCCTCCGACGTCGTCTTGCCCGACGTATCGCCGTCCTGGGAGCTGCTGCATGCCGCTGCCGTCATCGTCAGGGTCGCTGCGAGCAATACGGTACTGAATCTTTTTGTCATTTTCTTCAATGAAAGCGCCTCCTTTTTTGTTGTAACAATCCGGGTCGTCGTCTGGTGTGTTCGACCGGTGATTCTCAGTGTAGTCGGTTTGCGGCAAGATGCATACCGCCACTTTTTAGAATGCGTTGTATTTTCGTAAGAATCGGGTACTGACGATATTTCAACTGCACTAGCTTTTTTCAAGCTATCGTATCGAAAATCCTTTATATTCAGGGACTTTGTCGTATTTATCGGTTATGAGCTCGGACAAGTTTGACTGCACGAAGCTTGACCGCGTCGGCATGCCATATTTCCGTAAACTTCGGCGTTCGATCTTTAATCTTCGTTGAACGGAGTGTCATGGTGTATGTCCCCGGCTGTTCGATTGCGATTCGGCCAATATATGAATGGATTTCCGAGTATGGGTGCTGGCAGGAAGGAGAATCCGTCTCCATCGCATCTTCCTTCGGCTCGCATGCGTAAGTTTGACCGTCAAAATCGAACTCGATGCCTTCCTTGTACTGCTCTGCCCAATCGGCGTTCACTCGCTTGAAATTCACCAGCACCACGTCGTACGTTCCCGGCTGCACCATCGTAAACCGCCATTCAGCACTGCGCAGCGCCAGGATGCCGGCCGTATCGTCCTGCTCCCGTACGAGTGTCACTTGCGACAGAGGCACATCCAATTTGAGCGTACCAATAGGAAGCTGCGTAATCGTCCGGTCGAAATCGTTGGCGCCTGCCAGCTCGATCGCCACGACCGACACATGTTTGTCGGATGGCTGCGCCGGCAAATGGACCGTGAGCGTATGCACATCCAGCTTACCATCATACAATTGCTCCGTCTGAAGCGCTCGCCGACCCGAATCGGCCAACATGTAGGCACGCGCGACTTGGTTGCGTACCCCGTTAATCCGAATAGCACCTTCCGGCCACTTGTCGTTATACACGTGTAAGTAAAGCCTACCGGGCTTAACCGTAATGGCGCCCCACTCCAGCTCGCAAGGGAAAGGACTCCCGGCCGTGCCGTAAATCGCCTCGGCATTGCGGTTCGTCCATTCGCCAACTTCCCGCAGCCGCTCGGCCGACAGCTTCGGAATCGTTCCTTCCGCCGTCGGGCCGACGTTCAGCAGCAGGTTCCCGCCCTTGCCGGCGACGTTCACGAGCTTGCGGATGAGCGCATCCGCCGTTTTCCATACTTGGTCCTTCGTCGTATAGCCCCAGGACTGGTTCAGTGTCATCGGCGTCTCCCACGGACGCGTATCTTCGCCGCTCATCGGGATTTCGTTGTCGCCCTTCGACACGTAGTCGCCCATGCCGGCACAATGGCTCACGCGGCTGTTGATCAAGCAATCCGGCTGCAGGCTGCGCACGTGCCGAACCGCGTCCTTGCTGTCTTCCTCGGACAACCCGCCGGCCGTATCGAACCAGATCAAGCCGACAGGGCCGTATTGGGTAAGCAGCTCCGTTAATTGCGGCTTGGCTTTGCCGTTCCAATATTCAGGGAAATGCTTCTCTTCCAGCTTGTAGTCCCACGTGTTATTGCATTCCTTGTGCAGCGAATGCGGATGATGCCAGTCGATGACGTGCGAATAATAGAAGCAGAGGCGGATGTCTTCCTCTCGGCACGCTTCGGCAAGCTCCTTCATCGGATCGCGGCCGAACGGCGTCGCGTCGACGATATTGTACGGATCAGCCTTCGAATGGTACATCGCGAAGCCGTCGTGATGCTTCGCCGTGATGACGATGTAACGCATGCCCGCTGCTTTGGCAAGGGACACCCACGCTTTGGCGTCAAAGCCTGTCGGGTCAAACTGTTCCGCCAGCTTTTCGTATTCGTTAACCGGCGTTTGCTCCGCATACATGACCCATTCGCCTTTCGCCGGAATCGCGTACAAGCCCCAATGAACGAACATGCCGAATTTGGCGTCCGTCCACCAAGTTGTTCTAAGGTTACGGTCTTCCGCCTGATAGGACTCCATACCCTGTTTCCTCCTTTTCTTGTGTCGCATAGTCGCGCAGCGGCCTTATCGCCTTGAATCGTAACGAATGAATGAGAATACGGCAACGTCATATTTTTCGTGCGAGCTAACCTTTTTATGGATTACCGCGGGTGATCGGCCGGATTAAAATTGATTGATCCAGTTGAAAAAAAGTAAACACAAAAATCGTCAAGGAAACGCTCCTTGACGATCGGTATATGGTCGGTATGGAATCCAACGGAATCCCGAGACGACTAAACCATGTATCTCACGAGGGATAACAAAAGAAGAAAGGCGATTCCAAAACAAAGCCGCATGAGCCATTTCTCCTGACGATCGAATACGTTCACTTCAGTTCCCCCTTCACATAGGTCGCGTTGAACAAAAACAGTCTGAGCAGCAGCACGATCGACGGGACGAGCAGCACAAATCCCGCAACGAATGCAACGACCAGCGCGCTCCCCATCGCCGGATTCGTCACGCTGCCGTACAGCGTCAAATACGGGTACAGCAAGTAAGGAAGATGGGAGATGCCGTATCCGAAAAAAGCGAAGGCGAACTGCAGCATTACCATTACAAATGCGACGCCATAGTTTTTTTTGTGCCAAATCAACCAACCCGCAATCACAAAGCAAACGAGCGAAAACCCGAACAGCCACCAGACGTTAAGTGCGCGTTCGAAATGCTCCAGGTTATGATTCCGAAGAGCAATAAAGACAAACAAGCTGGAAATGATCGTCGGAATGCCGCCCCACAAGGAAAAGCGGCGCATCAGCTCGAGTGCTTTCGCGTCCTCCGCCCGAGCCGCATAATACGTTAAAAAAGTCGAACTGATGAACAACACGCTCGACATCGCGAGCAGCACGACCGCCCAAGAATAGGTGCTATAAAACAACTCCTCCAGCAGCAAGATGACGTCATTTCCACGAACGACCACAAAGCCTCCCTCGGAAATGGTGAAAACCGTAGCCAGCGCGGCCGGAATGAGCAGCCCGGTGATTCCGTATGCGAGCAGGAAAAATGAATTTTTGTTCGCGCCATAGTTGGCGAAAGCGTAAAAGGCTCCTCGGATGGTCAGCAGGACAAGCGCAATGCTGCCGGGAATTAGCAGCGCCGTTCCGTAATAATGAGCCGTTTCCGGAAAGAAGCCGATGAGACCAACGAAGAAGAACACCAGAAAAACGTTGGTCACCTCCCAAACCGGGGACAAGTATCTGGAAATGACGGGCCCGATAATCGATTCCATCCCGATGATCCGTCCGTAATAGGCATAAAATCCCGCTCCGAAATCGATGGAAGCAACGATCAGATACCCATATAAGAAGCTCCAAAGAACGGTGATGCCGAGTTGTTCGATCGACATGTCAGATCACTCTCTCATAAGATGATTCGGCGCGTTTCCAATTCCAGCTCTGCCGGCTTGTTGCGGAACAGCCGCGCAAGCACGAGCAAGCACGCAACGCCAAGCACGACATACAGGACTGCAAACAGCCAGAATGCAAAGCTGACTTGCGAGTTCGTGGTCGCCGCATCGGCAACGCGCAAATATCCCCGCAAAATCCAAGGTTGTCTGCCAACCTCCGCATAAAACCATCCAAGTTCGATGGCAAGCAGCGATAACGGCCCTCCGGCCATAATACACGCCAGTATCCAGCGATTATATGCATTCCAGCGCTTCAGCCATAACAACATCAGAAACAGCAGGGGAACGACCAGCAAATAAAATCCGATGCCCACCATGGAATCGAATAAATAATGGACATACAAGGGAGGCCATTCATCTCTGGGAATATCGTTTAAGCCAACGACGATTCCGTCGGGATTATGAGTGGCGAGCAGACTAAGCATCCACGGGATTTGAATAGCTCCGCTAACCTGCTGTGTCTCCGGGTCCAATCGGCCGCCGATCACGAGCGGGGCTCTGCTGCCCGTTTCAAAGTGCCATTCTGCCGCGGCAAGCTTCTCCGGCTGCCGTTCAGCAAGAAATCGGGCGGCAATATCGCCGACTCCAATCGTAAGTAACGCCAGGATTAGGCCTGCGATCATATTCAGGCGAATCGATTTCCGGTAATAATCGTCCTTCCGCCCCCTGAGCATGGCAAATGCAGCGATCATCGCGAGTAGGAATGCGGCCGTCAAATAAGCGGAAGATAACACGTGCGCCACTTTCGACGGAACAGCCGGGTTGAACATGGCCGCGAGCGGATCGATGTTCGTCAGCATCCCGTTTTCGAAAGTGAAGCCTTGCGGCGTATTCATAAATGCATTAACCGTCGTAATAAACAACGCCGAGCCGGATGATCCGATAATGACCGGAAGAGTTAACAGCCAGTGCGTATACGGATTCGAGAACCGATCCCAAGTGTACAGATAAATGCCGAGAAATATCGCCTCGAAGAAAAACGCGAACGTTTCCAGAAATAACGGCAATCCAACGACATTACCCGCGAGTCGCATAAATTCCGGCCATAACAAACTGAGCTGAAGACCGATACATGTCCCGGTAACGACGCCGACGGCTACCGTAATGACAAAACCGCGCGCCCATCTTCGGGCCATTAACGAATAATGGACATCTTTTTTACGAATCCCAATCCATTCGGCAATGGAAATGAATACTGGAACGCCTACTCCGACGGTCGCGAATAGAATATGAAAAGCGAGCGTCATTTCCGTTAAGCTGCGGCTCCAATCCACTGTTCCCACGTTGTATCCCCCCAATAATAACGAATGAGCTGACTAAGTCCGTTTCGACCTCGTTTCACATTGGTTACTATACCCAAGGGAAATTTTTGTATGCGGCCCCCACATGTTTGGTACATGGCGTTCATGTTTTGCGGAAAAAATGGAAAAAAAATCGTCAAGGATATTCTCCTTAACGATTGGATGGTTCAGAATAATTCAGGTTGAGCAAGCCACGTGTCCAAATCTACAGATCCCTGCACGCCCAGCAACCGGTACCAATACCGGTATACCTTCCTGCATTTCGATAAATCGGGAATATCGAGAATCGTCGTATAGCCATTCATGAAGGAAATGGACGCTTCTTTGTCCATTACATACTCGAGTCCAACAAAATCAAATTCCCTAGGCGCGACAACATAAGCCTCGGTATCCACGATCGCTGAAATCATCCCGTTGTCGGACAGAAATTGAGATGGGTCCATATCCACCAGGATTGGGCAAAAATGCGTTGGGACCGGCAGTATACTCAGTTCATTCAAAATATTTTCTAAATGATCAACTATCTTCCGGTTATGTTGCTGCTCCTTTTCTACAAGCCATCTCATAGCCTGTGCCAGACTCGAATGAAATTGCCTCTTCTCCTCCATGCTCGTTCGAGCCAGGTTTCCATAAAAATCGTACGAATTTCGATGCACCTTAGCTAGCCATACGCCAAATTGGTAAAGCAGCTCTTTCGACTGGTTCGTGAAGGACTGCATTACGGTACCCTTCATTTTTTCTACCACAAGATACTCCTTACCCTCAATACTTGCTCTAGTTAAGGTCTTGGGCGCAGGAATATCCGGGATCGTGTTAAGAAATTTGGAGTTTTCTTCAAAATAGATCATGTGCCTTGGATCAATGCCGAACATAAACTTGCAACCCCACCAAAACTCTCGATCCGGCTCATGTTTCCATCTTGATGAACGTACGATAACCTCTTGGGTCAAGGTTTTTACAAGCCAGACATCACTAGCGTGTCCGGAGTATCCAGGATCTAGCGTAACAATTTCTTCGATCGGTTCGTCGAAGAATTGTTGAAGAATAAGTTGTTCCATGTATTCACCTTTCTAGATGTCCCACCGGAAATTCATCTCGCATCAGCGCGGCGGCCCACTCTTCTTAATGCTTCCTCATAAAGCTCCAAGTTGTCCTTCACCCAACCCGTATAACGTGCCTGCTGCGGATCAAACAGTTCCCGACCTGCGGACTCTTCATTTTCTGTGTAGTCCTCCATCGATGAGATCGTTGCACAATAAAAAACCATATAACTATTTGGATATGGATATCTATACGCGTCAGGCTTATCCCCGAGCAAACAAATGACTTCGTATCCTAAAAAATTCAATTCGTCGACACGTGCTCCTGTTTCTTCATATAACTCTCGTCGGGCTGCTTCTTCCGGCGTTTCCCCAGCTTCCATATGGCCTCCGGGAATATCCCATCCTCTTGCATTCAAATTCGTTAGGAGTAAGCGATCACCTGCAAAAGCAAGAACAAATGAGCATGTTATGCATTGCTGATCGGGCTGTTGATCGGTAATGACTAGTCTTGTTTCGTTCGGCAATGGAAGCCCTTTAACATTTTTATCTGCTCGAACAATGTGCATCTCGTAAGACTCCTCCCCCGACGTTACTGTTGGAGTGATTTTCGGATAACCTTCAAGTATTTGGCACATCATATAACCCGTCAATCAAGCCTGATGGAGGTTATCATGAAACGAGTAATCATTATATTCACCATGATGGTCACTGCTTGTTATGCATTCGTATGCGGCGCACAATCAGAGGCAAGCACGATCCAATCAACCGCACCTCGGTCCAGCTTTGATGGAGGTCTTGAAAAAGATCGCATCCCCCTGGATTCGCTGACGCTGGAACAACTGCATAAAAAATATCCGACGTATTTTCGCATAAGCGGATCATCTGATAAACACGAGGTCGCATTAACTTTCGATGATGCGCCGGATCCCAGGTTTACCCCCGGTGTTTTGGATGTACTAAAGAAATATAACGTCAAAGCGACCTTCTTCGTCATTGGAAATCGCGCTGAGAAGCATCCGGAGCTAGTAAGAAGAATGATCAGCGAAGGGCATGTCGTGGGAAATCATTCGTATTCCCATCCCAACTTTCTGAAAATTTCTGATGAAGCTTTTCATAAGCAAGTTAACCAGGCACAAGCGATACTGAAACGGCTCATCGGCTACGAGCCAGCTTTAATTCGTCCTCCATATGGGAACATTACCGAAGAGCAAATTCAATGGTTAGCGAGCCAAAAAATGTATATCATCTTCTGGAATGTGGACTCCTTGGATTGGAGGGGGCTTACGGCGAGTCAAATTTTAACCAACGTTCTGGGGCATGCGCGGCGCGGCTCCATTATCCTCCAACATGCAGGAGGTGGCGTTGGAGAGGATCTCTCCGGAACAATCAAGGCACTGCCGCAAATTATTGAAGCTTTTCGCAAAAAAGGACTTCAGATGGTTACCGTGCCTGAACTATTGGACATTCCGAAGAGTAAACTTTATTTTCGATAATTTATTTAGTTCAATAAGTTGCCTTTCGTTAAAATAGCCAATAAGGCAATCTTGACCAAGTGAAGCGATAGCTAGCTTTTTATTTGTGCTATTTCCAATCAATTGATTGAATTTATCAAAAATATTAGGATCTAACCAATCATCATGAATCTCCAGATCCCATCTAATTGTTTTATGATCATACTCAAAGGATACCCATGCAATTTCCTCTTCAATGTCAATAAAGTCCTGAATATTTCGTATTTCTAAATTCGTCATCCTCTTTAATCTTTCAACAATGCTAACATAATCGCCATGATCTTCAATACATTCAGTATCTAAATGCCAAATATTATCCGAAACAATAAAGAACTCGTCATTCTTATGTATTTCCCCACCCATTGAAATAAGCAATAATTGATAAGGATCGTTTTCATATTCTTCTTCCGAAAATTCATCTAACAGAGCTCCAGCCTCAATATCAGAATTTAATTTAATTCCAAGTTCCGATAATTTATCGAGTTGATCATTAAGTGTTATGGCTTTCCTTTTGAAAAATTTAAATATTATTATCGCCTCCCTTTTGGCTTCTTCCTTTCATGCTTATTGATCAGCAACGTCTTTAACATAACATTATAGAACCTCGAACATCTCCCTCACAATGACCTCTTGTATAACATCACGATTATCTTCATTAAGATCGATTAATTTGACCCCTTTTCGTTTCTTTATTGGGTCGATTGCCGGATGACTATCCACTGGAATTGTACCGAGAATGATGTGACGATTATCGGCTATGATGCCATAAATCAACTCTTGGAATGAAGAAGACAACATTTGCATAAAGCCTATTTCGTCGATAACCGTTATTTTCTTCGACTGCAATGAACTTGTTACTGATTTTACAGCGAAGTTTTCGAAGCTTTCAATATCGATACCGTATCTGCCAATCCTAATGGAACTGGTGCTATTGACACTTGCGAATTCTAAACTTTCCCCTTCAAGGGTCACACACCTGAAACCGGTTCGATCGTTCGAATCCCGTATTTCCTCCGTGTAAAACCCGCCACAACGATCAGAACCAATTTCATGGATGAGCTTTTTGATCATCGTTGTTTTGCCCATGCGAGGTTTTCCAGTAAGCAAAAATACATTGTTCACGATGTTGCCTTCTCCGTTTAATCCGGTCACCTTGGTTCCCCTACTTTCTTGTTTGAACTAATACCTTCTCTTGGAGAGCCAGCCTTTGCCTCCGTTTGGAGCAGCTGCTTTTCTAATGGCCGTGTTTACCTTTTCTTTGAATTCTTCTTCAGTTTGTCGGTTCAGGCTATCCATAAATTCTCTTAATAACGTCAGGTCTTTTTCTTCCCTCAAAAAGAAAGTCCCCACGACATCCTTCTCTATGCCCGATGATCTAACAATATGGCATACAAAATGAAACGAATTTACTTTATTTTCAATGAAATCTAAATAAAAATATTCATCTCTATTTCTAATGGTTAGGGGGATGGGGATCTCCTCTCCATTGAGGATGACTAATATAGAATTTGTTTGGAATATCATTTTTCCTATATTTTTTGTGCCTTCAAATCCAATTGGGTCAATCCTATGATACATAGAGGTTCAACTACCTTTTTATCTCGTTCGATTTAAATTAAAGTTTATATTTCGGTTGACCTAGCCAGACTTCTGTACTGTACGTTACTGTGATTACACCACTTGTTGCCAGCGCATCGAATCGTTGTTTATGCGCTTTCTGAAATGTTACGAACCAATCCTCGTCTACATCCGGCGATTCCATCCCGGAGATCACGGCCCCCCAATATTCATCCCATGTCTCGTTCTGCTCTTGTTTGAACAAGTATCTACCAGGCGTGGAGTCTCCATAAAAATATTGAGCGGGTTCGCTGTGCCTTGTCGCAGTTAGACGATTGTTATACTGTTCAATATTACCTACAAGCATGGTATCACGGAAAAAATTGCAATCATCATAATATGAGAAAATTGTTAGCATCCCGTTCGGTTTTAGTACTCTTTTAAATTCTTTCATTGTACTTTCTGGTTGAAAACGGTGATATGCATTGGCAGCTACGATTAAATCCACCGAGTGATCAAGAAGTTTAGTGCTCTCAGCAACCCCATCTATGTATTCGATATCCTGTATTTCCCCAATTAGTTCCCGCGCAAGATTACGCATTTCAAAATCAGGTTCTATAGCGAATACCTTCCTTACATTTCCTACAAAATGTTGAGTCAAAAGACCGGTTCCTGCACCAATGTCGGCGACTACTCCTTGACCAACATTCGCTCTTTCGATGACGAACTCAATGGCTTCTGTTGAATAAGGCAATCGGTACTTGGCATACTGTAGCGCCTTATCGCGTGTCATAGGGTTCATTGATGTTACTCCTTTCTTTTGTTCAGGTGATTGACTAGCGATTCGCATTGCTTCCTGATAAAATCCCTTAAATTCATTTTTACCCAATTCATATTCACTTCCTGATAAAATGCCAGAATAAGCTAGAAGCAAATCGTATAAACCCAAATGTACCCATTCCCATAACATCGATTTAAAATTATAAGCAATCATCACATCATGCACCGAGCGTCTAATCTTAACCGATTCTTCCTTGCCTATTCCGCATGCGGCCAAAATATTGAATGCTCTCTCTTTGTCTTCATCGCTAAATTCCGTATCTAGAAACTCATCTAAAAGCAGCCCCCATATATCTATTCTTTTTACAAGAGAAATTTCATTACGAAGAGCGAACTTTCTTAAATCTTCTTTATAAGTTGCATCAATAAATAAAATTTCACCTTCGGTTGTACGAATTTCCGGAGGAAAACGATCTAGCAAAATTTCACTCATCTGATCTTTTCGTATTGTTCCATTCGGATACACTGATGCGGCTGAAAAACGATAACTCGTAAATTCTATGTAATCTAGATAGAACCTTATCATGGGGACTCCCTTTTGTACTGCTGGCCGCGACGCGGCGCATCGACTAAATTTCAATAAAATAATACCCAAATCCATTCACAATGGTCGTTTCTTTATATTGGTGAATTCTTTGATTTCGTCCATAATTCAAGTGTTGGTGTCCATGCAAAAGATATTTGGGTTTATATTTGTCCATGAAAGCCACAAAACACTGAAACCCCCGATGACATAAATCTTCTCCATCACCAAGCTTATACGCAGGTGCATGCGTAACTAGTAGATCGACGCCCTTCTTCCTCCATATTTTGAGCCCCAGCTTAAATATTCTCCATTTCATTTGACTTTCCGTATAGTGAAAATCTCCAGGACTGTATCTGTGACTGCCTCCTAGCCCTGCAATTCGAATACCTCGATAAGATATAACAGTGTCATCGATACATGTACATCCCTCCGGGGGCTTGGTCAAATATGAAGTATCGTGATTGCCTCTAATATAAAATAAAGGAGCTTTGATCATCGTCACCAGGAATGAAAGATACTCTTGTTTTAAATCCCCGCAGGAGATCATCATATCAACATTCGAGAACTTATTTCGGTCGAAATGATCCCATATATATTTGGATTCTTCGTCGGCAACCACAAGAACCTTCATAGAACACCCCGATCTGTTACGTATTGCGATAAAAGAAATTACAACACTAGTTCAGCATACACTTCACCACATTCCAGCGTCTTCCCCGTTTCCACAAATCCGAGTGAAGTATACAGATTTTTGGCCGCGACATTATCTGGCTTGTATGTAAGTTCAACGACTCTAGCTCTTTTCTGCGAAGCCCTCATAAATTCAATTGCTTTGATTACGGCTTCTTTGCCATATCCCCTACCCTGATTTCGCTCATCAATCATCATTTTGAAAATTCCGTAACAGCTTTTCTCAAAGTTTCCATCGCCGTCATCGTAATACATCATGATAAAACCTACCATGTTGTCGTCTTTATATATTGCAAAAGTTATAATGTCTTGACCTTCCTCTGTAGCAATGTAGGCTTCTGCAAGTGCATGCTGGTTTGAGGAAATAAACTTATTCTGTTCTTCTGCAACCTTCAACTCAATACATTGAATAAAGTTATCCCATGAGACTTTTTTAAATTCGATCATGGTTATCCGCTTCCCTTATTTTAAAGATTCCAACGATTTCCATAACGTTAATGTAGTAATCAAACGATATATTTCATCTTCTTAAACCTAATATGATGTACTTTAAATCTCTCATGATCGATCCAATCAGAGATCTCATTGAATCCAATGCTTTTCCAGAAATCAACAGCTGTGTTCCTTGAATATAGCTCAATAGCCCTAATATGATTGTTCTTTAAAAATAATAAAATCTCATTCCAAATGCCCCGACCCACTCCTTTGTTCTGATAGTTTTCGGACACTGCCCCATGTCTCAATTCTACGTAATCGTTATCTACGATTACTACCATAGCACCAACGACTGCATCTTTATCCAGCGCGATAAAGTGATACTCATCACCTGGTATCTTTAGCTCTTGTCTCAAAGATTTGTCCAAATGAATTGGTTTAAACAACACCTCGTACAGCAGGTCCTCGGACTGTTTGATCTCCACTCCGTCATTAGCTTGCTTAAATTTCATATTTTATTTCCTTTCTATATTCTCAGCCTTTAATAATGATTTTGCGTGAATAGCCGCCTTATTAATAACTTCTTGAATAAACTTTTCCTTGCCCTCCGTATATAACGCTCGATCATGCTTAAATCTGGCTTCTAATTCTTTCTTCAATCGATAATATTGCTTTAAAGTATCATCGTGATTTCTTAAATAATCCCTGAACAAAAGATTGTTGTTCCATTGCACTCCATTCATTTCATAGATGTGAAGATGGTGTGTTCCTGCTCTCCATTTCCCTCTACGAAAAAATTTCCGCTCAGGGAACTCCGGCTTATCAACATATTCATAGCCAATCTCTTTCAATTGTTCAATATGTCTTTGACCAACAAGATTCAGATGATGTACTCCGACCATGATATCAATGATCGGTTTGGCGCCTAGTCCGGGTACAGAAGTGCTCCCAATATGTTCAATCGAAACACAGATATCTTGAATTGCCTCCAAGATTTTTCTTTTTTCTTCTTCGTATTGAAGAATCCAATCCGGATTGTACTCTGAGACAATAACCTGTTCCGCCATATTGCATTCCTCTCCTAAAACCAATCTACTAAATGTCCTCTACACATGATTAGATTTTTCGTTAATATAAATATCTAACGCTTTAATTCCTCGATGAGCGAGCCTGATAAATAAAATCAAGCAATAAATGCTTAGTCCTCCCAATGCTATGTAAAATAAAAAAAGTAGAATCGGAATAATACCGAAAACCGTTCCCGAAGTTTCCATGATTTGATCCTCTCCTTTTTAATCACTAATATGCAATTTCATTTATTCCATTTCAATTTATTAAGTTCTTCTTTAAGCAAAAAGCATCTCTCAAGGTCTATCTCATATACGTTTGCTATGGCTGCAACGTAATAAAGCACGTCGTATAGCTCCTCTTCAATTGTTCCTTTTATGGTGTCTTTATCAATCATTCGGTGATCTTTTCTTATTGCTTCCGATAATTCCCCAACCTCTTCGATTAATTTGTGAAAATATCCGCTTTTACCTTCCGGGTTATAATCGGTCTTCTTTATGTATTCTTGTAAATCTTTGATCGTTAATTGTACTTTCATCATTTCCCTCATTTTCTGTTTTGAGCTTATTTTCCGTTTCAAACACATCCTGCCGCGGCACATACCTGACTATTGCAGGAGATGATGCACTTTTTTCGTTTCCATAATTTGATTCATGTGGTGCTTGGCATGAGCAATGTCATGCAACAGCGCTTGCCTTACCGTAAATTCTCCTCCTTCATGTTTTAACGTCCGATTTAAGGAGTTAGGCAATGTTCTGCACAAATAAGTAATATATTCTCTGATCAACGCGAAAAATCGTAATTCCAGATGAATCGGCCGGCTGCTATAATCCATATTTTTCGCCCAAGTATCCGGATTAAAATCAGGAAATTGAAAATTCCGATCCGTATTCGAGAGAGCATATCGGTCATATTGAAAATAATTCATTTCACAGTCAACGATATGATGAACAATCTGTCTGATCGACCACTTCCCAGGAGCGCGACACAGATCCAATTCGCTCTCAGATAAGCCTGACAATACCTCAATAAATAAGTTTGGAGCGGAACTATAATTCGTTAAAATCTCCAGATCCTTACTATCCGTAATCGTTATCAAATGAAAACCCTCCTTTTCAAGTTCCCAGTAATTAACACAACTGTATCACGGAAATCAAAAAATGGAAATACAATATCGCTGTATCTCCATCCTGTCTTTGTATTCAATAATCAACGCTTGCTATTCAGGAACATCAATGTATTCAGATACTCGAGATTTCAAAAATTCGATTAACTCTTCATCCATAAACTTGTACTCATCCGGTATATCGAGGCAGATGATTCGTTTATTGATTAACTTACTTGCAAACTTCTCTTTCAGCCTTCTTGAATGTTTTCTCTCCATGACAAAAATCAAATCAGACCAGCCAATATGCCCTTCAGTGACCTTTATTCTCGCTTGTTCTTCTGTTCCTGCAGACCTAACTTCATATCCGTTCAACACTTCGAATATTTTCTCCGCTGTTAAACTGCGCCATTTATTTCTGCTACATATAAAGAGTAATTTAATTTCTTTTCACCTGCTCCCTCCCACATATCTTGCATCATATTATTTAATAATCGGCGTTCCTTTGTATTGTCGAAGATCCTCCATCACTTCCTTATGATGAGTTTCCCAATATCCGGGTTCTATTGGAGGGGGATCGTCCAACGAGAAAAATCCAATATTTGTTGTTTCATCGGTTTCTGTTATAAGGGCTCCATTCCACTCATCTACCCTAAATAAAAATTCAAATCCCTGATACTCGTCTCCAAATCTGTTCTTTATTGAATATTTGGAACCTGTATATATTGCAATGAGCGTTGCTTGAATGACTTCCAGTCCGGTTTCTTCTCGAACCTCTCTTTGTAAGCATTCGACAATCGATTCATTCAGTTCAATCCCACCTGCCGGCAAGGCCCACTTCTTACTTCCTCTTCTTTCAATAAAGAGCATCTTCTCATCTGCGTCAAATATTATTGCTCTAATGGAAGGTATTATTAGTTTTTGGTTCCCTACGACAGCCCGAAGTTTTCCGGCGTACGATTCATTCCAAGAAATTGACAAAACACATCCCCCATTCAATAAAGTCAAACCGTTACGCCCATAATATCCCATTTGGTTTGGCGCAACAAATACTGCTTATCGATTTGATTATTCTAATTAAGAGATGAAAAGGGGCGGTTACATCTAAGTTGTTTTCATTACTATTTTTTTGTTATTCATCGTTACTCACCTTTCCACGGCACTAAAAACAATCCTATAGAAAAATAAACATCAAGCTCCAACATGATGTCTGAATATGCATTGTTCAATGTCTTAAAAATCATATTTGTTGTTACAATCGTTATAATTGACTATATATTTTTTTAATTTTTTCTTGTTTGTTAACTCTGTCCACTGATCGTACATCTTGTAATATATACTTTCATAATTTAAACCATCAGGCAATGAGTTGACTAATTTAATTTCTGCAATCTCATACTCAGGCAATTCACCAAGATCTTTGATCTCGACATGAAAATTCATTCCGTAACTGCCATTCATGAAATATATGCTGTATGGCGTTAATTCAAACGTGGTCGCACCTGTTTCTTCGAATAACTCACGGCTTGCCGCGTGCAGCAGCCGCTCACCTTCTTCTCTCTTCCCACCGGGCAATTCCCATAGAGTTCTATCCTTATTCCTAATAATAACTAGTTGCCCTTTGTACTCAGCTAATAAAACTACATATTTTATATCGTCATAGTCAACATCCGATAAGCTGAAGCTTTGAATTTCCATGTAAAATCCTCCAATTGGCTAATACCTCCAGAAAAAACTCGATTATTTAACAGGGTACCATTTCAAATCCTCGATTTTAGTGATATTGGTTTGAGCGAATCGATGTTCATAAAGAAGCTTGCCCTCGCCACTAGATGCTTTCGCATTCAAGTCAATCCATTGAATTGTCCTGTTCCACGAAAATGTAATTGGTTTGCCAATAGTCACATCTTTTCTTAGTCGATCTCCTTCGGGACCGATCTCTAAATAAGCAACTTTAGGGTCATCCACCAACACACTCATAACCGTTGCTTTCTCGTTTTCGTTTCCTAATGACACACCACCAACTGTTCTAACGAGATCTTCGTTGTGAAAATAATATACCGATATTCTAGAAACCCACAGCAGCCCAAATTTTTTAAAGCTTATTGCCGTAACGGGTTTTTCTTTGGAATTAAAAATGTATACCGATCCCCAGTTATAATCAACTTTATCCAGGAGAATTGAATCTTGTGGTACGAATTTATTTGCTTTTGCAGCACTGAGTCCATCAAGTCTATACCCGCTATAATAAATAGAAATAATTGAGAACAAAACAATTAAAGTTAGAACGGTTAATTTATGCTTCATCTTTTCCTCTCCATATAAGAATCCTCACCCTTAAAAGAAGTTAGTTGCTTTAATAAACAAGAAAAAATCGTTGGACTACTAAAACGATTGTTATCATCATACCCAAGTTTTACTACCCCGACTTCAATGACTCTGCTTGTCTGAGGACTAAAATCCGTATAACAATATTTCATCGCTTCGACTGCCTGTTCTGCTGTTAATCCGATAGCTAAAGTACAATGAGGATCCCAATTCCCAGGAGTATAATAACGGTCTTCATGTTCAAGCAGATCACTAAATTCCTTATGATATTGGTCATGGATTTGGATCAAGTCCTTTGTTACTGTCGGATCTATAAATAATGTACCCGAAGTAGGGAATACGGCCAAAACATTAAATTTTATTTCGATGCTCGATACAGAATCAAAAAATGAATAAAACCGTTCCTTGAAGGCTTCCAAATCTGAAATATCATGATAAACAGCTAAAGTAATATGAGGTCTTAATTCAGCGATTTCATACATATTCGAACTGATATGTTCATCATTCAGACCTTTCCAAATCTTTTTTACATACTGCTCGAAAGGATTATCGAAAAACAACTCAACAGCATACATAATCATCCCCCGCAATCGAAATATTAGTTCCGACTAATACGGTCTTCGAAATCTTCTAACTCTTAAGCTTTCAACGATAAAATCACAGAGTCCCTTAGCTACATATTCCTCTAATATCTTTATAAAGATTCGACCGATCAGTATACTATCTCCTAAGGCATCATGTCTTTTCAGATCTTTGCAATCCACGTTGTAATATTGGATTAAAAAATCCGTTGAGGGAATGTTTTCTATATCTCTATGTATATGCGTAAACAACGCTTTCGTATCAATAATCAAATTACGAATCATCGGAAGCCCAGCTCTCGCGCACTCTTTCTGCAGCAATGGAACATCATACTCATATCCGGCTTGTGTAACCAATACCAAATCCCCGACGAAATTTTTAAAATGATTGTATCCATCCGAAAAGTCCGGTGCGCCAAAAATAGCTTCATTCGTAATTCCAGTAACCTGTTCGATATATTCTGGAATTTGTTTCGGTGATCTTATAAGGGTTGAAAAGTATTCTCCCTCTTGAATTTCATTGTTGATTATCTTAATTGCTCCGATTTGAGTAATAAAATCAAGGTCAACATCTATTCCAGTTCCTTCAAAATCAAACACGCAAAATTGTTTATTTAATAAATCTCTTACTGTTATATCCCTCAATTCATATTCTTCTTCTGATAGGAAGTTAATTATCATTTTTCTGCCTCCGTTGAACTGGCTAGCTTATGTTGGAATGATCCTGCCGCGGCAGCCGTGCCAATCATTTCATATCAAAACTTAAAATAATGTCTCCATTTTCTTCGACTTCTCCAGTATCCTGAAATCCGCATTCCTTATATAATCTGTAGGCTACAACATTGTGTGGTACATGAGATACTCTTATTTGTTTACAATCCATTCTATTTTTTAGTTTATTAATGACTTCCTTAATAGCACATTTGCCATAACACCATCAAATCATCAACATATATTCCATATGGCTTTGATGTCGTCTCCTTAACTGCATGCAAAAGTGAATCCGAGTTAGACGCGACCAATGTTAATTGGTCTTCTCGCGGACTAAGGGCAATACACTCGAATTCGTTTTCTTTCGTAATAAGTTTTAAAGTAACATTTACTTTATCCATAAGGGTCTCCTATTTCATATCTTTGGGTTTACTTTCAATCTTTCGTTTTTCATTTTCAATATAATCATAAACTTTGTTAATTTCTTCCTCATAACTATTATTGATTTCAAAAAACATCTCACCGGTCTCCAAACATCTTCTTCTAAACTCATCATTTTCTTTAATATATTCTGTAATTGTATTGTCTGAAGTATCTTCTGCTTCTAGTTCCCCCCGCTCTTCAATAACACTACTATATTTAATTATCTTCGATTCAAAGTTTGCTTTTATATAATTTGTAGAATAACCTAGGAAAACAGATATGATTTTTTCGGCGTATGGTTTCTCAAATTCCTTCAAATAATGTGGTAATATGTAACACCCTTCAATAATGATACTTTGATTGTTCTCAATATTAGTCATAATGATTCCTTTAATCATTGGCCATAATTTATCTCCAATTAACTCCGTGCTATCCAGAGGCGTAAAGCCGCAATTGCTATTTCCTCTATAAATCCCCATCTTAATATGATCAATCGAAAGATACGGGATCAAATATTTCTCAAGTAGATTCTGAGCCATGAGGGTTTTACCCATACGACCATTTCCGCTTATTAAAATAATCAATTAAATTATTTCCTTTCCATAAATAAAATCAGCCGCGACATTTTTTTATTATCATATAATCTAATAAGCTTACTTTTATAAAGGTTCAACTTCATTTCAAAAGCAGGTCTATTACTTTCAAAATCTTTCGTCCATTTATACATCATTTTCAACATTTCTATATCGGGTTTATAATGACACTTTTCAATACCAAGATTTTGTTTAAGGAACCGGGTAAAAATCCTTATTTTTCGCTTCCATAATGGTGGGTCGAGAAATATGATTGTATCCGCCATATCAAATAAGCATTGATATGATTCTCGATCTGTACCTTCAAATATCCATTGTCCCCTGCTATCAATATCCTTAATAACCGCGACCTGTTCATCTGGTGTACGTTTATTTCTTCCCTCTGCTGTTTGATGATGAACAATGCAATCCAGTTCGTACCACGGTATATCCATATTTTTTGATAATTGCTTCGCTAATGTTGTTTTGCCACTAGCTACAATTCCAATTATGAAGATCTTTCTCATATGTTTCTAGCTCCTAAGTAAACGGCAATTGCCGATGACATACTTCCTCGGCTCGACAAAATCTCCTTCTTGAGCCAAACAACTTGTCAGGGGATGGTTTATAACAATAAGTAATCGCCCATTAGGCTTTAATACTCTATACCAATTCTTACACGCTTTATGTATATCCTCGTACCATACGATGTACGTTGCATAAACTATATCAAATTCATTGTCCTTTATCGATTCAAGAGACTGAGCATCAGCAACTTCAAAATCAATTTTTAGTCCAATTTTGTCTGCATTCTTCTTCGCTATATTAATAGCAATCGGACTAATATCACATGCTATTACGTCCGCTCCAAGGTTTGTCCAGGAAAATGCTTGCCTTGCATCACATGCACAGCATGTATCGAGAAGTTTGAGTCCTCTTACATCTCCTAAAAGTTTGAATTCAAAATCATCATCCACTCACCCTTAGAAAAGAATTCAAAGAAATCTGGTCTCTGCTTTAAGATCGCTTCCATATAGAACTCGTGATATGCATCCCATGAATTTTTAATTAATGTTAGATTCTCGTTATTTCTATTTTCCGGCATCAACGATTCCCTCCAAGAATTAATTTACAGATGTTTAGATTTTGATATTCCACTTAATTACTCAGACCCACTATGCTTGGTATTACTGACTGGACTTCATTAGAATCTTTAATTACAAATAAGTAATTTGCTTCTCCCTCTTTAGGATCAGAAACATTCGCTTGTTGGGATTCTGCGATTTGTCTATTCAGTACTTCCATGAAATTAGAGGCAGTTCGAAATATTGCTTTACTACGCTGACTAGTACACACACGCTCTTGAAGAATGTTATCGGGGATATCAAAATGAACGATTACGCTTTCAAAATCTTTATCATGAAAGTACGAGAGCAATTCCGAGCGACCTTCAGTATTGCGATTTGAATTACAAAGGATGAGGTGAAAATCAGTCGTTTGTACAGCATAATCAACAATTGCATTCGTAATGGCATATTTGATCGTATTGGGTCCCCGTAAGGGGCGTAATGATTTATAGTATGTATTTACGAATTCAGCATGGTTATCTTGATCAACTACAATTGAATTCTTTAGTTGTTGTTCTAATTCTCTAGCAAATGTCGTTTTGCCACAATGAGTTTTACCTACTGTCATTACGACTAATCGTTTCATAAGAGTCCCCCAATTTTTATGAATTACATTCAAAAATTAAAAAAAGAGAGAGCACCACGTCTCTCTCTTAAATTGATTACCAAGTAAGCCATCCAATCATTCACATTGCTTTTACGAATGGACTTATCCCATTCACTATTAAATCACTGTTAAACTAATGCATCCCCGGTAGACACTTAAGATTTACCAAAAGGTATTGAGTATCGTACCTAGAGATCTACAATATAGGGCTCCATCAGGTATTCCCCCCAATAGGATTTGGAATATATTATAAATTTTATATTAGTTAGATTTGTTTTTAAATGGTTTGTTTTGTTATAATCATTTTTCCAGTTCAGGAGCTTTCAGCGCCTTTAGGAATCCTTAGCTGGCCGCGGCGCTTATGCAGTACAGGATTATCTGCCCCCAGTAATTAACACAACTGTATCACGGAAAATAAAAAATGGAAATACAATATTGCTGTATCTCCATCTTGTCTTTCGTATTTGGGACGTCCATCCCGCCTCGACGCGGTACGACAGTTGAACTTCAATTTCTATATTAGTTTTGCTTAACTAAATATTCATCTCAATTCCATATTTCTGGGCAATCGAAATTAACCTTTGTATCTCTTCAGGGCTAGGAGGCTCTAGAGCTGAAGGCATTTGTTCCGGGACAGGAATACTTAGTTCTTTAACAAATTTTTCGAATCCAGAAGGATAAACAGATACTAAAACTTTGGCTGCATCTGTATTTAGTTTAAAGGTATGTTCGATCCCACGAGGTGCATGCACAAATGTTCCTGGTATGGCGTGAACGACCTTATCCGCAATAAAATAGGTGACTTCCCCCTCAAGCACATAGAAATTTTCATCTTCACGAGTATGTACGTGTGGCGGTGGCTCAAAACCTTTCCGTTCCTCAGTCTGAATCATTGCATATTGACCTTGCGTGTCTTCGCCCATAACTAATATAGAGACCTTATTCCCTAAAAATAAGAATGAGTTGTCTTCAGCTGCTTGACGAGAAAAGGGTATATTCGACATATAATCCCTCCAATTTTTTAACTTATAATAATTATAGTTTGGTTGTAGTAATTCATGCTAAGAACGTTTTTACTAAAGTACCAATTAAATGCATCGGCCTCCGAGCAATATACTCATGATACTATCTAATGTATCCTATTATTTTATTTAATTTTTCCAAATCCCTTGGTGGAATCTTCAATGTCGATCGAGCCTTCCCGGTACCCCCATAAACATATGGAAATCGATATAGCTCTCTATCAATAATCGTTGGTAAACTTGGGTTAATTAATGAAACGCTTCCAATACGACTGCCAGTAACCTGCTCTACTTCTTTTGGTTTGGCTAATTTGATTTCTTGAACCTTCAATAAATCCTTCATTGTTTCCAGAACTACTCGTCCAAAATCACCTGAAATGATCAACGAAAAATATCCTACATCTGTCTTCAAAATTAGCGTTGGGGCGGTTTGTCCAATATGAATACCGAAATATTCTGCTCCTTCCTGCGCAGTATTAATCTCTTTGCTATGTTCAATGATTTCGTAATCAATATGCTTGTTATTTAATATTGATATTAATTGTTCCATTGCATAGCCTCCAAGGATGTTATATATTATGACTTCACCGTCATGCTCTCACTTAATTGTTGGCATTTCATATATTACAAACTCTCCTTGATATCCTTTGTGGATTCTAAATCTTCTATTTTTATTGGTTGGATCAGAAACCACAGCAATGAAATATTGGTCATATAACGAAGTAGATCCTTTAAAACTGTATTCAATAGAATCTATTATCATCTTTTCTTGGAATGCACCCTTTAAAAATACATCAACTTCATTCTTAAATTCATGCTTAGATATAGGATTTCCATATAAAATTGAATAAACAATGAAACCGACAAATAAAATGAATAATCCAAATATCAAATATACTACTTGCCGGATTTTCATTAATATCAATCCTCTGCATAATCGATTCGTTACAAATTATTCATTAGTTCAAAATGCTTCATACTTTCTTTTATCTCTATATTTGTATTGTTTTTTATCGATTCGATTAGCTCTGTTAAAGCTACTTTAGCTTTGTCATATTCTTGCATTGTGATTTCATTAGCCTTTAGCGCTTCTTCAAGTTCATCCTCATCTAATACATACATGGCGCCATCAGGCAAGAAAACTAAATCTAAATAAAGATCGTCTATAAAAGGTATTCCTTCATCGGTTAGCCCTTTGTTTTTAATAATATCAAAATACCATTGGACTACCTCGCCATTCCTATCAAACGTTGTAGTTACCGAGTAATCAACGCCTTCCGGATAATGCATCATCCATACATAACCATCATCTGCAATACAAAAGTCTTCAGAATTATAGGTAACAAATACAGGCTCTTTGACCTTTCGTAAATTAAGATAAGTGACGTGACCACGATAAGAGTTGTCGTTAAGGTACGTTTGTTTATATTCTCTTTCTAAAATTCTCAACCAATCAAGTCGATTAGCGAATTTTCTCTTCATCGAATATCCTCTCAGTATATATTTTTTTTTAATCTGCTATAAATTCACGTAATATACTTGTTTCACGTACCCTCACAGGCTTATGGGGGCGTAGCGCCGGGTCCAACGATTTTAGAGGCGTAGGGGTTGTCAATTTGCCGAAAATACGCAAGTAAACCAAGGAGCGTCAGCAGCCACCCGACTTTTCTGAATAATCTCCCTTTCGGTTAAAGCTAATTGTTTCTTTGTCTCTCGGGTAGTTTCAGATAACATTCTTACATTCACGATGCCATACCCTTTGCTCCGTAAGGAGCCAGCAGTTATGCGGAGCGTCCGGGCAAATTGCTTCCATACTGCTGATCTTAAAGCTCTGCCAGTCTTGCAACCGGCCGCGGCACGGTTAGGTGGTGCAGGGTTGTCTGTCTGATTCACTTCCTCGAAAATCCTCGGGCGACCAAGGAGCGTTAGCGACGCAGCGTAGATACGGTGTTGGTGTTATAGGATGTCAGCGCCTTCTTGGAGACTCTTTCAATACTTCTTTTATATAATAATTATTTGCAATATCATGGTTCCAGATTTGTGCTTCAATATAAGGTATCGTACCTTCCGGATGCATTGATTCTATTTTATCCATCAACTCATACTTCATCAGAGTCCTTGCTTCTGAAAGAGTAAAAATTTGTCCATGGTAATTAGGTTGGTAATACGCCTCAGGCTTGTCTCTCCCTATCCAAAATGAAACCATACTATCCGGAAAAGTAAAACTAATGTCATTATCATTGAATATTGAAATTGGAATTCGCAACAAATCAATCTCTAAACCCGCTGATAATGAGAAATTTTCTATCCATGCTGCTGACCCTAGTACAGCATAAAAAGGATATTTATCTTTCGGTTGACCGCCTTTTCCTATGAATTTATCCCTTAACCAAGCTTCAGTTTCTAATCTATTTTCCCAGTATTGAGTCGGTTCTTTAAATCTTTCAAAAAATGGTGTATCGTCACATAATTCCTTCATTACTACCATAGCTTCGGACTTCGAAAGGGCAGATAGACTTCTAAAAGGCACTGAATTATAATAATGAGTCACATATTCAAACATCATCGATCCTCCAAAAAGGTTTTGACGAATTTTGCACTGATTTCCTGTAACGTTCTTGCATTCACGAACGTCCACCGACTTAAGTGAACGACAGTGAGCTGCTGCACTTGCGCAGTTAGTCGGTGCATGGTTGTCCGCTGAATACGCTTCCTCGAAATGACCTTTGCGGACCGAGGGGCGGTGCAGCCGCCCCGATGCGTGAATGCGGTGTTATAGGATTCAGCGCCTTCTTCGATTTATCTAACACTCTTATGTACGATATGTTTAATTCCTTGTAGAGCATCCAAACTCCTTAACTCAGGAACTACAAACCCCGGAACAATTCTGTAATTATTAAGTTCGTCAATATGGATCCACTTATTTATGAACGAGCCTTCCTCGCCATAAAATTCATTCTTATTGTTAAATATATAATGGTCCTTATTAACTTCGAGTAAATAATAAAAAGCGACTTCATGTAATTGTCCTTCTGGAAACTTCACAAAAGTTTCAGCAATCCAAACGAGTTGTTTATTTAATATTGAAATTGCATATTCTTCTTCCATCTCACGACAAATAGTTTCTTCTGAAGTTTCATTAACCTCAACTCTGCCACCTGGAATAAACCATAATGTGTCACCAACAACTTGTTGAAATAGAACAAAATTTTCACTTCTAATTATTCCGCCAACGCGATAATGGTATTTATTTGAACCAAATTCAAAAGAGATCATGATCTAAACAGCTCCCTTCTTATTCATCTTTATCTTGGATGTTCCTAAGTTTTTTCTCATCTTCTAGAACATCCTTGATTTGATTAACTAATAATTTATAGAATGTTTCATGGTGAGGGACAAACTGAGTCCTCTCTACAACTTTATTAACTTTGATTTTATTTCCATCACCATCCATAACAAACCCGTGTACATCAATTTGATTTTTTCTTTCCGTCCACAATTCAAAAAAATCATGGAATCTCGCAATAAATATCCCAGAAACTTCTTCTCTTTGTACTGAAAATTCATCAAGAGATCCGTTGTAATCATGTAAATAAACATAAGCAAATTCTTTGTCGATAATTTTACTATTTGTTACAACATACTCCATGACTCCCAATGGAATTAGTTCAGAAAAACTAATATCAATACCGGTCTCCTCTTTAACTTCTCTTATTCCATCCTCGACAGTTTCATTTGATAGTAAATGACCTGCAGCTGTAATATCTAAAAGATTAGGGTAGTCCCGTTTTTGTTCACTTCGCAGTTGAAAATAGATGTAATCGTTATTCTCATCTCTGCTAATGAACCAGCAATGAAAGGCTTCATGCCAATAACCATATGTATGAACATCTTTACGAGTTGCCACACCTATTGGAACTCTATCGTCATTAAAAATATTTATAAGTTCAGAATCCATACCAGCATCCTCCAGTCGTTGATATAAATTCGAATTAGAAAGTATTTCGATCTTATGTTTGCGCTGATTTCTTATAACGTTCTTGTATTCACGAACCCTCACTGACTTAAGGCGCGTAGCACCGGGTCCGATGGACTTAGCCAGTGCAGGGTTGTCTGCCTGAATCAACTTCTCTGAAATCCCTCTAATTCTGTAAAAGTCTTGTAATTTCGTCAGTCCATTTACCTTCTTCATCTGCTATCATAGTGGTCCAACCAAGATATCTCGCCGGAATAAGATTCTTTTCTTGATCATCAACATAAATTATTCGCTTATCATAAATATTTTCTTGTACAATATTATAGATTGCGGGATCTGGTTTACAGTATCCCACTTGACTTGAAATCGTTATCGAATGTAAATATGGCTTTATCGGTTCTAATAAATCAAGTATCCATTCATGGCGGTGATTACTCAAAAGATGGATATCTGCGAAATGGCTCCATTCAGAAATGTAACTAGCACTTGGTAATAGTTTTAAGTGTTTCTTCAATAATTCTCGAGCAATGTTATGCTCAATTGTTACCTGACATTGCGTATTAAGCCACTCCCAAACATCTTGTTCATTCATACCTCCAGTTCATAACGCTTCTCGAACTTCTTTCTTAATTAATAGTTCTTTTATTGTATTTTGTGGAGTCTTGAAAAGATGTGCAAGCTCAATCCAATATGTGGAAGAAAAATTATTTACTATCACGCCGGCAACGTCCAGTATTAGTTGAGTTCTGCTCATTAATATTTGGCCTCCTTTTTATTTTTAGGTCCTTTCGTATAACGTTGTTGTATTCATGAACCCGAGAACCTTAAAGCAGCTTCAGCTGCCGGCCCCGCGACTACGGTTAAGTTCGCAGGGTTGTCTGCCTTAGTCCGCTTCCCCGAATTGCCTCGGGCAGACCAAAGAGCGTTAGCGACGCAGCGTAGATACGGTGTTAACTGATGTTCCTGCCAACATTGAATTCACATTAATATTCCTAAAGAACCATTCTTCCATCTTTATCATCATCTGATTTGCAGTTTTTGCACTTCTTCTATTAATCCATCTAAACAATGGTTCTTTAATAAAACTAGTCAATTCTTCTTTTGTCTTGTCTAGGCTTCTCAGCAATTCCTCGTATTCATATTCTATAAAGTATAAGGTTTCTTGAGACTCGGTTGACCTTCCAGGATCATCCGACAATACCTTAACATGGTTTTCATAATATATCATCCCTGGATTTGGATCGTGCCCCAACCAAGGACTAGTTCTACTTCTTACAGAATCATAAACCTCGTTCCAATCTATGAAGAAGCCTATAACAAACTTAAAGAAAGATTCGAGGCTCATAAGGCAGAGTTTTAGAACTGCCTAGACCAGGATCAACAGTTGTTTTTAGATTTGCAAGCGTATCAAGGGATAGACAAAGTTGATCAATCAAGAAGCTACTGAATTGAACCTTAAGGTCCGAAAAGGCCGGCCGCTGCGCGGTTAGGTTCTCAGGGTTGTCCGCCTGACTCCGCTTCTCGGCCACGATGCGGTTAGGGAAAAGGATGTGTCTGCTGATTAGGCTTCTTCGAATTGCCTCTTGCAGACCAAGGAGCCGGAGGCTCCGCAGCGGGAAAATGGTGTTATCTGAATTCACTTGACCCGCATTCCAACTTACAAAGTTAGTTGACTTATTGCTTCACCGTTATTCTTGTAATATTGAATTTTATTGCTATATGGACGCAGAATCTCATTGATTTGAGGCTTCCTTTCCTTTTCGAAACTATGACTCCATTTGAGCATCTTAATTAAATTCGAGAAGGATTGAGTGTAGTTCCCTACTTCTATTCCCATCTTCTCCTTAATGAATCGAGAAATTATCTGACAATCTCTCTTGAAAACATTTAAGTCCAAGTAAATAATCACATCCGACAATTCAAAACTTCTAAGTACCCATTTAAAGTGCACACCTTCAATGATCCATAAGTCTTTATAAAATATCTCATTTAAAACCTTATCCCTTACTTCTGCTGAATTTCTTGTATCATTCTCTACACCTCTAGTCCAAACCACATTATCCAATTGAAAATATGGTATTTCTAGTGTTTCCGAGAGTCTCTTGGCTAAGTATGTCTTGCCACTCCCTACTTCGCCGATAATATGTATTTTTTTGAATGGTCTTTTTTTGTTCTCTACCATAAATATCTACCATCCCTCATGTTTTCAAGTGATTTCAGATAACGTTTGTATGTTCCCGACATCTCTCCCCCTTAGATAGCTCTTATCTTAGGGGGAGGGATTGTCTGCCTGAATTTACTTCACCGAGTTTCCTCTGGCAGACCAAGGATCGGTAAGGCTCCGCAGCGGGAAAACGATGTTAACTGAAGTCATTGCCTTCCTCGATTATAGCCAAAATATACCGTTCTTATCTTGGTCTACGATCATTAATTGTTTTTCAAAGTTCTCATCCGGTTTTATGTCTTCTACGAAATGCCACCTGTCTTTACTGTCCTTCCAATATACTTTCCAAGTATTATCCTCTAGCCTAAATTGAGCTACAGGCAGTTCTACCCTACTCCCAGGAATGTAAGACGGCCTTTCTTGAGTTAATGTCAACATATCCCCTCTAAACTTATATTTGATTTGGATTTCTTCTTTCAAGTGTCTTGGAATTTTTCGTTCAATGTAATTATCGAGTAGTTTTTCGATCCGCTTCTTAGTAAATGCATCCATCATTATCACTCCAAAGATGTTTTTAATGTTTATCGGTTTTATATGTTTATTCTGCAATGATTTCAGTTAACGTAATTGTATCTACGAACCCTCACCACCTTAAAGGAGCGTTAGCGACTGGCCGCGGCGCGGTTAGGTAGTGCAGGGTTGTCTGCCTGATTCAGTATCCCTGAAATGCCTCGGGCAGATCAAGGAGCGTAAGCTCCGCAGCGTGAATACGGTGTTATATGATGCTGGCGACCTCTTCGAAAAATAGAAATCCTTATTGTTCAAAAAGAAAATAAGCTATTAACTACCCTTATCCCCTTATTCTGAATTTCAATTGGATTATCTTTATATTCTCTTTGAACATACTCATATGAAATCCATTCAAAATGTTCCAGTCCTAATAAACCCGCTAATTGATTTACTGGATTTCTCTTATAAAATTCTTCAAAATCTGAAATATAAAAAATCTTTGTAATATCTAACGGGGTCACTGTTTGCAATTTATTGGGATTGCTATTTATTAATTCTACAATTCGATCTCTATTGTACTCATCTTGGTTTATCTCGATATCTTCTTCCCAAGTACATTCATAATGAAAGGTTCTCTTCTTCCCGTCATAAATACTAAATGACCAGCCATGATCTTCTGCATTTACCAGGTGTATCAATATTCCCTTATTACTATTAATAAGTCTTTTATTCGGTTGAAAGCTTGAACCATTGGGGATAATCGTCACCCAATTATTACGCTCTGGATAAACAAATCCGCGAAGCCAAGATCTCCTTAAATGTTTGACTGCGTCATTTTGTTCCGTAGAATATAAGTGATAGCTCTCACTAAATTCGCTCATTAAATCTCTCCTTGTCCGACTTTCAAAGTGTTTCGCCAGTTTCATATAACGTTCTTGTATCTACGAACCCTCACCACCTTAAGGGACGTCAGTCCCGGCCGCGGCGCGGTTAGGCAGTGCAGGGTTGTCTGTCTGATTTCACTTCTCCGAAATTCCTCGGACAGACCAAGGAGCGTTAGTGACGCTGCGTAGATACGGTGTTAGATGAAGTTGGTGCCTTCCTCGAATTATCTATTCTAAATCCCTAAATAAATAATTATGTAACTGTCTTTGTTAACGAGTTCGCAAAAATCAATTAATCTATTAAAATTTTCTTGTATTTCACGCTTTTTAAAAAAGAGTTTCTCATAATGACCTTTAGATTCATCTTCGGCATATGTATAATTTCCGGTTAATTTAATCAATTCCGGCGCTTGTTCAAATAGTAATAACCACGACTTTAAAATGTTGGAAAAAGATTCAATACCGTGCTGGTCGATATAACTAATTCCATAATAATTAAAACCGAATTGATATTTACCTTTACCTGATGGATTAATGTTTTAACCCAATTTAATGAGTCTTGGATATATCCAATAATATCATCACTTAAATGAACTACTCTCTCATGATTAACTTGTTTTGAAAAATCATTATAATCAATACCACTCTCTATTTCATCATGAGTTAGCAACAGAAAATCATGTATTAGTGCCATATCTCCTCCGAATTACTAGAAATATTAATATAAATCTTCTGCATTAATTTCATCTAACGTTCTTGTATTCACAAACCCTCACTGGCTTAAGGGAGCGATAGCGAACGGGTCCGACGGACTTAGCCAGTGCAGGGTTGTCCGGCTGCCCCACTTCCGCGAAATTCCTTTGCCGGACCGAGGGCCGGATGGCCCGATGCGTGAATATGGTGCTAGTCGATGTCCATGCCCTCAATGAATTAACTTCAATCCTTATTTCTATCTAATTATTTAGTAATGTTGGTATTAATATAAGTCCTGAGGCAATGATTATTAAAATTTTTGTTGTATGTTTATTTAGTTTTCTATTTTCTTTGGATTTATACCATCCCTTAAACTGAAAATAATTGCGATATAATATAAAAAACAGAACGAAATTACCCAGAGCCATAAACCAATTATAAATAGGTACTCCATAAACCAATGAATAAAGATATCGTTCAATTCCACCAAACACGAGCATTATAAACATAAGTAAAATAAGTGTTCTCAATAATTCAAAGAAAGCCGACAACACTTTTGACATAAAATCATTCATCCCTTCACCGTACTGCATGGATTTCCACTAACGCTCTTGTATTTACGAACCCGAAAGGCTTAAAGAAGCGTAGCGACTGGGTGGCTCTGCCACTTAGCCTTGCAGGGTTGTCTCCCTGATTAAGCCTCCTCGAATCTCATCGGGCAGACCAAGGTCGGCGTAAGCCGACCGCAGCGTGAATACGGTGTTATCTGATGTCAGCGCCTTCTTGCATTACTTTTAAAAGCTTTATTCCATTCCGAATCCTTTACTTGGTCTGTTCACATATGGGTCATGTGATTCTTCTTTTATGACCTTCCAAAAATAATCATGTTTTATGACCTCTGGATAGACTTTCTCCATCGCCATTATCTCTTTTCGGTCTTTAAACACGACATCTATTATTTTTTGTTCGCTTCTCGGTAACTCTGGATCATATCCAATATTCGGCTCTTGATCTGTTTCATCTGCTAAAAAATAATGAATATACCCGACTTGTCCGTTGTCATTTCTACTATCTTCTACCCAAAGTAATTTCTTTATTGTAATCTCTAATCCCGTTTCTTCCTTCACTTCCCGTATCGCAGCTTCTCGACTAAATTCACCTTCTTCAATCATGCCACCAGGTACAATCCAATAAAACCCTTCTGATCTTGTATGTCGAGTCTGTATAAGTAATACACGCTCCTGCTTATCCATTACAATTACTCGTACAACCGGCATGTTATTCTCCTCCATACGATTTACTTTCGAAACTTGTTTCTACGTTTGCGCTGATTTCAGATAACGTTGTTGTATTCACGAACCCTCACTGCCTTAAGGGAGCGACAGCGTCCGGCCGCGACGCGGTTAGGCAGTGCAGGATTGTCTGCCTGATCCCACTTCTTCGAAATTCCTCGGGCAGACCAAGGAGCGTTAGCGACGCAGCGTAGATATGGTGTTATATGTTGCCGGCGACTTCCTGAATTAACTTGCAAAATCGTGTTTTAGTACTTTATAGTAATCTACTATGTTATCTTCTTGTCCATTTACAATTCTTTTATAAGTCTTGGCGGGTGGATAAATCTCTGTTCCTTGGACTTGAATGGCTATTGCATTTTCGAATGTTTTACTCATGATCCATTCTCCACCAAACATCCCTAACTCCTATCTTGGCTGGTGCGGGTTGTCGCCTGATTCAACTTCCCCAATATCCCTCCTGGCGACCGAGGGCGAATGCCCGTTGCGTGAATATGGTGTTAGGTGAAGTTATTGACTCCAAAGCCATTCCTTTATTCATTGTTACCTTGTATTTGTATTGCTTTATCAGTTTTAAGATTAACTTCAAAAACTAAATTACTTAATGGAAAATCCCTAGTTGTTTTTAATATATATTGATCCTCCACTTTTTTTGGATGCAAATTGATCCAATGATTTATTTTTGATATACCAATTCCATGGATTTCTCTTACAGGTATTTCTAGAGATATTCTCTTCATTTCTGAGCTTTCAACATTTTTTACATATAATCGAGCAGTACTATTTCTCTGAAATAAATTAACTAGCTCTATTTGATATTCATATTTACCATCAGCAGTCATTTGAATAGTATCCGCAGTAATATTTTCAGTTAACCAACCACTTGTATTTACATATTTAAACATATTCGGTGTTAATGCAATCATAAATAAACTTAGTATCACGATAATTGAGACTTTTATCTCGTTTATAGCAGCATATCTCTTCGCTAACCAATAAATAGATACAATTATAAGTAAGATTGAAGGTATAACATGAGTTAACAAAATTGCAGTTGATATTAAATCTATACCTCGTTGAAAGTTGGCTGTTGCGCCAAAAATAAACCATAAAACGCCAGATAGGTTAAAAAGAACAACTGATATCCAAAATATTATTAAAACCCTCTTTAGAACAATAATTATCACCATCCAATTGAGAGCAAACCTAGTATTTTAAAATTTTTCTCGATTTAATTACTAGAAAAAATTTTCAATAATTTCACCTAACGTTCATGTATCTACGAACCCTCACCACCTTAATGGAGCGTTAGCGACTGGCCGCGACGCGTTTAGGTGGTGCAAGGGTTGTCTGCCTGATTCATCTTCTCCGAAAATCCTCGGGCAGACCAAGGAGCGTCAGCGACGCAGCGTAGATACGGTGTTAGGTGAAGTCCTTGGCATCTACGAGTTTACTTAAAAATAAGTTCCTTCATATACCTCATTGAGATATAGATTAATGTTACACCTAGTATTAAACATATTAAAATCAAAGCAATTGATATCCATTTCCATTCTATCGAAAAGTAGTACAGATTTATTTTGTTTAATTTATCTGTAGCTGATTGCAATGTAATTATATTCATTATTATAAATATGCTATTTAGCTTTATTACTCGATATAAAGGCAGCTTTGCTTTAACAAACATTATGCCCTTTCTTTCCCATTTGTCTTCTTTGCCTTCTTCTATTAATGCTTTACGGTAATGATCCCATCTAAAAGCTCCCATACTAGCAACAAGTGCAGCTATTGATAGTGAAGAAGTAATGTTAACTTGTACAAGATCTTTAATAAAGTCTGAAAAATCATCTTTTCTTAAAACTTGAAGGAACAAAAAGAGAATCATAATTAACATCGAAATAACTAGAAGAATTTTCTCAAAAATATTACTTTCGATTTTGATTCTGTCTGATCTTTTCATTAATTACCTCTTCTTGATGTATTTGGTGTTTCAAGGATTTCACCTAACGTTCTTGTATCTACGAACCCTCACTGCCTTAAGGGACGTCAGTCCCGGCCGCGACGCGGTTAGGCCGTGCAGGGTTGTCTGCCTGATCCAGCTTCCTCGAAACTCCTCGGGCAGACCAAGGAGCGATAGCGACGCAGCGTAGATACGGTGTTAGATGATGTTACGGCCTTCTTCGAAAAGTCCTGCAACAAAAAAATAAAACATCAAGTTTTTCTAAACCTGATGTCCGCTTATCCATCCTTCAATATCTTCTTCGGTCATTAATCCTTCCGCCGTTCGTAATCCCAATTCGACTAACTCTTCTTGGCCATACCTTATGGAAACTCCATTTAATCTCAATAAAAGCAACATCGTTGCAACGCCGATTCGCTTGTTTCCGTCAATAAATCCATGATTCTTAATCAATGCATACGTAATGACCGAGATTTTCCTTATTAATCCTTCATACAAGTCGTTCCCATCAAACGTCATTAACGCTTTATTAAGAGCACTTTCAATTAAAGCAATATCTCGGACTCCTTCAGATCCGCCTGTAGCACGTATAATCCTCTGATGAAATATGACAATTTGTTCAATTCCAACTGTTTTCATTACTTGGACAGCTCCTCAAGAGCTTTTCGATTTTCTGTTATAATATCGTCCATCATGGCTTCCAATTTATCCTGGTTTCGGGATTTCAAAAATTCCACAAAATCAATAACTTCCAGCTTCTTATCTTCTGGCAATGATAAAAAGTCATTCAATAATTTTTTTTCAAGGCTCACTACACGCACCCCCAAGGTCCTTATATCCCAAGTATACACCAAAATGGAGAGGTTTTTAACAATAGCTTCCTGAATTACTTTCAACTATCCCCTTGCCGTTATTTCATCTAACGTTCTTGTATCTACGAACCCTCACTGACTTAAGGGAGCGACAGCGACCGGCCGCGACGCGGTTAGGCAGTGCAGGGTTGTCTGCGAGACTCCACTTCCTCGAAAATCCTCGGGCAGACCAAGGGGCGTTAGCCCCGCAGCGTAGATACGGTGTTAGATGAAGTAGCTTGCTTCATTGAGCTACAAAAAAATATGTCTTCCCCAGTCTTTCCAATCGTTCTTAATTCTATTTATTAGCCATTCTCCACCAAATGTTGTAGACCCTTCATGTGAGCAATATATAATCCATTCCATAGTAATATCAAACCAAAAACCTTCTCCGATGCCTTCGTAAGAAGGTTCAAATGAATCCAATTTAACAATATATCCGTTATATTTAGACTCTCTAATCTCTATTATTTCATTTACATCTTTCAGAATCTCTCTTAATTTGACGAATCCAAAATTGTTCTCAAACGCATCCGAGTCAAAAGCAATTACAGGCTTAGCGTTTGTATCATGCAAAGGAAACCAATAATGATTTGAAATATCCCATGTTTCTGCGAGTTTATCAAACACGGTATCAATT
The DNA here is from genome assembly GCF_056120465.1 of Paenibacillus sp. sgz302148. Classification (NCBI taxonomy): domain Bacteria; kingdom Bacillati; phylum Bacillota; class Bacilli; order Caryophanales; family Paenibacillaceae; genus Paenibacillus; species Paenibacillus sp. sgz302148. The sequence continues at coordinate 157,007 of NZ_JBVYOJ010000001.1, forward strand.
TCATCTTTACTCAATTCTCTTGAGTAATTTAATTCATTCATGGTTTTCATCCCTTCAAGGTATTTCATCTAACGTTCTTGTATCTACGAACCCTCACTGCCTTAAGGGACGTCAGTCCCGGCCGCGACGCGGTTAGGCCGTGCAGGGTTGTCTGCCTGATACTTCTTCCTCGAAACTCCTCGGGCAGACAAGGAGCGTAAGTGAAGTGACGTAGCGTAGATACGGTGTTATGTGATGTGGGCGTCTTCTTTGAAATACTTGCGAAATTCTTTTATGTATTTAGTTCATTAGATGTTTCTAATATCTTATAAATTCCTCTGATAAATTATAAATTCTAGTTGTTCCATCGTTCTTTATCCAAATAATTCTTCTACAATCAGGACATTCATATAGCCTTTCTGCAATCCTAATAACTTCGGCATCAGCACTAATTAATCGATCCCATTCTGAAGATCCTTGTATCGGATTGCTAATACTATTTCTCTTGTTTTCTAAATCAAGTAATTGTTCATATTCCTTATCTTTAATAACTAAAAAACCATCATCGGGTATATCACTTAAATTATGAATGTATCCGCATTCACAAATTAATTTAGGCATTTATAGTTACCTTCTTTCGAAATAATCCTTAATCTTAACGCCCATTTCACATAACGTTCTTGTATCTACGAACCCTCACTGCCTTAAGGGAGCGTCAGCGACCGGCCGCGGCGCGGTTAGGCAGTGCAGGGTTGTCTGCCTGATTCTACTTCCCCGAAATGCTTCGGGCAGACCAAGGAGCGTTAGCGACGTAGCGTAGATATGGTGTTAGATGAAGTTACCGACATCGTAGATTAACTCAAAACACCATCACTTTTAATTTCCGTTATTACACAAGATACAACCATGACAGGACAAATAAACATAGTGTATGTTACATTGAGGATATCCGACTGGTACAGCAGGTTTATCATCATCTCCATCAATCCTAGACCATTCTCTATAATGAATTTCATTAATATATTGTTTATCAAATGTGTTGATCATTTTTTGAAATTGTTCAAGTCGTTCAATTACCCAGTCACTTCGGGGTTCATAATTCAATCTTTCCCAACCTAAACCATTTATAGCTGATGTTATTGTACGATTCATAAAATCTCTTTCAGCCCCGAAGTTCTCCAAAGTCCAAGGCATTTCATCAATATCAAAGCCAACCGTTCCAATCCCAACTATAGATTGATCTTGTTGAGCCAGCCAGATTATCAGCTCCCGCTCACGATTTGTTTGAGCAATTATTGATCCGCTTATTACGAGTAAATCAAGGAATACTGATGTCAGTCCATTGGACATAGAAATCGATTCGACCAAATGTTTTTGTCCATTAGGCATTGAAATTGTATTTCCCATCTTTTTGCCCCTTTAAATTTTTCGGTAATTTCATCTAACGTTCATGTATTCACGACGTCCCACCACCTTAAGGCGACGAAGTCGCCAGCCGCGATGCGGTTAGGTGGTGGGGATGTGTCTGGCTGATTCTACTTCCCTGCTACTGAAATGCCTCTCGATTCCTCATCGGACTTCGGCCGGACCGAGGGGCGAATGCCCCGAAGCGTGAATATGGTGTTAGATGATGGCTGGGCCTTCTTTGAGTAAACCAAAATCCTTATTTATAAAGACTTGAAACAAGATTGTTTAATTCATCTGTGATTTTTGTATCCGTTGGATCTAAATTTAATTTAATGAAGATATTTCTTAACTCTTCAGCCTTATTTATTACCATTTCTTTTTTATCTCCATTTATCATTGCTTTGTATAAACCATCTAGTCCTACATCTATCCAATCGTTGGCGGCTTCATAAGACGATGGTTTAGATACACTTGAGGCTGCAGCTACAGACCCTACACATCTATCATAATTACTGTTGTTTCCATCGGAAAAATCCATGCCAAAACATGTAGCTGATTCACCTAACTGATATTTAAATTCCATATCAATCATGTTTTGTTTATATTTTAAATTCTCTTTACTGTTCTGTTGTAAATTCATAGAATGTATTAGAAAAACAACTAGAATAATAATGACAACTACTAATATAGAAATTATATTATTAGATTTATTCAATTTTATACTCCTTTGCATTATGCTTTGCCCAGCTTTCATCTAACGTTCGTGTATTCACGACGTCGAGAGGCTTAAGGTGAGATCAGGATTGGCGAAGCCATCCGATCGAACCGGCTGCGCGGAGAGCAGTTAGCCTCGCAGATGTGTCCGCCTGACTCAACTTCCCTGCCAATTTCTCCTCGCGAGGGCCGAATGGCCCGATGCGTGAATATGGTGTTAGATGAAGTAATATGCCCTCTTCGAACTATCTCAAAAAATCCTTTATGTCAATTAATTTATTAACTATTCCATAAGAAATATTGTTATCAGGTACAGGTTTATTCTTAAAGTTTACCCAAATTGCTTTCATACCCATTTCAGTTGGCCCTATAACGTCATTCTTCCAATTATCACCTACAAATAATGTGTCTTCAGGTCTAACATTAAATTTCTTGAGTGGTTTTTGATATATGATTGGATTTGGCTTTTCAACACCGATCAGTTCAGAAATAAACATGGATTCGTTTGAGAAAAAGCGATCATATCCAAGTGCCTGAATCTTATCATATTGCAATGAAGCTGTTCCGTTAGTCACAATTCCCATTAAGTATTTCGTAGATATCGATTCAAGCATCTGGGTTATATGTAAATCAGGCTTCATTAATAATTTGCTGATTTGTTGATATTGATTTTGAAATTGATCAATCTCGAAATCATCTGCTTGAAGATTAAATTCAGATAATGTCTCGATAATTTGAAATCTTCTGTATTCTTCTAATGTAATTTCCTGGTCATGATATTTCTGCACTAAGTATTCTTCTTTGACCTTGTAAATATTAAATAAATCGTCAATATTGAGATTACTTGTCATGGGGTAATTCCTAAATGTTTCTTTTATTCCTTGTTCCCAATAATCATCAAAATATAAAAGAGTATCGTCAAGATCAAATAAGATCAGTTTGAAATTCATGTTAAATGTCCCTTCAGATTGGTTTGAACTACATATTATTTCATCTAACGTCTTTGTATTCACGAACCCTCACTGGCTTAAGGGCGCCAGCCCGGGTCGTCAGACTTAGCCAGTGCAGGGTTGTCCGGCTGCATCCACTTCCCCGAATTCCCTCTGCCGGACCGAGGGGCGGATGCCCCGATGCGTGAATACGGTGTTAGAGGATGTCGGTGACTTCGGAGATATACTTAGAAATTTTTCATAATCTTCCCCATGCTCTTTCAATATTATCCGACGCTTTTCTTGTTTCCTTACCCATGTATCTATAAGCAATTTGTAGTATTTCCTTTTCGTCCCCAAGCCTCTCTAGAATATTGCAAGACAAAACTTCTTTAACTAAAGTATCTCCCGTTAATTCCATCCTCTCATAAAATTCAAATAATCGTATTAGTAACTCGGTTTCTATATCTTTTCTTAGTAATTCGATCAAATAATCATTTAAATCACCAAAAAACACATGGTTAAGAACTTTCTTCATAAAATGCTTCATGTTCAATAAGGTTAAACCTGAATTTGGGAAATTCATCAATAAATATTTTTGAAAGTTCATTATATTTCAAGCCTAACCCACCTTCTTAAAATACTAATATCTTACTCTTTAATGGTTTTATTGCTTTTCCACCGATTTCCTCTAACGTTCTTGTATCTACGAACCCTCACCACCTTAAGGGACGACAGTCCCGGCCGCGACGCGGTTAGGTGGTGCAGGGTTGTCTGCCTGATCCCACCTCTTCGAAATTCCTCGGGCAGACCAAGGAGCGTCAGCGACGCAGCGTAGATACGGTGTTATCCGATGCATCCGACTTCTTCGAAATACTGAAACTGTTCTTTATAAATATCTTCCCCTGTTCTTACTCAATGGCTTGCTAAATGTTGCCACACGCTTCCATCTACCGGCCTGCTGAATGTTGCCAGGCTAACTTCTCCGAGACGCTTTCATCAACCCATCTGCTGAATGTTGCCACGCCAACTTCTCCGAGACGCTTTCAATAAACCGATCTGCTGAATGTTGCCACGCTAACTTCTCTGAGATGCTTTCATCAACCGATCTGCTGAATGTTGCCACGCTAACTTCCCCGAGACGCTTTCATCAATCCATCTGCTGAATGCCAGGCTAACTTCTCTGAGATGCTTTCATCAACCGATCTGCTGAATGTTGCCACGCTAACTTCCCCGAGACGCTTTCATCAACCCATCTGCTGAATGTTGTCACGCTAACTTCTCAGAGATGCTTTCTTTCATTAATTGCTTGCCCTGCAACCACTACTGATAAAAAATAGTACAATCTACTTCAAATGCACTTTCCTCTGCTTTATCGATCTTGGATGTTTCGGATAACGTTCTTGTATCTACGAACCCTCACTGCCTTAAGGGACATCAGTCCCGGCCGCGACGCGGTTAGGCAGTGCAGGGTTGTCTGCCTGACTCCACTTCTCCGAAAATGCCTCGGGCAGACCCAGGAGCGTCAGCGACGCAGCGTAGATACGGTGTTAGACGAAGGTTCAATCTTCCTCGAATTTACTTTGTTAGAAGTTCAATTGTGTTATAAATAACTCTTTGATCATTCGGTAATTCTATATCTTTATGAAAGTGACCGAAATACCATTTATTATAAATTAGTCGTTCTTGAATATGTTCTAGATAATGACTTAATTCATCCTCTTCAATTCCTGAATTGTGTGATTTGTTCAGTACTTTCAATGTTGATGAAGGACAAGTATGTGTTATTACGAAGTCTACTTTCCAATTGTGTTTTTCTAAATTCTCTAGACCTTCCAAATACTCTGCTGCAGTCGGTAATTCCCCTGGCCACCAATTAATATTCTCTTTCCTATACTCTTTGTCATGGGATTGAGCTCCACCAAAAGTAAATAACTTATAGCCCTTAATAGTAAATACTTGACCTCTCATTAAGTGAATAATGCTATCGTTAATTCTGTGGATCCTTCCTCCCTTCCAATACTCTACAGAGTAGGAATTGAGTAAATTGAAATTCTCGTGGTTTCCATCAATAAATAATGTAGTAAAGTTCTTTCGAGATAACCACTTTCTCCAATACAATTCATCATTCTTATTGTCCCAAACAAGTCCAAAATCACCAGTGACGATAACATAGTCATCTTTTGTTAAAGCCCTATTGTTTGGAAATCGCTTTGAATTCAATTTACTTATATCCGTGTAACCATGCAGATCCCCGGTTACGTACATTCCCTTCACTTCCTCAGAATACAGTATTTATTGATCTATTGAACTTTCGTCTAACGTTGTTGTATTCACGAACCCGAGAACCTTAAGGCAGCTTCAGCTGCCGGCCGCGACTGCGGTTAGGTTCGCAGGGTTGTCTGCCTGAGTCCGCTTCCCCGAATCGCCTCTGGCAGACCAAGGCTCCGTCAGGAGCCGCAGCGTGAATACGGTGTTATACGAAGATTCGTTCTTCTATGAAATCACTAAATGTTAATTATTCCTTAAGATATATGTCTTAGGCTTGAATCCATATTTCTTATAAAAATGTATTACTGATTCATTCTCATATTGGACTCTTATACTTACGTTCTTTACATTGTTTAATTCAAACCATTCCATCGATTGCGTCATTAACAAATCCCCTATACCTTGAGCTCTGTAATCGTCTAGTATATATAAGGAATCTAATTCCCCTTCATTATTCGCCGATGTTGAAGATATACAATAACCAATATATTTATTTATCTTCTCATCTACGGCTATTAAAATATTGATCTTTCCGTTTGCTGCCTTATCTTTTAATTGATTTGCTCTTCTATCGAATGTGTATGTTGCCTCTTCTTTGGATAGAGAAGCATGATAATCACTTAAGCCTTCCCATAGGAATCTTATAAGTTCAATTTCCGCAATTTCAAGAGTTTTAATTGCGATCATAGCAAGCATCTACCTTTACAAATTATTTATGATTTAACGAATTTTCGTATAACGTTCTTGCATTCACGAACCCGAGAGGCTTAAGTGAGCGTAGCGAACGGGTCGAAGACTTAGCCTCGCAGTGGTTGTCCGCTGCTCCAACTTCCCCGAAATTCCTCTTGCGGACCGAGGTCCCGGCGAATGCCGGGCCGAAGCGTGAATGCGGTGTTATATGCAGTAGTTGCCATCTTGAATTACTTACAATAATGTTCTTATTTCTCAAATACCGTAATGCATTATGTAGCTATTATTAGAAATTCCTTTATACAACAAGTTGAGCAATGCATTTAATTGAGTAAGCCAATCTTCTTTCATGACTCTTATTCGAGACACTTCCCAATAACCTTCTTCCCCGTCTTCTTTCCAAACTGTATCTCCTCTTATAGAAAATGATTCGGGGGCTTCTTCGAACAGCTTTATCCACGGAGTCAGGGTAGAAATTAATTTATTTATCCTCGTACCGGTAAATAATGTAGCTCCATAGTAATTTAATCCGTAAGATTCTTCATTTGTGCTTGGGTTATAGGTACTAATCCAGCTTAACGAATCCAGAATATAGTTAACTAGATCATCTGATACCTCTACCTTGTCAATCCAGCTATCTCTATTTTCAACATACCATTGGACACAATTAGCCATTGTAATCTCATTTGGAATCAGAAAAAACTCATGGGTTAAACTCATCTCATCACCTGGGATACTCCCTACAAATATTTTGCAACTATTGCATATAACATCTTTTCTACGCACTTCGCTAATCCTACATTTCCGGCGGAATCTACGAGTTTCTTCGTCTAATGCACTTCATGCCGGGGATTCGCGAACTGCCTCCTACCAAGCCCTTCACTCCATCGAATTCGTTAGGCGGTCCAACGGACTCTGGATGCGGCGTATATCCTTCACACTGACGTGCGTGTAAATTTCTGTCGTACGGGAGCTTTGGTGGCCAAGAAGTTCCTGGATATACCGCAAGTCAGTGCCGCCTTCTAGCAAATGTGTGGCGAACGAATGCCGAAGCACATGGACACTTGCGCGTTTAGAAATCCCGGCGGCAATCAGCGATTGCTCGAATGCTTTTTGCACGGTTCGTTCCGTTAAATGCCCGACTCGATTCTGGCCAGGAAACAGCCATTCGTCGGGCTTCTCCGAGGCAATATAGCGATTCAGCAGTTCTAGAGCTGCATCTGACAAAATCGTAATTCTATCCTTCTTACCTTTGCCCTGACGAATAAGGAGCGTTTTACGCTCGGGGTCCACGTCTTGTACTCGTAATCGCACAACCTCGCCCACCCTTAATCCGGAAGAGTAGGTTAAGTACATGATCGCTTTATGTTTCAAAAACGAGACGGCTCCGAGCAGTCGCTTCACTTCATCGGGGGATAACACGCGCGGCAGCTGCTTGTCTTTTTTGGGACGAACGTATTCGACATCCGTTTCTTTCCAACCGGCAATATGATGCAAATAAAATTTGACTGCACTGATTGCCTGATTCACATAAGACGTTGCCCTTGACTGATTCAATAAGTACAACACATACTTTTGGACAACATAAGAATTCCAAGCGACCTTCGCCTCTCCCGCAAATTGAAAAAAACGAGCAACTTGCCCCTCATATGCCTTTATGGTTTTTACGCTGTAACCTCGCAACTTTAACGCATCGATCAGCTTCCGCTGCGATTCTTTTGTCTATTGCAATTCCACAAAATTTCTTTCATGAGGCTCGTGCCGAGAAGAATCTTTCTCCCATGAAGCCACCGGATCGCTGCCCCATTTTTGCAAAACCGAGCTTTCCTCCAACAAGCCTTCCTCCGCAATGATGGAATCGACGCCAAACGTACTGTACAACAATTGTAAAGCTGCAGAGGAATACGGAACTGTCCAAAATCTCTCCGCCTCGTTCCATTTTCTGCCGGGAATTGCGCGAATGGCCTCGACCGCGTTTCGATCATACTTGAATCGGACGATGATCTCTTGATCATTTCGCCGGGATATCGTTATTTTCATATCCTTCCAGAACCACCCTTCTCTATTATAGTTTCATTTCATAATGATGGAAATAAAAAAAGAAGGCCCATCGTTCTCCACGAGAACGACAAACCTTCCGATGCTTTCGGATCGCTATAGAAAATTTCTACCGCCCCATACTAAACTTGAATAACCTCAATCCCCAGCTCTGCCAGTCGGCGAACATCTTCCGGCTTTGTTTTCGCATCCGTCACGACGGTATGCACCCGGCTCAATTCGGCGACATTCGAGAAGGCTTGAAGCCCGAACTTGCTATAATCAGCCAGCAAAATTACGCGGTCCGCCGCAGCAATCATTCTTTGCTTCACTTCGGCCTGGAGCTCGTTCGTTTCGCTGATTCCTCGATCCAGATGTACGCCTTTGCACGAAATAAACGCTTTGTCGACGTGATACTGGGCAAGCGAACGTTCGGCTAGCGGTCCGACGTAAGATAGCGAGCGCGAAGTCAACAATCCTCCTGTCGAGATCACGTCGATTTTATCTTTGGCGCTGAGTTCCATCGCCACTTTGATCGAATTGGTCAGCACCGTCAGACGAATGTCGGGTACAAGCGACGCCATGAACCAGGCGGTCGAGCTGGCATCCAGAATAATCCGATCTCCCGGTTCGATCAGCTTCACCGCTTGTTCAGCGATCGACCGTTTTTCTTCAACATGCATCGTTTCTCTTTCAAAATACGGCGTTTCCGACCGCGTCTCCTTCAAGCTGACCGCCCCGCCATGACTGCGGCGCAGCTTGCCCTCGCTTTCGAGCTTATCGAGATCCCGGCGGATCGTCTCCTCCGTCACATCGCACAACGTACTCAATTCCGTCACTCGGATGCTTCCTCGTTCGTTGACCAGCTTTACGATTTTTTCGTATCTTTCCGCGACAAGCATGACACGACCTCACTTACGTACAAATTAAGCATATCGATTCCAATCAGCAAATCTACAACCTATTACATTCACTTTATCGAATCTGCAAAAATATTGCAAACTCCGCCTCACGTTCAAACGGTTTCGCCTGTACTGAGCACTTGCTGGAATCGCTCATATGCATTTTCCCAAGCTGGTTGCATGGCAGGTTCATAGGTTCGCAGCGGAAATGAGTTCCGCACGACGCGCCGTGCTTCGGCAAGATCCGGGATTTGGCCGAGGGCCATAAACTGCACGATCAGATTTCCGATCGCGCTCGCTTCTGTCGGCCCCGCCCAAACGGGGCGAGACAACGCATTTGCGGTAAACTGACACAGCAGCTCGTTGTTGATGCCTCCGCCAACCATATGAAGGCCGCTATACCGGCATCCTGCTAGCTCCTCTGTTCGTTCAAGAATAAAGCGGTATTTCAACGCGAGACTTTCCATAACACAGCGGACGATACTACCGATCGTTTCCGGTTCCGGCTGATTCGTATCCCGGCAGTACTGCCGAATCTGGCGCGGCATATGGGCTGGCGCAAGAAACTGCAAATCGTCGGGGTCGATGAACGACCGGAACGGCTCTGACCGTTCGGCCGCGGATAGAAGCTCCTCATACGAAGCTTCCGCGCCCTCCTTCTCCCAAGCACGTTTGCATTCCTGCAGCAGCCATAGGCCCATAATGTTTTTGAGCAGCCGATACGTTCCGCCGACGCCGCCTTCGTTGGTGAAGTTCCACGCCAACGCTTGCTCGCTTAGTACGGGTTGCTTCACTTCCGTGCCCATCAGTGACCAGGTGCCGCAGCTCAAGTAGGCGAATGACTCCCCTTCCGCGGGCACAGCCGCAACGGCCGAACCGGTATCGTGCTCCGCCACCGCAATGATCGGAATCGGCGCAATGCCGAGCTCCTCGCACAACGTCGGACGGATCGTTCCTACTTGCGTGCCCGGATCGACCGCATTCACGAACAATCCACGCGGCAGCCCCAAACGTTCGATCAAGCTATCGTCCCATCTCCGAGCCGAGGCATGATACAGCTGCGTTGTCGTCGCGTTCGTGAACTCGCTATGCATTTCGCCGGACAGGAAATACCGCAGCAGGTCCGGAATCATCAGCAGCGATTTCGCCGATTTCAAGATCGGCGACCCTGCCTCTAGCAACGCGAACAGCTGATAGATCGTATTGAAGGGCAGAAACTGAAGTCCCGTACGGGCAAACAGCTCCTCCCTCGGAATCTTCTCGAAAACCCGCTCCATCATGCCGGCCGTATGGCCGTCGCGATAATGATATGGATTTCCGAGCAGCTCCCCATTTTCCCCAAACAATCCGAAATCGACAGCCCACGAGTCAATGCCGATACTCCTGATCGCACCGGACAGAGTCCCCGAATCCGCTCCCACGATCGTACCGGACAGTGCCCCTGACTCCGCTCCCACGATCGTACAGGACAACGACCCTGGCTCCGCTTCCACTCCCACGACCGCATCGGGCAGCGGCCCGCCAGCATCAGCCGCACTCGTTCGAAGCCCTTCCTGCTTCGCCTTCAGCAAACCTTGCTTAATCTCGTAAAACAATCGCAAAATATCCCAATGCAGCCGGTCGCCAACCTGCACCGGATCGTTCGCGAACCGATGAATCTCCTTGATCGTAAGCCGGCCGTTCTCCAGCCGGCCAACGATGGCCCGCCCGCTGCCCGCTCCCAGATCAAAAGCTAACGCCGCCGTCACCAGCTCGCCCCGCCTTTGCCTCGCGAACGAATCGCTTCCGTATGACCGCTGGCGAGAAACGCGCGCATCGGATCGACCGGCACGCCCATCTCTTCGCGTACGACCCGCAGCAGCGGCGCTACATCACATTCGAACGCCTCGCGCACCGCTTGCTCCGCAGCCATGACATCCTGCTTCTCTTGCGCCTGGCGGACTTCATCCAGGTTGATGAGCAGCGCCTTGGCATATTGTGTTTGCACGTTCAGGACCGAGCGGATCATCGCCGGAATTTTCGGCTCGATATTATGGCTTTGATCGATCATGTACGCAATTTGCTCCGCCGATCTCCGGACCCCGGCATCCGCATCCGCCGCCGCATCGAGAATTTGATAGAAGATCAGAAACAGCTCGTATGGATTGATCGCGCCCACGATCAAATCGTCGTCGGCATACTTACGGCTGTTGAAATGGAATCCGCCGAGCTTCTGCTCATCCAGCAAATAAGCGACGATATGCTCCACGTTCGTACCCGGCGCATGATGGCCGGTATCGACCAGCACCTCGGCTTGCGGCCCGAGCTTGTTCGCCATCGTGAACGCCATGCCCCAATCGGCAAGATCGGTATGATAAAATGCCGGCTCGAAAAACTTATATTCGATCAGCATCCGCATCTCCGGCGACATAGCCGCGTAAACCTCGGCTAGCGACTCGTGCATCCAATGCTTGCGCTTGCGGATATCCGCTTGGCCCGGATAATTCGTCCCGTCGGCGAACCAAAGACTAATCGCATTAGAGCCGACCGTTCGGGCAATGTCGACGCACTCGAGCAAATGCTCGGTCGCTTTGCGGCGTATCCGCGCATCGGCGTTCGTCACGCTGCCGAACATGTAGTCGTCCTCCTGGAACAGGTTCGGATTAATCGCGCCGATCGATACGCCAAGCGCTTCGGCATGCCGTTTCAACGCATCATAATCGTCGACCTTGTCCCAAGGAATGTGGATCGCGACGGAAGGACAAATACCGGTCAGCGCATGCACCTGTGCCGCGTCATCGAATTTTTCGAACGGATTGCGCGGAACGCCTTCCTTCTGAAATACTTTGAAGCGCGTGCCGGAATCCCCGTATCCCCATGAAGGCGTTTCGACCTTCAGCGCTTTCAGCTTGCTTTTGACAAACTCCAGATTAATGCCCCGATCTCTTTGTTGCTCCTCGAAAAGTGCGTACGCCTTGTCGCTCATTGGCTTCCCTCCCACAAAATAAACGAGATTATTGCTATTTTCCATGCATCGCTATATCAACGTACTCTATTCCGGAGCCCGATATCCCTTACCCCGAAATCGGATAACCCATCGTGCTCATGAGCGCATTAGCCGGCTGCGTCGAATCGAGACGGCTGTATTGCACGATGATCGGCAGGTCGCTTTCGACCTCGATCGCATACGGGACGCCTGCCGGAATGCGCCTGCCATCTTTGCTCAGCGTGCTGGTTCGAATATGCTTGGTCCGTTTTCCCTCGACGATTACCGCGATATTCTCCAAAGGCGGCCGGTCTTCGTAATAGATCGTCAAAGACAATTGCGCCGCCGTTGCATTGCAATTCAATACGCAGATCGATTCGTGGCTTTCCAGCTCGCCCGAGCTTACCGGAGGAATGTATCCGTCCGGGATCATCCACAACGTAGAACCCTTCAACCGGCCGGCATTCTCCAAGCCATGCTCCATCCCCAATGTCTCCACCCGCTCCCCGCGCGTTCTCGCGCCCGAAAGTGCATCCTTCAAACTTTATGCCAATTTAAAAATATTCCTTTACTCTTCTTCACCTACTTGCCTTTTTGTGCAACTTCACTCTTCGCATAACATAACATCTGCCTAAGTATCAGAAGCCTGCTATTATACTTTCGCAATCACAAACCCCTATCCTATCTTGTAAAATCTCGCAACCTAACATCCCCGCCTATCGCGTGAACGCCGCCGGAACGCCGCCGTCGATCGTCAGCATACAGCCGGTTGTTTTCGCAGCCTTCGACGAAGCGAAGAACGCGATTCCTTCCGCAATGTCCTGCGGATAAATGTTCACGAGCAGCGTCGTCCTTTTGCGATAGTATTCCTCCAGCTGATCGGGCTCAATGCCGTAGGCGGCCGCACGTTCATTGCGCCAGCTCGAATTCCAGATCGCGGAGCCTTGCAGGATCGCATCGGGCAAAATCGTATTGACGCGGATGCCATGCTCCCCGCCCTCGGCCGCGATGCAGCGCGCGAGATGGGCTTCGAGCGCTTTGACGGCGCTGTAGGCCGATGCGTTTTTGCCGGCATAAACCGAGTTTTTGGAGCCGATGAATACCATGCTTCCGCCGATCGCTTGCCGTTTCATCAGCTTGAACGCTTCGCGGGCCACGAGAAAATACCCCGTCCCGAGGACATTCATATTCAAATTCCATTCCGTAAGTGTCGTTTCGTCAAAAGGACTGGACGTCGCAAGCCCCGCATTGTTCACGAGAATATCCAGACCTCCGTAGAACAACGCCGTCTCGGCATAAGCCGCTTCGATATCGGCCTCCTGCGTCACGTCCATCCGCAGCGCCAAGGCGCGGCCTTCGCCGTAAGACCCGTTGATCTCTTGGGCGACCTTCTGCGCGCCCTCCAGATTCAAGTCGGCCAGCACGACATGCGCCCCTTCGGCTGCAAGCCTGCGCGCCGTAGCGCTGCCGATACCGCCGGCTCCGCCTGTGATCAGGGCGACTTTGCGCGAAAACTCCGCTTCAGCCGGCGCAAGCGTCAGCTTATAAAGCTCAAGCGGCCAATACTCGACATTGTAGGATTCGTTTTCGCTCAGCGATACGAATTGTCCGAGTGTCGTAGCACCGCGCATGACGGCGATCGCCCGATGGTACAAGGCGCCGCTCACGAGCGACAACGCCCGGCTTTTGCCCGTGTTCACCATGCCGATGCCGGGGATAAGAATGACCCGCGGCGCGGCGTCGAACATCGTATCGCCATCGTTCCGGTTTCGTTCGAAATATTGTTTATATTCCGTTTTGAACCGCTCGATTCCTGCTTTCACCTTCGCTACCAGCCCGGCTCCATCGTCAACCGACGGCTCCCAATCGACGAACAGCGGCGTCATCTTCGTATGGACCAGATGGTCCGGACAAGCCGCGCCCACCTGGGACAGCTGCGCCGCATCTCGGCTGTTGACGAACTGAAGCACGTCACCGCCGTCGTCGTAGGAGAGCAGCATCGGCTTACCGCCACTGACGGCGCCGCGGATAACCGGCATCACTTCGGCGACGAGCCGTTTGCGGTCCTCGGCCGGAAGCGGCGCGAACTTCGCTCCGCCGAACAGATAACCCGCATCAACCTGCGCTTCGATGTACTGCTCAGCCTCCTGAATGATCGCCAGTGTCTTGTTGTAGCTGTCGAGCGAAGTTTCGCCCCAAGTAACCAGACCATGCTTTTCCATCAGGACGAGCTCCGCTTGCGGGTTCGCGCGGACGCCTTCGGCGATCATCTTCGATAAGGTGAAGCCCGGACGAACATAAGGAACCCAAACGAAGCGGTTGCCGTAAATGCGCTCCGCGATTTGTCGTCCGTTGTCGGCGCAGCAGATGCTGATGATTGCATCCGGATGCGTATGATCGACATGGCGGAACGGCAGGAACGCATGCAGCAGCGTTTCGATCGATGCGCGCGGGTGCTTGGCATCGACCATGCAATGCGCCAAATAAGCGACCATCTCCTCGTCCGTCATCGATTCGCGCTCAATCAGAGGCCGAATGTCCTCCATCCGCAGCGCCGTAAAATGCTTCGCCTGCATCGTCGCAAGATCGGACCCGCTTCCTTTTACCCACATGACCTCGACCTCGCGACCGCGGAAATCGCGCTGAGTCGTTTTCATCGACGTATTGCCGCCGCCCCAATTGGCAATCGAGCGATCCGTCCCTAACAAATTCGAACGGTACGCCAGCTCCTCCACGCCTTGCGGCAGTGCCGAAGCTTTGGTTTCATCCCATAAGCTCTTGACCATAACTTCCCCTCGCCATCTTTGTTTGTATCCGTTTATATTTGTTTGTTTACTTTTATGATTGTATCACAACAACTATTATTTTTGAATACACCTCGAAAAACTATTTTTCTGCTTATTTATTCAAACAAACAAAGGTCAACAAAACAAATATCAAAATATAAATAAAAAAAGCCAACCCACCGCTTCCCTAGAAAGCGACAGATTGACTCCTACAAAACAAACAAATCAAATAGAACAAACAAATTATATAAATCAAACCTAATTTCAATAAACCCCGAACCCCGATCGATTAGACGAATCGGCAAATCCCGAACCGTTCCGGTTTATGAAAATCGATAAGCCCAGTCACCGACCAAGCCGAATAACAATCTTCTTCACTCCGCTCGGCGCGGTCGATCCGGTAGGCGTTCATGCGCCATTCGTCGCCGACGGAAGGTTTGCCACCTTCGAAGTTGCGGAACGGCAGCTCCCATACATACGTTCGAAGCGTGCGCCCGTCCTGTCCCGGAACAGAAGATAGAAGCGTGTTCCACCCATCCGCATGCCAGCCGGTGTCGACCGAGATGGACCCTTGCAGATTGTTACGAATCGCGGCATCAAACTTCACATTCGCCGGACTCAGCTCGAATTCCTTGTAGGAATCAAGTCGTCCTGTCTCGCTGACGAACAGCTCAACGACGTCTTCGTCGTATATCGGATCGTCATGCTCCGTCATCGTCGCCACGATGCGGTCGTCCTCGCATACGAAACGGACGTATAACGATTCGTCGTTCCAACAAGCTTGAAAAGTCGTAAAAAGCCGTGTGCGCGCCCCACTCGCCGTATCGACGAGCTCAATCGATGGCACGCCTTGCCATGACGCATCGTCAGCATCAACGTTCATCCGCGGAACATGCGGGCATTCATAGTGCGGTATTTTCGGTAAAATCGAGTCCAAGTACGATCCCTCCGGTTCCTTCATTTACTCTCCATTGTAGCTTATCCCCGGACAAATGCATACGTCCACTTTGTGTGGCTTATCGTCGGACAAATACATACTTCGACTTTGCTGTATGTGCTTCGTACCTACACCTCATAACGCTCGATACTGCCTGCGAAGCCCTCCGGCAGGCGAACGTCCAACTCCATTCCGCGCGGTGCCCACACCCGCAGACTCATGGCGCCGGCCTCATCCAGCTCCCAGTCGACGTCGATCGTACCGCCATCAGGCAGCGGCATAGTGCCTCGCGCATAGGTGAGATCGCACGGCTCCGGAGCGACGATTACCTTCGCCCAGCCGGGAGCCGCGCTGCGTACGCCGAGCACGTTCGCGCCGAGGAAATATCCCGGTGCCGCCGACCACGCATGGCAATGACTTCGGGACAGCATCGCCGGATTTGCCCGATTTTCCGCGAAGCTCGGGTACATTTCCCAGCAAGTCGTCGCATCGTAACGGAGCATTTGCCCATAATGGCGGCGAATGTCATCCAGCATCAAACCCGTTTTGTCGAGCTTCGTGAGCGCTTCATAATAGAAGAATGACATGAACGGACTGCCGATTTGGACAAAAGATGCCGGCGGCGCGCTCATATATCGCTCGATGGCGGCTCGGCGCTCCTCTTGCGCAATATCGCACAGCAAAGCGACGACCTGCGTCTGCATGCTGAATATATCGGAATAACGCCCGTCGGCATGAATGCAATCGACGTACGCCATCTTCTCCTCCGACCACAGATGAGCGTTGATCGCATCGCTTAACCGATCCGCTGCGGCAACGTAACCTGCACCTTCTTCGGCCGGTCCGGCGAACGAAGCAAGCTCGGCCGCGCAACGCAACGTTTTGACCAGAAACAGGTTCTGGTGCGTTACGACGCCGTGATGCGGCTGATCGATCGGCGCCCAGTCGAAGAAATTCCAACCTCGCATATGGAGCAGCCCGCGCTCGTCGATTTTCTCCAAGTAATGGTCGAGCGTGAATCGCACCTGCGTCCATATTTCCGCGGCAAACGCCTTGTCGCCGGTATGCATGCTGTACTCGTAGCAAGCAATCGCCCAGAAGAACGTCCAGTTCGGAATGACGCTCGACCAGCCGCTCGGCACCTGATCGCTATACAGCGGCGTTTGCACCCGTGAACCCGGTACCAGTCTCAAACAGCGCTTAACGATCTCATGATCGCCGAAAACGTAATAGTTCACGATCGCTTCGTTGCGGCTGTCGCCGACCCAGAACGTCTGTTCATAAGCCGGGCAATCGACGAACGTATCCTCCATGCATAGCCGCGTCGTATGCCTGCTAATCCGCCAAATGTCGTTTAGCAGCGGATCGGAGCATTGGAATTTGCCGATATCGGCAACCGGGTAATTGCTTTGGATCATCCCGACATGGTACAGCTTCACCGGTTTGGACGACGCCTCCGGATATCGCACGGTCAGCATCAAATACCGCAGCCCCCGGCGTACGGGAGATGCATATGTTTGTCTGCCTCCTTTGCAGACGTATCGCAGTGTATTGTCCAGTGCGTACGTATCCTGACGATAATCGTCGCGCATATATTCGAAGCCGTACATATCCAGAATCGTGCCCTCCGGCGCATCGACATCGAATTGTATATATCCGGACAACTCCTTGCCGAAATCGATGACCAGTTCCGTATCCGCCCCTTCATAATGCGGAATGACGGCGGGCGCCGCATTCGGAATGACCGCATTCTGCATTTTGAGCGGAATGCGATGCGATACGGAGCTGCGTTTCCACACCGACAGCGCGAATACATCCTCCTCGCTGACGGCGGCATCCGGCATCGGGCGGATCCAATCCCGATGTGGCTCAAGCTCGCCAGCCTCCGACGCCGTAAGGCATGCCTGCAGCACCTCGTGATCGTACGTCATGCCCGGCACTTCGATAAAATCGATCCATGTCCGCACGTCGAACGGACCTACCTGGAACAACACCGAATCGGAGGAACCCGAAGCGTACGGCGAAACGACTTCAAAAGGCTGCTCGCTATCGATGGCTATCCGGTATCCGGATCCGTGATCGCCGCCGGTGACATCGACGAGCAGCAAATTGTCGCCTGCCTTCAGATCGACTTCCACGTATTTTTCCGGCGATACGCCATAAAAATCGTTACCTTGATACTTTCTGCCGTTTAATACGCAAACGTTGCGCCCGAGCATGCCGTATGTAAAACCAAGCACTGCCTTCGCAGGCCGCTCCGTGCGAATGACCGTCCCAATCGCGCCGACCCAAGCGGTCGGATTCGCATGAGCGGCGCTCGCCGGGTCCATTGCGTAACGCAAATCGATCGCAGCCGCCCACGACACCGGCTTCACCTCAAGCAGCGTCAACACGCGAGCGGGCGACATCGGTTCTTCCGTCAGATGCGGAATATCCCGCGGGACCAGCTTCGTCCAAGGTGCCGTGCCGACCGGGCCCAGGACGGACGCCGCGCTCCATCCGGCATCGGAGAAGGCCGTCTCCATCCAGTCTCCCGGCCATAATCGCGCATCCACCTTCTCGGCAAAAGCAAGCTGGCACGACATGCGCTGCGTATGACGATCATAGCCTTCATGCCGCGCAGTCAACCAAGTATCGTCCGTAGCGATAGTAACCGTACGCAGCGCTCCGTCGTCGCCCGACAGCTCCAATTGCGCGAGCAAGCCTCCGCGTCCCCGCAAATAACTGAACGTCGAAATGCCGTAATGCATCACGAGCACCGCAACTGTATTCGATTGGCCGGGCTTCAATAAATGGCCGACCTCGTATGTATCGTAAAACTGCTCGAACGGCCAAGAACGAACCGGCCCGCGACCGACTTGAACGCCGTTCACGTAAACAACATAACGCGAGTCGGCGGTAATCGACAGCTCTGCTGTCTCCCAGTCATCGCCATCCATCACAAACGATTTGCGAAAGCATCTCCATTCATTGCGCGGGCTTTCTTCGCCTTCCGCATAGATCCACTGTGCCTGCCATTCCTTATTTTTAGCATCCATATCGATCCAGTCCCCCTCATCCTCGATCCTTCACGGAATCTGAAATAACTTCACATGTCATAACCGCGCCTCATGCTTTCATTGTAATCGCTATCCGAAGAACGATAAGGGGTTGATTATGTCATTTTAGGGGTGTAATATGTCATCGAAAGCTTGCAAACAATACCGGAATTCGAAAATTTATTGCCAATTCAATTGTCCTAGCTTGCTATAGATGCCCGTATGCCGTCAAATTGATGATCAATCCACGAGGAAGGAGCAAACCGCCTATGATCAAAAAAACGGTCACGACGACGTTCGGCGATATATTATTCCGCCCCGAGCTGCCGATTTTCGTCAATCGAGTGAGCGAATCTTTTGTATTATCCCAGCACGATCACGATTTTGTCGAGATCAGCTTCGTTAGCGAAGGTAGCGGCTTCCACTACATCGGCGATCGAACGGTCCCCGTTTCCAAGGGAGATCTGTTCTTTATCCCGGTCGGGACTTCGCATGTGTTTCGCCCTAGCTCCACGAGCGGGAAAAACCCGATCATCATCTACAATTGCATATTCCGCCTGGAGGCGACCGACTTGCTCGATTCCGTGTTTCCAGTACGGTCCATTCTGGATACGATCAGGGAACATCCCGACTGCACGGGAGAACATCCATACCTTCAACTGAAGGACAACGATCAGCAATTCGAGCGATTGTTCGTCAAGCTTTACGATGAATTCCGGCAATGTCCGCCGCATTATTCCGCCGTCGTTTATGCGGCGTTTATCGAGCTGCTGGTGACGATCGTGCGCGGCACAGAAGGCGCTTCTTCCATCGGACGTGGTCTCGCCGGCGGAATGGAACGGCTGATCGCCCGGCTGAAGCGGCACCCCGGCGAACCGCTGACCACGCGACAGGCCGCCGACGCCGTCGGCTTGTCCGAGCGTCAGTTTCACCGGCGCTTCGCGGCGCATACGGGACAGACGTTCCACGAATTCAGCCGGCATGTTCGCATCGATTCGTGCTGCAGACAGCTTCGCGAAACCGAGTTGAGCGTATCGGAAATCGCGGCCGCCGTCGGCTATCGGGACATGAAGTATTTCGCCAGCCTGTTCAAGCGCCACACCGGCCTGACGCCGCGCGAATACCGCTATGGCAGGCAGCCCGGCAACGGTACCGGCGCGGATTAACCGCCGAGTTAGTGCCGATTACATCCCGAACATGCAAACAACCTCCGAACGGGACGGTTCGGAGGTTGTTTCAAATGGCGGGCGGCGTTTTGCCTATGCCCTGTTCATAGTCTGCGGCAAGCGACAGCACGACCGGCTCCTTAGCAGGCTCCTTGACCGGTTTCTCAGCCGGTACGGCCGGCTTCGGCATACTAAAGCGATCGCGCAGCACATTCATCGACATGACGAGAATTTTCGGAATAAGGATGACCGATCGGTCGCGCAGCCGGTTTTTCCCGCTCGGGTGGATGACCCGAAGCAGCAGCCGCAGGTAAATACGCGTGAAAAATGCAAAAGGCCCTTGTGGCAAGTCAAGCACCGTAAACCCGAATTGCTCCGAGCCACGGTTGATCATGCTTACGCCATAAACGGCTTTGACGTCGTCATATTGAGGATCGCTGCCAATCATTTTCGCCAGCGGCGGCAGTCCTTTTTCCACTGCTCGAATCAATTGAATGGCCGTATGCATCGTGGATCGCGATTTCATGCCCATTTCGAACAATCGGTTATTGTCCAGATGAAGCTCAACGATCCGATCGCCTTTATTCAGTGTCTCGCCGTCGTTCATGACCAGCGTTTGCCCTGAATATTTGCGGACCCGGATATGGAATACCGTATCTTTCTCCTGAACCGGCTGCAGACGGAACAGAACATGAAACACTTTCTCCCAAGCCAGCCACAACGTAACGGCTACTTTCTTGGCCGGGCTTAATTGCTTGGCCTTGTTCGAATCCGTGATCCGTATCATCTCGTCGATGCGAACGAATCGGAAGCCTTGCTTCAGCGAATCCTCAAGCACCAAGTCGAGCGCTTCGATCATATGTTTCGGCGCGATCGAATCGGCTCCCAGCGTCTGGCCGCAATCGTGAAGCAGCAGCACCTCGCCGCCGCGTATTTTTTTCATGATCCGTTTCCGCATCCGTACCGGACCTACCCGCTTGCGCCAATCGCCGAACAGCGACGACCACAATATAATTTGCAGAAAGCCGAGGTTCGAAAAATCGAATAAATTAACAATCCCCCATGGCGGGCGGTAGAAGCAGGGCTTCTTCCCCGTTATCGATTCGATAAGTTCGGCCGTGCGCCGGATATGCTCTTTCACGGTCCCTGGGCGCATTAGCCAGTTGCTCTTGTGAACATAATTATGGATGCCGATCACGTGTCCCTCGTCATGCATCCTTTTAATGATGTCCGGATGTTTCTCCGCATTTACGCCTACGACGAAGAAAGTCGCTTTTACGCCGTGGCGCTTCAATAAATCCAGAAGGATCGGGGTATAGACCGGATCTGGTCCATCGTCAAACGTTAGCGCGATATCTCGGTCGGACAATCCTTTCTTAAATACGCGAAAACCGAATATACGACTGATCAGACCGGGGAGAAACGCATAAAACGTTAAAAAGTAAAAACCCCATAGCAGCAAATTCTCCATGAGACCAGTCCCCTATTCTCTTAAATAGCCAATTCTATTGTATCACATTCTGTTTGAAATTTGAGCCCAGTTTTTGTGCAATTGATAAAAATGTATAGTACAATCTATGTATATTGATGGAAAAGGAGAAGAATACATGATCACGTTTTACAAAAAATATTGGAGGACGGCGTTTGATATCGGCCTCATCGTACTGACCGTTTATTTGATAATGCTGACGTTCAGTTATATTTACAAAATCGCCACGCCCATTCTTCTTTCTTTCCTAATTTATGCGATCATCGAGCCGTTCGCGAAGTTTCTGAACCGGCGCGGCATCAAAAAATCGATTGCCTCGGCGATATCCATTCTCATGTTTTCGCTCATTATCGTAGGATCGTTCATCGGAGCAGGATTGATATTCACTTCGCAAATTACGGGATTGATCAACAAATTGCCCGATTATGCAAGAATATTGCAAGCGAATTTCTCCATCAACATCGATATGATCAAAGAGCAAATCGAAGGTTTGCCTCCGGACCTGACAGACAAAGTGGAGGAATACGTGAAGCTGATCACGGATAAGGGCTCTGCGCTGGCCGCAAGCTTCATCGGGATGCTGTTTCATTTTTTGACTTCCCTCTCCACATTTTTGGTTAATTTTGCGATCGGCATCATTCTTGCGTATTTCCTCAGCGTAGAAATTAACGACTGGAAAAAAATCGCCGGCGACAAAACGCCCAAAACGTTCAAAATGGCTTTTTTCTTCCTCAAAGAAAACGTGCTCAAAGGTATAGGCGGATACCTCAAAGCACAGTTCAAGTTGGTCAGCATAACGTTTATTATTATATTCATTGCGCTGTTGATTCTCCGAGTGGACAACGCCTTCTCGATCGCGCTGCTGTCGGCCGTCTTCGATATCCTGCCACTGCTTGGCGTACCGGTCATTTTCATCCCGTGGATCATTTATTTGCTGGTCGTCGGCAATACCACGCTCGCCATTTGGCTGCTCGTATTACTGGGTATCGTCATGATCTTAAGGCAAATCCTCGAACCTAAAATTACGGGCAACACGCTTGGCGTATCCGCTTTTACGATGCTGTCGTTCATGATCATTTCGCTATCGCTGTTCGGCGTCGCCGGCATGATCTTGTCTCCGATCCTGATGATTCTGATCAAAGCATTATACGACCACGGTTACTTCCACAAGTGGATTCATATGCCCAAAGAAGAATTCGAGCCGTCTTAACGGCTCTTTTTTGTTTCCGCCAAAATATCCATCACCCCGCGAAAAGCTTGCTGCGACAGTGCGGCGCTTTGCTCCGGCCGATTCAGCGCAACGACGGCAACGGCATATCGCGGTGCCCCGACCGGACCATACCCGATGAACCATTGGTCGTTGACACGCCGTCCTTGATCCGTCGCTTGCGCCGTGCCGGATTTGCCGGCGAGCCGCCATTTGGCCTGCTGTAGCGATTGTCCGGTTCCGCGGTCCACGACAAGCTCCATCCATTCCAACAGCCGGTTCGCGGTGCCGGACGTAATTCTCCCTGATTTCGAAACGGCCGATTGAGGCGGCAGCTCCGCCATCAATTGCCCGTTCGCGTACCGAATCTCTTGGACGACGCGAGGTGCTTGTACCTTGCCTCCGTTAAGAAGCGTAACGACCAGATTGGCAGCCTGCAGCGGCGTGACAAGAACGTCGCGCTGGCCAATCGCCGTCTGCACAAGTATGCCCTGATCGTTGTTCGGAGCTCCCGTCGCGATAATCCGACCCGCTTCTTCGCCATCCCACTGCACTAGCGGCTTGCCGTTCAGGAACGAATCGTCGCGCCATCCGACCGTACGCCCCAAACCGAGCATATCGGCATAACGCCGAAGCTGCGTAAACGTTAACCTTTCCGCTATTTTGGCGAAGGTAATGTTGCAAGACTTAGCGAAAGCCTCATCGAACGTCAGCGTTCCGTGTCCTCCCCGCTTCCAGCAGGAGAAGCCATATTTGCCGTACTCGCCATGGCACTCGAACCGTTCTTTCGGCCGTGCTACGCCTTCCCCTAACGCCGCCGCGGCGATAACGGTTTTGAAGATCGAGCCGGGAGGGTATGCCTTTACGGCCTTATTCCCCCAAGAACCGGCTGCCAAATCGATCGCATACGGGTCGAATCCCGGCCGTGACACGGTGGCGACCACATCGGCGCGCAGCGCATCAAGCACGACGACGGCGCCTTCGTTGAAGCCGATCTTGTCCAAATACGCTTCGATCCGTTGTTGAATGTCGAGGTCGAGCGTCGTAACGACCTGCAGCGGATAATAACGGTTGTCCGGCGCCATGACCCGCAAATCGAGTCCGTGCAGCGGCCGCTTCCGGCCGTCCGTAAAATGCGACACGACCGTAGGCCCGATCCCTTGCAGAATGTCGTTAAACGTTTTTTCAAGCCCCGATGCGCCGATCTGACTGTTAAGCTTGAGCGCGCCGGATTCCAGCTTGTCCCCGAATTCAGACTGAAGCCGTTCCGGATTTTCTCCGATATAACCGATCGTCTGATTGGCCGCAACCGATGCGGGGTATCGAATTCGCATCGGCATAACCGCCGTCCCGCCGATACGCAGCTTCCGGATTTCCTCCGCTTGCCGTTCCGTTAACGCATAAGGCACGCCTTTACGCTTCGCATCCGGCCATACGGACGGTTCCTTCAGCTCCGCTATAAACGACTTGAGCTTCGATTCCGATGTTTCAAGCCGTGAGGCCAACTCTTTCATTTGCTCCGGTCCGCCGCGGTAACGCTCGTTAACAGGATAGACGACAAGCGCTTGTACGGTCTGCCCAGTAATGAAGCGACCATTCCGATCAACAAAGTGGCCTCGCCCGCTATCTAACGTGATTCCTCGTTCCCGCTGGTTCACGGAAGCCTGTACGAGACTCGCCTCCTGTGCCGAATGTCGGGCCGGCGCCACGAGCTGAATCCATGCCAGTCTTCCGATATCAAAAGCGACAATAAGCGAAACAATCAACAAAATCATAAACATCCGTTTCCGCAGCCGGATTTGCATCGTATGGTCAGCCTTCCTTTTATCAACGAACTCTCATCGCAAGACGTTAACAGTATGTACGAGAGTCATGGACATTAGTCGGTTCGCGATGGAAAACAGCCCCGGGGTGTAGTCCCGTCCATGCAAAAAACCTATCCCCGGGAATCCCCCGAGGATAGGCATCGAACCCATCCGAATCATTATACTCTGAAGCTCGACAACGACTCCTTCAGCCGCGACGACACATCGTCCAGCTTGTCGGACAAATGGACGAGCCCCGTTCCGATGTTCATCTGTTCGTTGCACAGGGAAGCAACCTCTTCCGATGTGGCCGACGACTGCTCTGCAACCGAGCTGACGCTCATCATCGCCTGCGAGAGATTCAGCTGCGATTGATCCAACTGCTGGATCGAACCCGTAACGCCGTCGAGACGCTGAATCAATCCGCCCATCTGGCCTTGCACGGAAACGAAGATGGAATTCGCTTCTTTCACCGATACGATTTGCTCTTGGAAAATCGGGTACGCCGCCGACAGTACATCGACCGTCTCGTCAATCTCGCGTTGAATCGTCTCCGTAATTTGACCGACCACTTGAATCGAATCCCGGGATTGCTCGGCAAGTTTGCGGATTTCGTCGGCGACGACCATGAATCCTTTGCCCGCCGTGCCGGCCCGTGCAGCCTCGATCGTAGCGTTAAGCGATAAAATGTTCGTTTGTTTCGTCATATTGTTCAGCACGTCGAGGATTTTACGGATCGAGCGCGTGCTTTCCTTCAATCGGTCGACCTTCTCGACCATGGAGCGGGTCATTTCCTCCGTCGCATTCGTTTTCTCGATCAGTTCCGTCATATATGCCGTCCCTTGCTTGCTCACCTGCTCGACTTCGCCGGCCGAAGCCCCCATCTGCAGGTTGGCGTCAATAACCTGCTTCATCTGCAGGCCGATATGCTGGGTCAGGTCAGTGCCTTTCTCCGCCTCGCTTGCCAAACTGGAAGCACCCGCGGCGATCTCCTCCGTAGCAAATGCGATTTCTTTGGCCGATCCGGCCGTTTTCTTCGACACCTCGGACAGCTGCTGCGCCGTCTCGAACGCTTCTTGCGCCGTTACGTTCGTCTGCTGGACCAGCTTCGTAATTTGATCCATCATCTGATTGAAGCTTTGTCCGAGCTGCCCGATTTCGTCCTTGCGCTTCAGCTTCGTCCGAACCGTCAGGTTGCCTTGCTCCCCTTCGTTCATCAGATTGCGCAGCTGGCCGATCGGACGTCCGATCATGAACACAACGCCGATGCCGATCCCAATGGCGAGCACGGCCGCGATAAGCGCTGCATAAATCGTAATTTCCCGGATGAAGGCGGCATCTTTCACCAGTTCGCTGACCGGCACCGATCCGACCAGATACCAATCCATATGTCCGAACTTCTTATAGGCGACGAGCCGGTCCTCGCCCGACTGCGAAGCCGCTTGCAGCGTGCCGGACGCCGCGAAGATGTTCGTCTTCGGATCGATCGGCAGCTCGATGTCCGACTGCTGCTCCAGCAGCTT
Source organism: Paenibacillus sp. sgz302148 (assembly GCF_056120465.1). Lineage (NCBI taxonomy): Bacteria > Bacillati > Bacillota > Bacilli > Caryophanales > Paenibacillaceae > Paenibacillus > Paenibacillus sp. sgz302148. The sequence continues at coordinate 182,852 of NZ_JBVYOJ010000001.1, forward strand.
GTCATCGGCGGAGCTAATGAATTTGTTCGTCGAATCGATAATTTGCACGACGCCGGCTTCGCCTAGCAGCTTATCTCCCAGCTCCTGGCGCAGCGCCGACAATTCGATCTCGAGCAATACGACGTAGTTTTTCTCGCTCGTCAGCGGATTGGTCAGCACGCGGGCGATCCCGATGGACGGCGCAGCGTTTCCGTTAAATCCGGATTTTTGCGTTCGGATCCACACCGGGCGCCCATCCTGCTTGACCGTCGTTTGGAACCATGGCGAAGCATGCGCCTTCTCGAGGTCCAACGCTCCGCTCCCCGCATTGAACTGCTGGAACGTATCGCCGGAGACGATCGGAATCATGAAGATGTTCCGCAGCGTTTTGTTCGCCAGCAGGAAGCCCTGCAGCTTCTGCTCCATACCCTGAACCTGCATCAGCCGTTCATAGGTATCGGACGTTTGATTATTTTTCGATGTGTATTTTTGAATATCTTTATCAAGGAATATTTGCATCGTCGTATCTTCGAGAGTCTGGAACAGCAAGTCCAATTTACCCGCAGCTTGAATAATCGTCTGGTTGTTCGACTCGGACATCTTCTTCTCGATGATGACGGCTGAAATGTTGTACGACAACAAGCCTACAGCCAGTACGAATACGACAATGCTGCTGAAGAAAATAAGAAACAGCTTCATGCCAACCGATTTCAATGGATTTTGCATCACGGAGATATTCCCCAATTGCTTGCGTTTGATTCCCTCAACCTTGTTCATCCATGCACGCCCCTAAGCATCGATTAGTGAGTCATCCCTTATGTAATTTTGGTTCATATGACATTAAAATAGATGATTCGACAGCGCTTTCATAATTCCTTTGCCTAGAACAGTGTTCGAAAAAAAAATAAATAGAGCTCCGCACCTAAATGCGAAGCTCTATCCTTATTTCTTTTTACCCATTTTTTTGCGCATCATGTCAAAAGGCTTAACCGGATGGTCTACTTTAATGCGGACGCGCTGCAGCGGATGACGAGCGGCGTCCAGCACCTGCCCCTCCTCATCCCAGATCGTCTCCACCTTCATCTTGAAGAACGTTCCCTTCGGTCCGAAAAATTCAACTTCCTGACCCGGCTTGAAGTGGTTGCGCTGCTGGATCGTCGCGATACCTGTCGTATCGTCATAGTCCATGACAAGGCCCGCGAAGTCGTATTCCGCCGCCTTGTCCTCCGGTACATAAATATGATCCTCATGGTCCGGCGTATCGTAGAAAAATCCGGTATTCAGCGGCCGGTTCGCCGCTTTGTTAATCTCATCGATCCATTCCTGCTTCAGCTCGTACCCTTCCGGATCGGCAAAATAGGCATCGATGGCCTGACGGTATACGTTCACGACAGTCGCAACGTAATGGATGCTCTTCATCCGGCCTTCGATCTTGAAGCTGTCCACGCCAACCTCGATCAGATCGGGAATATGTTCGATCATGCACAAATCTTTGGACCCCATCGTAAACGCGTCGTCCTCCGGCTGAAACAAAGGCAGCTGCTTCATCCCGACTTTGAATTGGCCGACGACAGGGTCTCGTTCGGCTTCTTCCTCTGTCACGATCGCATCGACATCAACCGGGCCGTCCTCGAACAAATCGTATTTCCAGCGGCACGACTGCGAGCAGCCGCCACGGTTCGAGTCACGGTCGGTGAAATGGTTGGATAACACGCAACGCCCCGAATACGACGAGCACATCGCGCCATGAATAAACGCTTCGATCTCGACATCGACATGCTTTTTGATTTCGTAAATATCTTCTAGGCTCGTCTCACGGGCCAGCACGACGCGCGGAATGCCTTCTTCCTTCCAGAACTTGACCGCCTGCCAGTTCATCGTTGACTGCTGCGTGCTAAGATGCACCTCAAGCTTCGGCGCAGCACGTTTGGCCGTTTCGATAATCGCCGGGTCCGCCGCGATGATCGCCGAGATGCCGGCCTCTTCCAGGCTGCGCAAGTAGCTCTCGATGCCTTCGATATCTTCGTTGTGGGCGTAGATGTTTGTTGCCACGAATACTTTGGCTCCGTACTGGCTGGCAAATTCAACGCCTTCGCGCATTTCTTCAAAGCTGAAATTGTCGGCGTTGGACCGCAAGCCGTACTTTTGTCCGCCGATATATACCGCATCCGCGCCATAATGGATGGCGAATTTCAGCTTCTCCAGATTGCCGGCCGGCGCCAGCAGCTCCGGCTTGTCGAGCCGGTTTCGCTTCCCCTTCAAATGAGGCCTTTGTTTGGTCATCGCTTCCATCTTGCTGTCACCTCTCTTAATACACCTGTTCTTTATAGAAAAATCCGAACGACAGCTCGCGCCCTTCCGGTTGAAGCTCCCGAATCGGGTCCAGCCACTGCTCGTCGAACTCATAGACGGAAGGATCGGCTGCATACGTATCGATTGCTTTGCGATACGCCCGTACAACCGTCTCGTTATATTCCGTCGATTTCAGCAAGCCTTCGATTTTCAAACTATCGATGCCGGCTTCCATCAGCTCATGCAAATTTTCGAGCATGCAAATATCGTCGCTGCTCATAATATGCGTGCCGTTGGCGTCCTCATAGATCGGATAACGCTCGTCCTGGCGCTCGGCCTCGATCAAATACATGCCTCGTTCGCTGCCGAAGCCTTTGCCGTCCGCCTCCCTGCCTTGGTGGGCGTTATAGCTTTGCACCAGACCACGCTTCGAATGATAAATATTCGTTGCGCCATGAACCTGGACTTGAACTTCAAGCTTCGCATGCTGCTTGAACTCGATCACTTGCTCCATATTAAGCTCGCGCGCCAGCACAACGCGAGATGCTCCTTTGGAAGCCCAGTAGTTGGCCGTCACATAGTTTGTCGACGTCATTTCCGCGTTCCAGTGCAGCTTGATTTCCGGCGCTTCCGCTTTCACTGCCATCAGCACGGAAGGATCGCCGAACACAATCGCATCGACCTTTGCTTCTTTCAGTTGCCCTACATAGGACGGCAATTCATCCAATACGACATTGTCCATGATGTTGTTCAAGGCGACGTAAATTTTTGCACCTTGCGCATGGGCGGCTTTTACCGCCTCTGCGATTTCGGCAATTTGCATGTCGCCCGGCAGTCGCAATCCGAATTTACGCTCGCCGACCAATAAGGCATCTGCCCCAGCGGCAAGCAAACGTTTCGACTCGGCTAACGACCCCGCTGTTACCAAAAGTTCGGGTTTTTGATTCAATTGCTGCGCACCTCCCTAGTTGCTCGCCGTTTTTTTGCTTTCCTCTATATTTTTCTTATGCTGTGCGTACGTTTCCGCGAATAGATGCGATTGGCTACCGTCTTTTTTCGTCACGTAGAAATAATAATTCGATTGCGCCGGATAAATTGCCGCCTCAATCGACGCTAACCCAGGATTGGCGATCGGTCCAGGAGGAAGTCCTTCATGCAAATACGTATTGTAAGGACTCTCGATCTTCAAATCCTTGTTCAGCAACCGTTCCTTCTGCTTATCGAACAAATATTGCACCGTCGCGTCGATTTGCAGCTTCTGCTTCTTCGCCAACCGGTTGTAGATGACGCTTGCCACCAAAGGGCGCTCCTCATCGACGACAACCTCGCGTTCGATTAACGAAGCGATCGTCATCATCTCATGAAAGCTGATCCCGCGCTCCTGAAGCTTTTGCTCCCAATCGTCCGGAAGCGAGGCCAGCCGGCGCTCCAGTTCTTCGAGCATCCGGTTAACCATATCTTTCTCAGTGCTTCCTTTTTTTAATTCATACGTTTCCGGGAACAAATATCCTTCCAGCTTATGCTTCAGCTTGGCATCGGCCGGGATTTCGGCGATTCGGCTCGAATTCAGCCCTTCCCCGCTATCGACGAGACCGAGGAACGTATCCCGGTTAACGATGTTATCGCCGCTTAGCTTGTCGGCTAGCTGACTGACCGTCAAGCCTTCGGGCACGGTAAAGCGAATCATTTCCTCCTTCACCGTGTCGCCTGCGTTCAGCTTGGCGATCATTTCGTCAAGCGTCATCCCCGGTTTCATGCGGTAAACCCCCGCTTGGAAGCGCGAGCCTTCGTTTTTGTACATCAAATAATATTTAAAAATCGTTTCGTTGCGAATGAGTCCCTTTTCTTCGAGCATACTTGCAATTTGGCCTGAGCTCGTGCCTTTCGCTATCGATAGTTCAACTTCCGTGTCTAGTGCAGGCATCGGCTGCAGCCCGCGGTTAATATACCATAACGCCCCGCCGACCGTGCCGCCGATCAAGAGCACAATGACAAGCAGCGTCCATAGAGCAATTTTGAACCGGCTTCGCTTCTCGGACGAAATGCCGTATTCATCCTGTCGATCTCTCTCCAGCCCGTTGCGATCGTTCCCCACGATGGTTGAAATCCTCCTTAACTCAACTTCTTCTCTCCGGATGACGACTTCCCTTCTTCAAGCGGAAAGAGAGCGTGCTCATTCGCCGCTCTCTTCATTCACGCGCCTGCAGCTATTCGGAAGCCGAGAAAGTCATTTCGTCGTAAATCTCCGCGACCATTTCCCACTCGTCGTCATCTTCGATCGTCGTAAGCTCCAGCTCGTTGCCGTCCTGTGCCTCAACCCGAAAAATGACGACCTCATGCTCCTTGCGCAGCTCTTCCGATTGTAGAACTGCGTAGGTGGTCTTGCCCAGCGAAAATTCAGCCAGGATCCGATGCGCCGTAGACTCCCCTTGTTCGTCGAACAAGACGACGTCATCGCCGAACGCCTCACGGAGACGATTCGATACGACGGCATCCTTCAATTCGTAAAATCCGTCCATTACTTGCCCTCTTCCTCTTCCTCTTCGCCGAGCAACGTGTTAAACGTTTCTTCGACCATGTTCCATTCTTCCTCGTCTTCGATCGTGTACAGCTTCAAATCGTCGCCGTCTTCTTCATAACGGAAAGCGTAAACTTCGCCTTCCTCCTCGTCGGATTCGACCGGCACGACCATCATATACTTCTGTTCGGAGCCGTCCACCTCGAATTTCATAACGACTTCAAATTCCTCTTCGTTGCCGTCCTCGTCCGGAATATAGATGATTTCCGGCTCTTCCATGTTCAACTCGTCTTGTTTTGTCATCGCAACCCTCACCTTTTCGATTTGTAATCCATATAATTTTGCAAAATCAACGATGCCGCCATTTTATCGACAACTTGCTTTCGCTTTTTTCTGCTTACGTCGGCTTCGAGCAGCGTCCGCTCCGCGGAAACGGTCGTCAGCCGCTCATCCCAAAGGTGAACTGGCATGTGTAAAGCTTGTTCCAGCTGCTTTGCAAATGCGATGCAAATCTCGCCGCGGGGACCGATGGAGCCATTCATATTTTTCGGCAGCCCTACGACGATTTCGCCAATTTGCTGCGAACGGACCAGCTCCTCAATCCGGTTCAGGTCCCGCTCTTCATTCGTACGGTTGATCACTTCCAAACCTTGCGCGGTCCATCCTAATTCGTCACTGACGGCTACGCCGATCCGCCGGTCGCCGTAGTCAATACCTAATAATCTCATCAAGCTCACCGATTCTGACTTAAATAAAAGCGCACCAATTCTTCGATCAGTTCGTCCCGCTCCCGCTTACGGATCAAACTTCTGGCGTTATTGTGGCGTGGAATGTAAGCAGGATCGCCCGAGAGCAAATATCCGACAATCTGGTTGATCGGATTATAATCCTTCTCCTTTAAAGCGTCGTACACCGTAAGCAGCACTTCCTTCGGTGACGTTTCCACTTCATCGGTTTTTACATTAAATTTCATCGTCTTATCCATCGAGCTCATCGCCTACACCTCCGCTTCCGTTCCGCGATTGACCGCTTCGCTTCTACATATATTCTATAGATGGAGCGAAAATCCTTTATCTATCGAAAAGAAAGATTAGGTTTCCTAATACGGCTCTTTCTGTCTCCGGATAAAGGATCAACGCGTTTCATCAATTTATCGATTAACGGGCTACAAGCTCTTCCGCATATTGCAGCGCTTCGCCCAGCTTCGACGGCTCCTTGCCGCCCGCTTGCGCCATGTCCGGCCGACCGCCGCCGCTGCCGCCGCAGCGTCCGGCAATTTCCTTGATCAGCATGCCGGCATGATACCCTTGCGCAACCAGATCCGGCGTTACCGCAACAACCAGGTTCACCTTGTCGTCTTGCGCCGCGCCGAGCACGATAACGGCGGAGCCGAGCTTCACCTTCATCTCGTCGACGATGCTGCGCAATGCGTCCATGCTGCCCGCATTCACTTGAGCCGCCAGCAACGGCACGCTGCCGATTTGCTTCAGCTGCGAGGTCAAGCCGCCGGCTTCGATGCTGCTCAGCTTGCCTTGCAGCGATTCGTTCTCGCGAGCCAGCTCCTTCAGCTGAGCCTGCAGCGATTCAATCCGCTTCGGCACGTCGGCCGTGTTCGACTTCAATAATGCCGCCGATTGCTTCAGCACGTCGATTTGCTGATCCATGAAGGCATACGCGTTGCGGCCGGTTACCGCCTCGATCCGGCGGACACCGGAGCCGATGCCGCTTTCGCCGATCAGCTTGAACAATCCGATCTGCGCCGTATTGTCGACGTGGCATCCGCCGCAAAGCTCGATGCTGTAGTCGCCTACTTGAACGACGCGTACGATCTCGCCGTATTTTTCGCCGAACAATGCCATCGCGCCCATTGCCTTGGCCTCGGCAATAGCCTTGTTCTCGATAACGACAGGCGTATTCAGCCAAATTTGCTCATTCACGCGGCGTTCGATATCGGCGAGCTCCTCTTGGCTGATGCTGCCAAAATGCGAGAAGTCGAAACGTAGACGTTCAGGCTCGACCAGCGATCCCGCTTGGTTGACATGATCGCCTAGCACTTCTTTCAGCGCTTTGTGCAGCAGATGAGTAGCGGTATGGTTTTTAACGATATCGTCGCGCAAATTGCGGGAGACGCTCGCTTCCACCGTATCGCCTTTCTTCAGCGTGCCGCTCTCGATAACGGCGACATGGATGTGCTGGCCGTGCGGCGCTTTGCTGACGTCCTCGACTCTCGCCTTGAACGAACCGCTTTGCAACACGCCATGGTCGCTTACTTGACCGCCGCTTTCCGCGTAGAACGGCGTCCGGTCGAGTACGATGCGGACCGTTTGCCCGGCGCCCGCGATATCGACGAACTGTTCTTCATGAACGATAGCGATGACTTTAGCATTCGTTACCAATTCATTATATCCAACAAACTCGCTTTTATCCGTTAATTCCGCCAGCGGACCGCCTTGCACGTTCATGCTTTCGGCATCCTGGCGCGCCGCTCTCGCGCGCTCGCGCTGCTCTTCCATCGAGCGGTCGAAGCCTGCCCGGTCGACCGTCATGCCCTTCTCGGACGCATAATCTTCGGTCAAGTCGAACGGGAACCCGTACGTATCGTACAGCTTGAACGCGTCGGCGCCGCCGATCTCGTTCTTGCCTTCCTTGCTTGCCTTCTCGCACAGATCGGCAAGAATCGCAAGCCCGTCGGACAACGTTTCATGGAAACGCTCTTCTTCGGTGCGGATGACCTTCTCGATAAATTCGCGTTTCTCAACGACTTCGCCATAATAAACGCCCATGATTTCGCCGACGACGCCGACGAGCTGGTACAGGAACGGACGGTCGACACCCAGCGTTTTGCCGTAACGAACGGCGCGGCGCAGCAGGCGGCGAATGACGTAACCGCGGCCTTCGTTCGACGGAAGGACGCCGTCGCCGACGGAGAACGCTACCGTACGAATGTGGTCGGCGATCACCTTCAGCGCTACGTCATGGTCCGCATTCAATTTGTACGTTACGCCGGCGATCGAGCAGGTTGCATCGATAATCGGCATGAACAAGTCGGTATCGAAGTTCGAATCGACGTCCTGCAAAATCGAAGCGAACCGTTCAAGCCCCGCTCCGGTATCGATATTTTTGTTCGGCAGCGGCGTGTAGCTGCCGTCTTTGTTATGGTTGAATTGCGAGAATACGAGGTTCCAAACTTCGAGGAACCGTTCGTTCTCCCCGCCAGGCCAGCATTCCGGATCGCTTAGATCGCCGTATTTGTCGCCGCGGTCGTAGAAAATTTCGGTACAAGGTCCGCAAGGCCCTTCGCCGATATCCCAGAAGTTATCTTCCAGCTTGTAAATCCGTTCAGCCGGGAGGCCGATTTTCTCGTTCCAGAACTTAAACGCTTCCTCGTCCTCCGGATATACCGTTACCGAGAGGCGATCCGGGTCGAACCCGATCCACTGCGGGCTCGTCAAAAATTCCCATGCCCACGTAATCGCTTCTTCCTTGAAATAATCGCCGATCGAGAAATTGCCGAGCATCTCGAAGAACGTGTGGTGGCGGCGCGTTTTGCCGACATTTTCGATGTCGTTCGTCCGAATGCATTTTTGCGAATTGGCGATTCGCGGATTTTCCGGCTTCACCCGTCCGTCAAAATAAGCTTTGAGCGGCGCCATCCCGGCATTGATCCATAACAGGGACGGGTCGTTGTGCGGCACAAGCGATGCGCTTGGTTCAATTTTGTGGCCTTTGCTCGCAAAAAAATCAAGCCATTTCGAACGAATTTCACTTGCTTTCATTGTTCACCATTCCTCCACGAATACCCAATAATGTATTATATCACCCAAAAACACAAAAAACGCCCCTGAAATTCAGGGACGAAAGACTTCGCGGTACCACCCTGGTAATTGCGCGGCGTTCCGGTACGAACATACCGCAAACGTTGCCATGTCAGCTTAGGCAAGCTTCCATGAGCGCAATCTCCTCAACCGGCCGATAACGGGGCCACCCGGTGAAGTTTGTTCACACTCCGAAATGAGCTTGGGCCATCCTTCATTAGGAAAGTTTTCACAGCTCGGGGTTCTCATAACTTCTCCCCGAAAACTTTCTCTCTGGCTAATGGGCCTATGGCTTACTTTGATTTCGTCTTCGTTTTGCATGATTTTTACGCTTTCAAAAATTATAACGAACGTTGTAAGCCGCTGTCAAATCTAAATTGTTTTGCGGCGTACGTAATACGCAAAAATATGCTGAAGCAGCACTTTCATCACGGCAAAAAAAGGAACGGCAAGGATCAGTCCGACAATGCCGGCCAGCTCGCCTCCGACAAGCAAAGCAAAAATAATGACGAGCGGATGCATATGCAGCGTACGCCCGACAACTTGCGGCGAGATGACGTTGCTCTCGAGAATTTGGCAGATCGTATTGACGATGACGACGAGCAGCACCATTTTCCACGAGATGGAAGCAGCCATAAGAATGGCGGGCGCAGCGCCGAAGAAGGGTCCGAGATACGGGATAATGTTAAATACTGCGACCATGCTGGCAAGCAGCAGCGGATACGGCATGCCGATCAGCCAATAACCGATGTAAGCGAGCAGTCCGACGATGGCGCACACGAGAAATTGGCCGCGAATATAATTGCCCAGCGCCGTGTCGATATCCAGCAGCAGCTTGATCGTATTTTTCCGGTGCGACTTCGGCAGCAAGGCGAGCGCGGCTTTTTCGATCAATCGAAAGTCCTTCATTATGTAGAAGGCGAGAAACGGGATAATAAACGCCACGAACAGCAGATTCAGCGTTGTCCCGATACTGTTGACGAAGTCGAGGATACTTGTTGTTATTATATTTTCCATCTTCAGCAGCGCTTTGTTGACCGCCGCCTGAAAGCTGCCCGGCATAAAAGAATTGTTCAAATTATCGACCAGGCTCTGCGCCCGCATCGTCAGCTGCGGCAGATGCTCGTCCAGCTGTTTCAGCTGCTGCATGAACATCGGGACCATATTCATCGTCAGTACCGTGAGCGAAGCGATGAAGACGGCATAGATGAGCAGAACGGCAATCGTGCGGGGCACCTTGCGGACATTCAGCATATTCACGACCGGGTTCAGCACATACGAAATGATCATCGCCACGAAGAACGGAGCAAGCACCGCTCTCAGGAAAGCGTAAATGTTCAGCAGCAGAGGCTTGATTTGCAGCAGCATATATACAATGGCGAGGCCAAGCAGTATGTATATTAAGATCATAAACCATCGGTTTTTCGTAAACTGTTCCATCGTCCCGCCGTACACCCCCTTGGACTTGCTCTTTACAGTATATGTACGTGTACGGTGAATTCATTCTTCCTCGAAGGCCAAGCCGCCTGCGGATGCAGCGAATACGAAAAAAAGCACCGGACAAACCGATGGTACGGTTTTCCGATGCTCGTATATTCGATCGCTATCGCGCAATTCTCAGTTGACGTGAACTTGCGGCATTTCTTCCTCGAAGAACAAATCGTCAAGCGAACTTAACGTGCCGTCCTCTTCGACTTGATAAACCGACATTTTTTCGCCGTTTACCGTCAGCTCGATGAAGCAGCCCCAGCAATAAAATTGATGGGAGCCGATTTTGCCGATATCTTTGGAATTGCAGTTTGGACATCTCAACATACTACTCACCCTATTCATCGTTAAAAGTAATGATTTGCTTCAGATCGTGATCGCAATGAACGGGCACCATAATCGCATCGTCGCCGACTGTTATTTGCTCGGGGACGGGAAGCCATTTCCGGCCTTCGATAATATCCGAAACGAAACCATCCGTCAATTCGTATCCTTTTATTGTCATTCCCTGATCTTCCGAAAAATAAACGTCGGTGACGACACCGAGCTCATTTCCGTTAAAGGTGACAATGGGTAAATCTTTAAGCTTCTTCCCGCCAGACAAAATCGTATGGACAAAAGGAAGATCGTCCGCCTGCCGGACAGCTTCTTCGTTCGATATGGTAACGGCATCCTCGCCGAACGCGATAACATCGCTTGACTTAACGGCCTTAACCGCCGAGGATAACCAGCCTTTAGTCTCCATCAGAATGGCGTAAACGCGCCAAGTCTCGTCGATCAAAAAATCTTTCACTTTGCCGAGCTGCTTCCCCGTAGCGACATCCAATACGGGAAGTCCGATGATGTTCTGTGCTTTGCGTAAATCGGGAACGGCTGAAGTATTCGTCATGTCGGAATCGTTCGCTCCGTCATTCACGTGTTCCGTAACTCATGCACCTCCGTTGACTAAGATGATCCCCCATTAGTACTACGTAATCGCTCGACGATGGTTGCAATTTTTTGCGCGGCGGTTAACGCTTCATCCACAGTATTCCCCAAACCGAAGCTAAAACGCACGGCTGAACGGATCCGTTCTTCGGGCAGTCCCATCGCTTGCAGCACGTGAGAAGGCTCAAGCGAACCGGATGTGCACGCCGAACCGCTGGCCGACGCAATTCCCGACATATCCAAACTCATAAGCATCGTTTCGGTGTCGATTCCTAAGAAACTGACATTCAATATATGCGAAAAACGCTCCGTCGGATGGCCGTTAACGATCACTTGGCCATCGCCAAGGCGAGCATAAAGCTGTTCTATTAAAGTTTGACGAATGAGCTCCGAATTTTGTTTCTTTTCTGACAAATTCAGATGGGCGAGTCGTACCGCTTGGGCAAAACCGGCGATCCCCGCGACATTCTCGGTGCCGGCGCGCCGTTTCCGCTCCTGGGAGCCGCCGAATAGCAGCGGATCGATCTTGACGCCGCGCCGGACGTATAAAGCGCCGACGCCTTGAGGGCCGTTAATTTTGTGTGCGGATAAGCTTAATAGATCAACGGGCATCACATGCAAATCCAGAGGGACTTGGCCGAGCGCCTGAACCGCGTCGACGTGCATCAGCACGCCTCTTTCGCGAGCTATGGCGCCGATTTGTTTAATCGGCTGCATGGTGCCTACCTCGTTATTGCCGTACATGACGCTGATGAGGAACGTGTCGGGGCGAATCGCCGCTTCGATGTCGGCTGCGGAAACTTGACCGGTGCTGTCCACCGGGACATAGGTAACCTCGTAACCTTGCTTTTCTAGCTCGGCGCAAGCATGGAGAACGGCATGATGCTCCACCGTTGTCGTGACGATATGATTCTTCACGCCTCGGTGCGCCGATGCGGCGCCGAACAAAGCGGTATTGTCGCTCTCCGTACCTCCGGCCGTAAACAACAGCTCGCCAGGGGCGCATTTCAGCAAAGAAGCGATCGAGTCGCGTGCGTCGTTAATGGCTACCTTGGCAGCTCGTCCGAACACATGCATGCTCGAAGCATTGCCGAAGCTTGCGCGCATATAAGGAAGCATCGCTTCCACAACGTCGGGATGCATCGGAGTGGAAGCGGCATGGTCGTAATAAATCGCGTTCAATGAAGTTTCACCTGCTTCTAAATGTAGAACATGTAATTATCTTGCCGTCCTTCGTCCTTAAACGATATCAGGTTGGCAAGCGTCGTCGAATCGAGTACTTCGGCGATGCCGTTGCGGATGCGCAGCCATAGATCACGCTTCGCCGGATCGTCTTCTTCCTCAAAATCAACCGGGCTGATCGGCCCCTCCAGGATACGGATAATGTCCCCGGACGTAATCTCTTCCGGAGCTCGGGATAGAATATAGCCGCCATAGGCGCCTCGAATGCTCTTGACGAGTCCGGCATTGCGCAGCGGAGCGATCAATTGCTCCAGGTAATGCTCGGACAGCTGGTTTTTCTCTGCAATGCTCTTCAGCGAGATTGGCCCCTCACCGAATTTTGCGCCAAGCTCCATCATAATCGTTAAGCCGTAACGGCCTTTCGTCGATATTTTCAAAACAACACCTCATTATGATTCATTTCGATCTATTGTTAAAATATAAGAATTTATAAGTTTGCACTATAATGATCTTATATTTCATCAGTAAACGAATGCGCCGATGAATATTGCGCAAGCCGTTTATCTTTGTTTAGGAATGAAAGCATCTTTACATGGACCTGTTTGAAAGCATGGTAACCCTATAATACATATATGTTATCACAATATTAGCATGTATGGTCAATATTTCGTTGACATATTCATGACAAAGGCGAAAAAATAGTGTATGTACGGCTAATATGTTATGATGGGAAGGCAAATCGAATATAGAAATGAGGGTTACGCCCATGGCGAATCATAATAGTTCCACACGCGTCGTTGTCGGCATGTCCGGCGGCGTCGACTCTTCGGTGACCGCACACTTGCTGAAGCAGCAAGGCTATGAGGTCATCGGCATCTTCATGAAAAACTGGGACGATACCGACGAATTCGGCCACTGCACGGCCGAGGAGGACGCCGAAGACGTACGCCGCGTCTGCGCGCAAATCGGTATCCCTTTTTATACGGTCAATTTTGAAAAGCAGTATATGGACAAGGTGTTCGCATACTTCCTGGACGAATACCGCCAAGGACGTACGCCGAATCCGGACGTCATGTGCAATCGCGAGATCAAGTTCGGCGACTTTCTGCGCAAGGCGCTTGATCTCGGGGCGGATTATATCGCTACCGGTCACTACGCAAGGGTTGTGCAAAATCCGGCTAACGGGAAATTCGAACTGTTGCGCGGCGTTGACAGCAACAAGGATCAGACGTATTTCCTGAATCGCCTGAACCAATTCCAGTTGTCCAAGACGATGTTCCCGATCGGCCATCTGCCGAAGCCGGAAGTACGCCGCATTGCGGAAGAAGCCGGCCTCGCCACCGCGAAGAAAAAAGACAGCACCGGAGTATGCTTCATCGGCGAGCGCAACTTCAAGGAGTTTCTGAGCAACTATTTGCCGGCGAAATCCGGCGAAATGCGCGATATTCGCACTGGCGAGCTGAAAGGACGACATGACGGGCTCATGTATTACACGTTCGGCCAGCGGCAAGGGCTCGGCATCGGCGGTTCGGGCAGCGGCGAGCCATGGTTCGTCGCCGACAAGGACCTGGAGCGCAACATTTTGTACGTCGTGCAGGGCGACGCTCATCCGTCGCTGTTTTCCACGGGGCTCATCGCCGCCGACGTCAACTGGGTCGACGGGGAGAAGCCTGCGGCGCCGGTTCGCTGCACGGCGAAGTTCCGGTACCGCCAGCCCGATCAAGCCGTCACCGTGACGCCGTTGGCAGACGGGTCGTACGAGGTCGCGTTCGACGCGCATCAGAAGGCGATTACGCCGGGACAGGCCGTCGTGTTCTATGACGGCGAACGATGCCTTGGCGGCGGTACGATCGACCGCGTGCACCGGCTGCTTACCGCGAAGGAAGCTCTGGCCGGAGCTGGAGCCGGGGAGAAAGTCTGATTCGGGCGAGATGATGAGGTGATATCGTGTCAAACGAGTTGTTAGCCACTTATGAAGATGCGCAAGCTTTTATCGGTCAAGTCGGCATCCTGCCGTTGTCCGGTTTGATTCCCGAGTATCCTTCGATGGAGTCGTTAACGACCAAGCACCAGTGGCACACGGGTGATACCGAAACAGACCCGTGGTTATGGCGCGACCGTCTCGCGGGAGACGGAGTGGCTGCTTACGGACGGTTTTTCGGCAAGAAGCCGGTGCTCGTCTCGCGTGAGTTGTTCCCGCTTATGAAAGCGGCATTCGGCTCCGAGCCAGGCGATGCGGCTGCCTATCGATCCGCGTCCGCTGGCAATCTGTACGACATCATTCGCGACAACGATGCGATTGACGTCAAGATGCTCCGCCTGTTCTCGGGCATGAAGGACAAAGATATGAAAGCGGCGTTCGACCGCGCCTTAATCGAGCTGCAGAGCACGTTCGACGTCGTCATCTCCGGCATTACGGAACGGCTGAACGCCCAAGGCTCGAAGAACGGCTGGAACAGCACCTGCTATATGGATGCCGACAGGTGGATGGCGCTGCATGGCATCGAAGGCAGCATGCTGGATCGAGCCGAAGCGCGGGAACAGTTCATCCGGTATATCGATGAGGCGTTTAACGAGGTTGCCGCAGCCGGATTGTACAAGCTGCTCGGGCTTAAGCCAAAACCGTCACGAAGCGCTTAATCGTGGCGCGAGTCCCAATATCCTTTCAATCGCCTAATCGCAGCAGATGTTTATGAATGTAGAAGCTTCCTGAACCACGGATAGAGTGGCACGGAAGCTTCTTTTTTCTGTATCGGAGATCTTATTCTTTAGCAAACCAAAACGTTGCGCCGATGTCGCTATCGCATCCAGTCAGCACATAATAGTCCTGACCTTGTTCAGCTTTCTTGGAACCCATGCCAGTGCAGCTTGTACTTGGCCTTCCTGAATCCGAACCGTATGCATCCATGGAATTATCGTACGTATAGTGAATGACTTTTCCATCATACACAAGCTCATAGAAGATTGGGTCTCCTTCTATGGTGTATTGGGTAATGCGAACTTTATCTTCCTTGTTTTGTTCGACATTTTTCATAAATCGATGCCACTTTTCCATATTCGAATACTTTCCATGGAGGTTTACTACATCGCCATTTTGAATGGCTTGCTCTGAACGGTAAGGCTTTGTAACCTCCGGAAATGCCGATTCCTTGACGTGGCCGGCTTGACCATTCGAATGACTGCAGGCAGATAACACGACCGATGCCAGCATCAGCACAATCACGCTTTTATTCATTGAATCCCCCCTCATCATAGCTTTTGACGGTTGAATTCAAATAAAAGTTACGCTAGTTTCGATCCTGCCCTCGCCTGCGCTGCTGGTTCAGCTTAATTTTTTCTTCCATCCCCTGCTCACTTGCCTCGTAGAAGTGAATGCCCTCGATTGCGGAGGGCAAATAGGCTTGCTTGACGTAATGGCCGGGATAATCGTGCGGGTACTGGTAGCCTTTGTGTCCTAGCTTCTCCGCACCCTTATAATGCGTATCGCGCAGATGCAGCGGCACATCGGCCGATTTGAGCCGGTCGAACGTCGCCGCGATGCGTCCGAGCGCAAGCGGAATCGCATTCGACTTGGGACTTTCCACCGCGAACAATATCGCTTGCGCGACGATGTATTGCGACTCCGGCCAGCCGATCTTGTGATAGGCGTCCATCGCCGTCACCGCCTGCACCATCGCTTGCGGGTTGGCGAGTCCGATATCCTCGCTGCAAGCGACGATCAGCCGCCGGATGAACACCATCGGGTCCATGCCCAGCTTCTCGACCGCGTACATGAACCAGAACAGCGCCGCGTCGCTGGAACCGCGGACGCTTTTGTGAAACGCCGACAGGACGTCGTATTGGGTCGACTCGTCGGCCCGGATCGTCGGACGGCGGATCGACTCCTCCGCCACCGCAAGCGTAACGCGGATCGTGCCGTCCGGCTCCGGCGGCGTCGTCATCGCGGCGAGCTCCAGCGCGTTCAGCGCCCGGCGGATGTCTCCGTTCGCCATCGCGGCAATATGCAGCAGCGCTTCTTCGTCCGCCTGCAGCTTCATGAAGCCGAGCCCGCGCTCGGCATCCGTCAGCGCCCGGCGCATCGCGATGAGCGAATGCTCGTGCGTTAGCGCGTGCAGCTCGAACAGCGTCGAGCGCGACAGC
Organism: Paenibacillus sp. sgz302148; assembly: GCF_056120465.1. Classification (NCBI taxonomy): domain Bacteria; kingdom Bacillati; phylum Bacillota; class Bacilli; order Caryophanales; family Paenibacillaceae; genus Paenibacillus; species Paenibacillus sp. sgz302148. The sequence continues at coordinate 199,193 of NZ_JBVYOJ010000001.1, forward strand.
AAGGCGCCGTTCACATGGTGGAACGGGTTCTCCGTCGTCGCGCCGATGAAGATGATGATGCCTTGCTCGACAGCGGGCAGCAACGCGTCTTGACGCGCCGTATTGAAACGATGGACCTCGTCCAGGAACAGGATCGTTTTCCGTCCGTACATCGATTTATTTTGCCGCGCCTGTTCGATCACTTCTCGAACGTCCTTTACGGAGGCGTCCACCGCGTTAAGCTTCACGAACTCGCCTTGCGTCCGGTTCGAGATGATGTTCGCAAGCGTTGTTTTGCCGGTGCCCGGAGGTCCGTACAGCAAAATCGACGTCACCTGATCCGCCTCGATCGCGCGGCGCAACAGTTTGCCCGGCCCGACGATATGCTCTTGCCCGATATAATCTTCCAGCGTCGTCGGCCGCATCCGGTCGGCTAGCAGCTTCGCGCTAGGTTCATTGTTCATCGCAAAGGAAAATAAGTCCACGTTGTTTCACAGCCTTTTATCGGTATATGGTCAATATGTATGATTAATCAGTTCGATGGTCATTGTTCCATTATACCATGCTGCGAACGTTTTTTCTCATTTCCGCGAAACTCCCTTGGTATCGTCGGGTTGCGGCACACCTCTCACGAAAAGCGAACACCGGCGGTTTTCCGATCCAACTCCTATCATCTTCCTGGAAGCGTTCTACTCCTCGCCGAGATACCGGGAGATCGGCCTTGCCTCTATGCCTTCAAAGGTGATCTTCACTTTGCGAATCGTGCCGTCCGGCTCGAACTCGAGACGGTCGATGCACAGCTCGCGATGGTTCGCATCCGTTTCGGTCAACGGCCGCCGGTGGTAGACGATATACCATTCGTCCGTTCCGGGCAGCTGCAACATGCCGTGGTGACCTGCTCCGGTTGCGACGGAAGCATCCTGTTCCAGAATAATGCCGACACGTTCGAACGGGCCTAACGGCGAGTCCGATACGGCATAGGCAACGCAGTACCCCGGTCCCGTCCAGCCCCCCTCCGACCACATGAAATAATAACGGCCGCCCCGTTTGATCATGCACGGTCCTTCCACGAACCGCTCCGGCGTAATTTCCTTGTACGTTTCGCCGTCCTCGAACGGAACGAGCGAAATCATGTCGTCGTTCAAGCGAACGACATTGCAGTGACCCCAGCCGCCGTAATACAAATACGCTTGGCCGTCATCGTCGATAAACACATGCGGGTCGATTGGCTGCGCCCCGTGATGAAACCGGTCGATCAACGGTTTGCCCAAGGCGTCCCGGAAAGGCCCTTCCGGCTTGTCCGAAACGGCGACCCCGATGCCTCCGGGCTCTTCGTTGCTTTGGATGTCGTTTGCGGCAAAATAGTAATAAAATCGCCCGTTGCGCTCGATCGGCGATGGCGCCCACATCGCCCGCCAAGCCCAAGCGATGTCTTTCATCTCCAAAATCCGCTCAACCTTCGTCCAATGCACCAAGTCCTCGGAATGGAACGCATCGAAAAACTTCTGCTCCGTATACGGTGCGGAGTATGTTGGATAAATCCAATATCGGTTTTCAAATATTCTGGCTTCCGGATCGGCGTACCAGCCCGGAACGATCGGATTGCTCATGCTACTTGTCTCCTTCGGCAAATGGTGGTAAGAATTATCATTCTACGACAAGCCTACAGCATTGTATTTGGCGATTCAATACTCAAATGCTTCGAAGCTATCTTTCTGGGATATGTGATAGCCTTCTTATCTCGGCCAATGTCGCACTGACCGAAATAATTATTGCCATTGTCTCCTAGTCGCCACGCAAATAGATGCTAAAGTGCAGTTATTTCCATACTTGATTTACTCTTAAAAACATTAACTGTAAATGTGCACTTATTTCGAGCCATGATCGTTAATTCATAAGTAAGGGCCCGAAATACATGCACTTTAGCATCAATTCCCTAACTTTCCGCTATATTCACAAAAATAGATGTATTATCGCATTTATTTGGGATTTCAGCGAGGGGTGTGGGAGTTCGGGGGTCTGGAGCTGAAGTAGACGATATTTTCGCAAGGATCGTGGACAACAACAAACGACATGCAATGGGAAGTGTTGGGATGCGGGGTGCGGGGTGCGGGGTGCGGGGTGCGGGGTTGCGGGATAGCGGGATAGCGGGGTTGCGGGGTTGCGGGGTTGCGGGGTTGCGGGGTTGCGGGATAGCGGGGTTGCGGGAATTGCGTCATTAACGTTAACTGGCTACAAACACGGATTACTTTGGGCTTTCGCTGACTATAATCAATCTCGGTTTTCAGATTCCACTCCCCTAAACAAAAAAAAAAGCCGGGACCACTGTTAAAAATGGTCCCGGCTTTCGCTTTTCGCCTATCGGCGGTTATGCTTCGTTCCCTTGTGATCCCTGCTCCGTCTCGCGCTCCAGCTTGGCGAGCGTATCGCGAACGACTACGCTAACCATGATGAGACCAACGACCGGCGGAACGAACGAGTTGCTGGAAGGCGGCTGCTGCGCCTTGCGGATTTCCGGCGCGTTCTCCGGCACGATCTGCTGCGTAATATCTTCTCTCGGCTTGATCGGCTCTTCCGTCGAGAAGACGACCTTAACGCCCTTCTTGATGCCTTCCTTGCGCAAACGTTGGCGAACGACGCGAGCGATCGGGTCCATCGACGTTTTCGAAATGTCGGCGACCTGGAACTTCGTCGGGTCCATCTTGTTCGCCGCGCCCATGCTGGAGATGATCGGAATGCCGCGCTGCAGGCATTCCTTGATCAGGTGAATCTTGTACGTAATCGTATCCGAGGCGTCGACGACGTAATCGAGCGGATATTGGAACAGCTGCTCGTACGTCTCCTCGGTGTAAAACATGCGCAAGGCGATGGCATCGCAATCCGGATTGATCAGCTTGATCCGGTCGCGCATTAGCTCGGCCTTCGGCTGGCCGACGGTCGTCGTCAGCGCATGGATTTGCCGGTTGATGTTCGTAACATCGACAACGTCCTTGTCGATCATGACGATGCGGCCGACGCCCGAGCGGGCGAGCGCCTCCGCAGCGATCGAGCCGACGCCGCCGATGCCGAGTACGGCCACCGTGCTCCGCTTCAGCGCCTCCAGGCCTTCCGTGCCGATTGCGAGCTCCGTTCGTGAAAACTGGTGCAGCATGTCGATCGATAATCCCCTTTCCGACTCGTTCAGTTCCTTATGCTTTACCGGCCGGTTGCTTCAGCGCGACCTTAATGGACAATTGGTCCAGCTGTCTGTCTTCGACCGGAGACGGCGCGTTGCTCATGAGTTCCGTCGCGCTGGCCGTTTTCGGGAACGCAATCGTCTCGCGCAGGTTCGTACGTCCGGCAAGGAGCATGATCAGCCGGTCGAAGCCGAAGGCAATGCCGCCGTGCGGAGGCGTACCGTATTCGAACGCTTCGAGCAGGTAGCCGAACTTGTCGTTCGCTTCCTCCATCGTGAAGCCAAGCGCCTTGAACATCCGCTCCTGCACGTCCCGCTTGTAAATCCGCATCGAACCTCCGCCGACTTCATAGCCGTTCAGGACAAGGTCATACGCTTGCGCGCGAATTTTGAGCGGATCGGTTTCGAAGAAGCCGAGATCCTCTTCCTTCGGACGAGTGAACGGATGGTGTTCCGCCACGTAACGTTTCTCTTCTTCGTCATAACCAAGCAGCGGGAAGTCGACAACCCAGGCGAACTTGAATTTGCTTTCGTCGATCAGCCCGAGCTCGCGTCCGACCTTGAGGCGTAAGTTGCCCATGACGTCGGCGACGACTTTCAGCTTGTCTGCGGAGAATAAGAGCAAGTCGCCTTCTTCTACTTGCAGGCGCTCCGTCAATGCCGCGATTTCTTCCGGCTTGAAGAATTTCACGATCGGACCGCGCCATTCGCCTTCTTTCACCGTTACCCATGCCAATCCTTTTCCGCCGTAACGCGCCGCGAACGGCTGCAGGTCATCAAGCTCCTTGCGGCTCCAGTTCGCGCAGCCTTTGGCGTTCAACGCCTTCACGACGCCGCCGCTCGATGCGACCGCCGCGAACACCTTCACGTCGCTTGTCGCAACGATGTCGGTAATGTCGGACAGCTCAAGACCGAAACGAAGGTCCGGCTTATCCGAGCCGTACAGATGGATCGCGTCATGATAGCTGATGCGCTGGAACGGACGCGGAATATCAACGTTGACCGTTTCCTTGAACAGCTTAACGGCGAGCTCCTCCATCAGGTCGAGCAGTTGGTCTTGGGACAAGAAGGACGTCTCGATGTCCACTTGCGTAAATTCCGGCTGACGGTCGGCGCGCAGGTCTTCGTCACGGAAGCAGCGAGCGATTTGATAATAACGTTCCAGACCGCTGACCATCAGCAATTGCTTGTAAATTTGCGGCGATTGCGGCAGCGCGAAAAATTCTCCGGGATGAACGCGGCTCGGCACAAGATAGTCACGCGCGCCTTCCGGCGAGCTCTTGATGAGAATCGGCGTTTCCACTTCGACGAAGCCTTGGCCGTCAAGGAAATCGCGGAATACTTTAGCTGCTTTAGAGCGAAGCATAAGCGTTTTTTGCATTTCTGGACGGCGCAGGTCTAGATAGCGGTATTTCAGGCGAAGCGACTCGTCGATTTCGATGCCGTCTTCGATGAAGAACGGCGGATTTTTGGCCGCATTCATAATTTCGATTTCCGTCACGCGGACTTCGATTTCGCCCGTCGCCAGGTTCGGGTTAAACGTCGCCGGATCGCGGTCGACAACTTTGCCTTTCACGGCAAGCACGAATTCGTTGCGCGCTTTATCGCCCGTTGCCAGAGCGTCGCCCGAGAAGTCCGGGTTGAATACGATTTGCACGATGCCGCTTCGGTCGCGCAGATCGATAAACAGCACGCCCCCAAGGTCGCGACGGCGCTGTACCCAGCCGTTCAAGACGACGGTTTCTCCTACGTTTGCTTTGGTTAAACTGCCACAATGGTGTGTTTTTAACAACATGATCATCGTTCCCCTTTGTTTATTGTTTTAGTAGCTCTGCCGCCAGGTCCGCAATCGGGACGTAGCGCTGCTCGCCGGTCGCCATCGATTTGAGCGCGATTTCGCCGCGCGCCAGCTCGTCGTCGCCGAGAACGGCCGTATAACGTGCTTTTAATCGGTCGGCCGCCTTGAACTGCGTTTTCATTTTGCGCCCTTGGTAATCCTTCTCGGCAATGACGCCTTGGCCGCGCAAATCGTTGACGATTTTGACGATCGATTTCTCCGCTTGTTCGCCGAGCCCGATCACATACACGTCGATCTGCCCCATATCCGGCACCTCGACGCCTTGATCGGCCATCACGAGCAATGCCCGCTCCAGGCCAAGCCCGAAGCCGATGCCCGGCTGGTCATTGCCGCCGATTTCGGCTACAAGCCCGTTATAGCGCCCGCCTGCACCGATCGTGTCGATTGCTCCGATACCTTGCGCTTTATATTCAAAAGCAGTATGCGTGTAATAATCCAGTCCACGCACAAGCCGTGAATTAACTGTGTAAGGAATATCCATCGCAGTTAAGTGCTGCTTCAAAGCCTCAAAATGCGTTGTGCACTCCTCGTCGAGACTATCGAGAATCGATGGCGCTCCGTCAAATCGGTGCATGTCGATCTTGCAATCCAATACGCGCAGCGGGTTGCGGTCATAACGCGACTGGCAGTCCTTGCACAGTTCAGGCAGCATGGGCTTCAAATATTGCTGCAGTTTATCGCGGTACACGGCGCGGCTAGCCGGATTGCCAACCGAGTTGATTTCGACGGTGACACCTTTTAAGCCGATCTCCTTGTAAAATTGAATTCCCATAGCGATGACTTCGGCATCGATGCTTGGATCGACCGTTCCGAACACTTCCACACCGAATTGGTGCAGCTGGCGATAGCGGCCTGCCTGCGGCCGCTCATAGCGGAACATCGGGCCGATGTAATACAGCTTGCTGATGTCCGGATCGCCGAACAGCTTGTTTTCCACGTAAGCTCGGACAACGCCCGCCGTTCCTTCGGGACGAAGCGTAATGCTGCGCTCGCCGCGATCGAGGAACGTATACATCTCCTTCTCAACGATATCGGTTGTTTCCCCAACCCCGCGCTGGAACAACTCGGTCGATTCGAACATCGGTGTGCGAATTTCCTTGTAATTGAACCGCCGGCACAAGTCGCGCGCTTTTTGTTCAATATACTGCCATTTCTCTGTAGTTCCGGGCAAAAAATCCTGCGTTCCCGTCGGCTTCTGAAATGCCATCTCCATTGACCTCCTTCAAAAATAAAAAACTCCCGCTCCTGACGACTTGCTTGTCAGGGACGAGAGATCTCATTGACGTGATTCACCCGTGGTACCACCCACATTCCGGTTATAAGCCCGACGATGCATGATGCACGCTGTCGTTCCTTACGAACCGCTTCAACGGTTAACGCCCGCTACACGCAATACAGCTAATACGTCCGGTCCGTCTTGCAAGGCCGTCGGTTCGCCGCATGTTCTCGGGGATGTCTGTTCGTCCATACACGTTAAGGAAGCTTGCAGCCTGATGGCTTCCCTCTCTGCGTAAGTGACATGGAGTACTTGTTCCCGTCATCGAATCGTTTGATCGCTTTAGCAATACATTACAACTGATTGTAATCGCGCCGCCCTTTAAAGTCAAGCTGCTTTGTCGTAAGCTTGGAAAATTAAAGAAAGAAACCTACAATGCTACGATTGTAGGTTTAAAGGTTTTATATTAAAAAAGGGGGTCGACTTTTATTATAGGTTGCTTATGTTAAACGAGCATGAAAATTAGATTACAAAAACATTACAATAAATAAAGCGCTTTTTTCTATCATATCCTTCTATTCCATCTCATATGATTTACTACTAGGGTTAAGCCTAGAATAAGATATTGGAGGAATGGAAATGGAATTGCACAACGACGCAAAGGCCCCGGAAGAAGCGGAAAACAGCGTGCTGGAATCGATCGCGCTCGATGAGGATTTTGTTCTACCATCCGATGCCGATATTAGCGGCATCGATGAGCTAGAGTTTGCCGAAGATGAAGAGAGCGAAGCGGACGATGCTGACGGCGACGCCGAAGACGACGCCGCTGATGAAGAAGTCGCCGACGATGCCGACGGTGACGATACAGAGAGTGATTCGAGTGGCGATGACGAAGAAGCCGATGGCGAAGAAAGCGATTCGGAGGACGGTGCGGAGGACGCATCCGACGAAAGCGACGAAACGGCCGATGACGCCGAAGGTGCAGCTGATGATGAAGCGGATGACTCTGACGATGCCGACGCAACCGAATCTGAGGATAGCGATGGATCCGGCGAGTCCGCATAGATGCGGTTATAAAACAAGCCATTCATGAACGAGCCGTAACCCGTTCACGAATGGCTGTATTTTTTTAGGAATCGCCGCTTGCGGCCACTTCGATTTCGACGCCGAACAGCTTGCTGAGCGCCTCGATTTTGAGATTCGTAGAGTGAAGATAACTTTCATTGTACGCTTTAGGCTCCTTCGGGTTGGCCAAGCGCGTAATGATGCCGGTTTCGGGATCGATCCATTTGCTGACCGCGCCGCAGCCGAGGCCGATGATCGATTGATTCTCCTCCATCATGACGATGTTGTAGATGCTTTCACGGCCGGGCAGCGCATAACCTACGTTTTCGAGGTTGCCTAAAATATTTTTTTGACGGTACAAATAATAGGGAACATACCCGTGCTGCCCCGTCCATTCGCCTGCCCGGGCCATCATTTCGGTAATTTCCTCGCGACCCGCCACTTTGAACTTCCCTTCGCCTTTATGCCGCGTCATTTCCGATGCTCTCTTGAACGAAAGCGTATGGACCGTAAGCGATTCGGGCATCAGCTTCTCCGTTTCGTCCAGCGTATGCTGGAATTGCTCCATCCCTTCGCCGGGCAGGCCGATGATGAGATCCATGTTAATATTGTTCATGCCGGACTCGCGGGCGAGCCAAAACTTGTCGATCGTTTCCTGCACCGTATGGTGCCGCCCGATCGCATCGAGCGTTTCTTGAATGTACGACTGCGGGTTGATGCTGATCCGGTCGATGTTCCATTTGCGCAGGACGGCCAGCTTCTCCGGCGTAATCGTGTCAGGGCGCCCCGCTTCCACGGTCACCTCGCGAATGCTTTCCACATGAGGGAACGACTCATACATCCGTTCATACAGCATATCCATCTCTTCCGCCGTAATGCTCGTTGGCGTACCGCCGCCGAAATAGACGGTCGTGATCCGCACGTCGTTCCGACTTAACCATTCACCGATCGCTTTCATTTCATAATCGAGTCCGCCAAGAAACGAATTCACGGAGCCCTGTTTGCCGTTAATATCGTAAGCAGGGAACGTGCAATAAGCGCATTTCGTCGGGCAAAACGGAATGCCGATATAAACGCTGACTTCCCGCTGCAAATGATACAGATCCGGGATAATCGCAAGCTGGCGACTGACGATTTGCTGCATCAGCTCGATTTTTTCGTCGGTGACCAAATAATCCTCCCGCAATATACGGTGCGCCTCTTCGGGCGAACACCCTTCCGTCAGCTTGTCGTGCAGCAGCTTCGTCGGCCGAATGCCGGTCAATATTCCCCATGGTTGCTTGATGCCGGTCGCATCCTGCAGAACATGCAATAATGCATGGCACATCGCTTGCTTGATTTGCTTGCGCTCTTCTTCAGCGGTCAAATCGGAGCCGACGGTACGGGCATGCGAAGCATGGAGAGGCTCCGAAGAAATCGCATAGGTCAATCGAGCGAAGGTACGGATCGATTTGTCTGCAGCCACGCCGACGGATTCCATTCGAAGCTCGATCTTTACATCAGCCGCGCTAGCTTCGCTTGTTGTTTCGACGACATTGTCCTCGACTTGATAAATAAACTCGACATTTTCATAAAACATATTGATAATGTTCGCGATCGTCCGTTCATACGAGGCAAACTCAGCCGGAACCGCAACATAAATACGCATGATGGCAAAACACTCCAATCGTAAAAATACCGCCACGATAAGTCGATTAGGCGGCATACTTTTTTTCAGTGTAACGGAGATCATTGCGAAGGTCAATTTTTCGTTTCCTTAATCCTACACAAAAAAACCGCGGCATCAGCGTAACCTGTGCCGCGGCGGCATGCTCGTCCGGTCGCTCGAAGGACCGAATTCCAGCGAAAACTCGTTGTCTCTTGCAGGATCGGTCATTTCGTACGATTCCCGCAAGTCGTTGTTCATGATCCTGTTGGCGGGATGAAGCAGCATCCCTTGCTTTTTCGATTCGTGCATCTAGCGCTCACGTCTCCTTCAATAGTCTTGAGACTATTGTACCCGGAAGATAGAGCAAATAACCGGAAATGGCATTACCGGCTGTCGATGATTAATGTGACGGGTCCCCAGTTCGTAAAGGAAACGTCCATCATTTCCCCGAACTTGCCGGTCGCAACCGTAAGGCCTAGCCCCCGCAATTGGTCATTGAAATATTCATAAAGGACAACCGCCTGGTCCGGACGGGCCGCCGCCATAAAGTTCGGGCGTCTTCCCTTGCGGCAATCGCCGTACAACGTAAATTGCGATACCGATAAGATTTGCCCGCCGACGTCGGTCACGGACAAATTCATTTTGCCTTCGGCGTCTTCAAAAATGCGCAGCCCGGCGATTTTATCGGCCAAATAGCGGGCGTCCTGCTCCGTATCTTCGTGCGTTACCCCGACGAGCAGCATCAACCCTGATTCGATTTGTCCGACGACAGCGCCGTCTACGGTCACTTGCGCTTGTTTGCTGCGCTGTACGACTACTCTCATTTTTCTACTCCCCGTTCCATTATTGCACGTTATTGCATGATCCGTTGAACCGAATAAACGTCCTTCACCCGCTTGATCTTGTCGACCACGGATTGCAAATGGTCGATATTGCGGATCAGAATCGTCATATGCACCATGGCCATCTTGTTCTTGTCCGAGCGTCCCGAAACGGCCGAGATATGCGTCTTGCTTTCGGACACCGCCTGCAGCACCTCGTTCAACAACCCGTTGCGGTTGTGGCCCGTAATTTCGATTTCCACGCTATAATTGGCTTCGACCGAATCCTCCCACGCCACTTCGATGACGCGTTCCGTTTCATCGCCCGCATCCTCCATCGTAGGAATGTTCGCGCAGTCGCTGCGATGCACGGAAATGCCGCGGCCTCTTGTAATATAGCCGATTATGTCGTCGCCGGGCACCGGATTGCAGCAGCGCGCGAAGCGGACGAGCAAATTGTCGACGCCCTTAACACTGACACCGTGCGTCGGGCGGTGCTTCTTCTCCGATGCGGAGGAGCGAACTTCCTTGACCTCGTTCGTGAGCTGCAGCATGTTCGCTTCTTCGGTTTCCTTGCGCAGTCTGTCGGTCAGCCGCGTGCAAATTTGTGCCGCCGTAATGCCGTTGAAGCCAACGGCGGACATCATATCCTCGATGTCGTTGAAATTGAACTTGCGTGCAACTTCCATCAGCCGTTCGTCGGTCATCAGCGTCGGCGGATCGATGCCCAGGCGTTTCAGCTCGCGTTCGATCGCTTCTTTGCCTTTGGCGACGTTCTCCTCGCGACGTTCTTTCTTGAACCATTGCTTGATCTTCGTGCGGGCATGCGACGACTGGGCGATTTTGACCCAATCCTGGCTCGGACCGTACGAATGCTTGGACGTCAAAATCTCCACGATATCGCCGGTATTCAGCTGATAATCGAGCGGCACGATCCGCCCGTTCACCTTCGCCCCGATCGTACGGTTGCCGATTTCCGTATGAATGCGGTAAGCGAAGTCAAGCGGAACCGAACCGGCCGGCAGCTCGATCACTTCGCCTTTGGGCGTGAATACATACACCAAATCGGTGAAAAAATCCATCTTCAGCGATTCGACGAATTCCGCGGCATCGCTCGCATCGTTTTGCAGCTCCAATATTTCGCGGAACAGCGTCATCTTATCGCCGAAATTGCCTGCGGGAACAACCGTACCTTCCTTGTACGCCCAATGCGCGGCGATCCCGTATTCGCTCGTACGGTGCATGTCCCATGTACGGATCTGCACTTCGGTCGGTTCGCCCTTCGGCCCCACGACGGTCGTATGCAGCGATTGGTACATGTTCGGCTTCGGCATGGCGATATAGTCCTTGAACCGTCCGGGCATCGGCTTCCATAACGTATGGATGATGCCAAGCGTCGCATAACAATCCTTGATATTATCGACGATTATCCGAATCGCCAGCAGGTCGTAGATCTCGTTGAACTGCTTGTTCTTCGACGTCATTTTTTTGAAAATGCTGTACAGATGCTTCGGCCTGCCCGAAATGTCGCCTTCAATGCCCATCTCATGCAGTTTTTCCTTGATGCGCTCGATGAGCTCCTGAATGTATTGCTCGCGCTCGGCGCGTTTTTTCTTCATCAGGTTGGCGATCCGGTAATATTGCTGAGGGTTCAAGTATCGGAGGGCGATATCTTCCATTTCCCATTTAATCGCGGATATGCCGAGCCGGTGAGCGATCGGGACGAAGATTTCAAGCGTTTCGTCCGCGATCCGCCGCTGGCTTTCTTCCGATTGGTATTTGAGCGTACGCATATTATGCAGGCGGTCTGCCAGCTTGATTAAGATAACGCGGATGTCCTTCGCCATCGCGACGAACATTTTGCGGTAATTTTCGTTCTGATGCTCTTCCTTCGTCCGGAACTGGATCTTCTCCAGCTTCGTAAGTCCGTCCACCAGCATGGCGCAGGTCGGTCCGAACTGCTCGCGAACCGTCTCCAGCGAAACGGTCGTATCTTCGACGACGTCATGCAGCAGCGCGGCGATAATGGAGGTGACGTCCATCTCCATATTGACCAATATTTCAGCAACGGCAAGCGGATGCAGAATATACGGTTCTCCCGATTTCCGCACCTGTCCGAAGTGAGCCTGATCGGCAAAGTCGTAAGCGTCCTTGATCCGCTTCAGGTCGTTTTCTTTTAAATATGTCGATGCCTTTTCCAATAGTTGGTCAATACCCATTTCCGTACCCTTTCATGATCGTCACATTTCGACTCGATTTCCGATATTTCTTATCATTATGCCTTTTAAACGGGTCGGACGTCAACTCCTCGCCGTCTCTCGCCATGCTATTTCATCCATTACGAAAATATCGTCGGATAAAAATGATAGCGATATGGAGATCTCGTATTTAAAGGATGGAAACTCGAAGGAAAAAGACGATATTTTTGATCGATGCGGACATGAGACAATTTTATTGCAGTGATCTATCCATCGATGGAAAAAGAGTATCGTACTGTACGCCGGACGGCAAAAAAAACAGCCGCCGGAGAAGCGCATTCTCCGGCGGTTTGTGCGTTGCTGGCGGCAATTTGGCCGCTTGTTCATACCGAGGCTGGCAAGAGGACTGCCGGTTATAGCGACTTCGGTTTATAGCGACTGCGCTTTATGCGCCGCCGCCATCGTCATCGCCGCTTGGAATACGTTCCACCCCGCAGGCGGTCCGGCATCGGTCGTTTGCTGCATCAACGTTTGCAAATACGTATCGACGGCTTGTTTGTCGCCAAGAAGCGCGGCTGTATACGCCGCCGCTGCGTATGATGTTTCGCCGATGGATGCGGACGTCGCCCAATTCGGAACCGCCGTTTTGAACCGATCGTACAAGTCGAGCGATCTTGGATCGTCCGGCGCAAGGACGCCGGTATAAATCGGTGCAAGCTGGGCAAGCGCATCCGACGGCTTCGACAAATCCGGCGCAACCGCCGTGCCCGCCCCGTCGATGGACAAGTGATACAAATTCAAGCTGTCGCTCCATAATCGCCCTTGGATACCGGCGAGCAAATTACCCCGATACCCGTCGAAATAATCGGCAGGTCCCGATGCCTGAAAATAATTGCGGAACAACCATACACTGTCGGTTAAGCCTTTGTAGGTCGCTGCGTTATCGGTCAATTGCTTCAATTGCGAAGCAGGATGCTTCCATATGAGCCCATCCTGGTCTTGGGATTTGAGGATTCCGATCCCGCCGGTCATGATATCGGTCTGGAATTGACTGATCCCCGGATTCAGGCCGGTCACCTCGACATATTTGCGGACAAGCGATAAAAATGCCGCATTTTGTGAAGCACCCGCCTCGTACGAATTCAATGCGGTCATTTCCAGCGTTGCCGGATCAACGGCATAATCGTACGCCGTTCCATAAATTCCGTATGAATCCGGCCAGTTCCAGTGCGTCATATACCAGTCGATGTATTTTTTCGCTTGCGGCGCGTATTCCGGCCGCTCCAGCAGCCCGATTGCCGCCCACGCGGAAAGGCGCGAATCGACTTTATATTTGCCGTTTAACGCGTCTATCGGCGTTTTGTCGTTCAGGATTGCACCGTTCGGAAGCTGCATCCCGAGAATCCAGTTCGCCTGCGCATCGATTACGGCATCATAGGTCGTTAGCGGCGCCGTCGAGAGTTGAATCGCGACTGTATTCGAAATGGCGACATCGCTGCCGTTCGTCACGACGGCCCGAACGTCGATGGAGGAAACCGCAGGATCGATCATGACCAGCTTTAGCGTCCCTTGCGGGCCGATTTGTACGAGATCGTCACGGCTTGTTCGAAATTCGACATGGGCGCCAGGAAGCTGCACCGGCTCGGCTTGGCCTTCTACATATGTCGCCACCGAAAGCTGAGCGCTTTCGCCGCGATGCAGCTCCACGCGATCCGAAGTAAGAAGAACGTTTTTGAGCAGCGGCACATCGGAAGCGATTTTAACGGAGAAATTTATCGCTTCGACTGCGTGCACGTTATTGAATGAGTCCTTCCCGATCGCTTCCGCCCGGTAATCGCCGTTCAACAACCCGTCGAATGACATCGACCATTTTCCATTTGCCGCGGGCTTCGCCGATGCCGATTTTTCTGTGCCCGTAAGCAGATGCGTCAGTTTCATTTCGATTTTGGCGATGTCTTTGCTCTTTCCCGTTATAACAAGCGGCTGGCGAGCGATTTGTTGAGCCTCTGCGGGATTTGCAATTTGCAGGTTGTATTTCGGCTGCCGGGTGGTTTTCATGATTTTTGCAGCCATGATCGTCGCGCCGGACTCCATATTGTACCAGGTCCACGGATGCCCCTGGTCGATGTACGTTTTTTTCACCGATTGCAAATACGTATCCACCCTCGTCTTATCACCCATAATCGCCGCCGTGTATGCGATTAGCGCCCATGGGAAACCATCCGGCTTTTCCAATTTCGGCCATCCCGGATGATGCTCGTTGAACGTATTGTAAAGTTGAAGCGCCCGCTCGCTGTCAGGCTCGATCAGACCGGTCCAGATCGGGAACAATTGCGCGGTCGCGTCCGGGTAAAACGAATCCCAATTTACTCCGCCCAAGCCGCCGCCGTTATCTTTGTACGGCCGATAGGCCCCTTTGGCCGGATCCCACAGCTCTCTTTCAATGCCCGCGGCAACCGCTTCTTTGCGGGAGCGGTAATTGTTTGCGGCATCCCGGTCGCGGATGACGTTTTGAAAAATCCATTCCGCATCCTCGAATCCTTTGTACACTTCCGCATTATCCATTAAATATTTGACTTGAAAATCCGGCATTGCCCACGTCAGCCCGTCGTTCTGCTGCGTGGCGACCATCACTTCGGCGATCGTCTCGATTTCTTGTTTATGCGCTTTCACAAATTTCGAGTCATTCGTCACCTCGACATATTTGCGCAGCAAAGAGATGATCGTGGCCGCATAGGAATCGGTCGAATCGTATTTGTTTAGCGGCGTTTCCGTCTTCCGGTCGGGTTCGACGATATAATCGTATACGGTCCCGTTTAATCCGTTGTAATCCGTGTAAACGGGATGGTTCGGTTCATCCGGTTTCTTCCGCTTATCCGATTGAAGCTCAGCCGGCGATACGTTCATATGATCGAAGTACCACTCGATATATGTTTTGACGTTGTCCGCGTATTTCTCCTTTTCCAGCCAGCCTAAGGCGGCGATATTTGCGAAATACGGGACGACCCGGTATTTCCCGCCATAATTCGGCTCGCTGTACATCGGGAGTACACCGCTTGGAAGCTGCACTTTGGCGAGCCATGCCGCCTCCGCATCAATAATGCGGCCATAATCCGGCTCTTCGGCGGAAATTCGGGCATCCTTCGGTTCATCTGCGGCTGATGCAGCCACCCGCGGCACATTTCCCAAACCCGAGCCTAACAACGTCAACGACAAAACTACCGATATTGCAATACCTGCTTTATTCCTCGTTCTCATCAATCGGACACCTCCGCTATCTTGTAATGGCACCTAATTGTAATCGCTAGGATGAAAAAAGATTGCATGATCTTGTAAACCAGTACGACCACAAACCTATGCTTGTACTGCAGCATCAACTTTCTTTGGTTCATCACCTCCTAAACATCGTTAACGACAATCTGCCATTGTAATCGTTTTCAAAACACAATGTAGGCTCGACGCTACGCTGAATACGCCTGTGTCTTAGCTCGTTCGATGCGTTGCGAGCTCCTACGGTTCAATATAATTTGTCTAAAATCGAATACGTCGTTTTCCATGGGTTTAGATGATCCGCCTTGTCATGAATATACAAGGATAAGCTGATCACGATCAGCTCGATCAAAAATAAAATCGCAACTTTGCTGTTCAATTCGTTCTCCATTACGGAAACGCCTTTACTTAAGCAAACGAGCCGCAGATCGGAAGCTTCGGTAATCGGCGATCGGCCGTGGCCGGTAATGCATATCGTTGTAGCTTCGCTTTTACTTGCCATGCGGAGCGCGTTCACGACATCCTTGGTGCTCCCGTTTTGCGATATGCCGATGGCGACGTCCTGTTTGGACAAGTGTGCTGCGCTAATCAATTGCAGATGGACGTCGTCATGCGCGTCGACGGTAAGTCCGAGCCCGATCAGTTTGACTTTCAGCAGCTTCGCGATCGGTCCCGATTCCCCGACGCCGTAAATGACGATTTTTTTCGCATCCAGCATTTTGAATACCGCTTGTTGCAAATGGTCGAGATCCAATGTTTTCAGCGTATCCTGAATATTGTTCATGCTAATTTGCGCGAGACGCTGCGGAAGGTTCATCTTCTGTTCGTCCGAATCCGATTTGCCGGAGTTGTTCATGTCGCGCGCCAAGGCAATTTTTAATTCCTGAAAGCCGCGCAGTCCGATCGATCGGCAAAATCTCGTCACCGTCGATTGCGCCACGTTCAGTTCGTCGGCAATTTGGGTCACCGAATTGTAAATCACTTTGTCCGGATGCTCCAATACATAAGCGGCGATTTTTTGCTCCGTCGAAGATAAGTGGGTATAGGAGCTGTTGATTTTAGATTGCAGAGTCGTTTCGGACGGGTGATGCCGTTCCGTTTCCATATTGTGCTCCTTCATGATCGAATTTGTTTTTATCATAATAGGAAATGTCATATGTTTCAATAATTATTTTTTCGATTTGAACCGTTTTCGAAAGAATATTTTTTCGATAATTTATTTCGCAAATTGCTTATCGCCTTTCGTCGAAAATTTTGAAAAATACAGCTTTTGCAAAACCGCTTTTTTTGCTACTATGGAAATTGTGAAATTTTCACGAATTTTGTCGGATACATACCATGAATCAAGGAGGATCCCTGTGTCATCGCCACAACGCATGATTCAAGTCCATGAAAGACCCCCGTTATTGCAAAGCTTTCCGCTCAGTCTTCAGCATTTGTTCGCCATGTTCGGCTCTACCGTGCTCGTACCGAACTTGTTCAAGGTGGACCCTGCCACGATCCTGCTCATGAACGGAATCGGCACTATCCTGTATCTGCTGCTCTGCAAAGGGAAAATCCCGGCTTATCTCGGCTCCAGCTTCGCTTTTCTTTCGCCGGTCTTCGTTGTTCTGGGCGCGAGTCAATACGGCTATGCCGCCGCGCTGGGCGGATTTATCGTCGTCGGCGTGATCTTCTCGCTTGTCGCATTGCTCATCAAATACGCCGGAACCGGCTGGATTAACGTCGTATTCCCGCCTGCGGGCATGGGAGCGATCGTCGCCGTTATCGGATTGGAGCTTGCGCCCGTCGCAGCACGCATGGCGGGATTCATTCCGCCTGACGATCCTACGCAAGCGGCGACATGGTCGGCAGATCCGAAAGTGCTTACCGTCTCTATCATTACGCTGGTTGTCACGATTATCGGCACCGTCATGTTCCGCGGGTTTCTGAAAATCATTCCGATTCTGATCGGCATCATCGTCGGATATGTATTGGCATTCGCTTTGGGGCTTGTCAACTTCGACGCCGTGTCCGCCGCAGACTGGTTCGTACTCCCGACCTTCACGACCCCTCGTTGGGAATGGTCGAGCATCGCGATCATCCTCCCGGCTGCATTAGTCGTCATCGCGGAGCATATCGGACATCTCATCGTAACCGGCAATATCGTCGGCAAGGATCTTTCCAAGGACCCCGGCCTGCATCGCTCGCTGCTCGGCAACGGCATCTCGACGATCATTTCCGGCTTCGTCGGTTCGACGCCAAACACGACTTACGGCGAAAATATCGGCGTTCTGGCGATTACAAAAGTGTATTCGACCTTCATCATCGGCCTTGCAGCCGTATTCGCGATCGTATTGTCCTTCTTCGGCAAGCTGTCGGCGCTGATCGCGAACATTCCGGTTGCGGTCATGGGCGGCGTGTCGCTCCTGCTGTTCGGCGTTATCGCGGCATCGGGCATCCGCATGCTGGTTGAAGCGAAAATCGATTATTCGAAACCGACAAACCTGCTGCTCACGACCGTAGTCCTGATCATCGGCATCAGCGGCACGAAGCTGACGTTCGGCAACTTCTCGTTGTCCGGCATGGGTCTTGCGACGGTGGTCGCAATCGTGCTTGGGATCTTCTTTAAACTGATCGAAAAACTGCGCCTGGCGAACGAATAGCCCGGCATGCGCATACCCAATGGAGCTTGCCTTCGAATGAAGGACAAGCTCTTCTTTTTCACCCGGACAGGAACGTATATTCCCTTTGTATAATAAGCATGATATACTGGGCAGAAATAGGAATTGCAGAACTTAAGGAGGCCGCCGATGCAGTCTGTCGCATTATCGAACAAGCAAGCCCGACGTTTTTTATTGTCCCATCAGGGATTACTTGCCCCCGCGGCTTTTGCCGGCAAAGACGGTATTCTGGAATGGATCCGGCGAGTCGGCTGCGTTCAATACGATCCGCTTAATATCGTAGGCCGCAATGCCGAGCTGGTCCTGCAGTCGCGAATCCCCGGCTTCCGTCCCCCGATGCTTCAAGAGCTTCTGTATTTGGATCGTTTGCTGCTGGACGGCTGGGATAAGGTGATGTCCATTTATTCGCTTGAGGATTGGCCTTATTTCGAACGGTTTCGCCAAAAAAGCTACCGGCAGTTTTATGAGAATGAAACGATTCGTCAAGCGCTGCCGGAGGTTCGTTCCGAGATCGAATCTCGCGGGCCGCTGTCATCGGGCGACCTTGATCTCGATCAAACGATCGACTGGTCGTGGGCGCCGACCCGGTTAGCCCGAGCCGTCCTCGAGAGTATGTATTTCTGGGGAGAGCTGATCGTTCACCATAAGAAAAATAACCAGAAAATTTACGATTTCGCCGCCCGGCATATTCCGGAAAGCCTGCTGAAGGCAGAGGAGCCGTTCCCGTCGGATGAACAGCATCTGGATTGGCGGGTGCAGCGCCGAATCGGCGCCATAGGCTTCATGTGGGAGAAGGCCGGCGACGCATGGATCGGCATGCAGCTGAAGTCGAAGGAGCGACAAGCCTCGTTCGCCCGCCTGATGCAAGACGATCGGATCGTACAAATCTCCGTTGAAGGCGTCTCCGTGCCGCTGTATGTCCGAACTGAGGACTACGACCGGCTTCTGGCGGCTAAGGCTGCACCCGATACGTCAAACGCTGACCGCGCCTCGATTATCGCCCCGCTCGACAACTTGCTATGGGATCGGCGATTGATTAAGCAAATCTTCGAATTTGATTATATATGGGAAGTGTATAAGCCCGTCAGTCAACGCCAATATGGATATTACGTGCTGCCGATTCTGCATGGGGATACGTTCGTCGCCCGCTTCGAACCGGGAAGGGACAAAACGACAGGCGCGCTCGTCATCAAAAATTGGTGGTGGGAACCACACGTCGAGCGGACGGAGTCCTTGCTAAGCGAGCTTCGGCGATGCTTCCATGACTTTATGGGATTCCTGGGTGCAGATACCCTGCTCATCGAACCGGAAGTCGTTCAACGCGAAGGCCTGGAAGCTTTGATACGGTAATGGCAGGCGGTTGTCTGATGGCGGAGGACGATTACTGTTTCTGGTAGGAGCGATAGGAGCATAATTGAATCTAATACGGCCGGTCCAATGACGATTACAAAAAAGCCGGTGCATTCCTTAACCTGAAACAGGTTGGAACACCCAGCTTTTCAAATATCGTGGCTGCTTAATACTTAACAAGCGAAAATACGTCAATGCCATCCAGCTTGTCGCGTCCGGTCAAATAACCGAGTTCGATCAGAAATGCCGCCCCGACAACGTCGCCGCCGAGCTGTCGAACCAGATTGATCGAAGTGGAAATCGTACCGCCGGTCGCCAGCAAATCGTCCGCGATCAGCACCTTTTGTCCCGGCTTGATGGCGTCCTTATGCATCGCCAGCTTGTCTTTGCCGTATTCTAGATCGTAGCCTGCCTCAATCGTGTCGTAAGGCAGCTTGCCCGGCTTGCGGATCGGCACAAAGCCGATACCTAGCGCATAGGCGAGCGGTGCTCCAACGACAAAACCGCGCGCTTCCGGCCCGGCGATGACGTCGATTTCTTTGTGCTCGACCATTTTTTTGATCGCATCGATCGCTTCGCGATAGACAGGACCGTTGTTCAGCAATGTCGTAATGTCTTTGAAACGGATGCCTGGCTGCGGATAATCGAGAATTACCCGGATATGCTCTTTGAAATTCATACTATATCCTCCTGTCGCCGATCGTTTGCGATCGTACGATTCATATGATCCATAATCCAATTCGTTAACTGCTCTGCCGTCGAATAAATAAGTTCATGCTCCGCCTCGGCTTTGAGCTGCTTCGCGCGGTAGCTGCGCGAGGCCGTCAGATCCCGCTTAGGCGGGTTCGGGACGTATTCGTACATGCGACCCGAATCATTCAAGCGAATGAAAGACAGCTCGGCGAAAACGTTAATAATAAACTTCACCGAAGCGATCGGCAAGCCCTCGCGTCGGCTGACCCGTTTGGCAAAATCGTCGCCCGTAGCCCCCCATGACTGCTGCTGCGTTATGTAGCCGTATACCTTCTTAAAAGCATCCCTGGAAGGCAGAGGTACAGGCTCAAGCGCATCCGCATAAACGGCGTATAATCGTTCAATACCGCTCGTCGTCCGCAGCGTCGACACAAACGGTTCCAGCCCTTCCGGCAAAGCGTACAGCACAAGGTCCCGCACCTGCCCAAAATCGACACGCTGTGCGGCTTCATTGAGCGGACTCGCTCCTCGCTCCTCGTCGTAAGCCCATACCGAGCAGCACGTGCGATCTACGAATGTCCGAATTTCTTCGGCTTCGGAAGAGTTCGATATCATAAGCCCGAACGCGGCGGGATCATGCCCGCGAGCTTTCTTCATGATCTCTTCGGCATGGCCGTGAATCGTCTCCAGCTTTTGCAGCGGCCTGCCCGCGCCGCGATAATCGAACACCTGAACATGCGGCACGCATAGGTCCTGTATGACGATTTGCGGCTTGCGAACGCCGTTCCATTCGTTGATGGACAGCTCGCCCAGTACATCAAGCGAAGACGTTGTCGAGAAGCTGCCGGCGGAAGCGCCGCGACCGAAAGCGACTGCTTCAACCGACGCCCCGTTCGCCGCCGAAGCATCCGTCAAGACGAGCTTCAAATGCTGGCGTTCTTTGCCGATCGTGCGCAGCTCTTTAACCTGCAGCTTAGTAAAGACGAACCGCGGCGACGGGTTGCCGGTGCCGAAAGGCGCAAGCTTCTCGATCTGCCGAATCGTATCCGTCGTCACTTCGCCGAACGGACAAGTATCGTCAACGGAAATCGTCGGCATAAAATCGTTGTCCGTCAGCTGTTCCGCAGCCAATGCGTTGAGCCTTGCAGCAAATTCGTCAAGATGCCGCCGGTGAAAGCTCATCCCCGCCGCAGCCTGGTGTCCTCCGTAATGATCGAGCAAATCGTCGCAGCACGTAAGTCCATGGTGCATGTCGAAGCCGAGTATCGATCTGGCCGAGCCTTTGCACATCCCGGTTTCCGGATCGATGCTTAGGATTATCGTCGGCCGGTAAAACTTCTCCAGCAGCTTGGAGGCTACGATTCCGATGACCCCGACGTTCCACTGCTCTTTCGCCACCACGATGACCTTCTGCGAAGGGTTGCCGTCCGCATCCCGCTGCAGGAGCTTCATCGCTTCGGCCGTTGTCTCCTCGACGATTTTCTGACGCTCCTTATTCAGTATATCGAGCCCCATCGCAATTTGCTCCGCTTCATCGGCATCTTCCGTCGTCAGCAGCTTCACCGCTTCGTCGGCGTGCTCCAGCCGGCCGCTTGCATTGATGCGCGGCGCGATGCCGAAGGCTACATTGCCCGCGTTAACCTGCGCGATATCGACGCCGGCCACCTCCAGCAGCGCCCGTACGCCGCGATAGCTGCTTCGCTGCATGTTGTCCAAGCCGAGCCGGACAAGCAGCCGGTTCTCGTCGGTGAGCGGCATCAAATCGGCAATCGTGCCGATCGTGGCAATTTCGCTCAATTCCTCCGGCACGCGCCCTAGCAGCGCATGCGCAAGCTTAAAGGCAACGCCTGCGCCGGCTAATCCTTTGAACGGATACGGACAGCCCGGTTTCTTCGGGTTCACGATCGCGAGTGCCTGCGGCAGCACTTCCGGCGGTTCGTGGTGATCGGTCACCACGACGTCGATGCCTAGCTCGGACGCGTAAGCGATTTCGTCCACCGCGCTGATTCCCGTATCGACGGTCACTATCAAGTCGACGCCGCTTTCCTTTGCCTTATCCAATGCGCCGCGGTTTAAACCGTAGCCTTCATGAACGCGATGCGGGATGTAATAATCGAACGTTGCTCCGAGCGATCGAAACAAATGAATCAACAACGATGTGCTGCTGACACCGTCCGCATCATAATCGCCATAGATCCGAATCTTCTCCCCGCGTTCCAGCGCCGCGCGGATTCGTCCGACCGCCTCGCTCATGCCGTCCAACAAATACGGGTCGTAAAAATGCTCGATGCGGCCGGACAAAAAGATGTCCGCTTGTTGCTTCGTTTCGATTCCTCTAAGTACTAGCAACCGCGCCAACAGAGGATTGATGTTCATTTCGCGGGTCAGCAGGTCGATCTTGGCCCCGTCCGCTTCTAGAATGTTCCATTTCGCTTTAGCCTGAAGCACGGCATTGCTCCCTTCCGAAAAGCGCAAGCTTCGCTTTGCATAGCAAAACGAAGCTTCGTTTGTTCGTCTTTATTGCAATAAAGTCGGTACATGGTCCTGCTCCAGATCGTTGTTGCTTTTGTAAGGATAACCCGGATCATAAGGATTCACATGAATGCATACATCCGATACATGAAAAAAACGTTTCATGAGCAAATGTTTCACTCGTTTCGCGATATCGTGTCCTTCGAAAACGGAGATACGCGGATTCACGCTGATTTTTACATCGACGATGACATAATGCCCTTGCTCGCGCGCCCGCAAATCATCCACCTTGATGACTCCGTTAATCCGCTGAACCGTTTCGATGAGATCCAGGGCATCCTCTTCGCGCAATGCCCGTTCGTTCGTCTTGCTGATCATTTCCCGAATGTGACGATATCCCATCTGCAAGACAAGAACGGCAATCAACAGGCCGGCAGCAGGATCGAAATAATATAATGCCGGCAAATCAAACGATTTGCCGATCCATGCTCCGCCAACGCCGATCAGGGCGAGAAGCGAGCAGAAGATGTCGGAGCGATGCTCCGACGCATAAGCGGTCATCGATTGACCGGTAAACTTGATACTGATCCGGTACTTATACAGAAACATGATTTCCTTCACGATCACGGATACGATGATGGCGACCAAAGCGTACCATGCCGGCGGCGTCAACGCCCCGTAGCAGATCGTCCGGATCGTAGTCAACAGCAGCTGGAAACCGATGAAGAACATCACGGCCGACGCGATGACCGGCGGAATCAGCTTTGCTTTTGCTTGTGCCGAGGATGGCTCTTTATCGCTCGCGCGCTTGGCGGCCCGAATGCCGATCGCCGAGGCTACCGCTCCCGC
The DNA here is from genome assembly GCF_056120465.1 of Paenibacillus sp. sgz302148. Taxonomy (NCBI): domain Bacteria; kingdom Bacillati; phylum Bacillota; class Bacilli; order Caryophanales; family Paenibacillaceae; genus Paenibacillus; species Paenibacillus sp. sgz302148. The sequence goes on from NZ_JBVYOJ010000001.1 coordinate 222,450, forward strand.
AAAATCCGAGGCGGAATGAGCAGCATCGGCGATCAGCGCATAGCTGTTGGACATTAAGCCAACGATCCCCTTGAATAAAGCTAAAGCTCCATTCCCGATCATGCCGATCCATGCTGCCGTGTCCGCTTTAGCAAATCGTTGCTGTGTCATCATGGCACCCCTTGAATGCATGTAACGTAGTCAGCTCACCACGAGCTTGAGCTTGTTATGGCGTAGTTTTGGCGGCCGTTTTTGCTTTTGGCTTGACTTTATCGCGCAGCACGAGCCAAATCGGGCTGGCGATGAAGATCGAGGAATACGCCCCGCAAATCAGACCGACGATCATAGCCAGAGAGAACAGTTTAATCGACTCGCTGCCGAAGATGAACAAGCATACCGCCGCGATCAGGACGGTGATGACCGTATTGATCGAACGCGTCATCGTTTGCCAGATGCTCTGATTCACGAGCAGTGACAGATCGGCGAACGATTTGATTTTGGCGAAACGCAAATTTTCGCGGATCCGGTCGAAGATAACGATCGTATCGTTAATCGAGTAACCGATAATCGTAAGTACCGCCACGATAAACGGCAGGTTGACCTCCAGCCTGAAAATCGAAAAAATGCTGATGACGATGAACGCATTATGCAGCAGCGCGATGACGCCGGCTAACGCAAACCGCCATTCGAAGCGGATCGTTACGTACAATATAATGCCTAAGCTCGCGATAAGCACGGCAATAATCGCATTGTTGCGCAGCTCGTTGGCCATCGCGGCGTCAACTGTATTGACCTCGAACGATGCGTCCTTGTCGAATTTTTCTTGAAAATCGGCTTTCAGTTTTTTCTCTTGCTCGTCCTTCAATACATCCTTGAAACGAACCGTAACCCGCTCGGCTCCCACGGTTGTCGTAACGTCCTTATACCCCTCATCGGAGAAGAACTGTTCGACGGCCGCTTTATCGAGCGACTTCTTTACCTTGATGTCCACATTGGAACCGGAAGAGAAATCGACGCCGTAGTTCAGGCCGAACAGAGCCAGCGTGATAATGCCGACAAGCGTGAGAACGATTGAAATCGAGAAGAATTTTTTACGATGTTTGACAACGTCAAAGGTAATGTTATAGCGCATTGATTTCACTCTCCTTCACGCCGAAGTGCGACGGCTTATTCAGCATTTTGCTACGAACGAGCAGCACGAGCAAATAACGCGAGAAGAACACGTTCGTAATGATGTTGACCAAAATGCTGATGATATGAATGAGCGCGAAGCCTTGCACGCCGCCGGTACCGATCCAATAAAGAACGACACCTGCGATAATGCTTGTCACGTGCGCGTCGATGATCGTGCGGAACGAGTTTTTCGAACCGGCACGCAGCCCGGACATGACGCTTTTGCCGCTGCGGATTTCCTCGCGGATCCGTTCGTTCATAATGATGTTGGAGTCCACCGCGATCCCGACCCCGAGTACAAGCGCCGCGATACCCGGAAGCGTAAGCGTTGCATTCATAAAATAGAGTACCAAGAGCAGCAGCCATACATAGGCGACCAGCCCGATGCTTGCAACAATACCCGGCGTACGATAGAAAAGAATCATAAACAACAGGATTAACCCCGAGGCGATCAAGCTTGCTTCAATTGTCTGATGAAGCGATAGCGTTCCGAGCGTTGCGCCTACGGATTGCGTATATTTCTCCGTCAGCTTGAGCGGCAAGGCGCCCAAGTTGATAATATCTTTGAGCTGCGTCGCCTCGTCGCGCGTGTAGCTGCCGGAAATCGTCGCCGTTCCGTCGGTCAGCACGTTGCGTACGGTCGGAGCGGATAATTGTTCTTCATCCAAATAAATGGCGAGCGGTTTATTCAACAGCCGTTTCGTAATATCGGCGAATTTTGCTTTATCTTTCACCTTGATATTGATCATCGGCTGATTTAAATTGTCGTACCCAACCTGAGCGGCATTTTCCACAAATTCATTGCCATGCAGCTCGATTTTGCAAAAATCGTTAGCGTCCTTACAGCCGTCCGCGCTGCGGAAGGTGAGGTTCGCCGGTTTCTTCATCATATCGCGGACTTTGGCTTCATCGGTCACGCCTGCGATTTTAACGCGAATCCGGTTCGTGCCTTCAGGCGTAACTTCCGGCTCGCCGACACCGCTCTGATTAGCACGCTTCTCCAAGCTGGTTGCCGTTTGCACGAGCGCTTCCTTCGTTACCTTCCCGCCGGGCTCCAGCGTCTCGGCTTCATACAAAATCTCGAAGCCGCCCTTCAAATCCAATCCTAATCTCAATTCCTTCACAAGACCGGGGCTTGTCCATCCAATGACGCCAAAGGACACAACTACGATCAGGAAAAACGCCAGAACTCTTTTACGATCCATAAACGTCTTATTTCCCCCTTATGCAATCAATATTCCTATTATACCCACGCGTCAAAAACGAGTCAATTTGCGACACGTCTCGACTTGCGCCGTCCAACCCGCGCAAAACAACAAAGCCCGCTCCCATTCGATGGGTCGCCGGGCCCTACCAAGTTTCAACTGCTTTTATGGATTTTACATCGATTACCGCAAATCCGATTTTCGATACATGCTCATCGTAATAAAATTCATAAACTGAGTGACCTTCAGCGATAAAATATCGTTGACCAGTCGATGCAGCGGCGGGGTCCCGGTTTTGTGATACTTGTCGCTAACGCACTCCCAAATATCTTTCCCCGTAACTTGATCGTAGCCGACCAGATGGAACTCCTCCGCCTTGCTGTTGCACAACGATTCGATCATCTCGTCCCTCGCCTGATCGCTCAGCTCCTCGGCCGAATCGGCCGAATCCGCCAAATGCACTATTTCCGCATCCGATTCGGTTTCATCATCCGATTCAATTGTTGTCGCCAGTCTTATATATTCCGTCATGAGTTTACCTCCTCCCTTAACAACACTCTTATGTATTCGCCCCGCTAGCGCCAAAATCCTCTACACGACATCTTATTGGAAAAATATTTGCATGAGCTTGGACAGGTTCAGCATATGGTTGTAAGGAGACCTGTCCTACGGATGGAAGTAGGGGTCGGAAGGGGGCCTAAGTTGAGCAAACAATCGTTTATATACGGCACGATGATTCTGCTCGCGGCCGGCATCGTGAACCGGATTCTCGGATTTATCCCGCGAATCGCGCTTCCTCGCGTCATTGGAGCGGAGGCAGTCGGCATCTATCAGCTTGCGTATCCGTTCCTAATCGTTGTATTGACGATCATTACAGGCGGCATCCCGCTTGCCGTGGCCAAACTGGTCGCCGAGGCGCATACGGCGGGCAACCCGAAGCGGGTCAAGCAAATCGTCTCCGTTTCGCTTGCCATTACCGTTTCGTTAAGCCTCTTGTTTACATTCATCTGTTTGTTAGCCGCTCCTTGGATCACGTCGCATTGGCTGACGGACAAGAGGGTTTATTATACCTTTTTGACTATGAGCCCCATGTTCGTTTTCGTTGCGATCTCCTCGGTATATCGCGGATATTTCCAGGGCAAGCTGGACATGATCCCAACGGCGACATCGCAAATCGTCGAAACCGTTATCCGGATCGTGGCGATGCTCCTTTTCGCTTTCTTCCTACTCCCGTACGGACTCGAATATGCGGCGGCGGGTGCCATGGGCGGCGTGCTTGTCGGTGAAATCGGAGGAATGGCTGTCTTGCTTCTGCACAAGCGCTTAAGCAATCGCACCCCTCGTACGGTCGTTTCGCCGGATAGCAATGCCGTCAAGCCGGCAGCCAAACCGCTTGCGGTTCGTCAGCGCTCCCATTTGCGGGCGATTCTTACATTATCGATTCCGGTCACGGCCAGCCGTCTTGTCGGTTCCTTATCGTATTTGCTGGAATCGATCATGACCTCGCAGAGCCTTGCGATCGCCGGCGTCGCCACAGCGGTGGCTACTGCGCAATATGGCGCGCTGCAGGGCATGGTCGTACCGATTCTGCTACTGCCGGGAGCCTTGACCTACGCGCTCGCCGTTTCGCTAGTCCCGTCCTTGTCCGAAGCCGCGGCGCAGAACGATATGAAAACCATTCACAAAAGGCTGCATCAATCGCTTCGCCTTGCCCTCGTCACCGGCGCTCCGTTCGCCGTCATCATGTATGTATTGGCTGAACCGTTGTGCAAGCTGCTGTATAACGACACGAATATTGCCGTTATGCTCAAAATGATGGCGCCGATCGCCCTGTTCATTTATCTTCAATCGCCGCTGCAGGCCGCTCTGCAAGCACTAGATAAGCCGGGCACTGCGCTTGTCAACACGTTTATCGGTGCAGCCGTCAAAATCATTCTGATCGTACAGCTGGCAACGAAGCCGGAGTTCGGCATTTACGGGGTGCTCATCGCGATTAACGTCAACATCGTGCTCGTCACCTTGCTCCATGGCTACAGCGTTGCGCGGCAGCTTCATTTTTCGATGCAGGTTTCCGATTTTTTCAAGGTTGGGCTTGGCATGGCCGGTATGGCCGCCGTCTGTTATTTCATCATGTTCCGCCAATGGATCGATCTAGATTTCGTTCGTTTCTTCGCCGCTTGCTTATTCGGTCTATTCTGTTATTTGGCCGTGATGGTCTGGCTCAAACTGATCGATAAATTCGACATCGTGCGTATTCCCGGTCTCCGCAAATTATGGAATAAACGATAAGACGAGGGCGGCACCAGGCTCACCCCCGTCTTTTTCGATCGACAAATAAGTTGCCGCGATGATCGATGGAACAAAAAAAGATGTCTTTAAATTCGGATATGCCTTTCGCTTGAATTTGGTTTTTCAGCCAAAACCGCGTTTTTTCGATTTTTTGCAAATTATCGTCTTGTACTTTGCCGTCCATGATAAGCGGCAGCGGAAGTCCTTCGTACCGGAATTGCGGCTTGTCCGGGAGATCGCCAAGTTCACCGGGCTTCTCCGCAGCCGCTCCTGAATCATCCTTCCGCAGCACCGTAAGCTTGCCCGTCGTTTCCAATATGGCGAATTCCACATCCGCGACATTCGTGACATTGTTCTGGCGAAGCTGAATCATCAAATCATCCAGGTTATAGCGCTGCTTGCGCATTTCGTCGCGGTTGATTTTCCCCTTCTCGATAATGATGCTCGGCGGGCCGTCGAACCATTGGCGTATCGTTCGATTTTTGAGCGATACGAACGCAATTCCGATCTGAATGACGACGAGCGTCACAATCGGTACGAGTCCTTCCGTGAGCGGCCGTTTGATGTCTTCGATGACGAATACCGCGATTTCGGCGATCATGATCGAAATGACGAGGTCGAATACAGAAAGTTTGCCAATTTCGCGTTTGCCCATAATGCGCATCACGATAAAGACGGCGAAATAAATGAACACCGTACGCAAAAAAATGGTCAGAAGCTCCATTGAATTGGCCTCCTTCGTGTTTCTGTCCGGCTTATCCAGGAAACAACCGCAAGCATCATCAAATGGTATTCTGACCTTCCCATTACACGGTCATGCAGCATGGCCGCTTTTCAATTGCTGGTAATTCGTAACTACAAAATCATCCAATATAAGTAACCGGTAGAAACAAGCAGCGATAGCAAAGCGACAGGTGCACCGATTTTCAAAAACTCCATAAACCCAATGCCCTTTCCGTCTCTCGCCGCGAGCCCGGCAACGACGACATTCGCCGTCGCGCCGATCAGCGAACCGCTGCCGCCAAGTCCCACGCCCAAAGCAAGCGACCACCATACCGGGTTGAGCTGATTCGGGTCGACCAAGCCAAGCTGCCCCCCGAATTCCTGTATAATGGGAATCATCGTGGCGACAAAAGGAATATGATCCGTGGTGGACGACACAATTCCGGATATCCATAATGTGAGCACGGACATGTACGCTATGCTGCCTGAAGTCAATTCAAGCGCCTTAGTGGCTATCGTTCGGAAGAAACCGACTTCGCTTAGCCCGCCAATCAGGATGAACAGTCCGAACAAAGATCCGAGCGTTATCCAATCCAATGATTTGAACGTTTCGAGTGTCTTCCGGCTTGGCAATTCCGATGCCAATAAGATAACCGCGCCTGCAAGGGCAATGATCGCAGGCTCGATTGAGATTATGGAATGAAGCAAGTATCCTACCCATGTCAACAAAAGGACGGCAAGCGAAATATACATAAGTCTCGGATTCGTTATGTAAGCTCCAGCTTTCAGCTGCATCAGTTCATTCCTTGTTTCGGGTGCCACGATCATGCGAGTTCGATACCATAAAGCAAATATTGCAATCGTAACAAGCAGAATAACAAGGACGACCGGCGCCATCATTAGAATAAAATCGTTGAATGTCAAATGTGGATTCGCCGATCCGATCATGATGTTCGCCGGGCTGCCGATGAATGTAGCCGCTCCGCCTGCGTTGGCTGCGATAATTTCCGATGCCAAAAACGGCACAGGCGATATTTTCAACAATTTCGTCATGGCGATCGTAACCGGAACGATAAGCATAACGATCAACAAATGATTCAGAACAGCCGACCCGACCGCAGCAAGCAGCGACAGCGCGATCAGCATATAGATAGGATTTCCTTTAACCTTCTGCGCAATTCTCACTGCCGAATACCGCAGCACGCCGGATTGATTCAGATAGCCTGCGATCACCATCATCCCTGCGAGCAAGCCGATCGTACGCCAATCCATATACTGAGTGAAGGCCGACTGGAAAGGAACGATTCCGAATATAAGCATTACAGCAGCCCCGGCCAAAGCTACAATCGCCCGATTCACTTTATCCGTAATCCATAAAAAGAACGTGATCAAAAAAACGACGGCTGCGATGATTACTTGCCATGTTGCCGCTTCAACCTCTTGACCCACAACACACTTCCTCTCATCATGCAAAGTTCGCTTTCTATCACATTATACTAGAGTTGCCGCAATACCGTCCACGCCCTGCCCTAGACCTAGGACAAAGCGTCCAAGCCGGTGTACTATTTGTCCATCAGCCGCCATACACTTATTGTAATTAATCGAGTTGAGGAGTGATGGCTCTTGAATCCAATGAACAAAGTCAGTCAGGTTCGCATTTCTTCTCCGATTGTAACCGGTCTGGTATACGCTGTCATTTGCATGGCGATCGGGGCATTGATGCTTTCATTGATTCTGACGATGACCTCGATGGAGGAAAAAAGCTTGCCGGCCTACGTCAATCTCATCCATGGATTGTCCGTATTGATCGGCGGTTATGCCGGAGGTAAAAGAACAGGGCAAAAAGGCTGGTACGCCGGCGGTTTGTTAGGGATATTATATTGCATGATCGTTTATATTGTCGGTTTTCTCGGATTGGACGCATCGCTTTCCTTGCAGACGTTATTCATATTCCTTGGTGCGTTTTTGATCGGAGCGTTGGGAGGCATCTTAGGCGTAAACGCGAAAAAATAGTTTAACATTTTGTAAAATATTAAGATTCTACTCATCCCCCTGAGTATGATATACTTACATAGTTGTGACGCCCGTCGCTTCCAGCAATAGTATATATAGGGGGGAAGCCACATGGTATTATTCGAGTCGATGCAGACGGTATCGATCGTGACGGCCGTTGTCGTCGTCCTGCTTATTTGGGCCGGTGCACGGAAACAGCCGGTTGCCGTGGCCATTGAATTCATTAAGAAATTGTTTACGTCCGGCAAATATTTTTTGCATCTTGTCGCGCTTATCGCGATCTTGATGGTAAACAAAATCGAGTTGGCAATTGAAAAAGACATGAATTACAAAATGGACTTTACATCGTTCGTTTATAGCTTGGAGGGCAATTTTGTCCACAATCTGCAAAATCTGTTTTCGAACAGCGTCATTACGACGATAACGGTTTTTTTCTATGTCGTTGTGTTCCAAGGATTGATGATCGCTTCGATCGCAATCTATACGTACCAGAAAAATTATAAATTGTACTATGCGACATGCTACGCGATTATCGTCAATTACTTGGTCGCCATTCCGTTCTACTTGTTCTTCCCGGTAAACGAAGTATGGTCTTATGGACCGGCTAACGTGCATTTTCTCATGTTGGACGCTTTCCCGACGTTTGAAGCCGAGTACCGGCCTCTCTCGGGATTGAACAACTGTTTCCCAAGCTTGCATACGTCCTTGTCTGTTACATTAATGATGCTGGCGCTCCGTTCCGGCAATAAGGTTTGGAAAGTCATCGCTTCGGTCAGTGCCATCACGATCATATTCGCAATATTCTACCTCGGCATTCACTGGCTGACGGATATGCTCGGCGGATTGGTTCTCGGACTCGTAGCATCTTGGGTCGGCATCCGACTCAGCGAAGGCCGGGCCATCGTTTCAAAGCTGCCTTACACGCAACCCGCTGTCAATCGCAATGTCGGCAGTGAATAAGACGAGATTCATCGTTAAAAAAGCGAGCCCGCTTCGGGCTCGTTTTTTCGTGTATCAAGCGACAAAAAAAGCCTTCCGTCTCATACGGAAAGCTCTCGGTGTAACGCTATGTACTTATTTAGACTCTTTGACGGCTTCCTTGGTTTCTTTCGTCTCTTCGGTCTTCGACGACTCGATAGCGTTAATCGCGGAACGGTCGAAGGTCAGCTTCGTCACATCGTTGACGCGCAATACGACGACGTCGTCCGTAATTTCCATAATCGTGCCGTGCAATCCGCCGATGGTCACGACTTTATCGCCTTTCTTCAATTGGTTCAGCATCGAAGCTCGCGTTTTTTGTTTTTTCTGCTGCGGGCGGATGAGCAAGAAGTAAAACACGACGAACATAAGCACAAACGGCAAAATCATGCCCCAAATGCCGCCGCCGGGCGATGCCGCTGGATCAGCTGCTAAATTCCACATTGCAATCCCCCCTTTCTAAAAGCCCCTGTTGTTATCGTTCAGGCCGTATTGTGCAAAAAACTGATCGCGGAAATCGAGAAGACGATCTTCGCGGATCGCTTGCCGCACATCTCGCATCAGCTGAAGCAAGAAGTGCAGGTTGTGGTACGTCGCCAGGCGCAAGCCGAACATTTCGTCTGCTTTGATCAAATGCCGCAAATAAGCGCGTGAATAATGAGTGCACGTATAACAGCTGCAATTCGGATCAAGCGGACCGAAATCCCGCGCGTACTGTGCGTTTCGGACGACGAGACGCCCCATGCTTGTCATCGTGGTTCCGTTGCGGGCAATCCGGGTCGGCAATACGCAATCAAACATATCGACGCCGCGAATGGCACCTTCGATCAATGCGTCGGGTGAACCAACGCCCATCAAGTAACGAGGCTTGTTATGCGGCAGCAAAGGCACCGTATAATTCAACACTTCGTACATGAGCTCCTTCGATTCGCCTACGCTCAATCCACCAATAGCATACCCCGGGAAATCCATGGAAGTCAAATCCGCAGCGCTTTGTCTGCGCAGATCCTCGAACATGCCGCCCTGCACGATCGCAAACAAGCCTTGATCGTTAGGTCTTGCATGGCTTTTCAGGCAGCGCTCCGCCCAACGGCTCGTCCGCTCGGTCGATTTCTTGACATAATCGTATTCCGCGGGATAGGGCGGACATTCATCAAATGCCATCATAATGTCGGAGCCGAGCGCGTTCTGGATTTCCATTGCCTTCTCCGGGGATATAAACAGCTTGTCCCCGCTCAGATGGGAGCGGAATTCAACGCCTTCTTCCGAAATTTTGCGGAAATTGCTTAAGCTGAATACTTGAAACCCGCCGCTGTCCGTCAGAATCGGCCGATCCCAGTTCATGAACTTGTGCAGGCCGCCCGCTTCCTTGATCAGATCGTGGCCGGGACGCAGAAACAGATGGTATGTATTGCTTAGAATAATGTGCGCATCCATCTGCTTGAGTTCTTCCGGACTCATCGTTTTGACCGTCGCTTGCGTTCCGACGGGCATGAACGTCGGCGTGTCGATCACGCCGTGCGGCGTATGCACGCGGCCGAGACGGGCGCCGGATTGCTTGCAGGTTTTAATATGTTCGTACGTTATGGCCATCTGTAATCGCATCCTTATATATAATTCAATAAATCAACATGGCGTCGCCGAAGCTGAAGAACCGGTACTCCCGTTCGATCGCCTCGCGATATGCGCGCTGAATCGGTTCCTTGCCGGCCAATGCGCTGACGAGCATGACAAGCGTCGATTTCGGCAGATGGAAGTTCGTGATCAGTGCGTCAACGAGCTTAAAGGAGTAGCCGGGATAAATAAAAATGTCCGTCCAGCCTTGGCTTGCTTCCAGCTTCCCGGGCTCGAACTTCGACGCAACCGTTTCCAGCGTCCGGCACGAAGTTGTCCCGACCGCGATTACGCGCCCGCCGCGTTGTTTCGTTTCGTTCAGCAAGGAAGCCGTTTCCGCGGACATCGTATAAAATTCCGAATGCATTACATGCTCTTCTACCGTATCTACGCCGACGGGACGGAATGTTCCAAGCCCGACATGCAGCGTAACGTAAGCGAGTTGAACTCCCTTGGATTGCAGCTCTGCAAGAAACGGCTTCGTGAAATGCAATCCCGCCGTTGGCGCTGCCGCCGATCCTTCGTGCTTGGCATAAACCGTTTGGTATCTTTCCTTATCCTGCAGCTGCTCTTTGATATAAGGAGGCAATGGCATTTGCCCGAGCCGGTCGAGAATTTCGTTAAAAATGCCCTCATATGAAAAGCGAAGAATACGGCTGCCCATTTCGCCTTCGGATTCCACAACGGCTTGAAGGAGCGGCTTGCCCGTATCGCCTTCTTCGGTTTCCTCTTCGGCACTGCCGCCAAATAATAAGACTGCACCGCTCTTTACCCGCTTGCCCGGTCGAACGAGCGCTTCCCATCGGTTGTCGCCCAAGTTTTGCAGCAGCAGCAGCTCTACCTTAGCACCTGTGTCCGCCTTGACGCCAAAAAGTCTGGCGGGGATCACCCTTGTATCGTTTAATACAAGGGTATCGCCTGCCTTGACATAATCCAGCAATTGCTCGAAATGCCCATGCTCAATTGCTCCCGTTGTTTTATTCAACGTAAGGAGCCTTGAGCTCGTTCGGTCCGCTAGAGGCGTCTGAGCGATTAAATGCTCAGGCAAATCAAAATCGAATTCGTTGACATTCATTCCGTTCAGTCCTTAACGATGCTGACATCTTTATAGTAGTATTGCAAAATTTTCCGGTAGTCATACCCTAAATCGGCCAGTCCCCGGGCTCCCCATTGCGACATCCCGATTCCATGTCCGTTGCCGAATCCGACAAATCGAAACAACGGCGTAGTCGAAGCGAGTCGAATCTCGCCCGTGCCATTCATGAAAAACATCGAATCCGACGGCAATGGTTGCGCCTTTCCGTCACTTCCCGCGCCGCCCTGGATATATAGCGTGCCGTTCTGCTCCGGCAGCTGCCTCGTTGCCCCGTCTGCGCCTAGTATAGTATAACTGCCCATCGCATCGATTTCAAATCGGGTGCTCGGCAGCCCATTCAAAGCGGAACGGAACAAGTCCGGGTACGCCACGTCGGCGATCTTGCCGTTCGCGGTAATCTCGGTTACCCGCTCCGACGGGCCGCGTTTGGTTACAACCAGCGAGAGCAGAGGATCGGCGATTTTTGTTTTGACCTTGCCGTTCAACGTCGAGAGCAGCTGCTTCGGATCATAAGGTCCGCGAATCCAACTATACGAGTTCGACTCCACGGTCTGTTCGAACGAGACGACGCGATCCCCCTTGTTCACTTTGTCGACCGGCGCGTTTGCCGTCGAACCCGCTGCAGGCGCGTAGGGCATTGGTCTGACATTCGTCGCATCGGTTTGCACGATCATAACCGGGAAACCTGTCGACGTTTGTTCGCCGCTGTCTTTCAGCAAATCGCCGCGAATGTATCCGGTTTTGCCGTTCGATAACACGACGCGATGCCAGGTCGGCAAGTTCTTCTCCGCGATTTCGTCAGGACTTGACACGCTGCCTAGATAACTTGCCGGATTGCCCCATACCTCCGTCGGATCCGCGGTTTTTTTGCCGCTGTTGGATGAATAAACCGCTTCGATCAACCCGTCGTCGTTCATGATGACCTCGCCGCGAGTTGCGTCGACGGCGGCCACCACATCCGGCTTCTCGACGCCGATGCCGTTATAAGCTTGGTTCAGCGTACCGTCGATGAGATGGGCGATCTGATATTTGTTGCCCTGCTTCATCGCATACGTTCGGGAAGCGACCGCCTGCGCCTTAAGCGCCTCGACCGGCCATTTCGTACCCATCTCCGTGCTGACCACCGAGTACAGATACTGCTCCAGCAACAGCTCGTTAATAACGGCAAGCCGCTTGTTGTATTGACTTAATTCGATGACTCCGCGATATGACCGGGCCGCTCTCTCTGCGACCTTGATCGTTCCTTCCTGCTGAGGAACCGCCGTGATCTTCTGCCCGCCGCTGCTTACAAAATAATGCGTTGTTACCTCTTTGCCGGCTAAATTCGCCGATAGATCGTCACGCTTCAGCATATAGGGCAAATTCGGGTCGGGCTGCAGCAAATTGGCGTTCGGCAGCGCCTTGACCACCTGCGCCTTGATCGCATTAAGCTCGTCCGTATCGGATGCTTGTCCGATCCATGCCGCATACCAGGGAGCGCCTTCCGTTCCCGTACGATAAGCGACGAACGCATCAAGTCCGGCATTTCCCGCCGTCTGAACGATGGCCTCCGCTTCCGCCTCCGTCGTATATGTACCCGCAATCCAGTGCAAAGAGCCGGTGACCGTTGGCTTCGCTCCTTTTAATTGAGCGGACAGCCCGGTATTTTTCAACAACCGGTCCTTGGCGATAACCGCTTCTTCCTTGGATGCATACTGGCCGACTGCGACTTGATATACCGTCTTCCCGTTCTTGTTCAAAGCGAAAACATAGGGCTGATCCGCTGCGGGAGCAGCGCTCGGCACGGCGCGGAATACATTCGTCGCAACCGCCAAATCGCCCGTTTCCACAAGCTGCACCATGAATTGATCCAAGCTGACGCGTACCGGTTTGGATGCCTTCGTCGTCACCCAAGTAACGCCTCCTGCCTCGCCGAGCTGTATTCCCGTCGCCGACGATAACGTCACCGTCTGCGCGGCGGCTTTATATTTGGCCCCGAGATCAACGAACAATCCGATCCGAATGGAATCCGAATACGCTTCATCGCCAACAATCGGGGGCGTCAGCCAATTTGCGACAATCGCAAGCATGATCGCAGCGATTGCCACGACACGGCTTGTCTTGGCACGTAATAAATCCGTCATCGATCGTTCTCTCCTCTCCCGAAGGAAATATTATCTCTATTATCGGATATGGAATGGAATCGCTTAGCTTTCGTGCAGATTGTCTGTCCAAGCCGCCGTTCCATGCTGTTCCGGCATCGGCAAGCCGAGGTGACGGTAGGCAAGCGGCGTCGCCACGCGGCCGCGCGGCGTTCGTTGCAGGAAGCCGATCTGCAGCAAATACGGTTCGTAAACGTCTTCGATCGTTTGGCTTTCTTCGCCGATCGTCGCGGCGATTGTATCCAGACCGACGGGGCCGCCCCGGAAATTGGCGATCATGGCGCGCAGCATTTTATGATCGATTAGATCTAGCCCCATCGGATCGACTTGGAGCAGGCGCAGTGCATGTTCCGCGATTTGACTCGTAATGACGCCGTCTCCCCGGACCTGTGCGAAATCTCTCACACGCTTCAGCAGTCGATTCGCGATCCGCGGCGTTCCTCTGGAGCGAAGAGCCACCTCGCTCGCAGCCTCGTCTTCGATGCGCACCTGCAGGATATCCGCCGTCCGGCTCACGATAAACGCGAGCTCGTCAATCGTGTAATATTCGAGTCTGCTGACAACGCCGAACCGGTCTCTGAGCGGTGCGGAGAGCAGCCCCGCCCGTGTCGTCGCCCCGATCAGCGTAAACTTCGGCAAGTCGAGCCGCACCGAACGGGCGCTTGGTCCTTTGCCGATAATTATATCGAGCGCAAAATCCTCCATCGCGGGATACAGCACCTCTTCCACCGTCCGGTGAAGCCGATGAATCTCGTCGATGAACAGCACGTCGTTCTCCTGCAAGTTCGTCAGTAGAGCGGCAAGATCGCCGGGACGTTCGATCGCGGGACCGGATGTCGTTCGAATGTTCACGCCAAGCTCATTGGCGATAATGTTCGACAGCGTTGTTTTGCCAAGGCCCGGAGGACCGTACAGCAGTACATGATCGAGCGCCTCGTTGCGCATTTTCGCCGCTTCGATATAGATTTTCAAGTTTTCCTTTACTTGCGATTGACCGATGTATTCCGTCAAGTATCGGGGACGCAAGCTATATTCCACGGCCTGGTCTTCCATCATCAAATTCGCCGATATGATTCGATCTTCCATGACGCCCTCCTACCCGTTGAATAGCGCCTTCAGCGCAAGCTTCATGAGCGCATCCGCGCCGTCTTCCGGTTTCACGGCCGATTTGATGCCGTTCCAAGCGCGGTCTAGCTCTGCCTCCGTGTAACCAAGCGCCATCAGCGCTTCTTTGGCCTCGAACCATGCCGAACCTTCGTAACCAAGCCTTGTATCGGCCGGTGCCGCCAGCCCGCTTGCCGCTTCCGCCAATCCGCCGGATGCAGGCAGCCCTGCCAGCTTGTCCTTTAAATCAAGAATCATGCGCTGCGCCGTCTTCTTGCCGATGCCGGGCAGCTTCATCAGGAAGTTGACGTTCTCCTGCTGAATCGCCGCAACGACCGCCTCCGGGCGTCCCCCGGACAAAATGCCGATCGCTACCTTCGGACCGATGCCCGATACGTCAATAAGCTTGCGGAACAACGTCTGCTCCTCGCGCGTTTCGAACCCGAACAAATAAATCGCATCCTCGCGAACGGAGTGGTGAATGTACACCGTGACCGGCTCGTCGCCTTTTACCGAAATCGCGTAAGGATTGGAGCAGAATACCCGGTATCCGACCCCTCCCACGTCAAGAACGATATATTCATGCTCTCTGTAGGCAATATGCCCTTTTAGAAAATCGATCATTTTTTCGTTACCTCGTTTATTTTTTGAGTAAGCGTCGACGAGTGCGCGTGGCAGATCGCAACGGCCAACGCATCGGCTACGTCGTCGGGCTTCGGAATTTGGGACAAATGGAGAAACAGCTTCACCATTTCCTGGACTTGTCGTTTCTCGGCTTTGCCGTATCCGACAATCGCCTGCTTCACTTGAAGCGGCGTATATTCGGCAACCGGCAGCCCACGGTGCACCGCGGCGAGCAGCAGGACTCCACGCGCTTCTCCGACCGTAAGCGCTGTCGTCACGTTTCGGTTAAAAAATAATTTCTCGATCCCGATCGTATCGGGTTTATATTTATCGATTAATTGAAGCATCGCTTCATAAATGTGCTGCAGCCGCGTCGCCTGAGCCGTATGTGCTTCGGTCTGAATGCACCCGTATTGTACCGGAACGAGCTTGCTTCCAAGCTTGTCGATAAAGCCGAACCCCACGATCGCTACGCCCGGATCGATTCCCAATATACGCAAAACCAATTCTCTCCCATCCGTAATAAGCGAACATATGTATCCTGTTCATTATACCAGATTGGCGCCCTCATGAGAATGAATCCTATGAAGCAAAAATAGTTCACGCTATGAAATAGAATCAATTGGGGCATCCGATCATGAAAAAAGTCGCGTGCCGATGACGGCATGCGACTTCAAACGAATTCCAATCTGAATTTAATAAGATGGACTCATCACTTTTTCCGTTTCTTCAACCGCGTAATCGCTGAATGTCGATAACACGCTGTTGTATTCCTCGAAATCTTTGATCCGGATGCCGCTGTACAGCTTTTTGACCGTGTCGCGCGGCAGACTGCTTTCCAACTGATCGATGTTCATCTGGAAAAATGTCCTTAGCACTTTGTCGTCTTTCGGCGGTCCGTCGAACAAAGAAAGATTGCCTTGCTTGTCGAGGCTCATATATGCATTTTCCTTGCATTTCGGCGACAGATCGCGGATCTGCTCCGTCATCACGACTTCGCCGTTTGCTGCAAGCTGCGCTTCCCATTCCGGATGCTCCATCAGCAGCTTTATAATGCCGTCCGAATCAAGCTTGCCAAGCTTCTGCGACTCGGCGCCGCATACATATTGCTTGAGCAAGATTACGCTCCTGCTTTCACCGCTTCGGACAAGCAAGTCGGCGATATTCGTATGCTGCTGCGGTACGGTCTTCGCCATCGCCTCGAGAGTGGCTTGATCGTTCCACGGCGGCTTATTTGCGGTCATGGACTGAACCAGATATGCGACAACGATCACCAAGGCGACGGCGCCAAGCGTCAAGAGCGGACGTTTTGAACGGCGCAACCGCTTTTTAAGCTGTTTGAACAAGCCGGTATATTTCACTTGGATCCCCTTCTCCTACCTAGTTTTTTTCCTAGTTTAGCCATGAGGGGAAATGTTTATTCAAAGGTCGCTTTTAGGTTGCGCCACTCCGAACTTCACGGACGCGATTGCCTTCCACCGTCGTTCATTGTATACTTACTACAAAACCGACCGGTCAGTTTAAGGTCAAAACATGATTCATTCAAAGGTCAAAGGACGGTTCCCACTTGAGCAAAGATAAAATTATCGGCGCAGCCGCCACCGTATTTTCCGAGCTCGGTTATTATCGATCGAGCATGGATGAGATCGCAAAAGCAGCCAATGTCGCCAAAGGTACGCTGTATTATCACTTTCCGAGCAAAGCCTCGCTGTTCAAGGCCGTCGTCACGGACGGCATGCTTATGCTCACGACGCAGGTTCAGGAAGATCTGGGCCCTGCCCTAAACGAAAGCGAACAAATCAAGCGAATTCTAGAAACGAATATTAATTTCTATTTACAGTTTAGCGAGATGTCGAAAATTTTCTTTAATGAAATGTCGAGCGGCATCGATGCCGATATTTTGGATGAAATGAAGCTGTTGCGCAGCAATTATATCAAGTTTATCGCCGAAATATTGCAGGCCGGGCAAACGGAGGGTCCCATCCGCCCGTTCCATGCCGAAATGGCGGCGGCGGGAATATTACGGATGCTGGACGGCGTATGCCAGTATTACTTGGAACATCAGGATACGGTGAGCCGCGAACACGTGCTGGAACTGATGTACACGATCTTATCGCAAGGAATCGTGGACAACAACAAAACGACAAGCAACGGGAAGTGTTGAAGCTTCCTCATTGCCTGTCGTTTTTATTTGTCGATTATTTATATTTCGGCAGCCAGTCGCCGTGCGCTTCGATCAGATCGTCGCACATCGCGACGATATCGTCCATCGACAGCTCAGCCGACGTGTGAGGATCAAGCATCGCCGCGTGATAGATGTGCTCGCGTTTTTGCGTAATCGCGGCTTCGATCGTAAGCAGCTGCGTATTGATGTTCGTCCGGTTGAGCGCAGCCAGTTGCGGCGGCAGGTTGCCGACGTATGTAGGCGTTACGCCGTTCCGGTCGACGAGACAAGCAACCTCGACACATGCTTCTTTCGGCAGGTTGGCGATCAGTCCGCCGGTATTCATCACGTTGCCGTGAATGCGGAACGGAACGTCCGTGACCATCGCATCCATGATGTAAGAAGCATATTCATGCGAGCGGCAGTGCTCCAGGCTCTTGTTGTTGACCATTTCCTCGCGCATGTTCTTCCAGCTTTCGATCTGGTGGATACAACGGCGCGGATACTCATCCAATGGAATATTGAAGCGTTCGATCAGCTCCGGATAATTCCGTTTGATGAAATACGGATGGTATTCGGCGTTATGCTCGGAAGATTCCGTCACGTAATGACCGAATTTCAGCATTAACTCGTAACGAACCATATCCCAATGCTTTTCGTTTTGCTTCTCTGCAGCGCGGCGTTTAATCTCCGGATACAGATCGACTCCGTCTTGCGTTATTTCAAGCAGCCAAGCCATGTGGTTGATGCCCGCGATTTTCCATTTAACGTTTTCCTGGCTCATGCCCAGGCTGCCGAGCAGTCCGGGAACCGCGACTTGCACGCTGTGGCAAAGTCCTACCGCATTCACGCCGCCGTACGTATTCAAGACGTTCGTCAGAACGGCCATCGGGTTCGTATAGTTCAGGAACCATGCGTCAGGACATACTTCTTGAATGTCGCGCGCAAAATCCAGCACAACCGGAATCGTGCGCAGGTTACGGAAAATACCGCCGATGCCGACCGTATCGGCGATCGTTTGGCGCAAGCCGTATTTTTTCGGAATTTCGAAATCGGTAATCGTACAAGGATCATAACCGCCGACCTGAATCGCATTTACGACGAATTTGGCGCCGCGCAGCGCTTCCTTGCGGTCAGTATACGCTTTAATGACGCAAGTGCTGCCTACCGTATTTTTCAAATTGTTCAGCATGTTCTCGGAGTCTTTTAAGCGCTCCATGTCAATGTCGAACAAAGCGATTTCAAAACCTTGCAGCGAAGGGGTCATCATGCAGTCGCCCAGAACGTTCTTGGCGAATACCGTGCTGCCCGCACCTAAAAAAGTAATTTTAGACAATGTAAAATACCTCCCGTTTATTGTTGGTGTAGGTTTATGAGCTCATTCCAACTATACGTCAGAGGCAATTCGCTGACCATGGAGACATACCACTTTTTTATGGACAAATGTAGTTTCTCGTTGCTTGATCTCTCACGACCATGCTAATCTATAGGTGAAAGGGAGGTTGTTTTATGCTCGATATTACGCATCATGTTGCAATTAATCCATATCCGTCAAAAGGGGAAATTGTAGTTTTATTCGGGGGCGAGGAGCAAACAGTTCCCAACCACAAAGCAGGTCCATGGATTCTAGATTATTATTTGGTGCACTATGTCATGTCCGGACAAGGGCAATTTCAATCTTTCGGCAAGGAATATACGCTCCAGTCCGGGGACAGCTTCTTTATTTTTCCCGGTGAACTATGTGAATATATTTCGGACGAACACGATCCGTGGCGATATCGCTGGGTAGGCTTTAAGGGCAGTATTGTCGATCAGTGGATGAGCTCGCTCGGCATTTCGGCACTTCATCCGATCGTGAATACAGGAGCCAACCGCCGCATTCCCGCTTTGTTTCACCGGATTTTCCGCACCCTGAAAGAAAAACAAGCGAACTGCGATTTGTTATCGGACGGCTACATGCGACTGTTGTTCGCCGAATACGCGAAGAACACCGGCTATCGTCATCCGAACGAGAAGCAACCGGGTACCGAAATTGAACGGCAAGTCGCGCAGGCCATCCGTTGGCTCACGCTGCAGTACTCCCAGCCGATATCTATCGAACAAATGGCGCAATCTCTAGGCTACCATCGTACGCATCTGTCAAAGATGTTCAAGCAATACACCGGCATGTCGCCGATGAACTATTTGCTCAAGATCCGAATGGAGCGCGCCAAGCTGCTGCTTGCCGGTACGCTGACGATCGAGCAGGTTTCCTCGTCTGTCGGATTTTCGGACCCGCTATATTTTTCGAAGCAGTTCAAGAAATGGTGCGGCCAATCGCCGACGGAATACCGGAACTCGATTTCGGAAACCGATCTGTACGATTGTCGAATGCGGTAAAATTTAATATTCATTTTGATACGATTCATTTCTAATAATATGTAATATGCTTTTGAAAATATTTCTTTAGACCCAATTTCGGTTGATAGAATAAATAACCGTTATATTCAACCGCTGTTTCAACAAAAATTCGACATCACTCGTGGAATTTCTATGTCAGAAGCCTTTGAACGCAGATCGTGTTCTTTTCGAACCTTTTACTCTATTTTCCGTTTATTTAGCCATTACGAACTAGTCCCACTTTCATTAAAACGCCGAAAAAAGTTTAAACAGCAAACATTACACCCTCTTGTCATATATATCGTTCGTATATTAAAATTAAAAATAGTAAACATTTCACTTATTTTTTTATCAATACCGGGACTATTTTACTATAGTTGCATTGTTATATATTGGCGTAAAATAGATATAAAAAATAAAGAAATCCTAAGACTTGGGGGGCCTCACATGTACGCAGAAGCTATCATCAAAATGTTGAGCTCTACGGTCGAATTCGCAGCTCTGATTATGCTCTCCTTTTCGATCTTTCGGATTCCTGTTAAGAGTAGTTGGCCGAAGATACTACTCAGTGCGACCATTCTTGCTTTGATCTCATTATTTCAGAGATACGTTATCCACGAAGAAAATTTCGCAATATTAACTTCCATAGTTGCTTATGTCGTTTTAGTGATGTTCATACATAATATGCCCCTCTTATATGCAACTTTGATATGTTTTACTGGATATTTAACTTTTACTATAATCCAGACAATATTAGTTCTATCGTACAATCTTCTGGGATTAGAGTCATTAGATACAATGATGTCAGCTTTTCTCCCTGGAGTTATCATGCAATTTGTAACTGTATTATTTGTATCTATCATTATTACTTGGATGCAGCTTAAAAAAATAGGATTTATGTTTGTTGTGAAGCGTTTTCATTTCAAATCAACAACAATGGGTTATAATATTTTTATATCGATTGCGATTATTATTTTCATCATGACGATCGAAGTCGCTATGTTTGCCTATCGTACCAATGCTTCAATACTTTTTGCTTTATTAGGAATGTCGCTAATCTTAATCATAGGTTTTTTAGTTACATATCGGATTAATAAAAATCTAATTCAACAAAGGTATGAGAGGTTAAAAAATCAATGAATATTATTGATAAATCAGCGACTCATCTTGCTCAAGCGATTCGGCGCAACGATACGAATGCCGCATCCGAAGCTGTATTAAAATTTGCTCTTGTTATTGTAATTAACACAGTATCAACGATTGCTTTAGTCGTTCTTGTGTGTGCTTTAACCGGTCATCTTCTTGAAGGTGCTATTGCCATGGTATCATTTGCAATATTACGCAATCTAAGTGGCGGAATTCACCTCGCTTCCTCCTTGAGCTGCACAATATATTCCGCAGTAACACTAATCATAATAGCGCATCTTTCATTTGACTATTTTTATATTGGTGTTGTGCTAGATGTAATCTCAATCATCATACTTTTCATCTATGCACCTGACGGTTTTGAAAACAGGAGCCGCTTAAACCCTAAATACTACCCATTGTTAAAAGTAGCATCCATAATTCTGATAGCCGCAAACTTTTTCATACATAGCTCTCTGTTGTCTCTTGCTTTTATTATTCAAGCATTAACAACCACAAAAGCGGCCTATACACTATTAAAAATCGAAAGGAGTGCATAGACACATGAAAAAATTACTTTCAAGATCCGCCAATTCCATGCTGGTACTTCTAGCTGCCATTTTCGTTGCACCTGCATGCGTCTACTGGTTCCATCGTCCAGAAGTACCTGCCGAACTTCTTAAAAAGTAATGTGCTACATAAGGCTGCTTAGATGCTTGTCTGAGCAGCCAATCCTTTCTTAATGGAGTTGATGAACAGTGCAGAAATTACCCGTAACCCGCGACGGCAAGAGAGGATCCGAAGTTCTCATCATCGATTCCAATGAAGTAGTTCGCATCGATAAAATCAAAGAACGCGAATATGTCGTACATACCCATGACAGTCAATACGTGCTGGATACGACATTTGAAAATATTGAAGAATGGCTATTTGAAGATGGATTTCGGATGATTGACAGTACGAACATCGTGAATATGAATCATGTCCAGGAATACGATCCGAAAAAAGGAGTCGTATATTTCGGCGATCCTGCAAATAAAAAAACAAAAGCCGCATCTGCTGCCAGAATTCAAAAAGAACACATCGAAAAAATATTAGAACTGCTTAAAGACACATCGAGCACTGAGGCCGATGACTTATTGCTTCACGGCCAATCCGGATATAGAGGATTAAATGAAATGATCCCAGCCGTCTCCTCTGAAGGCGACGAGGATATCCGTTTCCTTCGTTCGTATGCTACGATTCGTGCCGTTGCCGAAAGAAAACGTGCCGAAGATAAAATAAAACATATGGCTTATCACGATTCGCTCACGGATTTGCCAAATCGCACTCTATTTCATGAACATCTCAAACAAACGCTGGAAAACCTTAATAAATCGAATAAAACGCTCGCCGTCTTGTTTTTGGACCTGGATCGCACCAAAGTCATTAACGATACGTTAGGCCATCATGTCGGAGACGAGCTTCTTAAATATTTGTCCAAAAAATTGCGTGATTATGTAGGCAAAGAAGGCATCATTGCCCGTTTTGGCGGCGATGAATTTCTTATTCTGCTTCCGAATGTCGAGCATGTCGATGATGCGATTGATTTTGCCAAAGGCATCCCTACTCTGCTCAGCCAACCTTTCGTCTATGAAAACCAAGAGCTGCTCGTTACGGCTAGCGTTGGGATTAGTATGTACCCTCAGGACGGCGATGATGCCGTTACTCTGATCAAAAATGCCGATACCGCGATGTACCGCGCCAAAGAAGCAGGCGGCAATACGTTCCAGCGTTATCAGGCCGACATGAATTACAGGTCGCTCGAAAGACTCAATCTGGAGCTTCATTTGCGCCGAGCACTGGATCGCAATGAAATCGACGTCTATTATCACCCGCTGCTCGATCTGCGAAGCGGCAACGTATTCGGCGTTGAAGCGCTGGTCCGCTGGCATCACCCCGAATATGGA
The DNA here is from genome assembly GCF_056120465.1 of Paenibacillus sp. sgz302148. Lineage (NCBI taxonomy): Bacteria > Bacillati > Bacillota > Bacilli > Caryophanales > Paenibacillaceae > Paenibacillus > Paenibacillus sp. sgz302148. Next base: position 245,006 of record NZ_JBVYOJ010000001.1, read on the forward strand.
ACGATTTCTCCGGGGGAATTTATCCCAATCGCTGAGGAAACCGGATTAATTGTGCCGATCGGCAATTGGGTGCTGAAACAAGCATGCATGCAAAATCAACTATGGAAGCAAATGGGATTCCCTCGATTGACGGTATCCGTGAATATATCGGTGAAACAGTTCCAGCAGCCCGGCTTCGTCCATGTCGTCCAAGAAGCGCTTCGCGAAACCGGACTTCCTCCAAACCAACTGTGCCTTGAAATTACCGAGAGCGTAGCCATGAAAAATGTTTCCTACATTACGGAAACGATGAACAAATTAAAAATGCTTGGAATTCAAATTTCCATCGATGATTTTGGTACGGGTTATTCTTCCTTAAGCTATCTGAAACGATTCCGCGTCCATACGCTCAAAATCGACCAGTCGTTCATTAAAGACGTCACGACGGACGACGATAACGCCGCGATCGTTACCGCTTTGATCGCCATGTCCCATCAGTTGAAAATCAAAACATTGGCCGAGGGCGTAGAAACCCAGGAACAGCTGAACTTCTTGAAGGAACACGGATGCGACGAAATTCAAGGTTACATCTTCAGCAAACCTTTGCGAGCGCCGGAATTCGAGCAAGTTATCCGTGAAGAACGAAGCTTGTATACGTTATTCTCATAAAAATTGCCAAAGAAAAAAGGTGAAACTTTTTTCTTTTTTTATTCGTCTATTTTCCGAACCCAAAACTGAAAAGAAAGGAATCCTAACATCATGAACAATCGTGTGCAGACCGCGTCCATTCCACCTCGCGCGGCGTCGCGCAACGTGAAGAAACGCAAGAAACGGGGCGGATTTTTCCGTTTCATAAAGTACGCAGCGCTATTTTCGTTCATCGGAATTTTTATATTTATCGCTTGGTTTTATTCACCTTGGGGCAAGAGCTTCCGCTATACGGTTGCCGATACGCTCATTACAACGCAGCACCGGATTTGGGCTAAGTATATAATCGGCGAAGACGAGCTGAATAAACGCGTCGCTGAATACTGGGCAAATTTTGATAAGATGGGCGAAGAAAAAGACAACCATGTCATCAACACTGCTGCACAGCCCGATAAGTCCAAAGAACCGATCGAGATTGAAAAAGTATCCGGAGACGGCTTCCAAGGTTATTTAATGACAGTTCATGACCCTAAATCTATTCGTGTCGCCGTTCCGAATAAAGTCGGTCGCGGCGAAAAAGTTGCCAGCATGGTCAAACGCACGGGTGCTCTGGCTGGCGTCAATGCCGGCGGATTCGCCGATCCGAACTGGCAAGGCAATGGATTTCAGCCGATCGGCCTTGTGATCTCCGGCGGGGAAGTTTATTACGATGGCGTTGGTTCGAAAGCAACGCAGATCGTTGGCATCGACAAAGACGGCAAAATGATTGCAGGCAAATACAAGCTGTCCGAACTGAAGAAGATGAACATTAGCGAAGCTGTTACGTTTCAACCACGTCTAATCGTCAACGGAAAAGGGCTTATCAAGAGCAGAGCCGAAGGTTGGGGCATCGCGCCAAGAACGGCGATGGGCCAAACGGAAGACGGTTCGATCCTATTCCTCGTCATCGACGGCAGACAGCCGGCATACAGCATCGGCGCTACCCTGTACGAAGTACAGAACATTTTATTGGAGCACGGCGCTGTCATTGCGGCCAACCTCGACGGTGGCTCGTCCACCGTTCTAGTGAAAGACAATGAAGTCGTGAATACGCCGACCAACAACAATGGCGGCAGATATTTGCCGACGGCGTTCCTCGTGTTTGATCATGGCGCCCAGGACGTGTATATTAAAAACATTTGGAAAGGATTGCGTCCGCAAGACATCGATCCGGGAAAGTGGTAAGAAAATAACCCCACAAAGTAGGGTCTGACTTCGTAGCTGATTCAGGTACTTTGCGGGGACCCGGAACTTACCAGAATCTACGGAAAGAGGCCGCAGCTTATGCGAGCCTCTTTTTTTGCTGAACGCAAGACAAAACTATTACTTTGCTTCTTCCAGCAATTCCGTCTCCGATTCGGCTGATTCGAGCGTAACGACCGCTTCTTTTTTGCCTTGGCGCCATGCTTTGACATTGCTGATTGCAGTGCCTGCGGCATCCTTGGCTTTTTCAGCCCATTCGGATGTCGTTTCGCCTACGCTGCGGGCGATCTGCTGCGTTTTTTCGCTGACATTGTGCGCTTGCTCTGCGATATCTTTGCGCAGCTCACGCCCCGATTTAGGCGCGAATAGCAATGCCGTGATCGAACCGACGACGCCTCCCACCAAGGCGCCGATAAAAAAGTCTTTTCTTCTTTGCTTCGACATATCAATTTCTCCTCTCGTTCTGGAATGAGGTTGTAGACCCCGCATTCGTCTGTCTTGTCGTCTGCCATTTCTGCCATATCGTGAAGCCGAATTCCGCCCATTCCAGCATTTCGCCGAAACGTTCCTGCTGTACGGTCGCCTGCCGGAGCTGTTCTACAGCGCGATCCGACATTTCCGTCGATACTTTGGTCACCGAATCGGTAACGTGCTGCACGGTCTCTCCGATTTTCCCCACCGAATCGAACAATGACTCCGCCGACTTCAAATGTCCGTGTACAAGCTCTACGGTCTGTGTAGTCTTTCGAATCAGACCAAGCGACTCTTCGGAAAGTCCGTTTAGCTGCTCCCGCATTTGCTCCAAGCCTTCCTTCGTCTCCCGAATCAACCGGACGGAAGAACGCAGAGCCATTACGGCAAACACGACAAGCACGCCAAACGCAAGCGCAATAAAGGCAACACTCCACGCGATTAACATCGGCTCACCTCTTGCAGTAGTTTCGACTAGACGAATGCCCATTTCATATTGACAGTATAAGTAGCATGGGCTTGACTTGACACACCTTGAGGCAAAAAAAAAATGACCGGTATCCGGTCACTGAATCATGCTCTTATTAATAAGAAAAACTTCTATCGAAGTCCTTCAAGGATGAGCGACCGCGTTTTAGCGGAAGTTTATTCTTGGTAAAGAAAGTTCTCTTTCGCTTTCATGCTTCAGCGAACTTAAACTTTCTTTATCGTTAAAAAAGCAGCCGTAGGCTGCTCGGGCATCATGATTGAGCTTGCTGAATTCGATACGTACACTGGTTGCCGCCTTTAGCCAAGCATTCCGTCCGTTCAACCGGCGAACCGAGCAAATCCCGAAACAAAGCCAGTTCGCACTGACAAGCTTGATTATATTTGTTCGCTACTTGGGTGATCGGGCAATTGTATTCTTTGAATACGAAGCTGCCATGTTCGTCTTTTTCCCATTCCACCATATAGCCGCCTGCATTTTGGATATCCGCCAGTTCGGCGACCCGCGCTTCCAAGTCTTTGCCTTCCATGCGCGGCGCATACTTCTGCAGCAGCTTATGTTTGCGGCGTTCGAACAGCTTGCCGACCGCCTCGGATTCCGAGCCGTCCTGTTCAATCTCATCCAACAAATCGATCAGCAGATGGTGGTAATTTTTCGGAAACAACTCATCCGCCGCTAGGGTAAGCGAATACAAATTCGTCGGACGGCCCATCGCCTGCCGAGACAACGAGGCGGAGATCAGTCCATCGCGCTCGAGCGTGTTCAGATGGCGGCGAACCGCCATTTCGGTAACGCCAAGCTCCTTGGCCATTTCGCCTACGGATAACGATCCGCGTATTTTGAGCATGTTCAATATCATTCGGCGCGTGGAATAGTCCATTCCGGTTTTCATTCGCATCACCACCCTGTTCGTTGCACCATGTTAGTCAACATACAAGCCTTCCAGTACCGTCATTGTATCGCATTTTGAAGATATAGTAAATTATCCGAGCTCTTTGCGCAAATATTGGGTAACCGCCTCTGCGAATTCCCGCAGCGTTGCAGGCAGCTCCGTTACGAGCGGGTGCAGCTCTGTGCGTGAGATCGAATAATATTCCTGCACGAGCGGTTTCCGTTGTTTGACGAGTGTTGTCAGCGGCCCGATCAGGCTTGCCGAGAATACGCCTTCGCCGCCGATGATTTCGACGATGTCCTCATAGCTGCTGGCATCGCGCATGATAAAACCGTCGATGAGATAGCTGCCGATGTCGGTTACCGCCTCGATCGCCAAATGAATGGCTCTTTCCTGGGCGAGACCGAGCAGAAGGCTGCCGTCCCAGCCGCTGCGGATTTGCTCTAGCGCGTGCACAATATCCGGAATGCAAGCAAGCCGGAGATCTATTTGTTCCCGATTGACGTAATACATCGTTGTTTACCTCCAGCGAGCTTTACTGTTTTTTCTTGCCTTTCATCTTGAGCCAAATAACCATCACGATGCCGGAAATTATGACAACGCCGATGTACGTCATCGCTTCCATGACATCCTTCAAATCCTTCACGTCTGACACGAAAAGTCAACCTTCTTTCGTTTGGTTTAGCCCACGCCAATACGCCCAATGGTTCGTAGGCCCGTGGCCGGCGCCGATGCCGAGCTCGTCTCTGATGGCAGCCGTAATAAACGATTTGGCGGTAAGAACCGCCTCCGGCAGCGGCTTGCCCTTCGCCAGCTGCGCCGTGATCGCGGCCGAGAACGTACAGCCCGTCCCGTGCGTATGCCGCGTCTCCACCCGGTGTCCGCCGTACCAGATGAATTCCTCTCCGTCATACAGGACATCCGCCGGGTCACCGTTCATATGTCCGCCTTTGACGACGACAGCCCGCGCGCCGTATTCGTCTACGATCGTTTGCGCCGCACGCTGCATATCGTCCGCCGTGTGAATCTCCATGCCGACCAGCACTTCCGCTTCCGGAATGTTCGGCGTTACGACCATCGCGAGCGGCAGAAGCCGCCTGCGAAGCGCTCCCTTCGCCTCGTCCGCCAGCAGAGCAGCTCCGCCTTTGGCGACCATCACCGGATCGATCACGAACCGCTCCATTTGATATTGCTTAATTTTATCAGCTACCAGCTCGATGACGTCCGGCTGCGACAGCATCCCGGTCTTCAGCGCGTCCACGCCCAAATCGGTGACGACGGCGTCGATTTGCTTCGCGATGCCTTCCAGCGGAATATCGTAGATGCCGTGCACGCCTAGCGTGTTCTGCGCCGTAATCGCAGTAATCGCAGACATGCCGTATACTTCGAGCATCTGGAATGTTTTCAAGTCGGCTTGAATGCCTGCGCCGCCGCCACTGTCCGAGCCGGCGATCGTCAGCGCTTTATAAATCGTTGCCATCGCTGTTCCCCTCCGAGTCGACAAGTTCCAACTTTCAGTTTATCCCTCAGTCGTTCGAGCGTCAAGCAATCGGAGGCAGATTCGCGGCGCTCCGCCGATTATTTTTTGACGAATCCGAAACGTCTTTGTTATGATGGGTTTATTGTGTTTACGGGAGGTAATAGGAGATGTCAAGACACGTGCTGCAGCTCGTCACGACAGGCAAGCAAGAGCTGGACGAGATGAGGCGAATATGGGCGGCATGTCCCTCCGAACTGATCGACATCGTACAAATCCGCGAGAAACACCGGACAGCCCGTGAACTTGTGGAATGGTATGAAGCGTGCAGCGAGCTGCTGCCGAATACGAAAGTATTCGTCAACGACCGAATCGATGTCGCATTAGCCGTACGCGCCCCGGGTGTCCAGCTCGCTTACCATAGCCTTACGCCGATCCAAGCGCGTTCCGTCCTCCCCCGGTACGTTCAGATCGGACGATCGGTCCATCACCCGGATGAACTGGCGGAGTTCCGCGAACATGCGGACTTTTTCATCTATGGCCACATCTTCGGTTCGATGTCCAAGCCCGGACTGGAACCTCGCGGATTACATGCCCTTGGGCAGGTGGTCGAAGCCTCGACGAAACCGGTGATCGCCATCGGCGGCATCGATCCGACGAACATACGGGAAGTGCTTGCGACCGGCTGCTCCGGCATTGCGGTTATGTCAGCCGTATTCGGGCACCCCGCCCCCGGGAAACAAGTCGAGGCTTTGCGGGAAGCCATGGAGCGATCCAAGTCGAAGCCAATCATCGCTATGGAGGTACCATCATGAATCAACTACATAATGCTTCGTCGGCGATTATTGTCGGAGGAGGGCTGATCGGCTGCAGCATCGCTTACGAGCTGTCCAAAGCGGGAATCGCGTGCACCGTTATCGAACAAGGCGCACTGCTCGAGGAAGCCTCCATTGCCGCAGCAGGCATGCTGGGAGCGCATGTGGAGATCCATCACCCCGGCGATTTTTTCGAAATGTGCAAGCGGAGCCGCTCCTTGTACGCGGCCTGGACCGAGGAGCTGCAAGAGAGGACCGGCATCTCCCCGCAATATATCGCTCATGGGATCGTCCGGGCGGCGTTAACCGAAGAAGATGAGCAGGAGCTGCGCAGCCGGATGGATTGGATCGGCGAAGACGTACGCTGGTTATCTCCGGCGGATTTACGCGAAATCGAGCAAAGGCTGACCGAGGATACGCGCGGCGGATTATTTTTTGCGGAAGATCACCAGATTCATCCGGTTTATCTCGCGAGAGCGCTTCGCTCCGCCGTTATCCAACTAGGATGCGTCATCCGGGAACGAACACCGGTGCTTGAGCTGCTCACCGAAGGCTCGCGAGTGTACGGCGTTCGTACGGCGCAGGGAGAGGTTCATGCGGATACGGTCGTCATCGCAGCGGGTGCCTGGAGCGGATCGCTGCTGAAGCCGCTGGGCAAACGGCTGACTACGTTTCCGGTCAAAGGCCAATGCTTTTCCGTTCGAACAGGGGCGCCGCTCCTGACATGCACCGCTTTTACGAAAGGCTGCTATATCGTGCCGAAGCTCGACGGAACGATGCTGATCGGCGCCACTCAGGAGGAGGCCGGTTTCGATAAAAAGGTGACCGTCGACGCGATAAGCCAGCTGCACCAAACGGCGGCACGCCTCATTCCGGCTTTGCAGCAAGCCGAATTCGTATCGTCTTGGGCGGGGCTGCGTCCGGGAACACCGGACGGATTGCCCTACCTAGGCCGCTTCGACGGCTTGGACGGACTGATCGCCGCTACCGGCCATTACCGCAACGGCATACTGCTCGCTCCGATTACGGGCAGACTGATCCGCCAGCTGATCTGCAACGAGCCGCTCGACCTGGATCTCCGCCCTTATTCGCCGGATCGTACGGCATAATATCATGCAAAAAAAAGAGGCTGCTCCCCGTCATGCCGACGAAGGGGCAACCTCTTTTTCATCTTCCGATGTCCATTCTCATTAAATATAGAAATCTACGCTGACCGACGCCTCGCGGACCTTGGCCATATGAGCAATGACCTCTTGATGGATCGGATGCACATTGTATTGCTGCAAGGCTTCCAGCGACTCGAATTTCGTGACGAGACCGATATCGTACGATCGTTCCGAATGAACGACGTCGATACCGACTTCAATATCGAGCAGCATCGGAATTTTACCTTTCATATTGAGAAGGACGTCGCGCGTTTGCTGCAAATTCTCCTCCGTACGTTCCTTCAGCTTAAATAAAACGACGTGTACTAACATGAGATAGCTCCTAACGTTGTGGAAATTGTCGATCTTCCTTATGCTAAACCATGTACTTCGTCCAAGCAAGCGTTACAAACCATTTTGCCTTTAAAATATACGGTATCCATCGCATTGCCGCAAAATAAACAAGCGGGCTCATATTTTTTCAGCATAATTTGCTTGTCGTCTACAAAAATTTCCAAAGAATCTTGTATGTCAATGTTGAGGGTTCTTCGCAATTCTATCGGCAGAACGACACGGCCTAATTGATCTAGTTTGCGTACCATGCCCGTGCTTTTCATACAGGCTCCCTCCTTTCCTCATACCTTATCTATTCGGCATGGAAGGGGGAAAATCCTTTCTATTGTTTCAAAAAAAATCAATTTCAGGTTAACAAACCTGACATGGATCGCCACGGCAATTTTCGACAGCTTGTTCCCTCCACAATCTGGTAACAAAAGCAAAAGGAGCCTCTAAAAGGCTCCCCATGCAATAAATGATTATTGTACGACTAAGTATGATTTCATGTCAGCGTGACCCGTTCCGCACATGACGGAGCAGTGGATCTCGTATTTACCAGGCTTGTCGAAAGTCACTTCGGCTTCCGGATGATCTTGCGTCAGATCGATATTAAAATCCTTAATCGCGGCACCATGAAAACCGGACTTGTTTTTCAGCTTCAGCTTTACTTTTTCGCCGGCTTTAACGATATATTCAGGCTTATCGAAAGTAAAATCGCTGGAAGCCACGATTTTCACCAAGTTTTCGCCCGCCGCCGCTTCTTCTTCTTCGCCTGCGTTTTTCGAAGAAAGGTCGATTGTGACAAGCGCCAAACTGAATACGCTGGCAATCACAAACAGTGTCATCATGAGCCATTTATGCACGTTCGCGTCCCCCTAATCTGAAATGTCCATTACTTATATTACATAATAAACGGCTGTTTGCTCAACAGGAATATGAATAAATACCGAACTTTTTTTGAGTTTATGGCAAAAAAATGAACATTCGCGTCTGTGCATTTATCGAATGTCCGTGCAGGGTGCTTATTTTTTTTTGTCCTTCAAAATCGCAATAATATTTTTGATCTGTTCCGGCAGCGGCAAGCCGAGTCTCCCATAGTTCTCGATGATCGATAGCAGCTCGTTGGCGATATAAAAATAGATCGCTCCTCCCATGATCATATTGACATCAAGCAACAGATCGATCCGATGAGCGAGCATGATGATAAGTAACACCAGACCTTTTTTGGCCAATCCCCAGAAGCCGATTTGGCTGTTGAGCGACTTCTCCTTCCAAGCCGAAGCCACTCCGGTTACGTAATCGATTCCCATCGCTATAACCAGACAAGTCAACGCCTCGCTCCAACCGCCAAAAGCAAACGTAACGATCGCGCCGATGACGCCCGCAATCGAATTCAGCACCGTTTGATTCATTCTATCCCTCCCAACCGCAAGCATTACGCGTTTACTATACACTATGACACCGCATCGGAAAGGGTTTCGGCAGTTGGACAAGGAAAATGACCTATTTGCTAGATTTCATGAATAAAGAAAAACCCTTGCATGCCGCAAGGGTTAGGCGATTCATTATATGGAAACGTTCAATTGCTTGCCTAGAAACGGATGGCGTCCGACATCGCGAAGCTGCGTTTGCGCATTCGTGAAGTCATTCAGTACCGTGCTCGTTTGCGAGATTTGTACGTTTTTTACGACACTCAGCATGTCTACGCCGATCGATTGCTTGAGCGCGGTTACGCTGGAAGCGGCTTGATAAGCCGACAATGCGTTCAAGGGCGTTGCCCTCCTTTCATCCTTCGACAGCTGGCTGGCATTCGGCCCGATTCATTCCGGGAAGCCCCTGTAGCTTTGCGTCATATGCTTTCGCATAATTTGCCGTTGTACGTTGATGGCAAGGTCAAGCTTCATCTGATCTCAGTGTAAAATATAGTCAGGCCGCCCGTCAATCGAACTTTTGTCGGATATGGTCATTTTTTGGCGAGCTTCGCCGGCTCTTCCGGGGTTTTTGTTTTCTTCGGCGTATTGCTTCCTCCCCCCGCTTCCTTCTGATCGTCGATTGCGAGTAAATCCGGAACCGTGACCAGCTCGTAGCCCTTGCTTTGCAAATATTCGATAATTTTCGGCAAAGCGGCGACGGTGTTGGACAAATCGCCTTTATACCCGCCGGCGGAATGAAGCAATATAATGGCACCCGGCTTCGTATATTTCTTCACGTTATCCACGATTTTGTCGGCGGTTCTCCCATCCCAGTCCCGAGGATCCACAGACCAGCTGATAATATGATGATCGGACTTAACAAGCTTCTCGACGACCGGATCGGATAAAGCGCCGTACGGGGCCCGAAATAAATTCGGTTCGTAGCCGACAACCTTCTTCATCGCCTGATCCGCTTTATCGATTTGCAGTTTCAACGATGTGTCGTCAAGCTTCGTCAGCTGCGCGTGGCTCCACGAATGATTGCCGATCGCGTGCCCTTCCTTCACGATCCGCTTCACGACCTTCGGGTACGCTTCGACTTTTTTCCCCAAGAGGAAGAAGGTCGCCGGTACCTTCTTCTCTTTTAATATATCCAATATTTGCTCCGTGAACTTCTGATCGGGTCCGTCGTCAAACGTTAGAGCGACTTTCTTCGCCTTTTTGGGCCCGTTGTAAACCACCATTTGCCGATTTGCCGCCGAAATGGTTGTATTGCCCTTGGCTTCCGCCTCCGGTATTGCTTGCTTCCCCCACCCGGCCAGTATCGTAACTAGCACGAACACCGCGGATACGATCACTTTGGCAAGCCGATTCATCCGCACCCCACCCTTCTCTCTACGCCTGAGCTGAACTTGTTTTTAACTATTACTACATTAGACGTTTCGACAACTGTTGCAGTTCATTTATTTTTCCATATTCAGAGAAAAAGATGCAACAAGTTGTCTACTGCTGACGAATCCAATCCGCATACAGTCGGTCCAATTCCGCCTGCAATCGCTCTTGTTCTGCCAGCAGCTCGCTAAGCCGCGGCGCATTCGTGCTCATATCCGGTTTCAGCAATTCCGCATCCAACAAGGCGATCCGCTGCTCGAGCGCCGCTATGTTCGACTCCAGCACCGCACTCGATCGCGGCGCTGCAGGCTTGCTCGCTGTACGTTGCTTTGCCGGCTCCTGAATCGTTTCGATTGATTCATCTTTTGCTTTGATGCGTCTCGCTTCCTGCTCCTTGAAATCTTCGAAATTGCCGATGGTGGAGATGAGGGTGCCATCTTGCAGGGACCAGATCCGGTCGGCAAGCCGGTTCATAAAATACCGGTCGTGCGATATCGCGAGAAGCGTTCCCGGAAAATCCTCCAGCGCTTCCTCCAACGCTTCGCGGGAGGCGATGTCCAGATGATTCGTCGGTTCGTCGAGAAGTAGGAGGTTCGGCATCCGGTGCATGAGAAGCGCCAGCCGCAAACGAGTCCACTCGCCTCCGGAGAGCGATTTGATCGACTTGAACACATCCGCGCCATAAAACAAGTAGCGCGCCAATCTTCCTCGCGCTTCTCCCTCCTCCATGCCTGCTTCGTCGCGGAAGTGTTCCAGCACCGTCCGGTCCTCTTCCGGAGCCGATTCCTGGGCCAAATATCCGATATCGACCCGGGCTCCCAGCCTGACTTCCCCTTCATCCGCTTGCGTATGGCCAAGCATTAGCTTGAACAACGTGCTCTTCCCCGCTCCGTTCGAACCGATCAGCACCGTCTTATCGCCATATGCAAGCGCTTCGGATATGCCGTTGAATAATGCTTTGCTTCCGAAGCTTTTCGACACGTTCTTCAGCGTAACGACATCTTGGCCCGATCGCTGGGCGTGCTCCAGCTTGAATGCGGCCGTCCTTCGCTCCATGACCGGCCGTTTCACCTTGTCCATCCGTTCCAGTGCTTTGCGAATCGACTCCGCCCGTTTGAAAAACTTCTCGTTGCCTCCGATGCGACCCCATTCCGTATACCGCTTGATCGCTTCCTTCATTTGTTTGATTTTTTTCTGCTGGTCCTCGTAGTCCGCGAATTGCTGCAGCAGCCGCTCTTGCTTTTCCGTCTGGTAGCCGGAATAATTCGTAAGATAGGTGACCGCTTCCCCGTCCTCGATCTCGACGATTTTTTTCGCGACACGGTCCAGAAAATAGCGATCATGCGAAGCGATCAGGCAAGTGCCTTCGTAATCGGACAAATATTGCTCGAGCCATTCGACCGCCGACATATCGAGATGGTTCGTCGGTTCGTCAAGCAGCAATAAATTCGGCCGCCGGAGCAGAAGCGAAGCTAGCCCTACCTTAGTTTGTTCCCCTCCCGATAAAGACGAGAACAAGCGAGTATATTGGGATTCCGGTATACCCATCCCATGCGCCACCTGATCGATGCGCGCCTCCATCTCATAACCGCCCGTACGCTCGAACCGTTCCTGCTGCTCCGCATATTGGATTAATATGCGATCCATCAAAGACGAATCCGCCGCGATGCTTGGATCGGCCATCGATGCTTCCAGCTCCTGCATCTTGCTCCTTGCTGCGATCGTTTCGTGAAAAGCTTGCTTTAACACGTCCAGCACTGTTGCCGTTTCTTGCTCCGCGGATATTTGCGCCAAATAACCGATCGTTGTGCCTTTGCGAATGGCAATTTGGCCGTGGTCCGGAACGAGCTCTCCCGATACCAGCTTGAGGACGGTCGATTTGCCCTCGCCGTTTCGGCCGATCAAACCGGCCTTTTCTCCTTCTTTAAGCTCGAACTGAATATTGGACAGCGCCAGATGAGCGCCAAAATATTTTTGCACCTGATTGAATTGTACGATCATGTATTTCGTCCTCCTTGGGTTGGTTGGTAATGTTTAAAACCAACTTGCGAATGCCCGGGACGATCCGGTCGCTTCGGCATGGCCGATCGCGTCCGGTCTACACAAAAAAGACCGCAGGAAAAGTTCCCCGCGGCCCTAAGACTGTATCATCCGATGAGTCAAGGCAGGAATCGTTTCACAAGTTGGGTAACCGTATGCTGTTCAATGGACAGACTTATCCCGTTGTTGCCCGATTCATGAACGATGCCAGCTAATGCCAAAGGCAACTGGCTAATACGGTTATTCACCAACTCGATATTCATCCTACCTTCACCTCCAGTCAAATATACTGTTCTCACCTTATCATAAATGATGCCGGTTTGGCAATAAATGTTGTCGCCATCGAAGACGACGAAATGATTATATGTATTTTTTCCGATTTACGCTATTTCCTTCGCTTGAATACGACCAGAACATCCCTGGATTGGCCTTGGTACACGCTAGTATCCAAGCAAGAGATAACCTCCCAGCCTTGCTCGCCGAATTGATTCAATGCCTGATCGAATTCAGCGGTGTCGACCTTTCCGCCTAACCAACCGCCTGTTCTATATTTGTACGTCATGTATTCCCATTTCTCCATCCTACATTCTCCTTTTGTTAGGGCTTGACCCTATTTCTATGGTGCAAATAAGTATTATACTCTCGTTCAAAATTCCAATCAAACGAACTAGAGCATCCCTTCGGGAAGCAACAGGACGACCGGAATCGCAACGGCGAACAAAACGATCGCCCACCGGAATATTGTTTCCGTAGAAGACCCCGTATCGACGGCCAGTGACTTCGGCAACAGACGTATGCGCATATTCAGCGGCCACAACAGAGCAACACCCTGTGCATTGAACAAATCGATGAGCGGATGCGATGCATAAGCGAATAGAAATGTCCAATAGTACGTATCCGGCAAAGACTTCAATGTCACCGCGAATAGAAGAAGGAAAAGCAAAGAATGGGTTAGCGTCCGGTGCTTGACTTTTAACGAGTGGAGCAGAAAGGATACCGGCAGCAGCAATTTGGCCATCGTCGAGCCTTTTTTGTCCATGTCGGCCAGTGGGCCTACGAGACATCCGATCGTTAACGCCGCGGCCGACTCCCAAGAGACGAGCGGCGTTTGCGTATACAATACCGCGACCTCAGCGGCAAGCAAACCCGCCAGGCTGTGTGTTTTTTGCAGCATAATCATTTCCTCCAGTGTTCATCATCGCTGATCTGCTTAGAAAACTCATTATACCAAACATATGATCCCATTTCCAATCCATTCGACAATTTTACGAGAGACGAAACGAATCTTCCAAAGTATTGAAATCCAAATAGAACTGTAATAGTATATGAAGAAACAACCAAGGAGGACTCCACGATGAAAAAGGCGGCTATCGCGCTAACCGTTCTCGCTATGCTCCTGATGCTCCCGATCAGCGCTTTTGCCGCAAACGGCACCGATGCGAACCATTACTTCGATGCATATAAATCCCGGGTCAAAGAGTTCAAATACGTCAAAAAAGCAACCTATTCCCGGCTTGCCGCATGCCCGGCCGTCGCCGAGCTGCAGAAGAAGGCCGATAAACTCAATACGCAATACAAGGCTGCTGTCAAGTCGAAAAACAAATCTGCCATGGACACGAGCAAACAAGCATTGACCGAACTTCGCGCCAAGATCTCGCAGCAGAAAAAAACGTGCCAAAAAACAGCCAAAGAAAAAACGTCCGCGTTCGATGACGATTTCCGGGCCGTAGAAAAATCCAAAAACGACTTATACAAATATATCAAAAGCTATCTCGCTTCCAAAAATAAAACGTTAAAATCAGGCGGAACCGTAGACGCCGCGTGGGATAAAGAATCAAGCAACACGATACGCAAAGGTTTGGATGATCTGCATTTCAAGCTGGATCAAATGATCGGCGATTTAAAAGCAATGAAATAACGCGGGTCGGTTATAGCGCCAATACGGCTTTCCCCGCCCTACAGCAAGCCGGTTCTGCACTTCGCAGAGCCGGCTTATTTTGGCTGCCCCTCCTTAAGGCCCCCGGAGACCCCGACTAAGGTCTAACCTAAACTTAGACTGTGGAATGTTTTGGAAAAACGTTTTTCTCCCTATACTTGAGATACAAGGATAACAAGTTTAAGGAGATGGCGTGTCTAATGAGCACCTACTTGAAAGAATTTTGGCTCGACAAAAGAATCCTGTTCATTTCGTTCGCGTGTACGTTATATGCCGCCGCCGTGATCGCAACCCCCTACAATCCGCTGATGTGGGTCATGCTTGCCTGCGGAATCGCATTTTTCTTCGTAGCGGAGTACTTTATTCACCGGTTTGTCCTGCATGGCATTATTTCTACCATCATGCCGAATGCGCATAAGGGTCATGAAGAACACCATCACGATCCGAAGAACAACGAATTTTTATTGACGCCGAATGCGTACAATGTGCCTTTTCACATCGCATTGTCGATTCTATTTACCGCCCTGTTTCAAAATATTCATCTCGGGTTATCGCTTATGCTCGGTTTTGGACTATACCATTTATATTATGAATGGACCCATTTCGTATCCCATCGCCCGATCGTACCGATGACCCCATGGGGCAAGTGGATGAAGAAACACCATCTTCTTCACCACTATAAGAACGAAGACGGCTACTTCGGCGTCACTCACGCGACATTCGATATGCTGCTTCGCACGGATCACTCCACTACAATTGCGGAAAACAACAAAAAAGCCAATATGTAAGGATTCATAGATAAATCATAACGCACGTGTATATCAATGAAGGAGCATTCGTATGGATTGGATCACACAATTATTTGCCGATTATGGGTATGCCGTACTTTTCTTCGGCTTATTCACGGAATCGATCGCACTTCCTTTTCCGGGAGAACTCGCCATGGCCTATTCCGGCCACATCGCTTATCTCGGGCACATGAACCTTGGCATCGGCATGCTCTATTCCTTTCTTGGCGCCACGATCGGCACGATTATTACCTATATACTCGGATGGAAGCTAGGAACGCCTTTTTTCGAAAAATACGGGAAATATATGTTTCTTGGCCCGGAACGGATGGAGAAGCTGTCGCAATGGTTCGGCAAATATGGCACCAAGCTGCTGCTGGTCAGTTATTACATCCCGGGACTGCGGCATTTTACGGGATATATGTCGGGGATGCTCGGCGTCCGTTTTCGAACGTTTTTTGTTTATAATACGACCGGCGCGGTGCTTTGGGTCATTACTTATTCGATGATCGGCAACCTGCTCGGAGAGCGTTGGGAACAGCTCATCCATCTGATCTCTACGTATTCCGTCCGAACGGCGATCATTGCCGTCATCGGAATTGCGCTGATCATCACGATCAAGAAGTATAAGAAGAACATCTTTCGTGGAATTCGCTCCTTGGGGCATGCATCGTACAGATTTATTACGTCTTGTTCCCCGCGGCTAAAGCTGCTGACGGCGATTACCTCGACGTTAGTCCTGCTGCTGCTGTACGTTTGGATGAGCGGACTTTATCACTGATCCGCGGCACGAGCCGATAATCGCTCCGCAGCAAAAAACCGCGCTACGCTTGGCATGCCAGGCGAGACGCGGTTTCTTCTTGTTTATGGGGCAATAGTTAAACCATGATTTTGCAAATATCGTTCGTAAATTCGACCGGGTCCTGCAGCGGCAGTCCTTCGATCAGCAGCGCCTGGTTGTACAGCAGCGCGGTATATAAACTAGCTTTCTCTTTATCTTTGGCATAAGCATCCTGCAGCGATGCGAACACCGCATGGTTCACATTGATCTCGAGCACCTTGTCGGCTTGAACATCCGGATTGTTCGGCATCGCTCTTAATACCTTTTCCATCTCGATGGTGACTTCGCCTTCGGTCGAAAGACATACCGGGTGGGTCTTCAAGCGTTTGGACGCCTTGACCTTCGTCACTTTGCCGGCGAGCAGTTCCTTCATATAGTCGAACAGCTCCTGGTGTTCCTTCTGGTCGGCTTCATCCTGCTTGTTGTCTTCGGACTCGATGCCAAGATCGCCGCTTGATACCGATTTGAATTCTTTCTCCTTGTATTTCATGAGCATCTTGATCGCGAACTCGTCGATATCGTCGGTGAAATACAGTATTTCGTAGCCCTTCTCCGCAACAACCTCGGTTTGCGGCAGCTTGTCAATCCGCTCGTTGGAAGGTCCGGTCGCGTAATAGATGAACTTCTGGTCCTCAGGCATTCTCGATACGTACTCATCCAGCGTAACCAGCTTCTTCTCCTTGGAGGAGTAGAACAACAGCAGATCCTGCAATACGTCCTTGTTCATGCCATAATCGCTGTAAACGCCGAATTTAAGCTGGCGGCCGAATGATTTGTAGAACTGCTCGTACTTCTCCCGCTCGTCTTTCAGCATGCTTTGCAGCTGGCTCTTGATTTTGCTCGAAATGTTCTTGGCAATCAGCTTCAGCTGCCGGTCGTGTTGGAGCATCTCCCGGGAAATATTAAGCGATAAGCTTTCGGAGTCGACCATCCCTTTGACGAAGCTGAAATAGTCCGGCAGCAGGTCGCCGCATTTGTTCATGATTAATACGCCGTTCGAATAGAGCTCGAGGCCTTTCTCGTACTCCTTGGAATAATAGTCGAACGGAATGTTCTCCGGAATGTACAGAATCGCTTGATAAACGACCGATCCGTCGGCGCTGATATGAATATGCTTCAGCGGCTTGTCGAAGCCGTAATGCTTCTCGGCGTAGAACTTCTCGTAATCTTCGGCGGTCAGCTCGCTTTTGTTTTTGCGCCAGATTGGAACCATGCTGTTGACGGTTTGTTCTTCCGTGTAGTCCTCGAATTCGTTCTCGCTGCCTTCCTTCGGCCGGCTTCCGGTCATGTCCATCTTGATCGGGTAACGGATAAAGTCGGAATATTTTTTGATGATCGATTTGAGACGGTATTGCTCCAGAAACTCGTCGTAGCTTTCCTCTTCCGTATTCGGCTTGATCTTCAAAATGATTTCCGTGCCCACTTCGTCTTTATCGGCAGGTTCAATCGTATATCCGTCTGCACCCGTCGACTCCCATTTGTAGGCGACATCGCTGTTCAGCGCTTTACTGTAAACCGTCACAACGTCCGCAACCATGAAAGCCGAGTAAAAGCCTACACCGAACTGGCCGATAATATCGTGGCCGTCCTTCGATTCGTTTTCTTTCTTGAAAGCTAGCGATCCGCTCTTGGCGATGACGCCGAGATTGTTCTCCAGCTCTTCCTTCGTCATGCCGATTCCCGTATCGCGGATCGTCAGCGTTCGGTTCGCCTTGTCGGCGATCACTTTAATATAATAGTTGTCTTTGTCGAATACGAGCTTTTCGTCGGTTAACGCCTTGTAATAAATTTTGTCGATGGCGTCGCTTGCATTGGAAATCAATTCGCGCAGGAAAATTTCCCGCTGCGTATAAATCGAGTTGATCATCATTTCCAGCAATCGCTTGGATTCTGCCTGAAACTGCTTCTTTTCCACGCCTAACTCTCCTTCCATATTCGAAAAAATGCCAATCGTTCACTTGGTTTCGCGAGTGTTAGCACTCTCACCCATCGAGTGCCATCCACTATTTTTTATATCATTCCTCCATTTTGATGTCAACCTCGTTTTGACATCCCCTTCCTCTTTTGACCCGACCCTTAAGAGTAGAAAAAACCAAATAGAACATATGTTTGTGTTCGTGGCAGTCGTAGTGACGGGCGCATCCGGACTGATCATGTATCGATACCGGTTCGCTGGAGAGAAGGCATAAATTCGATTCTCGTCGAGGTGGAAAACCATGAGACGATGTTTAGCTGGGGATTGGCCTTGAAGACCGGCCTTCCGTTTGTTCGTTTGTTGACTTAGGGTACGTTCGCAATTCTAATTGAAAACAAAATATCGGCAAGTTATGCGCGCAGGGGCGCAAGCATATCCGGTTACAGTAGCTCAAAAACCTCCAATCCCACCGGTAAAGTGGGGTTGGAGGCTCTAGCCTTACTTTTGCGATACGGACTTGAACCAGTCGTTAACTTCTTTCGTAACCTGTTCCCCGCCGTTCGACTTCCAGCTGGAAACAAACGTATCGAACGCATCGATCGGCAATTGACCGTAAATGATTTTGTTGAACGTTTCCATTTCGGACTGGCGCAGGATGCTCCATTTCGAAATCATCGTTGGCGTTGCCGCACCCGTGAAGTAGTTTTGCTTACGGATATCGATTTGGGACATCACCACTTTCGCCGCATACCAGTTCTCCGGTTTGCGGAACTGCGCGAGCTGCTTCTCGTATGGCGTTTCCGGCTTGTTGCCGTCCGCCAGCTTCACGAGCGTTTTCATGTACAGATCCGGAATGCGCGCGGGACCTGTCAAGAACGGGAAGGAGTTCGAAAAATCTTTGATTTTATCCTTGTCGCTGGTCGGCTGCCCGTCGATAATATCCCAGTCGTAGCCTTTGGCGAAGCCGTATTCGAATTCGCCGCCTGCCGGAGGGTTCGCATAATTGTCCAATAAATAGTTGTAATAGATGAAAATCGCTTCCGGATGCTTCGCGTCTTTATTGATCATGATGCTGCTGTTGACGCCGGAATTTTGCCATTTGGTGCCGATTTTGCCGTCCGGACCTGCTGGGACCGGATAAGCTTTATATTTGGAGCCCGGCACGTTCTTCAGCAAATCCGGAGCCGGCCAGTCAGGAACCCAGTTCGCGCCCGGGAGAATGCCCGCTTTGCCCTTCGTCCAAATTTCGGCCGATTTGCCTTCGTCCCATAACGCAGCGTCCGAGTGAATATAACCTTTGTCCATCCATTCCTTCAGCTTGGCGAGCGCTTGCTTCGCTCCCGGATTGATCGAGCCGTATTCCAGGTTGCCGTCCGCGTCTTTATTCCACTGCTCTTGAATGGTGCCGTATGCGCCGAACAACCAATCCAGGGAGCCCATCCAGGTGTTCGTGTTGTTCTTCATGGAGACGGCGAGCGGGAATACTTCATCCGGCTTCAATCCGTCCGGGTTCTGGTTCTTGAACTTGTCCATGATGTTCTCGAGGTCTGCGATCGTCTTCGGCGCTTGCAGGTTCAGCTTCTCCATCCAGTCTTCGCGAAGCCAGAGCAGCGTGTCGTCATTGTCGGTATATTCGAGAATCGGCAGGTTCCACCGCTTGCCATCCTTCGTGAACGGATACCAAATTTCCGGATGCGTTGCGGCATGGTCTTTCCAAATTTTGTTCGCATACTTGTCGAACAGTTCGTCGATCGGCATGAATCTGCCGGAATCGATCAGCTGATTCGTTAATACCGGGTTCGTAGGCACAGGGACAAAATCGGGCAACTCCTCGTCCGAAGTGATCGAAAGCTGAAGCTTCTGATGGTATTGGGCGTCGCCAGCAGGATACCATGTGTCTTTGTGCTTGATGCCGAATTTTTCGAGCATCCAGCGGTCATGCACGTTGTTTTCTTTCGTGTCGCCTTTCACGTACGTTTTTGGCATCAATACGGTGCTGATTTCGATCGGCGGATCGTATTTGCCTTTAGCGAACGCAGCATCGGATTCGCTTGTTTCCTTCGAGGTTTCCGGGCTGCTTGAGTTGTTCGTGTTATTCGAGCTGTTCGAGCTGTTGTCCTTTGCGGTTTCATTTTCGGCCGTTTTGCCGCTGCAAGCCGAAATGAAGATCAGCGCAATGACCGCGAACATCAGGAATGACGTTCTGAACTTTCTCATTGTTGTTTTCCCCCCACAGTGTGAAATCGTTACATGAGTTACTTTACCAACTGATCAGGGAAAGCATCTATAGGATTTTGTTAGTTTCGATAAGACTCTGTTGTGCAAGTTGCCGGCGGCCGTCAATTGCTGTCCCGGTATTCCTGCGGCGTCAATCCGAAGTGGCGCTTGAACACTTTGATAAAATAAGCGGGGTCCAAATAGCCGATTTCCTGGCTGATTTCGTACACCTTCTTCTCGGTCGTCTTCAGCATATGGCAAGCTCTTTCCATCCGAAGCCGAAACACATAGTCGCTGATCCCTTCCCCGGTTTCGATCTTATAGATCTTCGACAGGTGCGTCGGATGCAGGTTCACATGGTCGGCGAGCGCGCGAAGCGAAACGTCGTGGTGCAAGTGCTTCTCCGCGTATTCTTGGATTTTCGCGACATACGACGAACGGATGTCTTTCACATCGTTGGACGCTCCTTCCTTGAACCTCGCCAATACGCCGAGCGACCATTTCCGCAGCTTGCCGATCGATGCGAAAGCTTCGCCGTTCAGAAGCGGCTCCATGTCGTCCGGCCCAAGAAGGCTCGACAGCGTTTGCCCATTGCGGTGCGCCAGATGTGTGAATGAAGAAGCGACGACGAAGCCGGTCTCCATGCAGTGCTCCCACGACTCGGACCATCGCTCGTCCAGCTCGGCACATACGGCGAGCAGCTTCTCCTCCGCCGTGTCCCAACGCCCCGCTTCAAGCAGGCTGCCAAGTGAAGGCGGCATGTAGAGCGCATCGAGCGGCGCTTGCGAATGATTCTGGGCAGTTACGCCAACCCGCATGACGAATTCCTTCTCGTCCCCGACGATCTGCCGGAAATATGCAATCGCCTTAAGGTATCGGTCCCGCAGCTGCTCAGGAAAAGGGAACCATTCCGTAATGACGATCGACAACGATCCTTTCAGAAACTGCTTCACCTTGTATTGGAGCTGCAACGCGAGCTTCTCCAGCATCATTTCTTTCCCGACGCTGGAGTCGACTCCTTTGTCCTGGAGCACGAAAGCAAGATAGCCGTGTTCCTCCTTAACGCCCCACACTTCCATGCATTCGCCGATGATCTCCTCGGCCATGTTCATGATGGCATACTCCATCAGCTGCTGCCCGTTGTAGTTATATTGCCCGAATTCCTCTTCCATCCGGACGAGCAGCAAGGCCCCCTCGCCTTCGTTGAACGGCAAGCCGTACATGTCCAGCTTCCGTACCCATTCGTCCGCCGGCATCCGGTGACCCCGCAGCGCGTCGAGCAGCAGCTGTCCGCGCAGCAGCGGCAAGTTCTCCCTTAGCGTAAACTGAGTGCGCTCAAGCGAGCTGATTCTCTCCCACTCCAAGTTCAACTGGTCGATCGCCTTCCGGACGGCGCCGAACAATTCCGGATCCGTCGGCGGCTTCAGCAAATAATCGACCGCCTGATGCTGAACCGCCTTCTTCGCGTAATCAAAATCGGAATGTCCGGATAGAACGATGCACTTGATTTTCGGATCGCGGGACCGAATGCGCTCGATCAGCTCGATCCCCGTCATTTCGGGCATCAGAATGTCCGAGATGACGATGTCGATCGGATGCGTTTCGATGATTTGGAGCGCTTCGTGCGCGGAATACGCCCGGTGGACATGCTCGATGCCGAGCGTATGCCAAGGCTTATGCATGGATAAATTGTCTACCCAATGTGCCTCGTCGTCTACAATGATCATTTGCATAAATGGAATCTCCTTATCAGCTCAGCTTTTCGTTACAGGCTGCCCGGCTGCATCCCGAGCATAGGAAGAAGAGGATCCAGCCGCTGTAGCTGGGACTTCCCACACGATTTCCGTTCGGAATCCGCCCAAAGGCGACTTCGTGAAGTGAAGATACGACTGATCTCCGAATAGGTGCGCGAGCCGCTGATTCGTGTTCCACAGGCCGCAGCCCATCTCCTCCTGAAGCGGCTCGAGCATTTTACGGTTCAGCGCCTCATGCGCATCCGGCGTCAAACCCGGACCGTCGTCGTCGATATACACCTTGCAGAAGCCAAATGACATTTCGCCGGTAATTCGAATTTGTCCGGATGCGTACGATTGGGCTACCCCGTGAATGACGGCATTTTCCACGATCGGCTGAAGCAGCAATCGCGGAACATGCTGGCCCAGCATCACTTCGGGGATATCGATTTCGTAGTGAATCCGGCCGTTGCGCAGCTTCTGGATCTCGAGATAGTTGACGATCAGCTTGATTTCGTCGGCAAGGACGGACGTTTCCCGTTCCATTCTTGTCGTATACCGGTAGTAAGCGCTTAAATTATAGGCCATCGATACGACCGCTTCCTCGTCTTTCATCTGAGCCATATTGATAATATATCCGAGACAGTTGTACAGGAAATGCGGGTTGATTTGCGCTTGCAGCTGCTTGAGGGTCGCCTCGCGCGCCCGAATTTTTTCGTGAAGGACATTTTCGATCAGATCCTGGATTTGACGAGACATATCGTTAAACCGGTAGAACAAAAACGAAAACTCGTTGTTTTCTTTGGCATTAATCCGAACCGAATAATCCCCCCGCTGAACGCGTTGCAAACCGCCGATCAGCTTGCGAATCGGGCGCTGCACGTTCCGGTACAGCAAGACGGATGCCAGTATGCCAACAACGAACAACAGCACCATCGATAAATAAAACAGATTGCGGCTGAACGAAATCGGTCCCATCACATGCTGTAGCGGAACGGCGTCAACCAAATGCCAGCCCAGATGCGGCGATTTGATCGAGCTGACCAAGTAGTCTTTGCCCTCCAGCAGGACGACTTGCTGGGTCGTATCCGCTAGCGATTGACCGTTTAAATAACGAATCAGCTCATCGGATAGCGCTTTCGAAGCGTTGCTGTTCAAGATCGGCGCATTTCCTTTATGATAGAACAGCGGATCGCCTTGGCCCCCGGCTTTGTAGGCATCCAGCATATTCCGGATATTTTCATGGCCGAAGCTTGCTTCGACGACAAGATTGCTTCCGCGTAACGTATTCTGCTGTCCGAGCGAATCGGTGTAGAACCAATAAAAGGAGTCCGGCTGCCCGGGCGGCAGCTTCTCGCCGTTACCGTACATCCACTTGCCGCTCATATTCCGCTTCAAGTACTCTTCGTCATATTGGACCGTTTTATTGTAGTTGGAGATGACCGCTTTGTTCTGCTGCGAATATACGGCGTACCGGGAAGGCCAAATGTTCATCACCCCGGATTGCAGCGCCATCTTCTCCAGCACCACATACCGGGTCTGCATCCGATCGTACCGGTCCTGCCAAAGATTCAGTCCGTTGAATTTCTGAACGTTCGGATCTCTCGAGAACGTGATCGTAAAATCCATCATTTGCTCGATTCGCGAATCGATTTGGCTGGACAAAAAGGCGAGCTGCCTTGCATTCGACATTTGCAGCTCCTTGCTGACGACGTTAAAGGCGACGTCGTTGGAATAGGTGTACAGGATAATGATCGGGATAAACAAAATGATGATCAACCCGTTCATTTTGGCAAACAAGCTAAATCGGCCGCCATACTTCTTTTTGAAATAATTCGTGCTCCATCTCAGCACCATCTCATGTTCCCCCAGACCCGATTCCTAACAAAACCATATCGATCCTAACATTGTCATATAGTCCACGTGCAGAAAGGCTTGATACTATATATAGCAGAGATCGTGAGGATACACAAAACAATTTTTTTGGAACGGGAGAGAGTTATGGACACAAATACGGTACAGCAGGCGACCCTCGATACGGCCACCCAGGCGTACAAAAAAAGCCGTTACAAACAGCCGTGGATGCTGCATTTGATGGTGCTGCCGGCTGTTGTTTCGGTTTTTATTTTCTCATATATTCCTATGTCTGGAATTTTAATGGCTTTTCAAGACTTTAAAGCCTCACTGGGCTTGACTGGCTCGCCATGGGTCGGCTTGAAGCATTTCCGCTACATGCTCGAAAATGAATATTTTCTGCAAATTACTTGGAACACGTTGTTTTTCGCCTGCTCCAAAATCATCATGAACCTGATCGTCCCAATCACGTTTGCCTTGCTGCTCAATGAAGTTCGGCATATGGGATTCAAGAAGTCGATTCAAACGCTTGTATACCTGCCTCACTTTCTATCTTGGGTTATTCTGTCCGGCATCCTGATCGATTTGCTCGCCCAGACGGGCATCGTCAATCAGCTGATCACGAATCTGTTCGGCATCAAGCCGATATTGTTCCTGCGAGACGGCGATTGGTTCCGGTTCACGATTATCGTGAGCGATGTGTGGAAGGAATTCGGCTTCAATACGATCGTCTTCCTCGCTGCGCTTGCCGGCATCAACCCGGCATTGTACGAAGCAGCCGAGGTTGACGGTGCCGGCCGATGGAAGCAAACGCTGCATATTACGATTCCATCGCTCATCCCGATTGCGATTGTCGTGGCGACACTGGCACTCGGCAATGTACTAAACGCGAACTTCGACCAGGTGTTCAACTTGTACAATCCGCTCATCTATCAGCAAGGCGACATTATCGACACGTTCGTCTATCGGGAAGGTTTGCTCAGCGGTCAGTTCAGCTTCGGTACGGCGGTCAATCTGTTCAAATCGATGATCAGCCTCATTCTGATTGTCATCTCTTACCGTCTTGCTTACAAATTAGCCGGGTACCGGATTTTCTAGAAAGGGTGACAACACGTGTACCACAAAACGCTGCCGTACCGCATCTTCCAAGTATTCAACTATACATTTCTCGCGGCCTTGTCCATTCTGTGCCTGCTGCCGCTGCTCCACCTGCTGATGGTATCGCTCAGCTCCAGCGCTCCCGCGAACGCGGGCCTGGTTACTTTTTGGCCGATCGGCTTTACATTCGAGGCTTATTCCAAAACGTTCGACAACGCTAATTTCCTGTCGGCGCTATGGATTTCGGTGCAAAGAACCGTTCTGGGAACCGCAATGGCCTTGTTCGTCAACACAATCGCCGCCTATGCGCTTTCGAAGGATACTCGCGTCTTCAGGGCGCGTAATATGTATCTCTGGTATTTTGTCGTCACGATGCTGTTCAGCGGTGGACTCATTCCGAGCTATATCCTGATTCTTAAGCTCGGATTGATGAATACGATGATGGCGCTGATCCTGCCTGGGTTGGTAGGCGTATACAATATCATTCTGATGCTCAACTTTTTCCGTGCCGTGCCGAAGGAGCTGGAGGAAGCCGCTTTTATCGACGGAGCCGGGCAATTCAGAACGTTTTTCATGATCTACCTGCCGGTGTCGCTGCCGGCCATCGCAACGATCGCCTTGTTCATCATGGTCGGCCATTGGAATTCGTATTTCGACGGGATGATTTATATGAAGGATGCGGAGAAGCTGCCGCTCGCCAGCTTCATGCAAACGATCATCGTTCAGGCGGACATGACGAAGATCGATCCCGAATTGCTCGCCAACTTGTCGCAGCGGACGATCAAGGCGTCGCAAATTTTTATCGGCGCGTTACCGATCCTGCTCGTTTATCCGTTCCTGCAGCGGTATTTCGTGAAAGGGATCGTGATCGGCGCGGTCAAGGAGTAGGAATAGGAGAAGCAATAGGGATAGCAATTTGGAAAAGCATTAGGATAACAATAGCAATGGCCCCCGGAGCATACGGCTTCGGGGGCTTCGTTATTGTTGCCCGATCAGGCCACCGTACATTCAAACTGCAGGTTGCCGAATTTGAAGATGAGTTGAAAGCCGATATCGGGTTCGAACTCGGGCGAAGGCTGATCCCGATATACGAAAACTTGCCTCAGGCGGGGCGACTTTACCCTTTCGCGTACGATTCGCGACAGTACCGCCGAATTGCCCGCGTTGATCGCCCGGACGATCCGGTCGGCATAAGCGCTGTTCAAGCTGATTTTGCGGAATAACGGGACGATGGCCGCAGCCATGATGCGAATCTGATCCGCCGTCGGGTTCTGCCTCTTCCTCCCGCTGGGGAATATCCCGAATCCATTTGTCGGATATGGCATTTGGAAATTGACCAGAAACCCGTCATAGCCGGTGATGAAAACGGGGGCGATGTACAGCGGGCGAATCAGCTTCTCCAAAGCATCGTGCGGGTCGTCGCTGCGCTGGCCATTGGCGATTCGCTTGGCAAAGGTGCGATTGTTCGCGATTTTCCGAAACAGCCGCAAAGCCCTGCCGGAAGTCACCTTGAGCGATCTTCGGTTCGCAAGCGGAAATGTCTGGCGAACCTTTGCCGCCAAGCGGCTTGAAATGCCTGAATCCATCGTTGCTTGCACCTCACAAACAAACATGATTTATGAATTGGCTCAAGCTCATTTTATTCGATAAGGGGCATCAGCGACTGTGCGGATGTGCTGCAAAACGATTCGGCTGCATAGATTTCAGTTTGTTCACAGGCTTTGTTGATGGACTAAATCATGATACAGCCCAATTCCCGTCCTTGTGAGGCCGCGAATATGACTTGATGAATCGTATAACCGGATACTAGATGCATGATAGGCAAGCCGTTATTCATAAAATTAAAAATATGTTTGATATAACAATAAAAGAATTGAGGGAGGTACTTCCATGACATATCCGCCTCAACGGGACGGCAAGCGGATGCAAGTTCCGCAGCCGATCCAAAGCGACGGTGCGGGCGGCATTGATCTTGGTCCGCGCGACATTCTTAGAGATATGGAAAATCCCGATATGCTCGTCCCGCCTGTTACGGATTCCGGCTTGCTGCCGAATTTGAAATTTTCGTTCTCCGACACGCATATGCAGTTGAATCACGGCGGTTGGTCCCGTGAAATCACGGTTCGGGATTTGCCGATCGCAACGACGCTTGCCGGCGTCAATATGAGCCTCACGCCGGGAGGCGTGCGCGAGCTGCATTGGCATCAGCAAGCGGAGTGGGCGTATATGCTGTGGGGCAGCGCACGGATTACGTCCGTCGATCAGGATGGGCGCAACTTTATTGCCGATGTCGGGCAAGGGGATCTATGGTATTTTCCGGCCGGTCTGCCCCATTCCATTCAAGGATTGGCGGAAGGATGCGAGTTCCTGCTCGTATTCGACGACGGCAACTTCTCCGACTTGAACACGCTATCGATCTCCGACTGGTTTGCGCACACGCCCAAAGACGTCCTGTCCGCCAATTTCGGCGTGCCCGCCGGCGCCTTCGACAACATTCCGACCGACCAAGTGTACATTTTCCAAGACCCGATTCCCGGACCAATCGAAAGCCAGGAGGTCGTCTCCCCCTATGGACCGGTTCCGCTCAGCTTCAAACACCGGCTATTGGCGCAGCCTCCGATCCGAACATCCGGCGGGACCGTACGCATCGCGGACTCGAGAAACTTTCCGATCGCAAAAACAATCGCGGCCGCGCTGGTCGAAATCGAACCCGGCGCCATGCGGGAGCTGCATTGGCATCCGAACAATGACGAGTGGCAATACTACTTATCTGGGCAAGGGCGAATGACGGTTTTTGCCGGGAACGGCGCGGCGCGAACCTTCGATTATCGGGCGGGCGACGTCGGCTACGTTCCTTTTGCATTCGGGCACTACATCCAGAATACCGGACGGCAATCGCTTTGGTTTCTGGAAATGTTCAAAAGCGACCGGTTCGTCGATGTCTCGTTAAACCAATGGATGGCGCTGACTCCACGCGACCTCGTCCGGGACAATCTGCGGGTGGGGCCGGAGCTTCTCGACGCTTTGCGCAAGGAGAAACAGCCGGTCGTGAAATATCCCGGCTTCTCTTATTATCCGAGACAATCGTAAACAGGAAGAACGGGATTACGACGAGACAAAAAAACGCCGGGAATCCATATCACGGAATCCTGGCGTTTTTCTATAAAGCCGATGAACCGAGCGTTAGCTCAAGCCTTTGTGAATCGCATCAAGCAGCTTGCCGGTCGTATCGCAGCTGTATTCCCAGAACATAATGCCGGCCAAGCCTTCTTTTTTGACAAACTCGCATTTATGGGCTAGAGATTCCGCATCGTCATAGGTAATGAAGCTGCTGCCGTTGAACAGATACGGTGTTTTCGCTTCTTCGTCCCAATGCCTAACGTAGCCGTTCTTGCCGATGAACTCGGCCTCAAGGCGCGCGTAATCCGGACCGTATCCGCCGGAGCCCGACGACATTTGATGCAGCCCGTTGTTCTGTGCAGGCACGTTATCCCATTTGCGGGAGTAGAACGCGGCACCGATAACGATTTTGTCCAGCGGTACCCCGGCGTTGTGAAAAATACGTACCGACGCCTGGACGCTGATGCGGAACAGATCGCCCGTTGACGTAAACAGGTTCGTATGGTGGCCGGTCAACGTCTGGAAGCCGCCGCGCATATCGTAAGTCATAAGCTGGACGAAGTCCAAATATTGCTGCACCTGGTCCATTTCCGTTCCGTCCACGTAATATTGATCCGCTCCGGCCGCGATCGTCAGCAAATAATGTTTGCCGTCCTGCGCCCCTTTACGGTCCAGCGCTTCCCTCATTTCTTTCATGAGCAGCGTGAAGTTCGTTTTATCATCAGGGCTGGAGTGAATGCCCGCTGCCGAATAGCACGGATATTCCCAGTCGAAGTCGATCCCGTCGAACGGGTGAGCCTCGATGATGCGGAGTGCGGAATCCGCCATCTTCCGCCGTCCTTCCGCCGTGGAAGCCGCTTCGGAGAAACCTCCGGCACTCCATCCGCCTACGGACAGGAGAAATTGCAGCTCGGGATTGTACTGCTTCAGCTGCTGCAAGCTATCCAGATGCTTTAAATGATCGATATGTATTTCATCGCTCCGCACGTGACCGAATGCTACATTTAAATGAGTAAGCTTCAGGGCATCCTCTTTCGTAATTTTGGGCAGCCATTTGTCGCCGGCGTATCCGGCTTTAATCCAATTGGTTTTCATGTATTCTCGTATTCCTCTCCATTCCATTCTGGTTGCGATCATTAATACTATACCCTTTGTAGCTGTTCATGAAAAGTGTTCATTATTCTACCGCTACCCAATTATCGTTTTCATGCGGCGAACGCCTTCCCGGATCAAGTCCGTGCTCAATCCCCCGTAGCCGAGCACCACGCTATCCGCAAAATCGTTTTGGGCAAGAGCAAATTGCTCCACGGGATATACGATCAATCCATGCTCCTTGAATTGCCCAAGCAGCGGCTCCCGAAACGAAATGCCCGAGAATCGGACGACAAGATGCATGCCTGCGGCCAGCCCCAAAATGTCGACTTCTCCAAAATGCTCCTTCAAGCTTTGAATGAGCACTTCCCTGCGTTTGCGGTACACTTTGCGCATTCGGCGAATGTGCCGCTCCAGATGTCTCTTTTCAATAAATCGGGCTAATATGAGCTGCTCCAGCACCGAGGTGTGCCTGTCCAAATACCATTTGTTCCTGCGAAAATGGGCTAACAGCGCGTCCGGGAGAACAAGATAACCGATCCTTAACGAAGGAGACAGGATTTTGCTGAACGTGCCGACGTAGATCACTTTGTCGGGATCGAGCCCTTGCATGGAATGGACGGGAACGCCGTCGTACGTGAACTCGCTGTCATAATCGTCCTCGACAATGTAGCAATCCATCGCTCTTGCGTATTCGATCAATTGAATGCGTCTTTGAATCGGCAAAGTGCCTCCGAGTGGAAACTGGTGGGATGGCGTAACGAATACGAAGCTGGGCTTTTCCGTTGAGGACAGCCGGTCGGGAATAATCCCCTTCTCATCCACCGGAACGGGACGAACCTCGGCTCCCGCGGTCGTGAATATCGCCCGCATTTCACTGGCGGCAGGGTCTTCCACTGCGATATAGGACGCCGAATCGGTCAATAGTTTCGTAATCAGGTACAACGCTTGCGTAGCGCCGCTCGTGATGAGGATTTGATCGGGACGGCAGCGAACCCCTCTCACTTGCCGCAAATACGGAGCCAGCACCTGTCTGAGCTCCAATGCGCCTTCGGGCTCGATATAGCTGAATAATCGCTCCGGCGATTCGTAACATGCTTCCTTCGCCAACCGCCCCCACAAATGGCGCGGAAAATAATCCGTCGCCGGCCGGCTTGCATGGAAATCGATAACAGGCTTTTCCTTGTGCCGATTGGGAACAATGCCGCCACTTCCCTCATCGGCTGCGCCCGGTTTAAGACGAAGTGCAGCCCCCTCCGCGACAAATGTGCCTGACCGAGGCCGAACTTCCAGATAACCTTCCGTCAGCAGTTGATCGTATGCTTCCATAATTACATTGCGGGAGACGCCGCTTTGCGCGGATAATTCTCTCGAGGACGGCAGCTTCGTCCCTTCCCCCAGAACCCCGCTCCAAATCGCCGAACGTATTTGTTCATACACTTGTGTCGTCAACGTAAGCTCCGAAGCTCTATCCACCGTAATCAGCATGCTTGTCCGATCCTTTCATTTATCTGGTTCTATACAAATAGTGAAGTCGTGGCTCTTTTGAAACCAGTTTTCTCGTAATAAGATGATACCAAGAAGAAACGTCAATTGAAAGTCGAAAGAACTTACTATTGAAATGGAGCTGTTCAGCATGAAAAAAACGATGAAAACGATCGGATTAATCGGCGGTTTGAGCTGGGAATCGACGACGGAATATTATCGGCATATCAATCGGATCATGAATGAAAAGTTAGGCAAGCTGCACTCGGCGAAATGCATGCTTTATTCGATGGATTTCGAAGAAATCGTGAAGCTGCAAGAACGGGGAGAATGGGAAGAAGCTACTCGGATGATGGTGGATGCGGCCCAAAGGCTGGAAGCCGGCGGAGCGGACATGATCGTCATTTGCACGAATACGATGCACAAAATGGCCGACGAAGTGCAAGCCTCTGTCGGAATCCCGCTGCTGCACATTATCGACGCAACCGCAGACCGAATCAAACAACAAGGCCTGCGTAAAGTGGGGCTGATGGGCACGCGTTATACGATGGAGCAGGAGTTTTACCGCGAGCGGCTGAAGCGGCAAGGGATTGAAGCCGTCATCCCGGGCGACGAGGAAAGAGATTTGATCCACGGCGTTCTGCTGCACGAATTGTTCAAAGGAAATTGCATGCCGGAATCCAAAGCCAAATTTTTGGAGATCATTGAAAGACTCCATGCGCAAGGTGCTGAGGGGATCATTCTAGGATGTACGGAAATTCCTTTGCTGATCCAGCCGGAGGACTCCGCCATTCCGCTTTTTGATACGACTCGAATTCATGCCGAGAAAAGCGTAGAGTTTGCGCTAGCTACGTCATAGGGACATAACGGGAATCGATATCGTACATGCTCATGCGCCTCCCCCCTTATGGGGGAGCGCTTTACATTCTATAATGAAAGAATTATCGGACGCCGATTACGAATCGAAGTTGGTCCAAATTTTTACCGTTAAAGTCAAAATCCTTTTTCTTTATACGGAATACTTTGTATTGCCCCGCGTTCACCGCTTCATCTGATACGATGTCATACTCCGTTTGGTTATACATCACTTTTATACTCAATTTGCCGTCGGATTTCAATGTGAGGGGAATGTCCACGTATTCAATAACATTTTCATACTTATAAGCACTTCCGCTTGCATGTTCTACTTTCCCGGATTTATAGAATGGGATATCAAAGGAAGCTTTAGGTGTACCGTTGCTATATGGAATTATGCTTAATTGATAAGAACCGTCTTTGGCCATATTACCTTCGCGATCTTTCCCGTTCCAAGTCAACATATTCAAACCTTGTTTTCCTAGTAAATCGTTCTCTTCGTAAACGACCTCGTTATTTTCGCCCTTTATTTTGATGTCAAATCTGCCTGTGCCTGAAAAATTCATATGGAAAGTAACATCATCGTTTACCTCCAACTGAAGCTGCTCTTCTGTAACATTTACAAGATCGGTAAAAACATATCCTTCCATTGCATAGTTGGTGAAGGCTTTATAGCTGATGTAGCTATACCCGTCGTTCCCCCAGCCTCGTCCCCAGGAGTTGATTAATTTGAAGGCGCCGACGCCATCAAAGCTTACAAAGTTATCATCATACCCGACGATGACATATGCATGATTGCCGGTATAGGAGTTATCGTTCGTAATGATGCTGTTGCCAATGGAATCGATATAAGGATAAACAAAGTTCCACCCGACTCTGCTTCCCGCAACGACGAGATCCCCGGTGTTCAAGTATTGTTTCGTCGTGCTTACGATGTAATCGTCGGTATCAATTTCCGAATATAATAATCGCCAATCCCGAACTCTGTGCGGATAGGCGCTTTGCACGACATCCGCATTAGGCTTAGTTAAATAATCCCCTGGTATATACGGAAATTTCTCTAATGTAGCGTCGCCCATGGATTGCAATAGCTGAGCAGCAGCCAAAAGCGACGTGCCGTTATCTTGTCCGCCGTTAATCTGGTTGTAAATAAAGTTGGGACTGAATACGTGACTGTTTATGGCGATGCCTGAATGTTTCACGTCCCAGCCGATATCCTTCGCCTGCTGAAAGGTTCTCAAGTAATATCCGGTGGACCAGCCGACGCAGCTGTTCTCCCACTGTTCTCCGACAGGGGGTAAATATGGCGAATCCGAAAAGTCGACTGCCGGAGGCAACGATGCGGACGCCAGCCCATAACGTCTTAACTCCGTTTCGATGGATTGGGCCAACTCCCTGTCGCCGCGCTTTGGACTTGCGCTTTCTTGCAGCCCTGTCCACTTGGGACGAATGATCCCCGATGCGACGATTGTCCATTGGCCGTTGTTTCTTTCAAGCTTCTTGATATAATAATCGCCTTGCAACTGAGTAAATATTTCCGTATGTGTTTCATCTATTATTCTTTCTTCAACTAGCTTTTCGCCATCCTCCAAAGGATATATATCCTCTGCGTAGGATAATTTGAAACTTGTTGCAAATAACAGTATAACGAATGCGGCCAGTATGTAACGTCTCATGATTCTCATGATCGATCATTATCCTTTCAAAGGATACGAGGGTGGGCGTTGGCCCACCCTCGTATTGTTGGAATTAAGGTCTTGTTACATTGTAGATCGCTTTCTTCAGCGGATTTTTGTTCTCGGATTTGTCGATGACCAGAATGTTGTTGTTCTGATCTTCGACAACTTCAACCGTGATATCTCCGTTTGCAGGAATCACGTTGCCCAGGTTCAAGACGATTTCACGATTCGTATCGCCGCCGGCAGGAAGTACTGCAGTAACTACAGTCCATACTTGACCGCCGATCGTAACCTTAAAGTTATTGGCTGTCGAGATTGGATCAGCTTTCAATGCAGGATCGACATGATAACGAACCGGTTCGTTGAAGGTGAGCAGGATTTGTTTTTCGCCCGTAACGATCGCGCTTGTTACGACCGGACGAGTGTTGTCGCGAAGTCCGACTACGGTTTGTACCTCAGTCATCATACCGCCGTCCGGTGCCGTTACGCCGCGAACGATGATCTCGTAATCACCGTTTTCCGCAATGCTGTCTTGAGGAACTTTGAATACGGCATATTGACGCACGTCATTAGGATTGCTGTTATTGACTACATAGTCAATGACCGTATCTGTGCCGAGCTCGGTATCCCAATCCGCAAGCGTTTTTCCATCGATGATGTAGTTCTCCTTGTTCTTCAAAGTATCCACTTTAATCGTACCCGTGAACTCGATCTTCATCGATTGCGTAGGCTCATCGTAGTTGATCAATTGCTTGCTCGTTTGAGGTACGTATTGCCCCGGTTCTTGACCTGGAGGCTTTGGATCAACCTTAACAATTGCGGTTTGCGCATTGGAGGTGAATCCTAAACCTTCATCGATTTGGAACCACCAGAAGTAATCGTCATCGTCACGTGCGTCATCAACGTGCAGGATGTCATACGAATTTCCGGCGAATTCGAAGTCGAAGCCAACGTCGGACAGCGGATTTTGACCACCGTCATACTGGAAGTTGATATCCTTAGGCGCGTCCGTGAAATATCCCGAAGGGAACTCCACCGTATAGTTTACGCCTGCTACAAGCTTACCGTCACGATCCAGCAATTGCGGATACATGCTTAGATCCAGGTTGATCAAATCATTGGTGTAATCATACGTAATATTGCCTGGCCCACCAGGATTCAGGTCCGTACCTTCAATGCCGTAGTCGTGCGGCCTCAAGTCGCGGTTGGAAACCATAGCTATATGCTTGGCGTTGTTTGCATCGACATAAGATACCTTAACTGGCAAATACGTATCGGAATTCGTTTGGTCAAGTACGATTTTATTTCCGAATCGCTTGGAGCCGGCATCATATTCATATGCAACCGGGCTGACCCAGAAATGCAGGTTGGAATCCGCTCTCCACTGTTCCGGAATGACATCCTTGACTTGAAGCGTGAGGCTAGCACCACGAGTTTCATATGCGATATTCTGATCCGGATTAACGACGACCGGAGCCAAAGTATCGTCGACAAGTTTCATATAGCTTTGCGTGTAATCATCGCCCACAACCGGTTGCGACGAAACCGGATCGTTATTCACGACGATATTTTGTGCACGAACCGTTCTATTGATGGAATTTTGCCCGTCATAAGCAAGCACTTGGTCTTGGAATACACCGGTAGGGATATAGTCAATAGGCTCGTTATCAACGGCCGGTACCGCAACATAAGAGTAATACTTGCCATTGCTGGATAGAGCCGACTTCGGAATCGGCATCGTTGCCCAGAATCCTATGCCTTCGCCATCCGGATTTTCGATCGCCAGCACGCCTTGGGCGCCCGCCCGGTTAAACTCTACCCGGAAGATGTTGTCGGCGACTTGGACAATCTCCTTCACTACTGGCTTAACAATGACAGGTGGTACGGAAGCATCATCCTTGAATTTCACATCAAAGTAGTGCTCGGAGGATACTTCGATATTGCCTGCAAGGTCCGTCACGCCAACCATACGGATGGTATAGTTTTTACCTGTCATAAACGGTTCGTTAGGCGCAGCCTTCACCGCTGCTTCGACATCCAATACAACTTGCTTCGCGCCTGTATAAGTGGCGTCCGCACCCATTTGGAATTTCATGAATTGATCCAGATTGCCTTGGCTGCGGGAAGCGACGAGCTTGCCATTCACATACAACTGAACGTTTCTCAATCTTTCAAAATCGGATTTGTCCAGATCATGCGTATCGAATACAGGCTCGGAATAAGTGAACAGCAGTTGTTCGCCGACTTGTTTGTCGGACCGGAACAATTCGAAGTTGCCAAGATCCTTACCTTTAGCCGCACCGGCTATAGCGCTGCCTCCTGCCGCACCAAAGTTTGGCTGAGCTTTAATCACACTCACATCCAGAAGCTCAGGTTTCACTTCATCCAAAATTCGGATTGGCTTTACAGCCGTATTAATCGTCAGCTTGCCATTCTTATCCTTCACGTTGCGCACGGCAACATTGACACTAACGTCCTTCGTCAATGGTTTAAGAATGACAGGTCCAGGCTTGGAGGTTTGAAGCTCAACTGTTAATGTTCTTTCGGCATCCTCAGCCCCTACCGGATGAGGGTAAGTACCTAGTTCAGCATCCACGACATTCGTAAAACGTGCATCTTCCGGAAGATAGATATTGACTTCCGTTTTTCCGTTAACATTGGTTGCTACGATGTGATCCTTCCACCAGTCGCCAGGATAAGTCGTTTGGATCTGGCTCAACTGGTTGCTGTCTTGCAGTGTAGGAAGGAGTCCATACTTCGCATCTCCGTCTACGATTTCCATGTAGTAGTTATTCGGATTTACGGCACTTGCATGGTCAACTACATCGTTGAAGGTTACTTTAATGTTGCGGTAGTTTACAAATTCGATCTTTTCAACAGCCGTTGCCCCAACTACAGGTGGAGTGTAGTTTACAGAGACAACATAGTCATTACCTAGATATTTAACAGTTACATTGTTAGTGCCGTTACTTAAGGGCGACACCGTAAACTGTTTGGTTACATTATCCGAGAATTTTACCTCAATCGTTGTGCCTGTCAAAGCTTTAGCGCTCAAAACCGTAATTTCTGCTTCTACTTCTTCGCCGACAAGATCGTCGAAGTTTCTAAAAGTAGATTTCTTTCCATTGGCATCCGTGTAAAGAATGTTGCTTAATTCTGCCTTTTGTGCGTCTGTTATAGCTTGCCTGTTAAACAGTCCTACAAACCCAGTTGTTTGACCCGGATTATTGAAATACAGTTTTCCATTCGCCGCATTCAAGGCATTTTGGATTTCTTGTGTATTACCACTGAATAGCGCATCGATGGAGAAAGCTTTGTTTCCGATAACTACTGTGCTCGCAGGCAGTGCTGCCGCAGTTGAACTAAATAACATGGTAGCTGCTGCGGTTAGTGTTGCGACTTTGGTGAATTTTCTCACTTTTTTTCTTTTCACGAAAAATATCCTCCCTATAATAATTGTTTTATTAATTAAATGTACAATGACATCTAATCCAAGGAATTGTTTGATTCTTATTTCTGAACTTCGAACGTGTAAATTTTGGTGTTATTTTCCTTTATATTTACTGTGATCGTACCGATTACATTTCCGGTATTATCCAGAATTGAAACATTCCGTTCAGTTTCTTCGGGAGCAAATACGTCAACGAAATTATCTTTTCCGATTACAGTAGCCTCCCCGGCACCTTGTACTTTGAACTTGGCTCCAACCGTTGAAGAAATTACAGTAATTCTTTTAAATCCCAATGCCGATTCCACTTTTATTTCCGCTGTGGCCGTATCTGGAGCAGTCGACACTACTTTTACTGTTACTTTGCGTTCAACGGCCGCAAGATTTTTTGAATCCTTAACATTGTAAGTAAGCACATATTCTCCAACTTTAGAGGTATCAACCTGATCTTCCCCTGTCTTAATGATCCGGTCCGTAATAATTCCATCTTCGGGATCATTGGCAGTTACGGTTGGTACTTCGAATTGATCTCCAACTTTAAGTGTAATGATTCCATCGTTTATATTGTCTGGCTCAACGACCGTAATAACCGGTTTCTGATTTGGCGGGTTGCCGTCACCATGAGCTTCGAACGTATGGATATTTGTACTGGCTTTACTTACATCAACCGTAATTGTGCCAAGTACTTTGCCTGCAGCATCCAGAATCGTAATGATTTGCGTGTTTTTTGTTGGAAACACAGTGATTTCTTTTCCAAAAGACTCGACTGAATCGGATTCTTCTACTTTGAATTTGGTTCCAACCGTTGAATTTTTTACAGTAATCTTCTTTGCATCCAATGCACCGGTTTGCACAGTTATTTCTGCAGTAGGATACAGAGATTCGAACGTATAGTCTTTTGTACTTTCCTTACTTACATCAACTGTAATCGTGCCCAGTACTTTGCCTGCAGCATCCAGAATCGTAACGATCTGTGTTTCTTTTGAAGAGAACACTGTGATTACTTTCCCAAAATTCTCGACTGAATCGGATTCTTCTGTTTTGAATTGGGCTCCAGCGTTCGAATGATTTACAGTAATTCTTTTTGCTTCCATTAGCCCCGCTTGCACTGTTATATTTGCAGTTGCCGTAACCGTCTTATTCGTCACTACTTTTACTGTTACTTTTTGTTCATCGGCGGCAAGATTTTGTGAATCCTTAACATTGTAAGTAAGCGGATATTCACCAACCTTGGAGGTATCAACCTGCCCTTCGCCTTTCTTAACGATCCGGTTAGTAATGTCTCCATCTTCCGGATCATTGGCAGTTACAGTTGGTGCTACGAATTGATCTCCTACTTTAAGTGTTATGATTCCATCATTCGTGCCGTCCGGCTCGACAACCTTGATGACAGGTTTTTGATTGCCCTGAACTTCAAACGTATAGTCTTTTGTACTTTCCTTACTCACATCAACCGTAATCCTGCCAAGTTCTTTACCAGCAGCATCACGAATCATGACGATTTGGGTGTCTTTTGAAGTGAGCACAGTGATTGCTGTTTTAAAAGCCTCGACTGAATCGGATTCTTCTACTTTGAATTTTTCTCCAACCGATGCAGAATTTACAGTAATTCTCTTTGAATCCAGTGCCCCGAGTTGTACTGTAATATTCGCTGTTGCCATTACAGGCGCTACTACTTTTACCGTTACTTTGCGCTCATCAGCCGCAAGATTCTGCGAATCTTTAACGTTGTAAGTAAGCGGATAATCGCCGGCTTTAGAGGTATCTACACGATCTTCACCCGTTTTAACGATTTTGTGCGTAATATTTCCATCTTCCTTATCCGTCGCAGTAACCGTTGGCGCCACGAATCGATCACCTACTTTAAGCGTAATGACTCCGTCATTTACGTTATCCGGCTCTACTACCTTAATGACAGGTTTTTCATTAGTTTGAGTGCCCCCGCCTGGATTGCCACCCGGATTGCCACCTGGATTGCCTCCTGGGTTGCCACCACCGCCGCCACCGCCACCACCGCTGACAGCTGCGTTTTCGACTGTTACCTTAAACGTGGCCACTCCATCCTTCATGCCGTCTTTCTTAGCTGTCACTGTAACGGTTACCGTTCCCGCTTTAACGCCTTTGACTTCAACATCAGCGCCTTTCAAGGTAGCCGTCGCTACTTTATCGTCACTGCTTTGGACGGTTACTTTGGCATCTCCCGGCACCGTTTTTACAGTTACTTTTGCCGTAGCGTTAACATTGACTTTTTGATCTTTGATGGCTTCGATCGTCACGCTTTTTGTTTCTTTCGGTTCTTCTTTCGGCTCTTCTTTTGTTCCGCCCTTTTGGCCTAGCGCATTATTCAAGACGACAACAGACTCTGCTCTTGTAATCGTGTTCTGAGGTTTAAAGCTTCCATCAGGGTATCCCTTCATGAAACCAGCCTTTACTGCTGCGCCTATGTAGCCTTTACTCCAGTTGGAGAAAGCGGCTGAATCAGTAAAATCGCTTGCTCCGCTTGCATCCTCATCTAATGCTTTGAGCCGAGCAACGATAGAGGCTACTTCTTCTCGCGTAATGTTTGCGTTTGGTTTTACTGTACCGTCGCTATATCCATTCATGTATCCGGCTTTTTTCGCTTTTTCAATTTCCGGATAGTACCAGGCATCTTTATTGACATCCGTGAATGAAATAGCTGCCTTGTCAATCAATTTGAACGATCTGTTTACTAATGCGGCAAATTCAGCTCTTGTAATCGCATTGTTCGGTTTGAATGTGCCATCTGAATAACCTGATACAAGTCCTCCTTCAATCCAAGCCGATATTTCCTTGTTTGCCCAATGCCCCTCGATATCGGATGCTGAAGCGGATTGAGCATTTGCAAATCCCGCAGGAAATGCCAGTGCTGCAAGTAGCATAACGGTTAGCAGCAATAAGTGAATGCTTCTTCTTGTTCTTTTCGAAGTGCGGTTCATTAATTAAAGCTCCTCTCGTTATATTGATACACTTTCGTGATACAAAGCGTATCTCCAGACCGAATCATAAAATACATTTTGTAGCCAGTCAAGCATTATTTTTCCATGTAATTCACATTTTTCCCGCAACAAAATAACCAAGCATTTCTGCTTCGATATGTTGATTTGCTATATATCCTCCTCCCGTTTTCAATACCTAGTAAAATATGCATTGAAAAATTTTGTGTGAAACCAACCAGTCTGTTTTCCATGTGCGTTCAACCACACAAGACGAATATTATGTTTTTGAAATACTCATTATTACTTACATTTCCATCATCCTAAATAACGAAAACTTCTTCAAAATGACACATCATTGAGCAAATCGATGCATCGCAATAATCAAAAAAGCGGCCCTAAGGCCGCATTAATATCGCATTTTTTGTATTCCCCAAGGGGGTAAGGTCAGTATTTGTATTACGATTTGTGATACGCTTTCATGATTGTAATTTTTCCAACTCATGACATGTCATTATTTTTTTGCATGACAGCACTATTTTCCAATAAATTGAAAGCAAGCGTTTATGCAAGTACTCTAATTGTAATATGAATAATTCCTATCAAAACAGAATAAGAGGATAAAACCATATAGGGATATTATCGATCGAATGGGATAAATGTGCCAAACCGAACAAAAGGGACACCGGAAGATCCCGGAGTCCCTCTTTTCATGTTATGCCTGTAAGTCATTCCCCGCATCCAGCATAACGGCATTGATGCCGTTCAGAAAGGCGAGTGCGCTGGCTTTGATAATATCGGTATCCATCGCGCGTCCGGAATAGGTTTTACCCTCGTATTCGATGCGGATGTTAACCCGGCCGACGGCTTCTTTGCCTCGCGAAAGGCTGTTTATTTTGTAATCCTTCAGTTGTACGTCAATGCCTACCAGCGATTTGATGACGCCGTACAGCGCATCGATCGGGCCGTCGCCCACTGCACTGTCACGGATCGTTTCGCCGCCTTTCTTCAAAGCAACGGTAGCCGTCGGGAGCTGATCGTTGCTGATCACCTGGAACGACTCCAATTCGTACAAGTGATGGCTTGTTTGCGAAATTTCATGATGTTCGGTCACAAGATAGAATACATCGTGATCGTACACCTCTTTTTTGGCGTCGGCCAAGGCAAGGAACTTCTGGAACAGCTTCTCGAAATCTTCCGCATCTCCCGTTTCGAAGCCCATCTTCTCAACAGCGTTCTTGAAGGCGTGCCGGCCGGAACGGGCCGTCAAGATCAGCTCCATGCTGTCTACGCCGACCTCTTCGGGTGACATAATTTCGTAGACCTGCTTATCCTTCAGCAAGCCGTCCTGATGAATGCCGGAGGAATGTGCGAATGCGTTCTCGCCCGTAATCGCTTTGTTCACCTGAACGTCCAATCCTGTCAGATGGGTCAGCAGTCTCGACGTACGAAGCAGCTCCTGCGTATTGATATTCGTATGGCAGCCAAAATGGTTCTCGCGAACCTTAATCCCCATGACCACTTCTTCGAGCGAAGTGTTGCCCGCCCGTTCGCCCAAGCCGTTAATCGTTACTTCGACTTTCTCGGCGCCGTTCTTGATCGCGCTCAGCGTATTCGCCGTCGCGAGGCCCAGGTCGTTATGGCAATGAACGCTCAAGATGACGCTGTCGTTCAAGTTTTTGAGCCGATCGTTGATTTTCCGAATCAACTCGCCGAATTCTTCCGGCACGGCGTATCCGACCGTATCCGGCACGTTGATGATCGTCGCTCCGGCTTTGACGACGGCTTCGATCGTTTTCCACAAATATTCAAAATCCGACCGCGATGCATCCTCTGTCGAATATTGCACCTCGGACAGCAGCGTTTTCGCATATTTGACAGCATCCACGCCCATTTGCATAACAGCATCCTTCGAGCGGTTGAACTTTTTCTCCACATGAATGTTGGACGTGCCCAGCACGATATGGATAAAAGGATTTTGGGCAAGCTTGATGCTTTCGTATACGGCATCGATATCGTTTTTCACCGCGCGTGCCAATGCGGTAATCGATACGGTGTCGCCGGCAATGCGTGCGATCTCCTGTACGGAATGAAAATCACCTGCGGAAGAGGCGGGAAAACCCGCTTCGATCATATCGACACGAAGACGCTTCAATTGCTGGGCGAATTCGATTTTTTGATGTACGTTCAATTTGGCTCCCGGCACCTGTTCGCCGTCGCGCAAAGTCGTATCCAACACTATAATTTTTCGGGTCATATCCATTTCCTCCTATGCATGCTCAATAATTTATATATCAAGGTATCTCGTTGGTTAAACCCGGAATTTAACCAACAAAAAAACCCCGTCTCTAAAATCTAGAGACGAGGTTAACCCGCGGTACCACTCTAATTCATTTCCGAAGAAATGAGCTCATTCGATGGCCATCACCATCTATCCCTGTAACGGTGGAATTCCGTCTGACCCTACATGATGCTCATGTTCAGGCAGCTGTTCATAGACGAGTTCGAAATGATCGACGCTGCCGTTTCCCACCAACCAACGGCTCTCTGAAAGGTCTGTTCACTTCTACTATTTCTAATCGTAACATTTGGTTATCAATTAATGGCTATTATAGGGTACTGTTTTTGATTTGTCAACACTTTCTGAATTACATTTAACCTGCCGGTTCAATGCCTTCACCGCTTTTCCACTTAACGGCCCATTTCTCCATTTCCTTCAATGCGGTAAGAAAATCGCGGCCTTTTTCCGTTAACGAATATTCGACCGACACAGGCACCGTGGGAAATACCTCCAAATCGGATTAGCGGCCGCTTTCGTCAGCTTTAACTTGGGAAAAAAGCGTGCATTGCGCCAACCCGTATGAATTCGCGGGTCGTAGCCCAATTTGCCGGATATCACCTGCGGGTGACCGCCCAAAATAGCAAAGCCAACGCGCTGACCGAAGCGCCGAGCCAGCAGACCCCGACCCAACCGGCATGTGCGTAGACAACGGTCGAACTGATCGAGCCGGTCGCGCTGCCGATCGAATAAAAGATCATATACCCCGCCGTCAGACGGCTGCGTGCCTCGGGGCGGACAGCCAAAATCATCGACTGGTTGGTCACGTGCACGGCCTGCACCGCAAAATCAAAAGCGATGACGCCGGCGGCGAGCGCCCATAACGAATGTTCGGCCATGCCAATCGGCAGCCACGAGGCGACCAGCAGGCATAATGCGATGAAGGTCGTGCGCTGCCCCAATCCGCGGTCGGCCAGCCGTCCCGCTCTCGCGGCGGCCAGCGCCCCCGCTACGCCGGCCAAGCCGAACGAGCCGATGGCCGTATGCGAAAGCGCTAGCGGCGGCGCGCTAAGCGGCAGCACCAGCGACGTCCACAGGATGCTGAAGGCGGCGAAGATTAGCAAGCAAAGGACGGCGCGCACCCGCAAGATAGGCACCTCGACGAATAGCTGCAATACCGATCGCAGCAACTGCGGGTACGACATCGACACCTTCGATTGCGGGGAAGACGGCAGCACGCGGAATAACAAGATTGCCATGAGCAGGGTGACTACAGCAGATACAACGTAAACCGCGCGCCAACCGGCCAAATCGGCAATGATGCCGGCCGCCGTACGCGCCAGTAAAATTCCGGTGACGACGCCGCTCGTCACGAGTCCCACCGCGCGACCTCGATCCGCCGGACCGGCCAATGTCGCCGCATAAGCGACAAGCACCTGAACGACGACGGCAAGCAAACCGACCATCGCCATTCCCGCCAGCAGAAGGGCGCTGTTCGGCGCCATGCTCACAAGAGTCAGACCGACAACGGAGAGAAGCAGCTGACCGACGACAAGCCGGCGGCGATCGAGAAAATCTCCAAGCGGCACGAGGAAAAAAAGCCCCAGCGCATAACAAATTTGAGTCATCGTGATGATCTCGCCGACGTAGGGATGGCCGATGCCCAAGTCGTCCGCGATCGCATCCAGCAGCGGCTGGGCGAAATAAATGTTGGAGACGGCCAGCCCGCTGGCGGCAGTGAACAACAACGTGACGGAACGGGAGAGCGTCGGGGCATGCCCCGCGTCTGCCGTAACGCGCTCCTCGCTCTTGACTTTCGCCTCCTCCCCGGCTGAACTAGAGATAACGGTCGGTTGAAATTCTTCAAGCTTTTCCAACGATACCCCTCCTCAAAAGTAAAGAACATTTATTTATTTTTCATAACGTACCGATCGGTATGTTATATTGTCAAAAAATATATATTATCGTCAGCAATAAAGTCAATACATTTGACAAAAACACTAATAGAAACTTATGATAATAACATACTGAACGTTATGAAAAGAAGGTGAACCGATGGTGCGAATCCGAGAATTTGACGAGGGGAAAGCGCTCGAGGCGGCCATGCAGCTTTTCTGGGAGAAAGGGTACGAGGCAACTTCCATTAGTGATTTGACGGCCAG
Organism: Paenibacillus sp. sgz302148; assembly: GCF_056120465.1. Lineage (NCBI taxonomy): Bacteria > Bacillati > Bacillota > Bacilli > Caryophanales > Paenibacillaceae > Paenibacillus > Paenibacillus sp. sgz302148. Next base: position 288,797 of record NZ_JBVYOJ010000001.1, read on the forward strand.
AATGGGGATCCAGCGCCCGAGCATCTATTCCGCTTTCGGAGACAAGAAGGAGCTGTTCGAGGCGGCGCTTCGCAACTACACGCAGCACCATGCAGCAAGCGCACGGACGCGGCTGCAAAAAGCGGCTTCCGCCAAGGAAGCGTTTCGTTCCTTTTTTGAAGGTATTGTCGCGGAGGAATATGCGGATGGACCGAGCCGGGGCTGCTTCTGCATCAATACGATGGTGGAGCTTGCGCCTCACGACGCAAAGTTCGAAGTGCTTACAAGAGAGCATCAAATGTATTTGGCCGCCATTTTCCAGGAAACAATCGAACGGGGCATCCGATCGGGCGAGCTTCGTCATGATCTCGACGCGACGGCAGTGGCCCAAACGCTCGTCGTATCGTTGATCGGCCTTACGGTGCTGATGAAATCCCGTCCCGACCGGTCTTTTATCGACAATGCGGTCAACATGACGCTTACTCTGCTTCTATAAACGTGCCGTCCAGACAAACAAACAAGGGCTGCCCGACAACGATAACACAACGATATCGTTCGAATCGTAGCACCCCTTGCTTTATTGAGTCTAAATTACGCTAACATTACGATAAACGAAACCGCCTTTAGCTTGCGACGGCCGCCGGCTCCGCTTCCTGCTGTGGCGTCAGCACTTCCTTCTTCATGAACCAGCAGATGACAAACGCCGCCGCGGCGAAAATCGCGCCGATCAGGAACATGAACTGGAACGCTTCTGCGAACACTGTTTTGATCTGTTCGATGAGCCCTGCCGATAATCCGGCCGGAATGCCGCCGTTCATGATCGACTCCGACGTCCCGGCCGGGAACTGGCCGGATAATCCGGCAATGCCGCCGTGAATGTTGCGGGAGAGCAAGCTGCCGAAAATGCTGAATCCAAGCGTGGCGCCAAGCGACTGGAACAGCTGCACCGTTGCGACGCCTACTCCCGTGTGCTCTTTGTCAACCGTTTCCTGCACGATCAGATTATCGCTGCCGAACAGTACTCCGATGCCAAGGCCTAGAATGAAGAAGGCGACGATAATATAGAGGACGGTCGTGCTCACATTGATTTGAGACAATACGATGTAACCGACAATCGGCAAAACGAACGAGGTGACGAACAAATATTTGTAGGCGATCTTCGTAATTAGAAACCCGCACAAGATGCTGGCGGGGATCGCCCCGGCCATAAAGGCAAGCGTGAGGTATCCGGAAGCGGTAGGCGATAAGCCCATCACGTTCTGGGCGAAAAATGGAAATCCGGACATGCCTCCCATGACGCCAAGCATCGTAACGAAAACGATAAGCGACAACACGACTACCGACCGATTGCGGAACAAAGCGAGCGGAATGATCGGCTCCTTCGCTTTGGATTCGATGCGAACGAACAAGACGATCAGAATTGCAGACAAAATAAGCAAACCGATGACGATCGGAGACGACCACGTATAACCGGCGACGTCGATCAGAACCGGCGCGAACAGCAGCGACAGCATGGCAAGAACGAGCGTGCTCGCTCCGGCCCAGTCGATCGATTTTTTCTCCGTGCTGACCGTTTCGCGCAAGCCTTTGGCGACGAAGAAAGCCGCGACCAAACCAACCGGAATGTTGATCAGAAAAATCCAGTGCCAATTGATATGGCTGACAAAATATCCGCCGATCGTCGGACCGATCAACTGCGGCAAAATCAGCATCGGACCGACCATGCTTTGCACCTTCGCCCGCTGCTCCAGCGGAAACGAATCGCCGATAATAATCATTGCGAGCGGCATGAGTCCTCCTGCTCCAACGCCTTGAACGGCTCTTCCGACCAGCAGTGCGGTCATCGAGTCTGCAAATCCGCATACAATCGAGCCGGTCATGAACATCGCGACACAAATCAAGTAAATCCGTTTGCGGCCATACAAATCGGCCAGTTTGCCGAAAATCGGCATGAAGATCGTAATCGACAGCATATAGATTCCCGCGACCCAGCCGAACAGCGCCAAGCCGTGCAAATCGCGAATGATGGTCGGCAGCGCCGTCGATACCGCCGTTTGATCCAGCTCGGAGAAGACGAGCCCCAGCAGCAATCCGATCATGATTAATGTTTTGTTCGTCGTTTCTTTTTTCACTTGTGTCCCTACTCTCTAAGTTTGGTTTGGTTTGACAAGCAATCGCATCATAAAATCGGCACTCGGCCGCTTGTAGTCTTCAATATCGACCGTTTGCAGGTTCATCAGCCCCGTGATCGCGGTCAAATACCACATGGCCAGCTCCCACGGATTGCCGTCTATGAATTGCCCCGCCTCTTGTCCCGCGGCAACGATGGATGCCAGATGGTGGATCATAACCGACGAATCGTAGCTTTTCGTCAATTGCTCGACTTCCTTCGGCAAATCGTTCGCCGACATGACCTGCTGCATCAAAATAAAATGATGGTTATCCTCCTGCAAAATTTCGTTCGACAAAACACGTACCTTTTCTAAGGGCGTTCCCGGCATACTCCGGATCAGATCGAACGCTTCGTTGGATCCGTCGATTGCGTCTTTCACCAGTTCCTCCAAAATTTCGTCCTTCGACTTGAAATACCGGTACGACAACCCGTCACTAATATGCGCTTCCTTGGCGATCATGCTCATTTTCGTGCCGATTAGGCCGTTCTGCGCGAATACTTTAAGCGCCGCCCGTTTGATCTGGTCCCTGCGTTCGTCTTTGGAATCCATCTTCATGGTTAAAAATCCTCCGTTTATTCGTGAGTGAATAATTCATTCATTTTTCATGTATACGATGATATCCACTCTGGAACGTTTTGTCAACCTTCGTTAAGGATTAAATCATATCCCCTTCATCTTTGCCGAATCTGTGCCTCGCTCACCTCCCATAACCGCTTTGCCGCATTCCGGTCCTTGGCGGCTTCCGACGTGACACCGCGTTGCAAATCCCTATAATAGTGACCGCTCGATGCGTTCATTTCGTCCGATTCCGCCAGCCATACCAATGTTTCCGCCCCTTGCTCAGGCGTTCGGGAAAACCGTCGCATGACCGCCATCGTCAATCGCGCCAGCCAGCCGTTATTTTGATTGAAGTTTGTTGCAACAAGCCCCGGATCGTAACAGGCTGCGGTAACCCCGGTTCCGTCAAGACGTCTTCCCAATTCCGCGGTAAACATGACATTGGCCAGCTTCGTTTCGCCATATCGCAAACTGGCGCCGCCAAAGAGAATACGCGGGAAACTGTATAGCTTCGCGGCGTTTAGATCATCGAAGCGGATGCCGTCGCGGGCCATCTTGTGCCCATGGGATGCGGTTGTAATCACACGGGCGCGTCCGTTCTCCTTCATCCGGTCCAGCAGCAGCGTCGTCAGCAGGAACGAAGCCAGATGATTCACCGCCCAGGTCATCTCGATTCCTTCTTCGGTGAACTTGTGCGAATCATACATAGCTCCGGCGTTGTTGATCAGGATATCGATTCCGGGCCATCTGTCCAGAATATCCGCCGCTACCCGGCGAACGGACTGTTGGGAAGCCATGTCTCCCAAGAACACATCCACGCGGACTTGTTCGCCGGCGAATGCTCTAATTTGCTCCACGGCTTCTTTCGCCTTTGCCTCATTACGAGCGACGATCCCAAGATTAGCGCCTAGCCGCGCGAGCTGTTTGGCGGCAGCCAGCCCAATGCCGCTGGTCGCTCCCGTAATGACGATAAATTTGCCTTCGACAGTTGATTTGCTTGTATTCATGATGGCATTTTCTCCTTTTCGACATTTGAGTGAATGATTCATTCATTTATTAATTGAATCATATTCGAGTTCGCTTTTGTTGTCAATCATTTTTTTAAAAAGGTGCCATAGCACTTAAGAAATAAAGACTCCAGCCCCACTGTAACAGTGGTATTGGAGTCTTTGTTCAAGTTTTGGGATGAGGCGCCCGAATCAAACTGTCTGTTGAAAGCCTGCCAACACGACTTCTTCCGCAGGACGTCTAGGACTCGCCAATGCTTCGCTTAAGGGGTAGCCTATACGGAACGTGAACACTCCCTCATCGCCGGGGGCTTGAATTAAGTTCTCCAGCGCTTGCCCAATTTCCGGCTTGAGTCCCAGCTGCAGCTCACGATCTTGCCTCTCATGCGGCTGATTCAACGGCTGCATCGCCAGCCCGTTCTTGGCCGCCCATAGATGCATTCGCTGCCATGCCATACCGGCTTGCAGCAATTGTACGCGATCCGATTGATTATGTACGAGTAGAGTGCCGAATGCGGATGCGGTAGGCACATGCTGCTCCTTGGTCATTTTCAGCCAATATTCATTCGAGGTTTTCTCTGAGATCGGCAGCATTTTCCCGAAAAATCGAGTCAACCCGGAATTGCCTGTCGCATCCATAGAAGTCCCGTCTTTTCGCAGTTGAAGCTCTTCCCAATCGTGTCGATACCATTTGTGGCTGTCGCCTGCTTGCCGTTTATCGGCAATGATGGCTTCCGTTGCTCGAACGATGATGTTCCCCATTTCTTCCTTCCTGTGGGAATCGGCGAACCAAACAAGCTTGGTGTCAGGCAAATCCATGCTTAGCTGCTCCAACTGCCGCAGCACCATGGCGTCCACGTTCTTAGCGGTATCATACGCCGATCGATTCGTATGCCGCGACCCGATCGCATGAAACAACTCCGAAGGTGCAGACTTTCCTTGCGCGAGCGAAATCGTAGCCACCTGAATCTGGCCCAGTCCGCCCGGGTATAATTTCAATTCTAGTTCATATCCATTAGCATGTGCCGCGATGATTAGATTTTCGATCGCACACCCCAAACTGATATGCATTTCTCGATAATATGGATCCATGGCGCCGATATTACGCGACACATCCGCAAACACATCGATTTCTCGCCCGCGAATTCTGTATAACCACGGTTGCGTATTATGAGCGCTTGCCGCGAGAATAGAAGCTTTGATCAACTTGAAAAGCGGGTCCGCTCCTTCCTCTTCCTCCATCCAGTCATGCCAGGGCTCGTAGGCAGCCCCTTCTCCTGTCGAGAACCCGCCTTGGTCGATGGCTCGGATAAAACCGCCGGCGGTTACGACGGCAAGAGCTGCCGCAGCTCCTTTCAGAAAACCTCTTCGAGACAATAACGCCATCGTTATTCAGCTCCTTCAGGATGATTGGCCAAATAAGGCAAAAGAATGGCCCAAATGAGCTCCACACCTTCCGAGAATTTCGCCGGGGTGACCGTTTCGCCGTTCATTTCCAAAAAGGCAAGCCAGTTGCCTGCGACGATCCAGCAAGACGTTAACAGTTTGCGAAGCTGCTCGCTACCGTGAGGAAAATGCAGTACTCCGTCTTGAACAAAGCGGCCGACAAAAGCTTCTTGGTCCGCTAATCTACTGTTCATCATCTGCAAATGCTTTTGTTTTAGCGCTTCATCCGATAGCAGCAGCACGATCGCTTCCCGGTAAAAAAAACGAAAGTCCCACAAAATCTCGAAATTCGCCATCAAGCGGCCGCGCAAATGTTCTTGTGTCAGCCGCACATCATGATCAATGGACCACACCGGACTCCATTTCGCATACATTTGATCGAGAATGGCCCCAACGATCTCCTCTTTGTTGTGAAAATGATAATACAAGTTGCCCGGACTGATCCCGGCTGCGGCTGCGATATGATTCGTCGACACTTTGCCTGTCCCTTGCTCATTAAATAATCGAATAGCCGTTTCAATGATTCGTTCTTTGGCACCCACTCCGTTTACACGCCCTCTCATTTAGAGTAATTACTCTAATTTTAAAATAGGGTTCGTTTCACGTCAAGCACACGCTAAATTCTTGTTGCAGGTATATTGCGTATTGTATATACTGTTTATTAAATACACTGTTAATATTTTGAAAAGGAGAACTACGATGAATCAGTTTGCTGTTGAAGTCAAAGGACTGCGCAAAAAGTTCGGCGGCCATACGGTGCTGGACGGGATCAATCTCGCCGTGCCGGCAGGCACCGTCTTCGCCCTGCTTGGCCCAAACGGCGCCGGGAAGACGACACTGATCCACATTTTATCGACGCTGGTGAATCCCGACGAAGGATCCGTTCGAGTTGCGGGGCATGATGTCGTTGCCGAGAAGAACAAGGTCAAGCAATCGATTAGTCTGACCGGACAATTCGCCGCAGTCGACGAAGTGCTGACCGGCGAAGAAAATCTGCGAATGATGTGCAGGCTTTCCGGTTTGACGGCTGCCGATTCGGCTGATCGGACGAACGCGCTGCTGGAGCATTTCGACCTTGCGGCGGCGGCCAAGAAACGGGTCAGAACGTATTCGGGCGGCATGCGCCGTCGGCTCGATCTTGCGATCAGTCTTGTCGTCGGAAGGCCGGTGCTGTTCCTCGACGAGCCTACCACGGGGCTTGATACGATAAGCCGCCGCACATTGTGGGACAGCATCCTTCGGTTGCGGGAGCAGGGAATTACGGTCTTTCTCACGACACAGTACTTGGAAGAGGCGGATCAGTTAGCCGACCTGATCGCGGTCATTGACGGCGGGCGTGTCGTAGCGACAGGAACGGCCGCGGAGTTGAAATCCCGCCTGGGCGGCGAAGTCATTGAACTGCACAACGCGCATGAAGAGCTGATCCGAACCGTACCCACTACTGGCAGCATCGCCGACATCCGCCATACGCTGAATGAGCTCGCCCTTCAAGTTCCGCCGGATACACGGGTGAGCATCCGTAAACCTAGCATGGACGATGTCTTTCTCGCGCTTACGTCCAAAGAATTGGAGGAATCCATCTCATGACAACCCCGCTTCCAGGCAAATCGGCTTCCGTTGTCGTCACGAACGCCGTCTTTATCGGACGAAGTCTACGTCATAGCATACGAAATATCGAATCGTTGATGATGGCGATCATGCTGCCCGTCATGCTGATGCTGTTGTTTACCTATGTATTCGGCGGCGCAATCGATCCGAGCGGCAATTACGTGGACTATGTCGTGCCGGGAATCATTCTGCTATGTGCCGGCTTCGGTTCGTCCAGCACCGCGGTTGACGTAGCTCAAGACATGACAAACGGCATCATTGACCGGTTTCGAACGATGCCGATCCGAAGCCTTAGCGTTGTTACCGGGCATGTTGTCGCCAGCCTCGCACGCAATCTGCTTGCAACAGCCGTTGTTTTTGGCGTCGCCTTGCTCGTAGGCTTCCGGTCTTCCGCCGGAATCTTGGAATGGCTTGGGGCATTAGGAGTCATCATCCTGTTCATTCTTACGTTCACTTGGCTGTTCGCAGCCATCGGATTGGTTACGGCCAGCCCGTCGGCGGCGTCAGGATACGGATTTATTCTGCTGTTCCTTCCCTACCTGTCCAGCGCATTCGTCCCGACCGCCACAATGCCAACCTGGCTGCAGGGCGTTGCAAATCACCAGCCGATCACGCCGGTCATCGAAACGATTCGCGGACTCCTTACCGGAACCCCGCTGCATGACAGCGCAGGCTGGGCCATCGGCTGGTGTACCGCGATCCTGCTCCTATCCCTCGCATGGAGCGTATGGGCTTTTCGCCGCAAAGCGGGGCGCCGTTAAAACTTCCCTTTCATCAAAAAAGAACAGCGACTCGATTTCCATCGAATCGCTGTTCTTTTATTATTTGCGCAACTCAGTATTCATTCGGCATCCGGCTTGCCAGACAATTTCGTGGATAAGTAATGCTCGATCCCGTCAAGAATCCGCTCCAAGCCAAAATCGAAATCGTCCCCGACCGGATTTTCGTCCTCTTTTTCGCCCGTATAGACACCGGAAATGACAAACGGATATAGGTCCGGATAACGATCCGGCTTGACCAACTTCTTCAATGCCGCGCTATAGTTGAGACCGTTGATGGAGTTCGGGCTTGTTCCTGCTAGAATGGCCCGGTGGAAATCCCGTCGAATGATGCCAACCGACCGGGAATAACTGCTTAACAGCAGCAATACCGACATTTTCTCAAAATCGTTCAGTTGAAAATCGCGCATGGACCGAAGTACCCAATCGACAATTTGCAGATTATTCGGCGCAATGGGAATGCCGGAGACCGGTATGTCGCCAAACCAAGGATGATCGCAAAAAACTTGAGCGCAAACCCGAACATATTCCCGCATGCTCTCTCTCCAATCCGCACCGGGTCTTTCCGGAGGAATCGGAACCGCGCTTATGGCGTCCTGCATCAGGAACAGCAGGTCGTCCTTGCTGGAAATATACCGGTAAAGGGACATCGTCGTAAAACCTAACGAGGAAGCAACCCGATTCATCGAAACAGCGGCAAGCCCTTCCTTGTCGGCAATCGCGATGGCGGCATCAACGATCTTGGAGATGCTGAGCTCGCCCTTCGGCCCTCGTGTCGGTTGTTTGGCCAATCCCCAACTGAGCTTCGCCCCATTCGGCAAATGAATGAATGCTTCATCATCAAGATGTTCATTGTTCTGCATTACATGGTCTCCCCCGTCACGATCATCTCTATGAGAAATTGTTTACTTCATAAACAGTATATCACAAGTGATCATTCTCCAATATTTTAACACATTATGGATTGTTTATTTCATTGTCCTGTTATAATAGTCTCAGTATATTTGAATCTAAGATCATGTTCGAGAGGAAGTGCTGGGAAGATGACAGGCCGAGTGTCCGAAATTGATGAAGTAATCGCATATATTCATAGGCATATCGATGAACCGCTCCCGCTTTCCCGGCTAGCCGGTCATGTCGCTTATAGTACGTATCATTTTTCGCGCATCTTTAAAGAAAGGATCGGCCTTTCTCCTCTTTATTATGTTTCTTCGTTGCGCTTGCAGAAGGCCAAAGAGCTGCTGCTCCACACCAATTGGAGCATTCGTGACATTGGGCTGGAAATCGGACAGCAAAGTCTCGGCACCTTCACTACTCGATTCACCGAAAAAGTAGGCGTAACGCCGCTCGCCTTTCGTAATTCCGCATTCAAAGCAGAAAGTCATATATCCTCATTGCAAAAGCTTACCGAACTGCAACCATCGCGGCTCGCCTCCAATCCGCATGCCAGAATTGAAGGAACCGTCCGCTCGGAGATTCCTTTCCAAGGCTTTGTTCTGATCGGCCTGTTTGCCAAACCGATTCCCGAAGGACTTCCTTTATACGGAACGATCTTGACTTCTTTGGGTGATTTTTGCTTCACGAACGTCAAGCCAGGTATTTATTATCTCATGGCGACTTCCGTTTCGTGGGGAACACAGCCCATGGATATTCTGCTTCCTCACTCCACCTTGCGCACCCGATCGAAAGAACCGATCGTAGTCGGATCCGCATCTCCCGTCCCTTATCAGCAGGTCAAGCTGTATGCTCCGCGACTGGATGATCCTCCGATTCTGATTTCTCTCCCTTTATTGGTTCATAATTTCATGAAAAGGCTGCCTCGAAGATAGAGGTTCTTTCCAATATTAGTTGTGCGACGGATTCATTATCGTTATAATTATCGATTGACATCCAAATCAAATAAAAAAGGGGAATCATGCATTGTCTCCTCGAACGAAAGAACAAAACGAAGAAATTCGCAAACAGCGGAAACAGGAAATTTTGCAGGCGGCTATTCAAGTTTATGTGGAAAAAGGCTACGCCGCATCCGAGATGAGCGATATCGCAGACCGGGCAGGGCTGGCTCATGGACTCGTTTATTACTATTTCAAAAATAAGAAAACGTTATTTCGCGAGCTTTACGAATACATGATGGAACAATCCAGAAGCTTTACAAAGGCTTATTTCGAAAATGAGGGGCCAATCTATGATCTGTTCAAAGGTTACGCCTTGATCGTTTGCGAACGTGTCATGGATAACCCTGCACTTTCGCGTTTTTATGCGCGGATCAGCCTGGATCTGCATCATTTGTACACGCCGGATGAAATATCGCCGTTCGCCTGGGTCAAAAATTTCATGCTTCCAATGACTGAAGCAATCGAAAACGGGATGCGCCAAGGCGCGATCCAGCAAGGCGACGCCGGTCTGATGGCCATGCAATTCTGGGGCTCCGTATCCCAGGGCATGAATTATTTGGATCAGGTGCAGCAAGAGCTTATGGAGCGCGGCATTCCGGAGGCGGAGACGAAGGAACAATTACAGAAAGTATTGGATCAAGTCGTCGAGTCGTCCGTTTCGTTGTTCAAATGACAAAAGCTCCGCTTGATGGCGGAGCTTTACTGTTCATATTACGGATGATCGGCTGCGAACGACTCGGCCGCCGCGGACAAATAATAAGCAAGACCTGTCTGTTGGTCTTCCAGCATGCGCAAATGAAATTCATCTTGCAGGAAAAAACGTGCTTGCGAGGCAAAATCGGCTGCTGACGTTTGATGTCCGTGTTCATTCAAGAAATCCAGATGACTGCGAATCAATTGGCGGACATGCGCGTCATTTTGCTTCAAACCTTTCCTCAAGGCTTCCGCTATCTCTTTCATGAATAGCATGGCTTCTTTCGCCTGTTCGTTCATCGCCATCACATCGATGGGGTTATCGCCGATGATATCGACATCGTAGGTTTTTTTCAAATAATCATTTTGCTCCTCAAGAGCCTCTATCCACTCTTCCGCGCCTTCAAACCCCGCAAACATGTCCTGCGGATCCATCGATTCATTGTTCTCCATAGACGCGATCGATTTTTGCAATGTTCGGATGATGTTCTCAAGCCTCTCTTTGCGAGCCAGCAACTGCTTCTCTTGCTCGAATAGAAGAGCTCTCCGATCCGGCACGCCATCCATCAGTTTCTTGATTTCCGGAAGCGGGAAATCCATTTCCTTGTAGAACAATATCTGCTGCAAACGTTCAAGTTCTTTTGTTCCATACAATCGATAGCCCGCTTCGCTAATTTCGTAGGGCACAAGAAGACCAATCTTGTGGTAATGATGAAGCGTCTTGATTGTAACCTTGGATAATGACGATACCTCTTTGACCGTATATAGCATGCTGTCCCCTCCTTCTCTCTATAGTCTAAAGTCTTCCCTAAGAGGAGTGTCAAGACAATTCGGGCTAAAAATAACGTTTGACCGTTACCTAAGAGGAGGTCTTATGCTAAGTCCGAAATGACATTAGAGAGGAGTCCGTTCGTATGGTCAGTTCCCTTCAAGTTTTTCAAAACCGCTTTATCCGCGCCATTATAATTTCCAATTTGTTTTCTCAATTCGGAATTTGGATCCGCAATCTCGCCGTTCTTATGTATGTTATGGACATGACGCAAGGTGACGCATTTGCCGTATCTCTCATTTCCGTTGCCGAGTATGCGCCGATCTTTATCTTTTCATTTGTCGGCGGCGTGTTCGCAGACCGATGGCGCCCGAAACGCACGATCGTTTGGTGTGAATGGTTAAGCGCGATATCGGTCTTTATCGTTTTTGCTGCGCTTGAATCCGGATCATGGCAGGCCGCCTTTTTCGCCACCTTCTGTTCTTCCATCTTGTCGCAGTTCGCCCAGCCTTCTGGCATGAAGCTGTTTAAAATCCACGTTCACGATGATCATGTGCAAATTTGCATGTCCATCCTGCAAACTCTCTCCGCCCTATTTATGATTGTCGGACCCATCTTCGGAACGATTGCGTATCAGCAGTTGGGCATTGAATTTGCGATGCTGTTGACCGGCATATCGTTCATGCTATCCGCTGTCGCGATGCTGTTCCTGCCTGCCGATCCAAGCCGAGCGGAGCTTCATGCAGAGGATCGGGTTAAGTTGCTGCGAGAGATGGCAGATGGCATTCGTTATGTCATGCTCAATCGAGAGCTTCTGTGGTTGAATCTATGCTTCATGCTGGTGGGATTGGGCGTGGGTCTGATATCTCCGTTAAGCATTTTCGTGATTACGGAGCGCTTGGGGTTGTCTGCACAAGATTTGCCATGGATCACTGTACCTTACGGCGCAGGCGAGATCATCGGAGGAATCGCAGCGTTTATGCTCGCCGCGAAGATTCCCCCGCTACGATTGCTCATGATTGGCTTGCTCGCGGACGGCATCGGCATCCTCATCATCGGATGGTCGTCTGCACTGTGGCTTACGATGGCCGCGCAATTCTTCATTGCGTTGTTTCAGCCCGCCATCTTCGTCGGAAACACCACTTTAGTCATGCAGCGCACGGAACAAGCTTATGTCGGCCGAGTTACCGGAATACGTACCCCGCTCATGACCGGCTCCATGCTGCTTATGACGAGTCTTGCCGGCGTATTTAAAAACTCAATATCGCTCACGTCTGTATATACGCTGGCCGGATTCAGCTTTGTCGCCGGATTATTGATCATTGTTCCGCTCGTACGCGGATCCGTTCATTTGCCGAGCACAGATTAAGAACATGAACGAATCCCGGTCCGATGCGGAACATCTTACAAATACCGGGCGATAATCCGCACCAGCTTGGCAGGGAGCTCGTTCAGATCCGTAATATCGAGAAACCTCTCGCTCCCATAAATTTGACCGATGACATCCTTGTCTTGGCCGATGGCGGCCGCTAAAAATACGATTCCTTTCCGTTCATATTCGGCGATCGTCGTCTGCATGTCCCGGGCTGCATAACTTCCGGTATAGTTGTCCATTGCTTTCGGTTGCCCGTCGCTTATGCTGATCAACAGCTTGGTCATCTGCGGCGCAGCCGTTAATCGATCGGCAATTATGCGCAGTGCCATCCCGTCGCGGTTGTTGCTTCTGCCGCGAATCCCCATCAGCCGATATCGGTCATTGGAATCTACTTTCTGGTAATCTGCATAGGCATAAATTGACATTTGCTCCAATTTGGAAACATCTGCGGTATCCCCGTAAATCAGGACCGGAATGCCGCACATTTGACAAAATTCATAAACGGCGATGACCGCGCGTTTCGCGGCTTCCAATCTCCCGAAAGCCGACATTGACGCCGATTCGTCAACTCTTACGCCAACTACGAGGGAAGGCGATTCGGACGGAGGGCGTTTTTTGGCAAAATATTTGAAATCCCGGTAGGCAACGCTATCCGCTTGAAACTTGCTGCCGTAAACATGATTCCTCGCAAATTCGGATGAAACCTCATGCTCCAACAGCGGAAGCGTCTTTCTGGCAATTTCCCGTACGACCGGCATAAGCTCCTTGCTAAGGCCGACATATTCCTGCCCGTTTGCCGTCGTGTAATCCGGACGGTGAACAATGAGTTTAACTCCCTTATGAACGGAGTCCGATACAACCTTCCTGGCATCATGATTCAGCTTTTTGCGGAATTCCCGCTCCCGCTGCTTCGCATCCTCAGGCACAGGTTCGGGACGAGACTGATGATATTGGGGAGTTCCATCCTCGAAGCGATTCGAACTTTTCATTTCCGTGGCATCGGAAACATGGGAAGAACTATCGTCGCTGTCCGCAGATTTTTGTAAGGCAATCCCTTCTTCCGCGGCCTTGTTGTCGTGCTCGAATCCGCGATCGTCGATCTGTCCGCTTGTCGTTAGCTCTATGGCGTCAGACGGTCTTTTTTTTTTGCCTCAAGCTGCTCAATTCCATCCAGAGCCGTCAATAAACCGCGGCTGCGCAACGCTTCTTCCAATATTCCGATTTCATCGGAATCCGTCGTTATTTTGTAGATCACTTTATGATAAAGGGATTCCCGCGCGGAAGCACCTCCGGCAACCGCATCGGTCCAATAGAAAAAAGATCGCATGCCCGCTACGCCTTTGATGGCGTTAGCCCGGGCCGTTTGGTCCAGAACGATAATGACATCGGCCAAAATATCCAGCACCTGTTGATCCGAATAACCGGTTTTGGCAACCGCTCGTTCGATCATGACCTCTTTGGTCGGCAGGTCCATCTTCTCCGTGTGCTGAACCCTGTCCCGCAGCGCTTCGTTCAGCGGTCTGGACCCCGCATAGCTGCGGTTTGTCGTAATAACCGCGACGAAGTCCGGGTGTCTTCGTATGATTTCCGTGGGCAGATTGATGCTGCCGTCCAGCTCCAACGCCGAGTTCAGTGCCATTAATACCGCGGCATCCCGGATCACGGTTGGCTCTTGAATTTCGAGCAGATAACCTTGTCGATAGGCTCTAACGATTTCGGACGGATAAAATCGGTATTCGACCGCTTCGTTCTCGTTATTATCCGCAACTTGCTTCAGCAGCTGCTTCATCTTGGAGGCGGCCTGCTCCTGCGTAAGGCCGAATGCGTCCATCAATATTTCCGATGCGCTTCGAAATCCGTCACTGTCGTATAATGCTTTCAGCATGTTCTGGTCCTCGGACTCCATCTTCTCCAGTCTTTCCGAAGAAATGACCGGCAGTATTGCGCCGATAACGTCCGATTTATCCATATCGGCAAAGCAGGTCACTTTCGTATAAGGCAACCCCAAATTAGCCGACAATGCTTTGGCAAGCTGTGTTTTGCCCGAACCGGCGTCGCCCTCCAGCAGGATGTTGGCGATTTTCATTTCCCCGCGGTTCCAGTTACGCTTGATTTCATGACATATGCGCCGTTCTTCTTCGCTAACCTTATGGGATAACGGTTTTTCCCAGACGAGGCCTTGTTCTGCATCCGTCAGTTGTCTTGCGGGGGACACATAAAATTCATCCCGAATATACACTTTCTTCTCCTCCTAACGATCAATATCCCATTTCTTCTAACAGCCGGGACAACACCCGCAGCCGCTCTCCGATCATTTCGCCGTCATCGCTCAGCGCTTGGGAGAACAGCTTAATATCGTCATCAATCATCGGATTATCCGTACATACGGAGACGCTCATCGCATCCCCCTGCAGCCCGATACGGTCGATCATGGCGTTCTCGGGGTCATACAGCTTCGGAAAACGATAGGCATCCTGAAAATACAAGCTGCTTCTGCAAATCAAGATAGCAAGGTCAAGCACGCGGTGCATCGGCAGCTCTTCCGATTGGCGGGACCATTTCTCCCCGGTATAACGCCATACTTTGGCGGAAATATCCAGTTTCCCTCGATCGTTCCACTGCGCAAGTCCAAGCGAAAGCCCCTTGGCATCCGTATTGCCCGCTTTCCGGCCGTCAATCTGCTCATAATTTTCAGATACGACAACAGGCTTATGTTTTAATGACGTTGGAATTTTCATTTTGGCAAACCCTCCGAACTTTCGGTTTATTAAATTACTAATTTACTAATTTACTAAATCACTTAATCAGTACTATATTGTAAAATGCAGTAAAAGTCAACGGCCTGCTTTCTGCGAAAAAATAAAAACCGCGCAGGACTACGCGGTTTCGACAAATTTAATTATTATGAGTTCGGCTTACAGCCCTAAATGGTGGCCTTTTTCCAATCGAACGATCTGCTTCTCGCCCTCATCGGCCAAATCCCGGAACTGATTGATCGTTTCGCGCATTTTGGGCAGCGCTTCCTGTTTGTAAGTACTAATGGAATCCAGCGCGGACAGCACGTCGGCAAAAGCTTGTTTGAGCGTATCGACCGAAATATTCGCTTGAAGCGACTGCTTCTGGATCTCGGCTCCTTGATTTTTCAGCATTTTGGACGTGCTTGCAATCAATTCGTTGGTCGTTTGGTTCAAGAGCTCGATCTTCTTGAGCACGATCTTCTGATTGTAGAGGGCGCTGGCTACCGTTATGGAAATTTTGAGCGCCGAAATCGTTACGTTTTTCGCCCGGTCCACCCCGCGGATCAATTCTTTGTTGTTCCGGATGACTACCTCGATGGCCATAATCCCTTGCTGGTTGACGACCAACATCTGCTGCAAATCCATCACCCGCTGACGCAGCGGGAACAGTACTTCTTCGGTGATGAAGCGAATTTTGTCCGGATCTTCATTTTGCAGTTTGGCGTTTTCAATTTGCGCCGCGATCGATTCATCCATCATCGTCCCGAGCTGAATTTCCTTTTGCAGCTTCTTGGTCAAATCGCGAAGCGCCTGCTGCTCGATCTCCAGCGTCGTGTTATCGTTCTTCAGCGTCGTCTTGCCTTTGTCCAACGAGACCACGATATCCGCGATGACGGAGTCGGCTTTCTGGTACTTGAGGAAGTAGGCTCGCAGCGGGTTAAACAGCTTGCCCAAAAATCCGGTCTTCGCGAAATCCACCATGCTCGGATCCAAATCCTTCAGCTGCATGTGCAGTTCAGTGAGCCCTTTGGCCACTTGGCCGCCCTCATCACCCGTCTTGGATAGATTCCCTACCGACACTTGAAGCAAGGAATTTTTCTCCGACGACGATCTCATCGTACTCATGCCGAAACCTTCGATCGATTGCAAAATCTCTTTGCGCTTCTCCAGCGACTCGACGTCCAGCTCCATAATCGCGGCGACATTGGAATCCGCCATCGCCTTAAGCTTGGCGACCTCCTCGGGTACGGGCTTAACCTCTTGCTCGATCACGGCTTTGATTTCTTCCGGACTTGCTACTTCCATCGTAAATGACATGGTATTCCTCCTTCGGTTATCGGTTACATTTGAACGTTAAACAAGTTTCCGAGCTTATAGACGACATCGTCCGTATCCGCATTGATGCTGGCAGCCTCATTGATGCCGGAAATTTCCTTGAGCGCATCGATGTTGGCATTATAGCCCACCGTATAGATAGGAACTTGGAATTTTTCGATTAATCCTCTGATTTTATTAAGCGAATAGCCTTCGTTCGTCTCGCCGTCGCTCAAGACGAAAATAATCGGTTTCTGATTCGGATTGACGGCCAATTCATCCTGAAGCATCTTCAGCGCCACGACAACGGCATCGAACGTAGCCGTGCCGCCACCCTCTTGAAGACTGTTCACTGCGCCGACGAACAACGATTGCTGATTCGTATTGAATTTACCGATCGGCAAGTTGATGGCCACGGAGCTCGAATAAGATACGAGGCCGATGCT
This sequence comes from Paenibacillus sp. sgz302148, assembly GCF_056120465.1. Classification (NCBI taxonomy): domain Bacteria; kingdom Bacillati; phylum Bacillota; class Bacilli; order Caryophanales; family Paenibacillaceae; genus Paenibacillus; species Paenibacillus sp. sgz302148. Next base: position 305,578 of record NZ_JBVYOJ010000001.1, read on the forward strand.
ATTGTCTTTCCCCAAATATTTCTGGCCTTTCAGCAAAGACTCCTTTAATCGGTTCAGAGGTTCTCCCGCCATACTGCCGGAAACATCGGCGACGAATACCGCGGCAATCGGCTTGCCGCCGTTTTTCTTCTCTTTCCATACTTTCTGCGCGGACGTCAGGACGCTGCCATCCACGACGGCAAGCTCCGACTTGTAATCTTCGAGCTGATTGAAGCCTTTTTCCTTCGCCGATTGCTGGTACTTATCCTGCGCGACGAATTCCGCAAACTTCTTAATGATGTCCAGCTTCGCCTTCGGCACATCGCCTACCGCGTATAACGGGCTGTCATGCCTTACGCCAAAAGGAGTGAACACATAACCGCCTTTCAAATCCGCCGCGTTGACATACGTTTGATATTCCAGAACGAACCCGTCAAGGCTCCCCGATTTGGCCGCTTCGCGCATTTGAATTGTAGTGGACGCAATAAACGGCACGTTCGCTTGGAATTTCTCAAATCCTTGCACGGCTTTATCGCCCAGAATATTGGTGCTGTCGAACGTATTAAGCGCCGTTACAAGGAAGTTTAAGCCTGTCGAGCTGGCGAACGGATCGGTATAACCCATCGTGAACTCGTTATTCGCGATCGCTTCGGTTACGGATTTGACGGTGATTTTCCCGTATTTGCTTGTTAAAGCATCGTATTTGGATTTGGAAATGACAATACCGGGAACATTGCCAACGAGACGTTTCGTGATCAGCTGGGTTTTCACGCCGCTCGCCTTCACCATCTCTCCCCACAGCTCGTTGGATGGCGTGAACGCATCCGGTCTGTACTTGCCCGATTTAATATAGTCCGTCGCCGTACCGGAAGCGATATTGCGAATCTTGACCGAAGCGGGTTTCCCGTTGACGGCGATATTCGCTTTGTTGAACTCGGTCGCGACCTCCGTCAACCACCCGTCAACGCCGGAGCCCGACTTTTCCGTGGACGAAAAAATTTCCGCGAAATTGTCCGTCGTATTCTCGACGGTAATCGGATATTTCGAAATATCCGGCAGCGACTCGCCTACGTCGATCGGGTTCAGGTCGATCTGGCCTTTGATCGGCGTCTCGACCGTGACCGACAGATCGGAGTATAGCTTGTTCAATTGCTTGGCCGCATCCTCCGACGTCACCTGGGCTTTGGATTTCCCCCAGTTCGATGTCATGTTGACGCCGAGATACACGAGCACAAAAACGAAGATCAAGATACCTAATACGAGGAACACCCTATTCTTCTTTGCCAAACTTAGCACCTTCTCACTGTTTATAATATTTGGTTTGTTTAATTAACGAGTCGATCTCTTGAATGCAAGGCATCGAATCAAAATCACCGGCATCAAAGCTATCCAGGCGGGAAATTTCGAGCAGCAGCTTATCCAGCTTGATCAAAATTTCCTCGTTCGTGCCTAAAGATTCTTTCATGAAGGACAGAAACTCGTTGTACAGGTTCATTTTTTCTTGGTAAATCTCCGGCGAAAACCGCGTCGGCTTCTGATTTCTAATCCTCTCGAATTCCGATTCGTCGTAGACGTCCAGTCTATTCAAAATGCTCCTGACGTTTAGGTAAAATAACTTCTCTACCTCCCGAATGACCGAAGCGAACTTCTTGAAGCTGAGCTCCGTCGGATCGAATTTCTGATTCAGGACTTGGAGCAAGGTATCGGACTTCTTCCTCAATCGTTCCATCTGTTCCAGGGCGAGACGGACATCGCCTTCCAGCGCTTTAACGCGGCTGAAACGAGTCAACGCCGCCACGAAATCTTCATGAGTCGTGATTTTCCTGACAGGCGCAACAACGGGCTGTTTAAACAACCACGCATAGATTCCGTATACAATTGCAAGTGCACTCGCGAATAGCAGCGTGACCCCGAATGCCGTTGAAAACGCGCTTCCCCCGATTTCAACCCCTATAAATCCGGGCGAAAGCACGAGAACATTCAATACAACCACGCCGATGATAAGTCCAAGCAGTTTTATGTATTTTAGACCGTTCAATTGTTACACCTCCTCTAGCCCCATAAGGAAATACGTCCGAATTGCGAATAAGTGGCATTTTTTTCTGTATACATAAAACTTATGTATTGGACATTCGACATATTTCCTCATTTTCCTTTTTGTAACTCCTTTTTGGTAGCGGCTGTCAAAAATATAGACAAACAAAAAAACGGCATTTCTGCCGTTTCGTTATAAGGATGAAATCAATCGCGTCTCTTCGCAATCCGGAACGAAGCGATAAAGCTCAATAATACGAGTAGCAATTGAATAAACAAGGCCAACATGATCCCTGTAAAGATTCCCTGGCTCAGATGTTCACTTATGGCAATCAAAGCTCCGCCGATGCCGATGCTTACGCCCGGACTGAAGGCGTCGACGAATTGAAGATAGGCGGAAACCTCTCCCTCCTCGCCGGGCCCGGCGTGCTGAAGCGCAATGGCTCCCGTCGTCGGATTCGCCAAGCCGATGCCGAAACCGGTCACGATTTGCGAGACAACGGCAAATGCGATTCCGCCGCTCTCGAACCCTACCGCGGCGATAACGAGCGACACCCCTACGATCATTAGACCGATACCGGCAATCACCCGTTTTTTTCTGCCGCGGCCAAGATCCCTTTCATCCAGTTTGGATTGAAGCCAAGCTGCGGCGGACCAGCTTAACGAACCCCCGGCGACGATCAATCCGGCCAGGTCTGCCGACATCCCTTTCACCTCCGTAAAAGCCAATACGACATAGCTCTCCGTAGCAACATAACAAGCAAAATATAATCCTCTGGATACAATCGTTGCGGGCAGCCCTCTTCTGACGGAAAATGTCCCTTCGGGGAGCAGCTTTCGCAGAGGCCATGCCATGATGATCAACCCGATCAGGGAGAGCAGAACACCTTTCCAATCGGATATGAACCCCAATCCGGCCAATAGCAGCCCCGTTCCGACGGTCAACAACAAGGCGTATCCTTCTTTGCGGCTGTTTTTATGAACCGTGTTATTGGCCGCTTGAAGCTTGCGAAACGAAGGAAGCGTCAGCAATACGGAGAGTGCGATCAATGGCAATACGAGCCAGAAAACGAATCTCCACGATACGTATTCTGCCAGCAACCCGGCAATATAAGGCCCGATCAATGAAGGCAAAATATACGCGCTCGAAAACGCGGCCAAAATTTTCGTGCGGAGCGCATCGGGATAACTTAATGTAATGCTGTAATAAACGCAGGTTACGATTGCCCCGGCACCAAAGCCTTGAAACGCTCTCCCCGCGATTAACATCGGCATATTCACCGAGGTTGCCGCAATCAGAATACCGGCCACAAACATAATTATCGCGATGGCAAACGAACGATACACGCCGATTTTGCCGATTTGCTGGCCGATGACCATCGTCCCCAATATTTGCAACAAAAGAAAAGCGCTGAATATCCAGCCATAAAGATGAATACCGTTTAATTGCTGTGCCAATTCGGGAGCGATGGTCGTAATCGCCAAGCCCTCGAACGCCACCGTAGTAACTGCCAAAATGATGCCGATCGTTAGCGCTCGATAACGAGCGTCAAAAATTCCAGTCTTACTCTCGCCTTTTTCCATTGCTGCACCCCTATCTAGTTACGATCTTTCACGATCAGATAATAGTCTTGAATATAGTTGCCATAGCATCTATATACCTAAAAAAAATTACAAAGCGATAATACTTGAAATTTTATAGGTCCTTTACGTTGTTATACATCACAGCAAGTATTCTTCTGAACGTTTCGACTTCTTCCTCGGATAAGCCCTCGACTGTCTTCTTATAGGCTTCGATCGACGGCTCAAGAATTTCCTCTTTGATCTCCCTGCCTTTGGCGGTTAAGTAGACACGTAACGCCCTACGGTCCGTCTCATGGGTTACCCGATGAACGAAGCCCTTCTTTTCAAGCTTGAACAGCATCCGGGCGATGTTCGTTTGATCTTTGTACAGCCTTTCCGCAAGGTCTTTTTGCGTGATCCCCTCCTTTTCCCAAAGAATGACTAAAATTTCCCATTGGTCTACCGTAATATCAAAAGGATTTACGACCTTCTGATAATAATTGTTCAGCTTCAAATCCGCCCGGTGCACGATAACCCCGATATACTTTTCTAATTCCAAGGGCAGCCTCCTCTATGCTTGACATGACTATAGTTGCTATGACCATTATAATTTTGGCTATTCACGGTGTCAACCGATTCCAAGCTAATATTCCGATTACAATTCTATTGTATTCTGAACTTGACTTGCACATTGCCCTATTGAATTTTCAGTTTAGTGCATTCCTTAGTATCAAATCATTATGATCCTGACATTACTAAGTGTGTATCTATGTTATGAAGAAAAAAGCGGGTGAAACGTTGTGAAGCACAATCCCAAAATTATGATTCTAACCGCCGGTTACGGAAATGGACACATTCAAGTATCCAGAACTCTTCAGCAATCATTTCGCAAGCATGGCATCGACGATGTCAAGATTATCGACCTTTATCAGGAAGCTCACCCCGGTCTGAATTTGATCTCGCAGTATTTGTATGCGCAAAGCTCGAATTTCTCGATTTACGGGTTTAACTATTATGGTTGGAGTTATTATATGACCAAAGATATGGAACGCAGCAGCCCACTTGCCAAATGGCTCAAACTTCCAGGGATGAAAAGTCTGGTCCGCATCTTGAAAGAAGAGAAGCCGGATGCCATCGTGAACACGTTCCCGTTCGGAGGCGTCTCCGAACAGCTGTCCAAACTTGAGCTAGACATCCCCCAATTTACGGTCGTGACGGATTTCAGCCTGCATAACCGCTGGCTTCTTACAGACTCGGACCGGTTCTACGTAGCGACCGACGATTTGAAGCGCGATATGGTCCGCCGCGGCGTGCAGCCGGGTAAAATCATTGTCAGCGGCATACCTGTGCGGGAGTTTTTCTATGAATCGCAAGCCGGTCGAGGCAAGCGCGAAGACTCGCGTTCCATCCTCATTATCGCCGGAGCTCAAGGCACTTTGCCGGGCATCAAACAATTGGCCGGAAGTATGCTGAAGATACCGGGCGTATACGTGGACATTATATGCGGGGCAAATGATAAGCTTAGACGGGAACTCGGGCGCCGTTTCAAATACGAGCCCCGTATCCGGTTGTTCGGCTATGTCGAATCGGTCCACGAAGCGATGCGTCAAGCTTCCTGCGTCGTTACGAAAGCCGGCGGCATAACGTTGTCCGAACTTATTCAAATCGGCACACCGATCTTGATCTTCAAGCCGTTCCCGGGACAGGAAATGGAAAACGCCCGTTACCTGGAAAGCAAGCAGGCCGCTTTGGTATCCGCGAACGTGAAGGAAATCGTGGCTCAGGCCAAAGAATTGTTCGATTCCGAAGAACTCAGGCAAAAGCTATCCCAGTCTTATGGGACGTTCGCCGCAGGACGTGCGGCCGATACGATCGTTCAAAATGTGCTGAAGACGGTAGCCGGCAGATCGACCATATCTTTCAATTCCGAGCTTGAGTATTCGGGAGTGCTGTAATACAGACATGGAAGTCCACGGACATCTTCGTGGGCTTTTTTGATGTAACTCTTGATTTTTGTTGTTAATATTTACTATAAATGATATCATATCAATATTAAAATAAAAGCACATGCTGCACGAGGGGGAGTTTGCTTGGATAACCTGATTACAGAAATCATGTCGCAAAAACGCGTTCATAAGTGGGCCGCTCGCCCAAACCATCAAGTAACGGTAGGCCTGATTCAGAATTCCGAACGAACGATATGGACCGACGAACCATCCAATCAAGTTGACTCCACGAATTTGATTTACGAGATCGGTTCGATTACGAAAACGATGGTCGGCCTGCTGCTTGCAGCCGGAGAACAAAACAAACTATGGAGCCGTTCCGATCGGCTGTCGGATTTCGTTCCGGATTGGTCCTCCAGCGCTTTTGCGGGCCAAACGACGCTGCTCGATCTTGTTACGCACACGTCCGGCTTGTCCGATGTTCCAGGGAATTTTAAAGCCGCCATCGCCGACCGTTTGAATCCTTACGCGAATTATGACGATGCCCGCCTCATCGAAGCGGTTCTATCGGAGGAGCCCAAGAAGATGAAGAGGCACCGCTATTCCAATTACGGCTTCGGCTTGCTGGGCTGGCTGCTTTCCAGGCGACTCGGCAAGAGCTTGAATGAAGCGCTGATCGAGCATGTTTTTAACCCTCTTGGAATGGCAGATTTGGGCACAGGCGCGAGCCGAAAGTCGTCCGGTCATCTTGTTCCCGTTTTCAACCATAAAGGGAAACCGACACCGCATTGGGACTTTCTCGACACGCTCGGTGGAGCCGGGGCTGTCCGTTCGACGATGAACGATATGCTCCAATACGTAGAGGGGCTTCTTGGCGGCCATGACGAACAACCTATTCATTCCGCGATCGAGACATGCTTGCAGGAGCATTATGCCATTATGCAAGGCCGAGGAATCGGCGTTGGTTTCGGCTGGATGAGGTTCAAGGAAAAGGATGGCAGCATTACGCATTGGCACAACGGAGGCACGTACGGATCAAGTTCCTTTATTACGTTTAATCGCGAGAAACAATCGGGGTTGGTTATTTTATCCAACAATGGCTCCTCGATTTGGTCCCAGCTGTTGCCGATGATTGGCATTCGATTGATGTCTGTCGATGAATTAGCCTCGATTTTCACTAAGAAGCTGTTTGCAGCGGAATCGAATTGAAAATGATTTATGCGCCTTGATGTCCTCTTTTGGCAGGATTATTGCCCTGTACAGTTTTTATAACAATTGCGACCACCGTGAGCAGCAGGATAATTGCGATGATGCATAACCATACATTCACATGTAGGGTCTGAATAATATACAGCCAGATATAAAGACCGATGAGGGTAAAGAGTAGTGTTGGTACAGTGAGGAGGATACCGATTTTAAAATAATACCCCCAGGTGATCTTAACGTTTTTCGTCGACAACACATGAAGCCATAGCAAAGTGGCCAAAGAGCCGATTGGCGTGATCTTTGGTCCCAAATCCGAACCGATGACGTTGGCGTAGATAAGCGCCTCGCGAAGGATTCCCTCGGTCTGAGTGCCTTTTATGGCTAAAGCGTCAATCATGACGGTCGGCATGTTATTCATGATGGACGATAAGATCGCCGCTATAAATCCGGTACCTACGGTTGCAGCGAACAGTCCGTTGTCTGCGACAGCTTGAATGACCTTACCTAGAGCATCCGTCAGCCCAACATTTCTTAGACCGTAAACCACGACATACATACCGATGGAAAACACGACAACTGCCCATGGAGCTTCTTTGATGATCTGCTTTGTTTGAATAACGGAACTTCGTCTCGCTGCTAAAATGAATATAATAGCGACAACCCCGGCAACGATAGAAACCGGAACGTGAATGAATTCGCTTAACAGATATGCAACGAGCAGAAGAGCCAAAACTGCCCAGGATAAGCGGAACAGCTTGATATCCTTGATTGCTTCGCGAGGCTGTTTTAATTGTTTCACGTCATAATGCTTCGGAATACTTTTGCGAAAAAACAAATAAAGGACAAGGGTACTGACTCCTAGTGCGAAGAAGTCGGGAATGATCATTCGACTTGCATATTCGACAAACCCGATATCGAAGTGGTCGGCAGAAACGATGTTGACTAAATTGCTGACGACTAGCGGCAGAGACGTAGTATCCGCGATAAAACCGCTGGCCATAATAAACGGCAGTACCATACGTTCATCGAATTTCAAAGCACGGACCACCGCCAGGACAATCGGAGTTAGAATCAGAGCTGCACCATCGTTCGCGAAAAATGCGGACACGGCAGCGCCAAGCAAGATGACGTAAACGAACATCAATGTGCCGTTGCCCCGAGCGATTCGCGCCATATGCAGCGCGGCCCATTCGAAAACTCCAATCTCGTCTAGAATGAGCGAGATAAAAATGATCGCAACGAAGGCCAAAATCGCATTCCATACGATCAGCGTAACGTCCCTCACATCACCGAAGCTTACTACACCAAAACTAAGAGCAAGTATGGCTCCCCCCATAGCCGGCCAGCCGATGTTCAATCCCTTCGGCTGCCAAATAACAAAAACCAACGTGATAAGAAAAATGAGAAACGCAATGTAAATCATGTGAAGCCCTCCTGAGTTAACCGCAGCATTCATTTTCTTCGCAAGCAACCCACCATTTTACAGACTCCAAAAGACCATCGCTGCGACCGCGATGGTCTTAACAAATCCATTGTAGAACATAAACGTCGGATATTTAACCTACAAATAACGGAAAGGCTCCTTCGCATCGACGAAAGTGACCGGAGTGTCTCCCGCAAGGGTTTGAAGCCATTCCGCCATGTGCTTCATTCCCCATTCCTCGGTGCGTTCATGGCCGACGACGAGCATTCCCTTATTGAATCCAAGCATCGTCGCATCATTGACATAAGCGCATAGCGTCCACTCCGTAATCTCGCCGCAAATCATGACATCCAGCTCCTTGTCCCTCATCAGCTCCATCGGCATCTGCTCCCGGCCAAGGCCCAAGCTTCCTCCGCCGACCAGAATCCCGATTCGGGAACACGGCGTGTCGGGATGACCTACGACCCGCAGAACGTCCATGGACAATTTCTGTTTGAAAAAAGACGCCAGTTCTCCTATCGTTGTCGTCTCGATCTCATAACACCAAGGCGAATCCTTGTCGATCTGTCGATTCTCCCAGCCGAGTTCCTTGATAAGACCGTCATAGATCCGATCCGTATGCGCGAGATGCATATGGTCATGGTATCTCCAAATGGCAATCCGGTGATCATCGATCAACTTCTTCTTGGCCAGATAGACGGGGTCCTGCTGAAGCCACTCCAACTCGTCATGCCCTGTAAAATAAGTCGGCTCGTGTGTAATGATCATGTTCGCCCCGATCGCGATCGCTTCCCGAATCACATCGACCGTTGCCATAAAAGTCGTAACAATCCCTTTCACTTCCATGTCAGGGTCGCCGCTTGCCAACACGTCTAATGTTTTCTCCAACTTCCTCCCGCCGCAAGAGTCCAGCAGGACCCGATCGATAACCTCTTGAACCTTCATGCTTGCAATCCCCTTTCCATTCGCATTATCCTTTAACGGCGCCGACGACGACTCCTTTAATCAAATACTTCTGAAGAAACGGCATCACGAGTACGACAGGCAAGATGCCGATGACCGCCATGGCCATTCGTATGGCCGTGCTCGGAAGCTCTACCGCGCTTGCGCCAAGAATGCTGCTCGCTTGGCTGGACTTCAGGAATTGTATGTTGTTCATCAACCGGATGAGCATGTTTTGGATACCGTAATACTGAGGTTTCGTGACGAAATATAGCGCATTGATCCAATCGTTCCAATAAGCCAATCCCATAAACAATCCTACGGTCGCCATGACCGGAACGGATAACGGCAGCATGATCCGGAAGAACGTCCGCAGCTCGGATGCCCCGTCGATTTGAGCGGATTCGATGAGATCGACCGGCACGTTATTCTTGTAATAATTTCGGATCAACAAAACATGAAAGCCGTTGGTCAACAAATTGGGCACGATCAGTGCCGCCAACGTATCCTTGATATGAAAATATTTGGTCCACATGATGTAGGAAGGAACAATTCCTCCGCTAAACAACAGGGTAAAGAAGACGGCAAAAGCCAATACGTTATGATATTTGAAATCTTTCCTGCTCATTGGATAAGCGAGCATACTCGTGATCAACAAGCCGATCCCTGTCCCCAAGATCGTGATCAAGAAGGAGACGCCGTATGCCCTAAGGAAGGTTGAGGCTGACGACACCATGTAAACATAGGCATCAAGACTCAGCTTTTCCGGAAAAAAGCTGTATCCTTCTCGAATCAAGGCGGATTCGTCGGTAAAGGAAGCGACCAAGATTAAGATAAAAGGCAAAAAAGCAAAAATGGTCAAGAATCCCATGACGACCGCAGAGAAAATCGTAAATGCTCGTTCCCCTCTAGTTTGTATCACCGGCTTTTCCTCCTAAAACAAAGCATTGTCCTTGTTCACTTTTTTGACGATCGCATTCGCAAGCATGACAAGCGCGAATCCGACCAGCGACTGGTACAACCCTGCCGCGGCGGACATGCCGATATCGTTAACCTGCATGAGCGCGCGATAAACATAGGTATCGATCGTTTGCGTCGTGCTGTATAAAGCTCCCGCATTCATCGGAACTTGATAGAACAGGCCAAAGTCCGAGTTGAATATTTTACCGATCGACATCAGTCCCAGAATGACGATTGTCGGTTTCAGAAGCGGCAAGGTGATCATCCGAATTTGCTTGAGCTTGCCGGCGCCGTCGATCTTCGCGGCTTCGTAGATGCTCTTGTCGATCCCTGCGATAAACGCAAAGTAAACGATGGACCCGTATCCCGCCGTCTTCCACATCTGAATGAGCACGAGCAAATAAGGCCAGTATTTCGGCTCCGAATACCAGTTGATTTCCGGTATGCCAAGGGGGCGCAGAATCGAGTGGTTGATGAACCCGCTGTCCGCATTGAGAAACGCAAAAACGAGGTACGAAAGCACAACCATCGAGATCAAGTTCGGCAGCACCAAACCCGACTGGAACAGTCTGGAGTACACTTTGTTTAGCAGCTCCGACATGAGGATGGCGATCGCAATCGAGAGGATCGTTCCGAACACAATGAAGGCTGCGTTATAGAGCAGCGTGTTCCGGGTCATAATCCATGCATCGCTTGTTTGGAATAGAAACTTAAAGTTGTCGAAGCCGATCCAGTCGCTATGGAAAATGCCTTTGGTGTAATCCACGTCCTTAAAGGCGATGAAAACGCCGATCATCGGAATATAGTTGTTGACAAGAAAATACAGCAATCCCGGAGCGGCCAGCAGGAAGAGCGGAAGCGTCTTCTTGAGCCCGTTTGATTTTTTCGTCATGGTTGTCATACCGGAATTCTCCTTCATGATGCAAAGCGGGCCTGCTCGGGCAGGCTCCACTTTGCAAAACGCTTTATTTCTGACTTATTTTTTCTGGGAAGCGAGCCACTGGTCAAGCTGCTCCTGCTTGCTCTGAATAATCGTCTGGGCCCCTGCATCGTTTAACGCTTGTACGAATTTTGGAATTGTCGTATCCGGATCCAGCGATCCGCTTACGAGCCCCGGCAAATATTGATTCACCACATTGTTGACCGCGCTCATTTGCGATTTCACTTTGCTTTGGTCGAAGATGAAACCGAAATATGGGGACCTCTGCGTTTCTTTATTTTCTTTCAGCTTCAACTCAACGTCCGACCAATTGACTCCTTCAAGTTGGTACTGCAAAGATTCGGATCCGACGATCCCCGTGCTCAGCATGGCCGTATAAGGAACGGTCGAAGCGTCCTTGCCTTCGGGAAACTTCACATGGTGCTCGTCAACCTTGACGTAGTCTTCTCCTTCGATCCCGTAAAGAATCGTATTGATCAGATCGGCATCGCTGTACAACAGATTCAGAAACTTGACGGTCGCTTCAGGCGCTTTCGTTGTGCTTGCGACCATCCAGCTGACCAAATTGACGGCCCCTGTCTCGAAGTAGTATGGAGCGATCCGTTTCATCTCCAGATGCTTGCCCGTTTGGGCGCTTAGAGCCTTCGCCGCTTCCATGCCGCTGTATCCTCCCAAAAACGAGAAGCCGCGTCCGGAGGCAATCATTTCAGGGAATGCGATCGAGGTCGATGCGGCATCCTTCTGCAAATAACCTTTATTAAACCAATCCCTCATCATCTTGACGCCGTTTTTGAAGATGTCCGTTTCGTAGAAGTTCACGACTTTCCCGTCATTGCCGATGACGGCCCCGACGCCGGTCGTGTCCGATAAGAAGTCGACTTGATTCGCCCCTCTTAACAGGAGCATCAGCATCGTATCGCTCGGATTCACATTGAGAGGCCCAAACGGGGTGACGTCCGGATATTTCTTCTTGACGGCATCGAAAATCGCGGGCAAATCCTCTACCGAGTTGATGTTTTCAGCGCTATAGCCCACTTCTTTCAACATGTCCGCGTTGTACACGAAATTAACCGGGATCGACATCCCCTTATTCACCGGAATGCCATAGATATGACCGTTCATCGTGGTCGATTTCAGCAGACCCGGTCCGAAATCCTTATCCATAATTGCGGTCATTTCTTTCCCGTATTTGGGGAGCAGCTCGTCGAGCGGATAAAGCTGGTTTTTCGAGACATAGCTTGTAAATTGCCCGAGTGTCGTAAACAGATCCATTTGCTCGCCGCTTTGCAGCGCCAAGTTGACCTTCTGGGCGTAATCTGCCGGACCGTAAACTTTGAAATCGACTTTCACGCCAATTTTTTCGGTCGTTATCTTATTGATGGCATCCGTTATTTGGCTTAAGTCATCGGGAATTCGATTAAACGACGGCATCGCGAATACGATGGTTTCGACTTTATCATTTGTTCCGGCAGCACCGTCTTGCGATTTTGCGGGCGATTCTGCCGAATCATTGCCGCATGCCGCCAAAATCGAGCCGCACATTACCATCGACAAAACTAATGACGTTATCCCCTTTTTTCTGCTCACGATATAATCATGCCTCCTGTTCTGATTTGATTCGCTTTCATTTTATCCCTCAAGACCCCCGCATGACTTTAAAAAAAACGAAATGTTTTTTCAAAAACAAGAGAAGGTCCGTTCATCAACGACCGAAAATGCGGGAAAACTCTACCTCCTGCAGGAAGTAGAGTTTTCATCTGTTATCGGACCGAGTTATGTTTCGCACGATAAGCATTCGGCGTTTCTCCCGTTAATTTCTTAAACACGGTAGAGAAGTAGGAAATATTATCGAAGCCGGTTTCCGAAGCGACAAGACTGATACTCGCCGTGCTTTCGATCAGCATTTGTTTAGCCATCTTGATCCGATATTCGTTCAAATACTCTTTGATGGTAATTCCCGTTTCAGTCTTGAACGCTTTGGCCAAATAATCCGGCGTCAAATATACGCTTGCAGCAACGTCTTCGCGACTCAGATCCCGATTGTAGTTCTCTTGAATGAATCGTTTGACGCTCGCGACTACCCCTTCGGACTGCCGCGTCTCATTGATGGTTTCAATCGTTTTCTCCGTAATCAAATGCGCCCACTTCATAAAATCGAAGACGCTGTTTTCGGATTTCTGAAATAGATGTTCCGCTACGTCATCGGCGAATAGCCGGTGCGCTTGGATATTGTTTCTGGCAAGGTGCGCATAGACCACTTGAAGAAAATCTTCACGAATCGAATGAAGGGTTTTCGGATCAAGCTTGGTTTGGCCTGCAAGCGTCTCCAGATCCTTCTTCAAACGGTTTACGATTTGAACTTTCTCCTTCTGGACAAACAATATCGTAAAAAGATCGATATCTAGCGCATACCGGTCTTTTGTATCATACTTGAATTCATCGTTTTGGAAATGTAGGATTCCCCTGAAAATGATATTCGATTCGTCCAAATTCTCCATTTCCGTTTTGGCGTGTGCCAACTTGGAGATGGCCATTTCCTCGCTGATATAGCATGTGGCAACGCATTTCAGGTATTGCTTACACAACCGGATAAGACGTTCACCGTTCGTTTTCAGTCTGTCCGTATTGGCTCCGCCGTCCAAAATGATCGCGCTATATAACAGGTTGTCCGTTTGATAAGATATGACCCGGTCATGATTCGGATGATTGAACAAGACTTCCGAACTCAGATTGCTTAGCGCATAATGAAACGTGCTTTCGTTCCACTTGCTATCGATCTCAGGTTTTGCGACACTCACTAGAAATAAAATATACGTTCCGTCTATGGAAAGAGATAAATCCCTTTTGCGAATTTCGCCTTGAATCAAATCAAGCCTCGGCGAGATGATGGCGGTCAGCACGTCTCTCCAGAAGCTTTTTTCCACCAAATCTTTATTTTTCAGCCATGTAAGACCAAGCTTGCTATACTCGCCGAGCATTCTTTTCCGCTTGAGCGCTTCAACCGACTTGAGCAGAACCGCTTCCAGCTTTAGTTTGTCAAGCGGCTTGACGAGGTACGAATCGGCGCTGTAGGTAATGGCAGTCGACGCGAAATCGAAGCTCTCATGGCAGGTGAAGAATATGAAGGCGCAATCATAATCATGCTCACGGACCCATTTGATCATATCGATACCGGAACCTCGGGGCATTTCAATATCGCATATAATCAGATCGGGTACGCCCTCGTCGAAAATTAATTTTGCATCTTGGATGTTATGGGCCGTCATGACTTGCGTGATGCCATATTCTTGCCAGTTCATCATATCGCGAAGAACCTCGACGGTTGGAATGTCGTCGTCAATCAACAAGCAGCGCATGACGTTCCCCCTTTGGAGTGATATCGCCGCCATCCTGGATCGGCACCCATAATTCGATTTTGGCGCCTAACGGCTCAGCGTTCGAAAGTTTCATAAGATCTTCTCTTTTATAGAGCAGTTGCAGCGTTCTTCGTATATTCGCGATTCCCACTTGATCGCTTTTATCGACCGAATGGAATTCCGAGGCTTCGGCTGTCTGCAATACATGCAGCGGGAACCCCTCGCCGTTATCTTCAATGATAATTTTGACGTATGGCTTGTCATCCATCATTTCCTTGCTCGCTCTTATAAAAATAGAAAGCATTTTCCCGTAGATCATTGCGTGCTTAAAAATATTTTCAACAAACGTCTGAAGTAAAAATTGAGGGATCCGTATTTGCCCTGCTTCGGAATCGATGTCCGTCATGTAAAAGATTTGGTCGGGATAACGAATTTCCTGCATCCGAATATAATTCTCCACATGCTTTATTTCCTCCTGGATCGGGACTAAGATAAGCCCTCCCTTAAACATATATCTTAAATGTTCGGACAAGTGCTGAATCAGCTTTCGGATTTCCTCGTTTTTATTTTGGTACGTCAAACTGGAGATCGTTGAAATCGCATTCAGAAAAAAGTGAGGCCTGATTTGCATTTGCAAATACTTTATTTCCGTGCGGCTTCTCTCGATCTTTTCTTCATACGTATGGATCTTCAAATCGGTAATTTCACGCACCATCGATTGAAAGGAATGAAATAATTTCGTAAATTCCATGGAGTAGCGTCCCGGAGGCATGTGAAAATCCCGTTGTCCCTTCTCGACATCTTTGGCCGCTCGTACCAGCTCCAGAACCGGCTTCAGTATATCCCTCGCCAAAAATCTCAATACTATGGGTACGACGATAACGGAAATGACGCCTAAAGAAATAATGATCCATTGGATCAGCTTTAATCCTGAGAATACGCTTTGCTTCGCCACCATATTCGTCATCTGCCCGAATTCCGCAATCGGCTCGGATATAAAAAGGTAGCTTCTTTCATACCGATTCCTTAATTGTTCCAATGTTAAAGAAGAAGCTTTGTTTAATCCGTCTTTTGTAGAGGCAAGAACATATCCATGCCGCTCGGTTAAAACATAAGAGTTAAGATTAGCCCCATCCCTACTCACGATGGACAATAAGGAGCTCGCTTTTATGAACGATCCGAATGTCATGTTCGAATACGTAATGTATTTGAATAAATAATGCGTTCCGTGAATTTCGAAATCCGTCCATTCATCGATTTTTCCGTCAGGTTTGGGTTGGAATTCGTCCTTGTTCATAAAATCGAAAAGCATCAATTTTTCGCTGGAATCAATACGGTTTCCGAATTGCACGAGAGGTTTGTCTCCATTGTGGAACTTGATGAACATTCCATCACTTGAATAGTTGCTGGACATTTTGACTTTTAATGCACTCATCAGCTGCATCGACTTGAAATACCGGCCGCTCTCGCTTGGATTGGAATCGTTCATTGCAGCATCGATGTTATTTTCAAACACCTCAGTCAGGTCTTTAGAGAAAATGTTTAAATTGTTGTGGATGTTGTCGACATAGATTGCGAGTGTATTCCGGGAATTATTGAGTGAATGATTCTGGACCACTTCCAGCGAATAAATGTTGCTCAAGAGGAGAACGGAGAACAGAATCGCCAGTATAATGGTTAATGAAGCGGAAAACTTGAAAACGATGCTGTTCGTCATCACCGCATAGCCCCCTTCCGGTACGCACCTCTTCCATTATAATCTCGGATAAACAGGATGAATAATATCAAATAAAGGAATGCGCAAGCCCCTGAAAGGGATCGGGACGCCAATAAGGCTGCCGATTCCTACACAGGGGCAATGAATGATGCGGATATGGGCTTACTCAGTCGATGAGAGATCGCTTATGGCCCATTCCAATGCTTCACTAATGTATTCATTCCAGAAGTCCCAAGTATGGGATCCCGCGCTCTCTCTGTAAGTATGAACAATATTCTCCCGAATTAAAAAATTGCGGAAACGACGATTCACATCGAGCAAAAAGTCCTCGGTGCCGCAAGCCATAAAAATCTGCGGGATGGCGGAGTTCGTTTCCTTCAACCGCATGACAAGCGCTTCCGGATCTTTATCGCTTCCCAATAGACTGTTCAAATCGCCAAAAACGCGCGTGAAGTATTTGTAGCCGGCAACGCCGTCATGATAATCCGGAGTTGCGTTCGCGATTCTATAAGGAAGCAACGCCGATGACAGCGCCATGATTCGGCTAAAGTGATGCGCATATTTGAGTCCGTTCCGAATGGCGCCGAATCCGCCCATGGACAAACCGCCGATCCATGTATCCTCTCGATCGGAGCTTAGCGGAAACAGTTTACGCGTGAACTCCACCAGTTCGTTGCCTACATACTCCCCGTACAATTCCCCTTTGTCCTCATCGTCGACGTAAAAATGATTTTCTCCGGAAGGCATGAATACGGCAACGTTGTATTTGTCTGACAGCTCCCGAATACGCGAGAACATGATCCAATCCGCATAACTGCCTGAATAACCGTTCAGCAGGTATAACGCCTTCTTAGGCGCAGCCTCAACCGGAGGCAGTCCCGGAATTTCCGGGCGGTCCATCGGTAGCAGCGCGGTAAACGTTACTTCTCTTTTCATTGATTTCGAGAAAAAGTTAATTTGCATGGTTGCCATGCGATACGCCCCTTTGGAAGGATTTTTAAACGGTATAGTCGAGCTTGTGTCCATCTTTATCAACATAATGAATCATTGATTGATATGTCTTCAGGTTTACATGCAATTCGCAGCTCAGTTCCCCTTTCTGCCAGGAAAGCCGAACTTCATCATCCGCCGAAGGAAGTACGCTGAACTCGCCGTCGAACGCATCGTGCGTATTTCGGAATCGGATCAGCCGGAGCAGCCGCTGAACGACTTCCTTCTCAAGCGATTGCTCGATTTCCTCGACGGTGTAATTGTGGCGGTTAATTTCGCGCCCCTCGCCGGACGCTTCTACGCGCTCGAAGTCATTTTCTCCGGCAAGCAAGCCCACATAATAAACCTGGGGAATGCCCGGAACGAAAAATTGAATCGCCCTGGCCGCCAAATACGCATCATCGTCGCAAAGGAGCGCGCTGTAATACGTCGTGCGAATTTGATGGACGTCGAAGCCGTCCGCCGCTTTATGCTCATCCGATAAAATCAAGCTGAGATTGGCGCCTCTTTCCACGCAAAGATCGACCAATTTCCTTGCCTCCTTGGTGTCAATGAGGCCGTCCATGTCCGGCTTAACGGGAATGCCGTCGTGGCAATCGAGCATGGTGAACTGCTTGTGCGGGCGAATCTTCAGATAATGGAGCAATTCCCGGCTGGACCGGTTCACGAGCGCTTCGAGCACCCTGTACGGCAGGATGAAATCGTAAATCCAACAGCCGTGTTCCGCCAGCTTGAACTGCGTGCTGTAGTGGGCGTGAACTTCCGGCAGCAGCTCGATACCGAGGGAGTCCGCCATTTCCTTCACCCAATCGAGAAACGCATAGATTTCCGGCTCCACGAAGAAACAGCTTGTCCCAAGCTTTTTGATGACGTACCCAACCGCGTCCAGCCTGACGATTTTCACATTCTGCTCTTTAAAATTCGTAAAAAATTCGGTTAACAGCTGTTTCGTCTGCGGGGAGCTAATATCCAAATCGATTTGTTCGGAAGGATCGGTCTTGCCGAACGTCGTCCAGACCTTCATTTCTTCGCCGGTTTCTTCGATCTTGAAGGTGGAGTATGGCAGCGGCCTGCGCAAAAACATTTTGTCGATTTCCGCTTGAACCGGCTTCCCGTCATCCCAGATTTTATCCAGCGTCAAAAATAAATCGGCATATGCGGAAGCTTGTCCCTTGGCGAGGAAATCTTGAAAATAGGGCGATTGCCTCGAGATGTGATTGACCATCAAATCGACCAAAATATCGAATTTTTCCCCGATCGCCCGAATATCTTCCCATGAGCCGAAGCTCGGCTCGATCTCCAGGTACGTCAGCGGAGCAAATCCGCGATCCCCGGAAGAAGGAAACGGCGGCAGGATGTGAACGCCCCCGGTGCATATATCTGCGAAATGTTTCAGAAGAACATCGTGCAGCGTCTTGAGATTTCCTCCCATGGAATCGGGATAGGTGATCAGCTGCACTTGATTTTTCAGCGTCATTCGTAAGCCTCCTACACTTCTTAACTCCTACAGGCCGAATTGTTCCTTAATTGATTCAAGATTTGGTAAATCCACTACCGCGCCTGTAAATTTCAACTTATAAGCGCTAACGGCAAAGCCAAGCCCCAACGCTTCCCTGATCGTGTATCCTTTGACGACAGCCGCGTAAAAACCGGACCAGAACGCGTCGCCGGCGCCTGTCGTATCCACGACTTCGGCAGCTAACGTGCCCAAAGCGACCGTTTCCCTTCCGTTCGAGACGATCGCCCCCTCCTTGCCTAACGTCATAATCACCAGCTTGGCGCCCAGCTTCAAAAACTTCTCGACTTGATTGGCATGCGAATCCGGCCCGAATAGCCGTTCCGCGTCGTCTTCCGAAGGCTTGACGATATCGACTTTTGGGATGATCGATTTGACATACGCAACGCCATCCTCGTCCCGCTGCCAAATCATCCGGTGATAGTTAGGGTCGAAGCCGATCAGCAGCCCGAGCTTTCTTGCCTCATCGATGACCCGTTCAACCGTATGGCGTGCCGGAACCCTCGAAAGCGGCCAGCAAGAAAAGTGGATCGCCTTGGAATGGTTAAGAGCTTGTTCCAGCGATGCATTATAAGCCAATTGATAGTCCGCCCCCCGATAAAATATAGGGATGGGCGTTGCCCGGCTTTTCGTAACGACGACCAAACTGGTGGATTCGCCGGTCCTCTGAATCCCATCCGTATCCATGCCCGCATGCCGCAATCGGTTCAGCAGGAAGGTGCCGAGGCCATCCTCCCCTACGGCCGAAACGATATGGGACCGAATGCCAAGCCGATTGGCGTTGATCGCAATGTTGGAAGGTGACCCTCCGAAAAATTTCGTGTACCCGTCTCGCTCGAAGGCATCGTCATAATCATTCGAGATCATATCGACGAGCAATTCCCCAACGGTCAACAGGTCATTCGTTTTATGTTCAAAGGTTAATCTGTCATCCAGATCAAACACTCGTTCACCCCCTCCGAAATTATTGTAGTGCGGCCCATAACGGATTTCTTCAAAAAATCCGCTCTGTTTTTTCAAAAAAAAGGCCGATCGCGACTTCCGGTCCGATCGGCCTCATTCCATCAGATTGCAAAAACTTCAGCGGTTTAAAGCTCTTGCCAGAGCATAGATGTATCCGACTTTGGCGCGTTCGCTGACCTCCGCATTCGGAACAACGTGTTCGAAGCCGTGATAGCATCCGGGATAAAGCTGAAATTCAACGTCGACGCCGGCCTGTGCAAGCCGCGCAACATATTCGATCGTCTCGTCGCGGAACGGATCAAGCTGGCCTACGCAAGTATAGACCGGAGGCAGGCCGGCCAGATTTCTCGTGCGGCTCGGCGCCGCATATGGAGAAATGTCGCCATGGGCATGCTCACCGAGATACATCGTCCAGGCCGCCAAATTGTTGGCCCTGTTCCAAACCGCAGGGTCCGTAATTTCGTGGCTCGATGGCGTTACGTTGCGATCGTCGATCATCGGGTAGAGCGGCATTTGGAAGCAGATCGCAGGGCCGCCCCGGTCGCGGGCCAACAAAGCAAGCGCCGCGGTCAATCCCCCGCCCGCGCTCGCTCCGCCGATCGCCAGCCGCGACAGATCGATATTCCATTCCTCCGCGGCGCTGGCGAGCCATACCAAGGCAGCGTAGCAGTCCTCGATGGCAGCCGGAAACGGATGCTCGGGTGCCAGGCGATAATCGGGCGAAATGACGACACAGTTCGCCGCTTGAACGAAGCTTTCGCACAGACCGTCATCGCCGTTTGGGTGTCCCAGTACATACCCGCCGCCATGGATCCATAGTAAAGCAGGCAGCTTTTTCCCCTCTCTCTGAATCGGTTCGTAAATCTTGATCAGCATGTCCTGAGCGTCGGCGCCCGGTATATACCGTTCCGTCACTTGAACGGATTCAGACCTCTCCGCTGGAGGTATTGCGGTTTGCCTTACTTTAGCCAGATCATCGGGCAGATGAAGAGGCGGCAATTGCGCTACCCCCTGTCTTAATTCCGGAGCCACTCTGCTTATGAAATCCATTGTTAAATCCTCCAATATCGTAACAAGTTAATAACGGGAACATTGCGGTGTTGTCACGTGAAAAACCATTCGTGAAGCGGCGGCAGCTTTTCCGTTACCTGAATCGCTTCATCATATCGAATGGGTACGATTCCTTTCTTGCTGCATAGCTCAAGAATATTCGGATCCGTAAACAGCTTCGCCTCGAGCACCCTGCCGGCGGCAAGCTTCTCGCCCGAAATGTGTTGATTTCCCAAGCTTCTCATCTCTTCGGTATCGATCGCCGGATGGCCGAGATACAGATATTGTCCCTGATCGGCCGCTTCCAGGCGGGAGACGATGTCATCGAGCAGATTGTCCGTTGCTTTGACCCGTCTTAAGGTCGAGCAGTAGCGATTCCAGTAAAGTAATCCTTCTTTGCCGGCCCACTCGATCATCCGTTCTTCCATTCCCGGCACGTGATACTCGGGAAACATGTGGGTATCGACATACGTAATTCGGAACCCTATTGCTCGAAGCTTGTCCAGCTGCGCCTGGATCTCCAGCATGATTTCGTCCAAGTCGGGCTTGCGAATATCAAATGTTTGCGGCGAAGGCATAAACATCCCGTTTTCGTCGACCAAGGTGGATGCTTGCGATACCGGCAAAACAGGCCCCCACTTCACCGCATCCCATTCCGCGTTCAGAGTGGCATGCAAGCCGAAACAAATCTCTTCACGCCCGGCCAACATTTCCGCGGCTTCTTCAATAAACCGGCAGCAAGCCATTAAGGATATATTTTTTATAAATCCGGCTTCGAGCGACTGTAAGATGCCGACATTGGCTGCATGGGAGCTGCCGCAATCGTCCGCTCTTGTGATGAGACGGATTGCGGGTTCCGCTTCGTTCGTTTCCCAGATCAAGGTTCAGCCTCCAAATTCCTCTTGTGTTAACCGGTTGACATTTTGTACAAAAAAGACACGGAGAGCACGAAGATTCGGTCAACAACCTTCGCGCGGCCTCCGTCGTCAGTTCCATTCCAGCACTCATGTCGTACCTCGTTCAATAAGCGTGACCGAGAACGTGTTCAATAAAGGAACCTCTTCGCCATCAATTTGTTTGGCGATCAATTCGATCGTACATTCGCTCATTTCCCGAATCGGTTGCTTGACTGTACTTAGACGCGGCGATACAAGCGATGCGATCATCACGTCATCGTATCCGATGATTTTGATATCTTCGGGAATCCTTTTGTTTAATTGATGACAAGCCTGAATCACTTCGGCGGCAATTACATCGCTGCTGGCGAAGACGCCGTCTACGTCCGGATGTTCATGAAAAAAACGAATGATGTCATGCTCGTTTTTGGCGTCAGCGTCGGTTGCCGAGAGCTGCAAATGAACGGGCTCAATCCCTGCGGCTTGCAGCTCCTCGTCAAAGCCTTGCGCTCTTCCGCTAGCGAGCAAAGCATGGTGATGAGGCCCGCCGATTCCGCGGTATACATAAGCCGGCTTGCGGCAACCTTTGCCGATGAAACATCGCGACGCCAATTTGCCTCCCATGACGTTATCGGAAGTTACGATCGGGATATTCTCCGCTACGGTTCGGTCGAAAGAGACGATCGGCAAATTCAAGTTAAGATAGTGCTGCACGTCCAATACCGAGCTGCCCATAATAATGGCGTCCACTTGATTTTTCTTCAGCATGTCGATATAACCGCGTTCCTTGGCTACGTTGCGATTCGAATTGCACAATAGCAGCTTATACCCTCGCTGGTCGGCATAATACTCAAGGTAATAAGCTAATTCGCTGAAAAAAGGATGGGATACGGCCGGAATAATTAATCCGATCATATTCGACTTTCTTCTGAACAACGCGCGGGCCATTTCGTTCGGCTGGTAATGCAGTTCCTTCATCGCCCGATGTACTTTATCCCGCGTCGCTTGACTGATATATCCCCGGTTATTGAGCACGCGGGAAACGGTCGTCACCGAAACCCCCGCTTTTTCCGCTACATCTTCGATTTTAGGCATTAAGATTCACCTTGCTTTTTTAACCCATTATAAGCCAAGCGCATTACATTTTCATGTCTTCGCCCGATTTATTTTAAGGCCCCTTCCGTAATTCCTTGGATGATTTGTTTCTGGACGAAAAGATATAACGCCAGCACCGGCGCAATGGTCATCATCAATCCGGCCATTAAGGGCGCATAATCCACCGAATACGAAGAGAAAAAAGTAAACGTCGACAGCGGCAGCGTCCTCTGATCCGGCGACAGCAGCACCAGACTGGGCAGCAAATAATCGTTCCAGATCCAGAGCACATCCAGCACAATAAGCGTCACGAAAACCGGCTTCAACAGCGGCAGCACAACTTGGAAAAAAGTTCTGAGCCTCGAGCTTCCCTCGATAAAAGCCGATTCTTCCAGCTCATACGGAATGCCTTTGATGAAACCGTGAAACGTAAATACGCCGAAGGGAACGCCAAACCCCAAATACATAAACAGCAAAGTTCCTTTCATATTCAGCAGCCCCATATTTCCGTATAGCATGACAAGCGGAATCATCAGCACCTGGAATGGCAGCGCCATCGATGCCAGCATGGTAAAAAATACGGCGGCGTTCACCTTCCATTTGAACCGAACGAACAAATACCCTGTCATCGACGAAAAAATAAGGATGATGAGCACCGCCGCTACAGTAATCATCAAGGAATTGACGAATCCCTGCATGAAATCCATGTTGTCGAAAGCGCTGGCGTAGTTGCCGAATTCGAGGCCTTCGGGCAAAGATAACGGATTTTCGGTAAACTGCTGCGTTGTTTTGAAAGAGTTCATGACGATCAGCAGGAAAGGCGTTAAAAATACGAATAAAAACAAATACAGAGCTGCGGTTTTTGTCCGTGAAATGAACCGCTGTACCTTCATTACGCTTCAACCTCCAATCGCTTGAGCAAATAAGATTGCGTTAGCGCAATGAAAGCGACGACGGCAAACAAAACAACGGCCTCGGCCTGACCGATTCCATATTGGTTGGACAGGAACGCTTTTTGAACGATATGGTAGGTGGCCAGCTCCGTTGATTGAAACGGCCCGCCTTTCGTTAAAGCAAGGTTAATATCGTAAGTTAAAAACGAACGGGAAACGGAAATAAAGACGCATATGACGATGGCCGGAACGGTAAGCGGCAATATGATTTTTCGAACGGTTGCAGATCTGTCGGCTCCGTCAATGCTGGCAGCTTCCAGCACGTCTTTGGGTACGCCGGTGAATCCTGCGATGTAAATAATCATAAGATAGCCAACGAGCTGCCAAGCCGTCGCAATGACGAGCGCCCAAAATGCGGTATCCGTGTCCGTCAGCCAAGACGATTGAAACAGGGTCCATCCGTAATGATTGCCGAGGTAAGGCAAAACTTGCGAGAACAGCGTCTGCCACAAATAGCCGAGCACGATGCCGCCGATCAAATTCGGCGTAAAAAAACCGGTCCGCAGCCACTGCTCCCCCTTCCCTCCTCGAGTCAGCGCCAGCGCAATGAAGAATGCCAGCAAATTGGCGATCAATACCGTAAACAATACATATTTGAGGGTGAACACCAACTGGCCGAGGAACTGTGTGTCGCGGAATACTTCGGCGTAATTCGCAAAGCCGACCAACCCGCTGTCAGCCGTTCGAACATTCCAGTTCGTGAACGTCAAATACAATCCGACGATGAACGGTACGATAACAACGGCGGCAAATGCAAATGTGGATGGACCCCCGAATAGCAAAAATGTACCCGCATTCCTTATAAACGTTTTTTTGCCCATTTTATTTACCTGCGTACGATTTCCAATAATTTTGAACTTCATCCGCAAGTCCTTTGCGATCGATCTTCCCTACTAAATATTTTTGCATCGATGCGCCCGTCTTGGACCAATAGTCTTGCGGAAAATAGTTGATTACGCCGATATTGAGAACTTGTCCTTGATCAACATAACGGGTGACGGCATCGGAAATGACATTTGTGCCTTTGGCCTTTACATCTTTGTAAGGCAGCGACAGCCCCATTTTGGAAACGATCGCCGTTTGTCCTTGCTCGCTCGTAACCAGCCATTCGATAAAAGCTTTGGCTGCCGCCTGCTGCTCGGGAGATGACCCCGCTTGATCGATGGCCAACAGCTTCGGTTCGCTGTAAGCGACTTGTGCGTTGCCGTAATCCGCCGGATTATTGCTGATCGGCACCGGAATCATGCCGAACTCTTGATCTCGTCCTTCCAGCGTCCCAATGACAGCCCAAGTCCAATCTCCCATAAAGTAGAACGCTGCGTTGCCCTTGGCGAAATCTCCGCTATCTTTCATGTAGTCTGCAACAAGCGGATCGTTTTTTCTCGCATTGTATTTCTTTAACAAGTCGAACGTATCCATCAGACCGTTGAATTGCGGATTGTCGGCCAAAGTGATGCTGCCGTTCTTCAAGCCCTCGACGAATTTGCGATTCTCTTCCACGCTCTTCGATTGCAAGGAATAGGTCAATCCGAGATAATGAGCGCCCAGGGACCAATCGGCCCCATGAATCATCACCGGCGCCTTGCCGGCAGCTTCGATTTTTTGGAACAACGCTTCCAAATCATTGCGGGTTTTCACCGAAGCCGGATCAAACGTCCCTCCGATCGCTTCCTCTACCACTCGCTTGTTATACAGCAAGCCATATCCTTGAGCCGTCCACGGAATACCGAGCAGCTTGCCGTCCAGCAATGCGCCTTCGATCGCCCCCGGTTTTGCCAGCTGTTCATATTTGGCTTTCTCCGGCTCTAAATCCAGGAATTTGTCTTTATACTGCACAATGGTTCCCGGATCAAGATTGGCGATGGTAGCCGGATTCCCGGACGCCAGCAAAGATTGAAATTTCTCGAGCTGCGCCCCGCCGACCGGCGTCGGAATCAATTCAATGGTCACATTCGGATGAAGTTCATGATACGTTTTGAAAAGCTCTTCAAACACTGCGTTCACTTCGGCGGACGTATTGAAGAACGTAAGCTTGACCTCCTCGTTCCCGGTCGTCCGCTGCGTCGTTTCCGCTCCTTCAGATTGTCCCGAGGCGGGGCTTGGGGTATTGCTTTTTGCACAAGCCGACAACAAGATAAGCAACAAAACGAAGCAAATTCCAGATGTAATTCTCTTTGTCATTTTCACGACTTTTCCCCCTAACAAAGTTTTTGAATGCGCATTCATTTTCGGCTTCATCGTTATGATAACCGGTTGTCATATGATATGTCAACCGGTTATCATATATTTTCATTATCCATAAGCGGTTAGACTGGGGAGTGTCCGGGGAGAAACGGGGGCGGGGAGCGGGTCGAGCAAAAATAACTGGAAAATATGTATGTAATTCGACAGGGAGTAAGGTGTGTGTGAAAAATAACTGGAAAACCTGTATTTAATTTTGTACGATTCCCTCGAAATCGCGGAATTTAGCAAAAATAGATGCATGTTTTCCATTTATTGTTCTTGAAATGGTCGAATTCGATAAAAATAACAGCATGTTTTCCAGTTGTTATTGAGGAGACGCTATGCTCCGTGCTGCCTACTACCTGCCTGCTGCCTGCTCCCCTACCGCTGTTGCCTGCTACTTGCTACTTGCTACTTGCTACTTGCTGCCTGCTCCCTGCTACTTGCTGCCTGCTCCCTGCTCCCTGCTCCCTGCTCCCTGCTCCCTGCTCCCTGCTCCCTGCTACCTGTTCCCTGCTTCCCCTCCCTCCCCCAACTTCTTCCGCCCCTCCCCTGCAAATAGCATTTTCGTATAAAAGAAACGAAGGATACACGGCTAGCCCCGCTCGAATCAGGGCTTCGCTTGTAAAATACAGGGTGAAATTTATGCTTTCTTATAAGCCGTGAAAGTTCGTAGCCCTCGAATTATACGGCTTTTGTTGCCTTATGCAAAAATTTCGGCTGTCTTGAGCTTCCGACTTGAAACGATATAACAACCGAAATGAACAGCAGCAAACATATAAGAGCGGCTAGTCCGTTCCAGCCGAACCGGTCCAGCGCGATTCCGCCGAGCCATCCGACGAGGCTGGAACCGGCGTAATAGAACATCAAATAAAAAGAAGCTGCGTTCGTTTTCGATTGTTTGCCTGCCATCAGGCCGACCCATCCGCTGGCTACCGTACGACCCGCGAAAAATCCGAAGGCGATCGCCGCAATGCCGACGATTTTGACGAGGAGAATCCCGCTTAGCGTTAACAGAACCCCTAACATAAAAATGACCATCGCTGCGGCAATGACGCGCTTTCGGCGATAACGATCCGCCAGCTTGCCGAACCAAATGGAACTCCACGTTCCGACCAGATTCACGACGAACAAAAATCCGATCGCCGTCTGGCTTACATGATAAGGCGCATGCGTCAGCGGGTAGCCGATATAGTTCAAAACCGCAACGTACCCGCCCATCAGTAGAAAAGCGATCACGAACAAATAGAGCAAATTGGCGTTCAGCAAAGTTGTCTTCGTTCCCGCCGCCCATTGCCGCCATGTGTAGTTACGGGGCGTCCGCGATCCTTGACGAGGCGCCGGAAATGCCGCCAAAAAACAACAGCTGAACAGCAAACTCACGATGCCCAGCACCAGCATAGCGGACCGCCAGTCGAACCAATCCGTAAACGAGCCGATAATCGCGCGTCCCAGAAACCCGCCGATTGCCGTTCCCGCCACGTAATAGCCCATCACCTTCCCGATCGCTTGCGGAGCGAACTCCTCGTTCAAGTATGCCATCGCCACGGAAGGAAAACCGGCAACGCTGAGCCCGAGCAGCAAGCGAAAAACAAGAAACAGCGGATAGGAATGAGCGAACGAGGAAGCTACGGCAAATACGGAAGTTAAGACGAGCGACAAACTCATCGTCGTTTTCCGACCCCACTTGTCGGACAATACGGCCACCGCCAGCAAGCCGACCCCAAGCGCGATCGTCGATGCGGAAATCGAAGCACCCGCTGCGGCGGGCGATATATGATACTCCTCCGTCAATCGCGGGATCAGCGGCTGCGGACTGTATAAATTGGCGAATGTGACGATGCTGCCCAGCAGCATGCCCGCAGCTGCACGCCGATGTGCGGCGTTTCCGTTGTTCTTTTCGTTCATGCGACTCGCTCCTTCTGCGCTCTAGTTGACAACTCCAGTATAGGAGCAGATAATGAAAACGTATAATGCATTGTTTTCATTGTTTTTATAACGTTGATGTAATGATAAAATACTGAGGTGTCGGGATATGGAATGGCAGCAGCTTGAATATTTTCACACCGTTGCCCGTCTGCAGCATATGACCTTGGCTTCGGAAGCGTTATCGATTACGCAGCCGGCGCTCAGCCGGTCAATCGGCCGTCTGGAGCAGGAGCTCGGCGTCCCGCTATTCGATCGGAACGGACGCAACATATCGCTGAACCGGTACGGGCGCGTTTTTTTAAGCCGTGTGGATCGTATCATGGAGGAATATGCAGCAGGAAAACAGGAGATCGGGGATATGCTTCATCCGGATCGCGGGGAGTTGTCGCTTGGCTTTCTTCATACGCTTGGCGTTCAATATGTCCCGGAGCTGATCAAAGCGTTTCGAGAGGTCTATCCGGACATACGATTCCAGCTTCATCAGAACAGCACTCATATTTTGCTCGAGCAACTCGCTTCTGGAGAAGTCGATTTCGTCCTCGCTTCTCCTCGCGATGCGAAACTGCAAATCAAATGGGCGCGGCTATGGAGCGAAGAGATCTTCGTCGTCGTTCCGAAAAGCCACCGGCTGGCCGGCTCTGGCTCCGTCCTGCTGGAGGACATTCAAAGCGAACCGATCATTTCGTTCAAACAAGGATATGGGCTTCGCAAAATTACCGACGACTTATTTCGGGAGGCGGGGGTTCATCCCCATATCCGATTCGAGGGAGACGAGGTGCATACGATTGCCGGACTGGTCGCAGCCGGGCTTGGCGTAGCCGTGCTTCCGGAGACGAAGGGGATCGATTTCAGCAGTCTCGCCTTGCTTTCCATACGAAAACCCGAATGCCAAAGAACGATCGGGCTCGCTTGGGTCGAGGGTCGATACCTTTCACCTGCGGCGGAGCGGTTCCGCCGGTTTGTCATCGATTATTTTCATTAAATTTGAATTGCTCATGCAAAAACACGCCCCATTGGGCGTGTTCGGTTCATGCGTATCGTAACGAGAAGCATGTGCCTTATATCTTTAGCCGATAAATTCTTGAACCCACTCACTGTTGTAGTAAGCGATCCCGATTTGGGTGAAGCTGGTATTCAGGATGTTGGCACGATGCCCGGGACTGTTCATCCATTGGTTCATCACTTCCGTAGGGCTCGTCTGGCCTTTGGCGATGTTTTCTCCCGCCGCGTTATAGGTAATTCCGTTGGCCTTCATTAAATCAAAAGGAGATCCATACGTCGGAGACTGGTGGTCAAAATAATTATTATTGTACATATCCTTCGCTTTAATCATCGCCACATTCGAGAGGCTGGCGTTCATGCTCAATGGCTGCAAGCCCGCATTCGCTCTTTCTTTATTCACGATATCCAAAACTTGCTGCGCGAACTGGGAGGAATCCGCAGGCTGTTGCGGCGATGGTTGCTGCGGATTTGCAGACGGAGCCGCCGGGCTGCTTCCTTGTCCTTGATTGCCTCCGATTAAACCGCCCAACCAGTTCGAAATGTCATCGGGGGTTTCCTTCATCCGAATCGAAGATTTCCCCGCATTCGTTGTAGAAATCGACGATGCCTGTGTCAGGGTAGATCGGATAGGAGCAGAACTGCGGGATTGTGTCGTAACCTTAGGTTGATTCGGAGTTGCTTGTTTGTTTGAATATTGATTGCTCTTGCTCGTGCAGCCTGTGATCAGGAATAATGTGGCGGCAATAACTATAATTCGTTTGATAATAATACCTCCTTGACCGTCAAAGTCATGACGCTATCGATCAAAGGTTTTGCAAAGTGCCGTTGAATTATTCAAGCGCTCGCCCCATTTGAGCAACTAAAAACACGCCTTCATTTTCTTTGGGCGTGTTTGATTTTCGAATGTTATGTTTAGACTTTATGATCGTGTTTCACCGTGATGACAACATTCCCCTTTTTGTGCCCTTTTTCCACATATCGATGAGCTTCAGGAATTTGTTCCAGCGGGTAACGCCGATCGATGACCGATCTGATCTTTCCCGTTTCCATTAGCTCCTTGAGGAAAATTAAATCCTCCGTACGTTCCTTAGCGACCCCCTGCCCATCAACGGTCAGAAATGTCCCGTTCGGCGCCAGCGCTTTTTTGCAAATGGATTTTGAGCTTTTCCCAACCGCATCGAAGATGATATCGTAACGCTCTCCTCTAGTCGTAAAATCTTCTTTCGTATAGTCAATGACCTTATCGGCTCCCAGCGATCTTACCAATTCGATATTTGCGGCACTGCATACCCCCGTCACTTCCGCCCCATAATACTTGGCAAGCTGAACCGCGGCAGTCCCTACCGCTCCGGAAGCTCCATAGATAAGAATTTTTTGCCCTTTCTGGATATTCCCTTTTCTAAAAAAATGCAATGCCGTCGTTCCGCCAAAAGGAACGGCCGCAGCTTCCTCAAAGGTCGCATTCGCCGGTTTTAAAGCGACGACTCCGTCTTCGGGCAGACAGGTGTACTGCGCATAACCGCCAAATCGCATTCCGCTTAATGCATAAACGTGGTCGCCTTTTTTAAATCGCTTTACGTCACTGCCAATGGCCTCGATTTCCCCGGCTAGCTCTACGCCTAGAATAGGCTTTCTTGGTTTGGTTATCCCTAAAAATAATCGCATGGGGAGCCAGTACAAGATCGGACTGTTGAAGCTGCGAACTCGGCAATCCCCTGACGTTACGGTCGTCGCATGAATTTTGACAAGGATTTCGTTCGCCTTGGGAACCGGTTTTTCCACCTCTCCCAGCTTCAGAACTTCCGGTGATCCATAGTTTGTGCATACCATCGCTTTCATGGGTTCCCTCCAAACCTCATTTTGCAATTAGTATATCGGGAGCACGGTATTGTTATATAGATACTAAAGTATTGTTTTCGAAATTAAGAAAAGCTTCTATTCGAAGCACTCTCCACGATGATGACCCTGCGTAAGTTGAAGCTTTTCTTGCCAAATAGAATTTTGGTCCACTGCGTTACCTCCGGAAAACTTATAAATTCTATTGTGGTCACAATAACTCTAACTGGCGAGCCTTGGCTACAGCTTCGGTGCGTCTTTTCACCTGAAGCTTGTCAAAGATGATCCGGTTATGCCCTTTGACCGTAGGGAGCGCGATGAACAGCCGCTCGCTAATTTCCCGATTCGATAGTCCTTGGGCGACGAGGCGGAGAATTTCGAGCTCCCGCCCGCTCAGCGGTTCGATCAAGGACCGGGAAGCCGGGGCATGGCGCTGATCGGAATTGGGGTTCTGTTTCGGGATACTCGCTTCAAATTCGGCCAGCAATTTAGACAGATAGCTCGGCATCATTCCATAAGCAGCCGCTTCGTGTAGTATCCTGCTCATCGGAATGCCTTCGTCGAGAAAGGTACGGACGAAGCCACCGGGCTCGGCCATCGTCAAAGTGTCTCTCAGGTGCTGCATCGCCTTGACCTGTTCGCCATGCGCATGCAAAGCAATCGCTTGCAGGAGCATAATCTTGAGCCGTTCATCCTCCCAGCCCCTTGCCTCCGCTTGAATGCGCAACGGCTCAAGCACTGCAAGCGCAGCGGACGTATCTCCATGCGCAAGGTGCACTCGAGCCTGGCTGACCGGAAGCTCGTGCTTCTGTGCCAGCTGAGCGGCCGCCGTGAAGTTCCCTTGGCGAAGCAGCACAAGCACTTGTGCGGCGGCAATATGGGGCAACTGATTCGCGAAGCTTTGGCGGCGAGCAAGATGACCGGCCTTAGATAACATGGCGGCTGCATCGCTTACCTCTCCCCGCGCAAGCTTCAGCCTCGCGAGAATCACTTCGCCTGCAACGACTCTGTCCGTGTGATCGATCTGATTCGCCAGTTGAACGCTCACATGACCGTGTTGCATAGCGGCTTCCAAGTCATTCCATTCATAGCATATACGGGCTAAACCTTGGTACGCCTCACAAGCAATCGGCAACGGCGGATCGCCTGCCATCTTCAGAACGCCATGATAGGTCTCGGCCGCCATAACAAGCTGGTTGTCCGCTTCCTGTATGTTCCCTAAGCCAAGTGCAGACATGATGGAGATGATAACATGCCCGATCCTCTGGCTGATCGATAAGGCTTCCGTATAAGATTTACCCGCCGCAGTACGATTCCCCTGAAGCTGATAGGCATACCCAAGCGTCCAGGTCGTGGCCGTGCGGACAGGCAGATTGTCCGGGTGCAAATATTCCAATGCGCGACGCGACTCGGCCATAATCGTTTCTGCCTGATGCTTGCTGACGGCAAGCGTAGCGCGCATGGAGGCAATGTGTCCGATAAGATCGCGGGTCTTGACGTCTTCAACGGTAACTGGCAAGGCTCTTTCGGCAGCTTGCAGCTTCAGCTCAACGTCGATCGTTCGGCCCAGCATGAGCAAGGCTGAGGCGTACATCACCCACAGCGACGGCCTTGCATCCAATTCCACGTTCGGCATGGAATCCAGCCAATTCAATACGGGGGTTACCGCTCCGCGAAAAATCAAGGGCATCCCCTCCCCTTCAGCCAGCCGAGCGGCGCGATCGGTATCTTTGGCGGAAGCGGCATGGCGAAAAGCTTCAATTGCAAAGCCATTGTTCTCATACCAGATGCTGGCACGGAGATGTAATTCAGCCACATCGCTCTCATCATCCCCTATATTCGAGGCGACGCTCTGATGCAGCTTTTTTCGCAGCAAATCCGCAAAAAGATGGTGATATCGGTACCAGCGCCGTTCACTGTCCAGCGGAACGACGAATAAATTGGCGTGCTCGAGATATTCCAACGTTTCTTGCCCCGAAGATAGGGGCGCTATGTTTTCCCCGGCTCCCCCGCCAAGAACGGCATCGCAAAGCGTGCCGCATAACCGGTCGAGGATCGATGTGCGCAGCAAGAAATTCCGAGTGCTCGCGGACTGCCGCTCCAGCACTTCCTGGGCCACATAGTCCAGTACATGGGGATGACTGCCGGTGAAAGAATGGACGAAGCTATCTGGATCTTGATGCTGCTGCATGGACAATGCGGCTAATTGCAGTCCGGCAACCCAGCCTTCCGTCCGGGCTTCAAGCAAGGAGATGCTTTCCGTTGAAAGGCTTAGCCCCATCACCCGTTCCAGAAATTCGGCCGCTTCGGAGAAAGTAAAGCGCAAGTCCGAGGCGCGCATCTCGATCAGTTGGTCCCTGACACGCAGCCGAGCCAACGGTAAGCGCGGTTCTTCGCGAGTGGTGACGACCAGATGCATCTGTGGCGGCATGCGCTCGATCAGATAAGCGATGGCATGGTCAATCGGTCTGGCATCTATAACATGGTAATCGTCAAGAACAAGTACGAAATGGTCCGGCATGGCTGTTGTGATTTCACTCAGCAAGGCCGTTATAATCGATTCGGCTCGCGGCGGCTGAGGGGATTGAAGGGCTCCGGACAGACCCTCTCCGATGCTCGCACCCATTGTCTGTAAAGCGGCGCAAAGGTATGTCAGGAAGCATGCGGGATCGTTATCCCCCTCATCCAGCGACAGCCAGGCGACCGGTTGTGAGCAACCGGCGAGCCATTCGCTGACAAGGGTCGTTTTGCCGTAGCCGGCGGAAGCGGAGATGAGGGTCAGCTTGCGCTGCATCCCCTCGTTCAGCCGCTCGACCAGGCGGGGGCGGAGTACGGCTTTGGGCCGGCGCGGGGGAACATATAGTTTTGTAGATAAAATTGGAGTAGACATGATGACCCCCATTCTACGCCTTTAATTTCAGCGTTGTAATACGATTATAACTATGTTCGACAATTTGATTGTAATTCCCTTTCACGTCCTTTTTCAGCATGTCGGGTTGCCAACCCCAAAGCCAACAAGGGGCCTTTCCTTAGACATCGATCATGCTAAGGAAAAGCCCCTTGAATTGTTCGTATCAGTCCATTCCATGTTCTTCCCGGATTCGGTACAACCCTTGAAGAAGCAATTCCGCAGGATCCCGATTCAACAGCAAGTGCATAAATAACAGTTGAAGAGGAAAAGCGCACACATTATTGCCGTCCCGTATCGCCGGAAATCCAGCTTCGAAGACCGGGCCGTGTTCTTCATTCCAATCAAGGCCCGCATGGACTTCCTCCGATGCGAATTCTTCCCGAACTGCCGCTATGCACTGCGGAACCAGCACCTTATCGACGATCGCCTTGGCTTCGTCTTCGTTTGCGGGTGGTTTAGGAAGCGGTTTTCCCCCTTCTACCTCCATCAACTCGACAAAAAATGAAGCCATCCATTCCGCCGGATCTCGATCCGATTGAAACAGTGCGACCAGCTCGCGTAGAAAAAAACCGCATGCATAATCGTGATTCGAATCATCTTTCACTTGATAAACAAATATCGGGCCGTACATTTCATGATGCAATACCTGAGCATCGACTTCGTCAAATTGCTGTTTCAAAGCAACAAGGCCGTTATGGTGAACCGCCTTAACGAGTTCTGCCCATTTCTCGGAATCGGTTGCTTGATTGCTGTTGTCTTCTGCGTTTGTTGTTTCGTTATTCATAATCTGCTTCACCCATTACCCATCATATCATTCTCCGGTTTGAACAGTCTAGTCCACCCCAACCGAGCAGCTACGGATTCCTTCGCCTTATCACCCGCAGCATAACGGTCCGCGGTTCTTCGCCCTAGGTTCGGCGCATATACGCGCGAACCGTGATCGGCGCGAAGATGGCTACAATGACCGCCGCGCCGATGAGGGAGATGACAAGGTCCCAGCCCATCGTTCCGGAGTTGGCGAGATCCCGGACGGCCGTGACGAGGTGCGAGATCGGATTGATGTTGACAAACCATTGGAGCCAGTCGGGCATCGTCTTGACCGGCACGAACGCGTTGGACAGAAACGTCAGCGGAAACAGCACGATCATCGAAATCCCCTGTACGCTTGATGCGGTACGCGCAATGACGCCGAAGAAAGCGAAGATCCAACTGATTGCCCACGAGCAGAAAATGACGAGAACCGCGGCGATGGCGACGTGCTCCAGGCCGCCCTCAGGCCGATACCCCATAATGTATCCCATCGTAAAGGTGAGCACCGTCGCAATCGTATACCGGATCGTGTCCGCGAGCAGAGCTCCCGCGAGCGGCGCGATGCGCGCGATAGGCAGCGATTTGAACCGGTCGAACACGCCTTTATCCATATCTTCGCGCAGCTGGACGCCCGTGACGATTGAAGTCGTTATGACGGTTTGCACGAGGATGCCGGGAATGATGACCGGCAAATAGCTCTGTACGTCGCCGGATATGGCGCCGCCGAAGATGTAAGTAAACATCAACGTAAAGATGATCGGCTGGAACGTGACGTCGAACAATTGCTCGGGCGTCCGCTTTAATTTTAGCAGGCCGCGATAAGCCATCGTGAACGAGTTGCGTACCGATTGGCCGAAGCTCGTGTAGTTTTTCAGCGTGTTGTTCATACTCTAGCCACCTCCGCTTTATTCGATTCGCCGGTCTTCGTTGAAGCGTCCTCCTCGACGCCATGGCCCGTAATGGTTAGAAATACTTCATCGAGCGTCGGTTTCTGCACGCTTACCTCGGACAAATGAATCCCCGCAGCACGTAGTGCGATAAGCAGGTCGGTAACCCGGTCGGCATCGACCATCGGAGCAATAATCTTACCGGCCTCCGACGACACATTAGACTGAACTTTAAGCACTTGTTCAACGACCCGGCGAGCGTCTTCGATGTCCAGCGGATTTCGGACTCTCAACTGCAGCGAAGAGGTACCGACCGACGCTTTCAGTTCATCCACGGTGCCTTCGGCGACGACATGGCCGCGATCGATAACCGCGATCCGGTCGGCCAATTGATCCGCCTCATCGAGATACTGCGTCGTCAGAAGTACGGTTGACCCTGTTTTCACCAACCGGCGGATCGTATCCCACATCTGCGCACGCGTACGCGGATCCAGCCCGGTCGTCGGTTCGTCCAGGAAAATAAGCGGCGGCTGCGTAATGAGGCTTGCGGCCAAATCCAGCCGGCGACGCATGCCGCCGGAGAAATTTTTGAGCGGCCTTTTCGCCGCCTCCGACAACCCGAACTCCTCGAGCAGCTCCTCCGCTTTTTGCCGTGATTCTGCACGTCCAAGCCCGAGCAGCCTGGAGAAGATGATTAAATTCTCGGTCGCGCTAAGCGACTCGTCAACAGATGCGTATTGACCGGTTACTCCGATCAATTGACGGACGATATGCGATTCCTTCAGCACATCGTGTCCGAAAATCCGCGCCGTACCCGCATCCGGCCGAAGCAAGGTCGCGAGCATTCGAATCGTAGTTGTTTTGCCCGCTCCGTTCGGTCCAAGAACGCCGTAGATCGTACCTGCGCGTACGTTCAAATTTACGCCGTCTACGGCACGATTGGCGCCAAAAGCTTTGACAAGTCCGCGCGCTTCAACGGCCCACTCCCCGCGGACAGGGTCCGTTTCCTTTTTGTATGCATGACTCATTATGATTCCTCCCTATATAACGGATTACATAGGAAATCTTAACTTACGTTTATGAACTGAATATGAACTAAGAAATGGAAATCTTCCAGAAACAAAACAAAAACACGCCTCGTTCGGCGTGTTCATGATCTAGAATCGACCTACTCCTCAAGCTCCCATGCCGGATTCCAAACGACCTCCCACAGATGACCGTCCGGATCCAGGAAATGGCCGGAATATCCTCCCCAGAAGGCGTCGTGCGCCGGGTCGGTAATGACGGCCCCTGCCTGACGAGCTTGTTCCATGATCCGATCCACTTCTTCTTTGCTGGCAACGTTGTGGCCGATCGTCATCTCGGTAGAGCTTGGCGATGCTAACGGCACCTTGGCCTCATGCGCGAGATCGTTGCGATTCCAGATGGCAAGCTTCAAACCTGGCTGCAAATCGAAAAACGCGACCGCTCCGTGCTCGAACTCCCTGCCGATAATGCCTTCTGTCGGGAAACCCAATCCGTCCCGGTAGAAGGCGAGCGATCTTTCCAAATCGTCGACTCCCAGCGTAAGTACTGTAATGCGTGGCTGCATCCTTTGTCCTCCTTGAATGATTATTTTTCATGCTTGTTTATAGGATCGCATATTCCCTGTTTAACGCATTGTAAAAAACGGACATTTTGAATTGAAGACTTGATTCGGCGCCAATCCATAATAGCGCTTGAAATTGCGTATCAAGTGCGGTTGATCGTAGTATCCGCATTTGACGGCTATATCCGCGAAAGAGGCTGCGCTATTCGTATTCATCTCCTGCAGGAGACTCTGGAATTGAATGATGCTTATAAGCTCTTTAGGGCCAATGCCCAGCTCCTTCTGAAACGTTCTTCTTACATGTCTTTCGCTGTAACTGAGTTTTTCCGCCATAGCGCGAACGGAAAGATTGCCTTGATTGGCATACATGATCTGCATGCCCGATTGCAGCAGTTGATCGGACTCCGACTCGCCGCGGTGCAACCGCCTTAACAATATCGTTTCAACCCGTTCAATGATTTCCGACACTTCATTGGCGGATTGAACCTCCTCTGTGACGGACATCGCTTCTTTTCCCCATATATCTTCAAGAAACACACGGTACCCGACCATCTCCGAAACGGGATATTGGAAAAACCGGCGGGCTTTATCCACAAAAAAACGGATGCCGATCAGGGAATAACTTTGCGTCAGGTTCATCGTTTCGAATGTAGTCATCAATCCCGTCACAATGGCTCCTTTGGAAAAAGACGGGGCTCTTAAGTCAAAAATAATATCGACGCATCCATCCGGTATGATGCGATGCAATTTGCCGGAATCGGACCAATGAAAATTTACGGTCCAATAACAGGCTACATAAGGCTCCAGCCATTTGCTCGGGGCATACTCGCGGTATCGATATTCGGAATCCCGCGGCTCATTTTGCAATAATGGCGGCTGTACCGGTAGATAAGACCCCATATCATTCCCCTTTCCTTATCCTGTTATATCATGTGTATACCTCCAATTAAAAGTGATATAATAAAAGAATTCAAGATGTCATTCAGTCCACGAAAGGGAAGGGGAAGATTTCATGAATACGAAACAATTGGATCGCATTCGTACGGGAAAGGGCTTCATTGCGGCATTGGACCAAAGCGGCGGCAGTACGCCAAAAGCACTGCTTCAATACGGCATTCAAGAAAACAGCTATTCCACGGAAGAAGAGATGTACGCATTGGTTCACGAGATGAGAACGCGTATTATTAAAAGTCCCGCGTTTGATTCCCGTTACATTCTCGGCGCGATTTTGTTCGAGAACACGATGGATCGTTACATTGACGGGCAATTGACCGCCGATTACTTGTGGGAGCAGAAAGGCATCGTTCCTTTTCTCAAAGTCGATAAAGGACTTGCCGATCTTGATGGCGGAGTTCAGCTCATGAAGCCGATCTCGGGTCTAAACGACCTTCTGAAGCGGGCCGTAGAACGAAACATCTTCGGGACGAAAATGCGCTCGGTTATTAAAGAAGCGAATCCGGCCGGGATCAAAAAAGTCGTCGAGCAGCAGTTTGCCATCGGAAACCAAATCGCGGAGATGGGTCTCGTTCCGATTATCGAGCCGGAAGTGGACATTTACAGCGCGGATAAGGAAACATCGGAAAAGCTATTAAAGGATGAACTATTCACTCAATTGTCGGCCCTCGGCAAAGACGTAAAGGTCATGCTCAAACTATCCATACCGACAGCAGACAATTTCTACAGCGATTTAATGGACGATCCGCACGTTGTTCGGATTGTGGCTTTGTCGGGCGGTTATTCGCAAGCGGAAGCTAACGAAAAGCTCGCGCGTCAGCACGGATTGATCGCCAGCTTCTCGCGTGCCCTCTCGCAAGGACTCACCGCAGACCAATCGGACGATGAGTTCAATGCTATGCTGTCCAAATCCGTTCAAGACATTTATGAAGCCTCCATCACCTAATCGAAAAACTTGATTAACCGAAAAGCCGGCAAAAGCATGTTCGCTTTTGCCGGCTATCTAATTCGAGCCAACTTATAGGGACCTGGCAAGTCGAAAGCCGAGATCATCGATGCGAAACGTAGGGTGACTACGGCGTCGGCACGTCGCACCGCAACCTCTGGCTTCCTCCGCCCAGCTCCCGCCGCGGAACACTCTGTAGGAGCCGTACACTTTTGCATCGTATACATCCCAACACCACTCCCATACATTGCCTATCATATCGTAGATCCCCCACGCATTCGGCAGCTTTTGGCCTACCTCATGCACCATGTCCGCAGAGTTTTCATAATACCAAGCGATCTCATCAAGCTCGCCGTACCGGTAGCCCTCCGTTCCCGCTTTACAGGCATACTGCCATTCCGCTTCCGTGGGAAGACGATAGCCATCCGCCTCCCTGTCCCAGATGACATGCTCGCCGTCATCGCTTACTGTGTAACACTCCTTTAGGCCCGAATGCCGGGAAAGCAAATTACAAAATGAGATTGCATCGTTCCATGAGACATTGACAACCGGAGCATAAGGATGGTCATTAGGTTCAACTGTCTTTTGCAGTATCGAGAAATATAACTCATTCGTAACTGGGACCGGCGCAAGCATAAAAGAATCTACTCGGGTCGTCCATGCTGTCTTTATTCGATCGTCCCTCAATCCAACTTCACCGGCAGAAATTTTTGCCATGGGATAATCAGCGTGACTGCGCCATAGGTTTGACACCGATCTTCCTCCCGTTTCACCTTCTATTTCAGCATGCTTAGCTTTTCAATCGCTTGTTGCTCGGTCGGCAAGAAGAAGATATCGTTACCCTTGTTGCATTCATAGATGAAATCTTGAAGGCTTTTGCTTGAATACCCGGAAAAATCCCCAATAAACGCAATCTTTGTGCGA
Organism: Paenibacillus sp. sgz302148; assembly: GCF_056120465.1. Classification (NCBI taxonomy): domain Bacteria; kingdom Bacillati; phylum Bacillota; class Bacilli; order Caryophanales; family Paenibacillaceae; genus Paenibacillus; species Paenibacillus sp. sgz302148. The sequence continues at coordinate 345,117 of NZ_JBVYOJ010000001.1, forward strand.
TAGTTGATGAACTTCTGAAGGACTTCGCCTGCAAGGCGTGTTTTCAAATCGAAAAAGCTTTCGCTGACTAAAGATTTGTCTAGAATAAAGCGATCGCAGCCTGTTTCATATTGTACGGTTGCCATAAGATCCAATGCGGTCTGAACATCCTTGATTAGAATCTCGCTGCCGCTCACGACGGCGACATTTCTTCCATTCGCCTCTACCTTCGTTATATTCATAATTACCCTCCTAGTTTGGTAAGTCTTCTAACATAATCCTCGCAAATGTATCGGTTATCTTCACCTTGGGTTGGCGGTACGTTCGCTACGCGAAAGAAGCTTAATCCTACGACCATCGCCAGCAGCCCATATGCGGCGCTTTGGGGATCTTCTACAGACATATTTCCTGTCTTGTTGCCGTAATTAAAAATCTTGGCTATGCCTTGAAGATCGGCCAAGTAGCTCTTGGACACGACTTCCTGCAAATTGCGATCCAATACGGCTTTGGAGAAAAATTGCAAAAAAAGCTTTCCTTGATCTTCGAACGGGATAAACATCTCATCGATGCCAGCAAGCTGCGATACATTGATCTTCTTCCCAGTATCATCACGGTATGGCGACAGTATATGCTTCAACGTAACGTCGATCATTTCCCCGGCCGTCATTGTATTTTCAATTTCCGATTCGATCTTTAGACCGTAATAGGCCAAAAACGACTTGAAAGCTTCGATCGTCAAGTTATCCTTATTCTTAAAATAATAAGCGACAACCCCTTTGGAGCAATCCGCATGCTCAGCGACCTTATCCAGAGTCATGCCGTCAATCCCGTACAGGCTAATGCACGTTAACGTGGCGTTAATGACATCCGCGCGGCGCTTCGGTTCCATTCCTACTTTGGGCATTCATTCACCTTGTTCGAGTTTTATTTATACTGAATGGTCAGAATAAAATAAAGTGTATCTCATGATTTACCATTTTGTCAAACGTAAATAATCATTGAAATAAAAAAAAACAACCCTTAACAGGCTGCGTGAAATGGTTGTTTGAATTTCCCATGATTATTCGGGCTGCACAAATACAACCACATTCCCTTTCTTATGGCCGCTTTCAACATAGCTGTGGGCCTCGGATATCCGTTCCAACGGATAGCGTCGATCAATGACCGATTTTAATTTCCCCGCCTCGATCAGTTCTTTGAGGAACGTTAAATCTTCGGGCTTATCGATGCTCGCCGTGCCGCCTATCACTTTCTTCCCGCTTGTCATAGAGGTCCATAACCCGCGGATGATCGGTGACAGCTCCATATGGATAGCTCTAAGATAATATCCTTTTGGCTCTAGTGACTTTAAACAACCTGAAAACGGACTTTTGCCTACCGTGTCGAAAATCATATCATAGGTTTCACCGCTTCGGGTAAAGTCCTCTTGCGTATAATCGATGACCTTATCGGCTCCAAGTGATCTCACCAGTTCCAGATTCGCAGTACTACATACCCCGGTCACTTCCGCCCCGAAATATTTGGCAAGCTGTACCGCAAAAGTGCCTACGCTCCCGGAAGCGCCGTAGATAAGCACTTTTTGCCCGCTCCGGATTTTTCCTTTTCGCAGAAAATGCAAAGCTGTCATTCCTCCGATCGGAACGGCTGCGGCATCCTCATAGGTCGCATTGGCCGGTTTTATCGCCACTCCCCCGTCTTCAGGCAGACATTTGTACTCGGCATATCCGCCATAACCGATACCGCAAGAAGCAAAAACTTGGTCGCCTTTCCGAAATCGCGTCACATGTTTGCCTGCCGCTTCGACTTCCCCGGCTAGCTCAAATCCGAGAATCGTTACTTTTTTGGGCCGAAAGAGACCGTTGAACAATCTTGCGGCAAACGGGTCGGCTTTGCGAAGGCGCCAATCCCCTGCCGTTACTGTCGTCGCGTACACTTTTACCAGTATTTCATTGTCTTTCGGAGCAGGTTTATCTACTTCCTTGAGCTGAAGCACGTCCGGCGATCCGTATGTTACGTACACGATTGCTTTCATGAAGCTTCCTCCTCCATTGTTCGTGATTAACTGAATGTAACCATTGAATCAAAAGTACAAAATATATAATTGTATAAAATTGTTTGCTTTAAGTATAATATTTCATACTTATTGTAAATTGAACTGTTCATTATGTCAAATATATTTTACATTGTTACAAATAAAAAAAGCGTTTCCCCTCTTTTATGAAAATACGTAATCCAACCGATACCGCGATTCCAGCTATATTTTTACAATTGGAGTGACATTACAGAAGGAGGATCAATTCATGAATACACGCTTTCATTTGTTTACGCTGATTCACAAGGGACTTCGGCATGCGCTCCAAAACATGGTCTGGGACGCAGGAAAGTTGGATTTTACCGATCCAAGAAAAAGGCGACATTATTTTGAAGAATTCCAAAATGTCGCGGCCATGCTGCACCAGCATGCAAACGATGAGGATGCTTTTATTCAGCCGCTCATTGATCAATGTGCACCGGACACAGGGCTCGAATTGGAAATTCAACATCAACGGTCCGACGAGCTTTTAAATCGCCTTGAATTAGCAGTAGAGAAGATGAAGGATGCCGATTCGATTGCAGAGGCAACCTGGCAGTCTTCCTTGACCAATTAAATCATTTTGTCGGCGATTATTATTTGCATCTTTACCATGAAGAGTCCATTGCGATGCCTTTATTGTGGGAGGCTCATGAAGATCATGATCTTATCGCGGTGAGCATAAAACTGCGCAATCAAATTCCAACGCATATCCAGAGCAACTTCCAACGGTACATGATCCCGGCCCTAAATGTTCACGAGCAAACGATGATGCTGGCAAATGTAAAGCGTTCCGTCCCGGAACCTGTGTTCCACGATATGTGCCGTCTTTTTGAATCGCTCCTGCAGCCGAAAGAATGGGAAGATGTTCGCACAAGGCTTGCTATCGGCTAAAAGTAAATTGCCATATTAAACAAAAAACACGCCTTTTTTCGGCGTGTTTCACGACGAAAAAAATCCCGCCGAGTGGATATCCAACACTCTAGCGGGATTTGTTACAGATATGTTTAATCTATCATGCCAAGCTTCTGCAGTGTACGGATGAATACGGTCGCCGCCTCAGCGCGCGTTGTTGTCCCCTTCGGAGTAAACGTATCCTCGTCTACGCCTGTCATAATCTGAAGCTTCACCATCAGACGAACGTCCTCCAAATAGGCCGCGTCCACGCTTTCAATATCCTTGTAACCGCTTAGTGCTACAAACTCCTTCGTCATTGGCAGCTTCTCGAAGACAATCGCTGCCGCCAGCATACTCGCCATTTCCTCACGCGTCAGAGGCTGTTCAGGCAAAAAGCCTTTTCCTTTGACAAAGTCGAGCAGGCCAAGCTCTTTCGCTTCGGCTACCTCTTCGAAATACCATGCGCCAGGCTTTATGTCGTCGTATGGCGTCGTGCTGCCTGCAGTATTCCCGCGTCCGAGCGCCCGTACGAGCATGGCGGTAAATTCCGCTCTCGTCATGGTTTTATTCGGATCGAACTTGCCGTCTGCCCCCTCGACTAATCCCTTCGCCGCGGCAAGCTCAATGAACGGCTTGCCCCAATGCTTCTGCACATCGGCAAAGCTCACCTCATTGTCTGCGACGACATATACGCTGTTTGAATAGGAGCTGATCATTACATACCACACGCCGTCGATCTTTACTTTTTTGGCGGGGACAAACTCAAACTTCTTCGTCGATTCGTTATATCGGAACGCGCCCCATTGCGTCGGCATTTCGGTCATGCTCTTCAGCATCGGAATGATTCTTGTAATCGCCTTGCTGAACTTATCCGCATTGCCTAATACCTTGCCTGTCTTCGTGTTGATGATCTCGATCCCGAAATCCACGATCGCGCCCATTACCGAACCGTTCGGCAAGCCGTTTGCAAACGCCGCATAGATTGCTTTATCCCCGGACTTGTCGATCAGGTTAATTTTGAAACCGATGTCCTCAGCCTTGAGATTGTTTGCGTCAAGCAATTCCTTCAGCCCCGGGATGAGGGAAGCCAGATTGACCGGTACTTGATAGCTGCCGTAAGGCGCCTTGATCTCGATGAAGAATGTGCCGTTTTTGCCCTCGAGTCGAGTTAAAATGCTTGCCGGAATCGTGACATAGGCTGAGCCGTCCTTATGCGTCACTTCAAGCGTGACCGACGGTTTCAAGGTATCGATAGCATCCGGGTCAAGCTCGATCCCGTTTAGGTCGATGACCGGTTTGGCAGGCGTTGGTGTTGATGGCGGTGCTGGCGTTGGTGTTGGGCCATTGCCGCTGCTTACGACAGGCTCGCCGCTGACTGTTACTGTTGCTGTCTTGCCTGCAACCTCCACACCATTAAGGTACACCTTTAAAATATGATTTTTAACGCTTGTGGTTGTATTCTTCGGAATCGTGACGGTTGCAGCCGCACTTGTGGCACTGCCGACGTTGGCTGTGGCGGCTTCCGCTCCGTCTACAAATACTTTTATAGATTGCCCGGTAAGATTTGCACCTGTTATCGTGGCTGTCACGTTGCCCGCGGCGCTTGAAAGGCTTGTTGGATGAACGGAAATACCGGAAACAACAGGGACTGCTACGGTAAAGATTGAACTTGCTTCGTCTAGCGTGTTATTAATGGCGTTTTTCACCTTATTTCCAGCAACTATTACCTTATAGACGCCATCGTCCAGAGTGCCGTTAAAAGTTAAGGTAAACCTTCGGGATGCCTCATCATAGCTCAGTGTGTAATCCGATAATGATACGCCATCCTTCTCCATGCTTAGGAGTGAAGTCGCATTGGAAGAAGTTATCGGAGTGCCGTCTGCCACCCAATATACCGCTTCGTTGACTGTAACGGTAACCGAGGTTGGCGGAGCGATGAACGTCTGATTGTCTGCAAATCCGCCGAATGTAACGGTAGGCTTGGTCGCGTCGTACATGACGCTAAAGGTGTCGGACACCGTATTGCCGTTTCCGGCTTCATCGAAAGCTGCGTTCGCCGCAACTTTTACCGTCACAGCCTGACTGCTCTTAATCGGGGAGATCGTGGCAGTATAAGTCGATGCAGTGACAGGTACCAAGTTTGAAACCTCACCGTTATCGACGGTAATGCCGCTTCCATCAAAGCCGGTTACAGCTTCATTGAAAACTATGGTAATCGGGAAAGCAGCGTTTACCGTACTTGCTGGAAAGCTTGACAGAGTAACGGTTGGCGACTTGTTGTCGATCGTAATGCTCTCGGCCGTCGAAATATTTCCCGCCTCATCTACGGCGTAAAGTTTATAGGCGCCATCCGCAAGTCCGGTGACCGGCACAGTTAAAGAAGCAACTGGTGCCGAAACGATAATTTTTTTACCGGTTGAACCGATCGTGTTTTCAAAAGCGGCAACACTCGGGTTCGTCGCGGCGGGCACCAAATAAATCGGCCCCTTTTCGGTGGTTGTTACGGAAATGGCAGTTGTATTGGTAACGGACGGGGAAACGTGCGAAAGATTCGGCGCATCGTCATCGCTGCTCGTAAGATTCACTATAAAATGTAATGGCTGTGACGTTTCATTGGAGTTCACCGGATTATTCTTTTGCAGCCAAACATAAGCGGTCAACTGTTCGTTTGAAGCAAAGGGGCTACCGTCAATTTTGTTGCTCGGAATGGTTATTACCATGTCTCTGCCTGAGACAGAGGCGTTATTGTTGGCTACGCCGTATGCGACAATTTTTCGATTCGAATCGACGAGCTTGTAGTTGATCGTATAGCTGCCGTTCAGGCCGCCAGTTGCAGAGGTTGTGCCGGATAATAGAAAACTGCCGTCAGCCTTGGCAGAAATCTCGGTGGAGCTTGACATGGAGGCGTTCGTAATGGAATTTATGAGGTTTGTCAGCTTGTACGGATTCGAACTGCTGCTTCCGCCCAATACCGTTAGTTTATAATGTTTCGAACCTCCTGTGCCTGCGATATAGTTCGAATCCGCCGTCATGGTGCCCATTCCGTCGCCCGCATCCGTCACAATTTGCGATGCAAAAACGACCGAGGTAGGGTCAAGTTTAAAAGCGGGTCGAACACCGCTCAAACCGTCAGCGTACCCAGCTTTAAGTTCACCGAGTTCATTGACATATGCTGTAGCTTCCGTATTGAAAGGAGAACGCAAATGATAAGAAAATGGAGTGCCGCCGATAAAAGTTCCGCTTTTGTTGCCAAGCTGTTTGTTAGGTGCATAATTGGACGACCAACTAACTTTATCACCACCAAAATCATCTGTTGCTAATATGTACATATAGTCGCTGGTATAGGATGGATTATTTGAAACGATGTCTTTCGTTTGCAAATTAATGGTCTGAACGGTATAGGTTCGTTCACCGGCATTAAACTGATTCGACAGAAAAGTCTCGTTCAGCCAGATACGCACAGGGGAATCTGCCCATGCGCTGTTCAATGCCGGATTAAATGCCATCCTATTTAAGATATAGTTTGAGAACAATACCAATTGGTCGGGGTTATTGGTTGACAAGGGGGCACCTGTATTGTCATATTTCGCCGGCTCTTCTCCCATGACATTCCATAGAATGGGACTGTTTTGTTGAGCAGAGCCCTTGAAGTCTTTTGGCATCCCCATATATCCATAATAAATATAGCTGCTCGGCGCAAGCAGCCCTGTTGCCTTAAAATCCACGCCGTCATTGGCGCTTCCCGCTGCGGGCGCATCGATTGCCGCTTCCGACTTCTTGGGTCCGAGTCCCGGGAAAACCCCCAATACGAGTGTTAGTGCAAGCAGTACCGTTGTCAGTCTTCTAAACCGCAGCTTCGTCATTTTCCTCATTTTCTTTTCCCCTCTTTATAGTTATGTCGATTAAGACATCAGCTTAACAAGCCCTTGGATAAGCACCTTCGTATCCGTCTCTCCGAATAAAACGGAAAAGATCGTAAACCCTTCATTGAAAGAAATCACTTGCTTCGCGATCAGTACGGGATCTTTGTTCTTATCAATCCATCCTTTCTCCTGCAATACAATAATCAATTGCTCGATACCCGAAACCCATTCCCGATACTTCTGCCTAAGCATGCTCTGGATTTCAGCATCGTATTTCGTTTGTTGATGGAAATCGGCCAGCACGATGATCCAATTATCGACCCCATGCAGCATTTGGCCCAGCCGCGTAAGCGTGATCGTAATGACTTCATCAAGCGTTGTATCTGCTGGGTCATACTCCTTCGGTATGTCCGTCCAGCCGCTCGTTATTTGGATTTGGTAATCCAGCACTTTCAAGAATAATTCTTCTTTACTCTTGAAATGAACATAAAATGCCCCTTTCGTATGGCCGGTCTGTTCCACGATGTCTCCCAGCGTCGTCGACGCGAAACCTTTTTTGGAGAAACACTTCATACCGGCTTCGAGGAGCAGTTGATAAGTCGCTTCTCTTTTTAATTGAAATTTATTCTTCTTCAAACCGCTCTCTCCTACTAGGATGTGAGTCATTCAGACTCTCTTAAATTAATTACATTCCGTACAGTATGTATTTTAATGGCGAAAAATGTCATTCGTCAAGAAAAAAATAGAAAAAAACAGTAGGGCTTTTGCAGTAGATACAAAAGCGTACACGTCCGAAATCATATACATCGAAGAATTCTTTTACTCTCTGCACGCGGATGATCCAGTAGCAATCCTTCTCCCCAAGGCGCGGAAACCTTTAATGTCGAACTGATTCTACCAAACAAAAAACACGCCATATTCGGCGTGTTTTTGTTTGGTGGAGCCAAGGGGGATATTGAATCCTTCATTTAACTTGCTGACGAAGCTCAAATCGAACGCATACCTTCAAAGGCAAGGGTTACCAACTGTCTTATATAGTTATCGTCAATCAAATCACCCGTAACTAACAAGCGGTAGAAAATCGGCCCGTAAATGAGATCCGTGCATAATGCGGTATCTAGATTCTTCAACTCTCCACGCTGAAGCCCCCTATCCAAAATACCACGAACCTCCAGCCGGCGAGGCTGTATATAGCGGGTCCGATATGCCTCCGCCAATGCAGAATCATCCTGCCCTTCGCCTATGATCTCCAGAAAAATCGAGCCCTCGCGGGTTATCATAAACCGAGCCAAATTCGTGGCATGCTCCAGAATATCCTGGAATACCGATCCTGTATCCGGCACAGGCAGTCTTGCAGCCGCGGCGGATAAATAACCGTCCATCACCACTGCAGCCTTATTAGGCCACCATTTATAGATCGTAGCTTTGCTGACCTTGGCACGATCAGCGATTTTTTCTACCGTAACCGCCCCAAAACCATTTTCCAACAATAAATCATAGGAAGCGGAAAGGATGGAGTTTTGCGTTTCCACGTTGCGCGGACGCCCTCTTTTCCCCTGCACTTGAATCCTCCTCCTTTGTTATCGTCTCATGCGCTAAAAACTATACGTTTAGTATACAAAAGACAAGGAATAAATAAAAGCCTATTTACAAAACCATACGTACAGTATATTATTGGGTTAAATTATTTATAAAACTAAACGTTCAGTATTTAAGAGGAGGATCATTATGCAAAATGAACAAGTTCATCAAGACAGCCGTATTTCTAGTTGGATGATATTTCTGTTGGCAGCCGCGTGCGGTCTTATCGCTGCCAATCTTTATTACGCTCAAACTCTGGTAGGCCCTATCAGCGATGCAACCGGCCTGACTTCTACGGCAGCAGGATTAATTGTTACATTGACCCAAATCGGTTATGTAGTCGGGCTGCTGTTCATCGTACCGCTAAGCGACATCATCGAAAATCGGCGGCTTACGGTTATCATGCTTATGGTTGCCGTTGGCGCACTGCTAACTGCCGCGTTCGCGCCCAATGCGCCGTTGTTTTTGATCGCGTCTCTTTTTATTGGAATTGGATCTGTAGTAGCCCAAATTTTGGTACCCTTCGCCGCCAATTTAGCGTCTGACGAACAGCGCGGCCGCGTGGTCGGTAATGTGATGAGCGGTCTCTTATTAGGAATTATGTTTGCCCGGCCGTTGGCAAGCTTTATAACCAGTCTCTGGGGCTGGAGAGCCATATTTGTTTTATCAGCCATTGTGATCTCTCTACTGACTGCTCTGTTGGCGTATGCTCTTCCGGAGCGCAAGCCGATTCCTACGGTACGCTACAAAAAGCTAATTCTCTCTCTAGGCACTATATTACGACAAACGCCTGCATTACGACGTCGCGCCTTGTATCAAGCTTGTTTATTTGGAGCCTTCAGCCTATTTTGGACTGTCGTCCCTTTACATTTGGCAGATGATTTCGGAATGTCCCAGCGAGGCATTGCATGGTTTGCGCTAGTTGGCGTGGGTGGCGCAATTGCTGCGCCAATTGCCGGAAGATTGGCGGACAAAGGCTGGAGCAAATTGTTAACGGGGTTAGCCATGATCGTAGCTGTCTTGTCATTTTTGCTCATCTATCTGTTCCAAAGCCATTCAACCCTTGCTCTCATTCTACTCTTTGTATCCGCAATTACACTCGACATGGCCGTGTCGGGAAACCTTGTTATTAGTCAACGTGCGATTTATTCGTTAGGAAGTGAAGCAAGAGGACGCCTAAACGGACTATTCATGTCCATTTTCTTTATAGGCGGAGCTATCGGCTCGTCTTTGGGCGGCTGGTCTTATACCCAGGGGGGTTGGAAGCTGGCATCTCTCCTTGGAACCATCTTGCCGCTCTTCGCTTTGGTTTACTTTTTCACCGAGAAAAAAACAACCAGGATAGATTGAACGCAAGGCGAACCCCGGGGTATCGAAAATCTCATTAAAGGTTACGGGGAAGTCACTTCAGAGATGTATTGCTAGTGGTTAAATTTCGATGCCGTGCTCCTTCGCTAACGCTTGTGCGCGGACCGCCCCCTAAGCGGCTACCACCAAACACAAAAAACACGCCTGACTTGGCGTGTTTTTTGTTTGATGGAGCCAAGGGGATGTTGAATCCTTTATTTCACCTTCTGACAATGCATACTTGACGAGGGCAAACTTAGTTGTAGAATTCAACGCCGCATGAAATGATTGTAAATTGATTTACCCAGACCGATCAGATCTTAGATGCCGAAACACTCATTGCAAATCGGGGCTTTGGATCGATCCCAAGTATTCGTAATGATAGATCTTCCCTGTTGTTCCGGCTGGTACCGGTCGAAGCCTATCTTTCTGAACAAGCATGCGGCAATATTTAATGACAGTTTGTTTATGAAGCTCCAGCTCCCTTGCCGCTTCCGTGGGACGAATGATTCGATTGTGACGGATGGCGAAACGCATAAGTTGTCGTTCAATTTTGCAAAAGGGACGCGAAACCAGTGCGTTTTGCTTTGTTGCTGAAGCAAATATGGGGCCAACATATTCCGGAGTATGACTTCAATGAATGACGGGTTTTCTTTCATCTCGTCGAATGAGATCGCAATGACTTGATATTGTTGGGATTGCAGAAACAACCCGCGGTTCAAATCCAACCGATACTTCGAGCGGTCTTTGCCATGTGATCCGTAATCCATAATTTCAAACGCAAAGCGGTTTCCTCCCACATTCCACATAAAGTCTACAAAATAAGATCGCCCCCGCCAATCCATCACCTCGTACTCCGGATGCAGCCCGATAAAATGTCCCATGAGCGACCACCAAATTTTCTCGACAAACATTCGATTCCCATAACCGTGTCCCCGCATCAGTGCGTCCTTCCGCTCTCCATGACGCCTGCTTAAATGCCATTTAATCCACTTCGCATGTTCGAATTCAAAGCTCAATCTCTTCGCCTCCTGGAATGGAATAAAAAAACGCCCCGATTAATCCTGCACGGTACAGGATCATCGGGGCGTGCTTCGCCACTTTGAGTGAAATATCGTATAAAACTCAACCGTTATCGGTCCAACCAAACCTTTTCAAACGATTCTTCGTACAAAATCCATGATTTCGTCGCCACCCGACCGCATTTTGTGCGATAAATCGTACTTAATGGCTCTAACCACATCAAACCAGGGTCACTTGTACGATTTATCGTACATAATGACTCTAACCACACCAAAACCAGGGTCACTTGTACGATTTATCGTACATAATGGCTCTAACCACATCAAAATCAGGGTCACTTGTAAGATTTATCGTACATAATGGCTCTAATCACACCAAAACCAGGGTCACTTGTACGATTTATCGTACAAACCTGCCGCGGTACAAACCTGCCGCGGTACAAACCTATTGCAGTAAACCTCTCGCAGTACAAATCTTTCACCATCATTGTTGCAAAAAAAACAGCCCTACAAGGCTACCCGTTGATTAATTATGGTGGAGCCAAGGGGGATCGAACCCCTGACCTCATCGCTGCCAGCGATGCGCTCTCCCAGCTGAGCTATGGCCCCGTGACGACAAAAATGATCATACCATAGGCAATGAAGCGTTGTCAATATATCGGATCATCTTCCCGCACTTATTTTCCCGCTCCGTCCAAGTGGTGCTTGGCAAGCAGATGTGTCAGTTCTTTCATAAACATATTGATATCTTTGAACTGACGGTACACCGATGCAAATCGCACGTAGGCTACTTCGTCGATGGGGTACAACTGCTCCATGACGAATTCGCCGATATCGCGGCTTTCCACCTCTGCGCTCGCGGTGTTCCGCAGATCTTTCTCTACTTCGGATACGATTACTTCGAGACGTTCAATCGATACGGGACGTTTCTCGCATGCCCGGATCAGTCCGCGCAAAATTTTGTCACGGCTGAATTCCTCGCGGCTGCCGTCCTTCTTGATCACGATCAGCGGCGTTTCTTCGACCATTTCGAACGTGGTGAAGCGACGGCTGCACTTCTCGCATTCGCGGCGGCGGCGGATCGATTTATTTTCGTTAGCCGGACGGGAATCAAGCACCTTCGTTCCGGAATAATCGCAAAAAGGACATTTCATACTTTTAAATCGCTCCCATACCTTACCTGTAATGAACTGTCTAAAAACGTACATAATACAACTACCAACCGCTAAGGAGGTGAAAACAAATGGCCGCAGGACAATCTCGTTCCAGCAATCAACTTGTCGTTCCTCAAGCTAATGCTGCTTTGGACCAATTGAAATATGAAGTAGCCCAAGAGCTTGGCATCGCCATTCCTCAAGATGGCTACATGGGCAACATGGCTACTCGCGACGCCGGTGCGATCGGGGGTAACATTACCCGTCGTCTGGTGCAAATCGCCGAGCAACAACTTTCGGGTCAAGCTCGTTAATTGACCTGAAGCGTTGTAACAAAAGGAGCGTTGGCTCAAGCTGTCACAAACAGCCTGTCCAATGCTTCTTTTCCGTTTTATTCGAACTCCGCATAGATGTCGGTATATTTATTATAATAATAAATGACGCGTTGTACATAGTGTCTTGTTTCGCCGAACGGCACTTTGTCAACCGATTCAAGCTTGCCATCCCATACACCGTTCTGAATCCACTTCTTCACGTTGCCTTGCCCCGCATTATACGAAGCAATGACTGCAATCCGGTTTCCGCCAAATTGCTTGTGCAGCCATTGCAAATACCAGGTGCCGAGCTCGATGCTGATTTCCGGACGGGATTCAACGTCCTGCAGCTTGACGGAGGATAAACCGCGTTTTTCGATAATCCATTTCGCCGTATCCGGCATAAGCTGCATGATGCCGACGGCGCCTTTTTTGGACACTTGATCGGTTTTGTAATTCGTTTCCACCCGAATGATGGCCGCAATGAGGAACGGATCCACCTCATGGGTTTTCGAGCTGACGAGAATGTCCGGCTTATAATAAATCGGGTACAGCCATCGGCCGATCCAGTTGGAATTATAATATAAAACCCCCATGAGCAAAACCAGCATGATGGCGTATACGCGTTTTTTTCGCAATATCGTCATCGTTTCGTCTTCTCCCGCCAAAACCGGTCCAGCTGTTGTTCCGTTTGCTCCAAAGTCCCGCTGTTGTCTATGACGTAGTCTGCTCTCATTTTCTTCGACTCGATATCCATCTGGGCGTTCAGCCGGCTTTCCGCTTGCTCCGGGTTGAGCTTGTCCCGCTCCATAAGCCGCTTCAGCTGCAGCTCTCGCGGCACATACACAACCATAACTTCCGAAACCATATGCTCCAGACCCGATTCATACAAAAGCGGTATATCCACGACGACGAGCCGTTCCGGCGTTTCGGTTTCGTATTGATGCATCCTCTCTCGCATGATCGCCCGAATGGCGGGATGCAAGATCGATTCCAACTCCTTGCGCCTTGAAGCATCGGCAAATACGATACTGCCGAGTTTCTTCCGATCCAGCGTTCCGTCCTCCTGCAGGATATCTTGCCCGAAGCGAAGAGCCACTTCCGCAAGCGTCGGACTGCCGGGGAGCACAACCTCCCTGGCGATTTGGTCGGCGTCAACGAGACGAGCGCCGCGGCGAACGAGGCTTGCGGCTACTGTGCTTTTTCCTGTGGCGATTCCGCCGGTCAATCCAATGTTCATCACGATCACCCACTTCCAAAGCTAGAACAATTTCATAATGCCCATAAGAATCAATACGCATCCCGGAATAATCGATAATCTTCGCATCCAGCGAAAACCGGAGAACAAAAATCCGATCCGCAGCCCCATCCAGATGAACGTTCCGCTGGCCAAAGCAATGACGGCCGATGTCAGCAGCGGCGAAAAACCGAGCAAAGCCGCGCCGATTCCCGCGCCAAATGCGTCGAGCGATAATGCTACGCCAAGCAGCGTCGCCTCCGATGCAGAGATCGTACCGGAGCGGTCGACGTCCGCAATCGACGGCGTACGTAAGATCTGAATGACTAAACCGAGCCTCTTCAGCTCGATGTGAAGTACGGTTTTGTCCGTAGAAGTCGACTTCATACCTTGATCGGATGCCGTCTGCTCTACAGGGTCTCCTCCGTCAGCATCAGGCATATTGCCGGAAGCGGAAGTTTCCGGATCCTCGCCTTTATTCCGCAACATTTGGACAAGCGCCCAGCAGCCGATCCCGATTAAAATAATCGCTCCCACCGCTTTGGCATAGTCCGGCGAGATGAATTGGAGCAGCAGCACGCCGATCTGCATCGACACGAAGATAATTACACCCGAACAGCACGAAATGATCGCAACGGACAACAACGGTATTTTGATTTTGCGAAGACCGTACATGACTCCGACGCCAAATCCGTCCAAACTGACCGCAAACGCCAATATACAAAGCGAAACCCAATGCAACAGCACCGTATCCCTCCTCTTGCCGGCGGAGAATGCTCCGCAAGGCGCCATGACGTAGTCTGATGCCTATAGCATATGGAGGAACATACGGATCGGTGCATTAACGGGCGCGCGCACGTTTTGGCTTGAGCGGCTGGCAATGGGTGCAGATGTGCGTTCCTCTTCCTCCGACAACCGTTTTTTCGATGGCCCGGGAACAGTGCGGACACGGCTCGGACTTGCGGCCGTATACTTGAAGCTGCTGCTGGAACATCCCCATCTCTCCTTGGCCGTTCACATACGATTTGATCGATGATCCGCCTGCGTCAACCGCTTCCTGAAGCGTCTTCACGATCGCTTCATGCAGACGTTTCAGCTCGGCCGGCGCAAGAGACTCCACCGATCGCTCCGGATGGATGCCCGCCGTAAATAACGATTCATCGACATAAATATTGCCGATGCCGACGATATATTCCTGATTCAGCAGAAGAGGCTTGATTTTCGTCTTCCGGCCTTCGATTCGCTTGCGGAACGCATCGAATGTAAAGCTTTCGTCCAGCGGCTCGAGCCCCAGCTTCTTCAAAGGTGGATGGACGAACTCCTGCCCCGTCTCGAAGACATGCATCGTGCCGAATTGTCGGACATCCTTATAACGGAGCTCGGTGCCATCGGTAAAATGAAAAATAACGTGCGTATGCTTCTCGACCGGCTCATCGGCGCGATAAACGCCGTAGCGTCCTTCCATTCGCAAATGCGAAACGAGGACAAGCCCGTCCAGAATAAGACGAAGAAACTTGCCTCTACGTTCAACGCTTTCAATCGTATGTCCGGCCAGCATCAGACTGAACTGCTGCGTATCGTCCGGCCGTTGTATAATACGGGCCAGGTTGACCGTGACCCGCTCGATTTGTTTTCCTGCAACCAATTCGTTTAACGTTCTTCGAACGGTTTCCACTTCCGGCAATTCCGGCATTCTCCCTCACCTCAAAAACATTATACCCGAAAGGCCGGCCCGATGCCCATTTGCCGTTATTTCCCTTATTTGGCCTCGTACCAGTTCACGCCGAAATTTACATCGGCTCTGAGCGGCACATCAAGCTGCAGCGCGCTCTCCATCACCTCGGGAACGAGCTTCTTCATCAATTCGAGCTCTTCCTCCGGCACCTCGAATACAAGTTCGTCATGCACCTGGAGCAGCATCCGGCTGCGCAGCCCTTCGCGCTCAAGCCTTTCCGCCATCTGCACCATAGCCAGCTTGATAATATCCGCGGCGGTGCCTTGAATCGGCGTGTTCATCGCGGTACGCTCCGCGAACGAACGCAGGTTGAAGTTCGAAGCCTTGATCTCCGGCAAGTAGCGGCGGCGCTCCAGTAGCGTCGTGACGTAGCCGTTATTGCGCGCTTCCTGCACGATATCGTCCATATATTTGCGAACCCCTTGGAACACGGCAAAATATTGCTCGATAAACTGCGCCGCATCCTTGCGGGTAATGTCCAAATTTTGCGATAAGCCATAATCGCTGATCCCGTAAACAATCCCGAAGTTGACGGCCTTCGCTTGGCGACGCATGTTCGCGTCAACCGCGGACTCGTCGACGCCGAAGACGTCCATCGCTGTCTTTGTATGGATGTCCATATTGTTGACGAACGCTTCCTTCAGCTTCTCGTCGCCCGAGATATGCGCCAAGACGCGCAGCTCGATCTGCGAGTAGTCCGCGGCAAGAATGTACCAGCCCGGCTCGGACGGAACAAATACTTTGCGGATTTTGCGGCCTTCCTCCAACCGGATCGGGATGTTCTGCAAGTTCGGGAACTGGCTGCTTAGACGGCCCGTCGCCGCAATCGTCTGATGGTAGTAGGTATGAACCTTGCCCGTCTCCGTACGAATTTCCTTGAGCAAGCCTTCGACATAGGTCGATTGCAGCTTCGCCAGCTGACGGTAAGTCAGAATATTGCTTACGATCTCATGGTACGGCGCAAGCTTCTCCAATACTTCGGCATCCGTCGAATATCCGGTTTTTGTTTTTTTCCAGGCGGGAAGCCCTAGCTTCTCGAACAAAATCTCGCCGAGCTGCTTCGTGGAATTAATATTGAATTCCATGCCCGCGAGGTCATAGATCCGCCGCATCAATACGTCGATTTGCTGCTGAAGCTCGGCTCCAAGCTGCTGCAAACCGGCGCCGTCGGCTCGAATGCCCTGCTTCTCCATGCCGGCAAGTACGCCCGACAACGGTAGCTCCAGGTCGAAGAACAGCCGGTTCATTTCGTTCCGCTCGAGCTCCGCCTTCTGCAGCGGCGCGATCCGATTAACGGCGGATGCCTTCCGGCCGACATGCTCGCTGAGTACGGTTACGTCCGGTATGCGGAATTTGGCGCCTTTGCCGTATACGTCCTCATCCGGAGCAACGGCCGGCAAACCATGCTTGCGGGCTACGCCGCTGATCGTATGATTCGATTCGGTCGGGTCAAGCAAATATGCCGCCAAATGCGCATCGAACGTAATGCCTCTGAGCGCGATGCCGTGCCAGGATAACGCAAGCTCCGCCCGATGGGCGTCGTACAACGTTTTCTCGACCTTCTCGTCGGCGAGCCAGCGGCGAATCGGCTCTGCGCCGCCGGACAACAGCAGCTGCAGCGGCACGTAATAGGTCGCATCCGGCGTATGAAGAGCAATGCCCGGCAGGTCGGCATGGTGCGGATTTTCGCCGACCACTTCCACATGCATCGACTCTACTGCCGGGAGCTTATCGGTTACCGTCGATAGGTTCGTTTCGTCCACGGTTACGACGTGCAGCTCCTCCTGCTCGACCCCTTCGCCTGCACGATCGACCGACAAATCCAGACGCTCCAAGAGCGACTTGAATTCCAGCTTGGCGAAGGCTTGCGCCAGCGTCTGCTGTTCATAGCCGTTGTAGGCAAGCTCATCCCAGCTTTTTTCGAGCGGCACTTCCCGATAAATAGTCGCAAGCTTCTTGCTCATCCGAGCGGATTCGGCATGCTCGTTCACTTTCTCTTTCATTTTGCCGCCAAGCTCTTCGGCATGCGCCAACACTTCCTCAACGGTGCCGAATTGGTGCAGCATTTTTAATGCGGTCTTCTCGCCGACGCCGGGGATACCCGGAATATTATCCGACGTATCGCCCATCAGTCCTTTCAGATCGATGATCTGATTCGGCGTCAGGCCGTATTTCTCGCGAATCTCTTCCGGCCCGTAGCGCTCCACCTCGCTGATGCCTTTGCGGGTAAGCGCGATCGTCACATGCTCCGACGCAAGCTGCAGCATGTCCTTATCGCCGGAAACGACAACAACCTTCTTCTTTTGTTCATCGCCGATCCGCGTGAGCGTGCCGATAATGTCGTCGGCCTCGTAACCCGACAGCTCGTACTGAGCAATCGAAAAAGCTTTCAGCAAATCCTTGAGCAGCGGAAATTGTTCGGAAAGCTCCGACGGCGTTTTTTCCCGCCCGCCTTTATATTCGCTGTAGCCTTCGTGACGAAACGTTGCTTTCCCCGCATCAAACGCAACGAGAAAGTGGGTAGGTTTCTCCTCTTCGATGAGCTTTAACAGCATCGTCGTAAAACCGTATACTGCATTCGTATGAAGTCCGCTGGAGTTGCTTAACAACGGCAGCGCAAAAAAAGCGCGGTATGCGATGCTATTGCCGTCGATCACAATCAATTTGTCCATGCCTGGCACCTCGCTTCTATCCATCCTAATGGGCTTGACCGGCACGCCGGTAAGCGCTCTTCTCCTTATCATAGCATAGGACGGACAAGTTATGGAAATACAATCTGACCCATAGGTTTCCGAGCGGCGCGACCCGACATAAGCTAATCTGTAGAGCCGATTATCAGGAGGAGAGCAGGAAAAATGTCAGACTACACCTTTGAAAATCCGAAAAATGTATTGTTCTTCGATATGAATAACACGATCGTGGATAAACGCAAAACGTTGAAGCTATGCTTCTTCGAACTGGTCGAAGAATTAACGGCCCGCTGGAGCGACGCAACCGACTTGAACCCAAGCCAGCTGTGGGCTCGCTATCAAGCGGAGTTCGCCCGCGGCGGCGGCGGCCTGTCGGCGCGGGCGCATCACCTGAACTGCTTGCGCAAGGCGCTTCAGGCGCTGCCGATCAGCACGAGTGAGCAATCGATCCGCAAGCTGGACGAACGGCTTCAGCAGCTGTCGCGGGGTCGCGTCGTTCCCTACGACGACGCCGTGGAAACGATCAACGCGCTAGGGAAGTCTTATCGGATCGGCATCATTTCTAACGGCAACCGGCGTAAGCAATGGTCGCAGCTGAATAAGCTGAAGCTGGCGGCCCAGATCCCGCAGGACCATATTATCGTATCGCCGGACGGCATCCGAAAGCCGAACCCGGCCATTTTCCACAAGGCGCTCCATAAGCTCGGCGTTAAGCCGGAAGAATGTGTCATGATCGGTGACTCGTGGCGCAACGATGTGGCCGGAGCCGCTCGCGCAGGCATCGATGCGATCTGGATCAACCGCAAAGGAACGAAAAAACAGCCTTCCCCTTCGAAGCTGGGAAAAGCCGTTGTCGTTACCGTAAGCAATTTAGCCGATTTGAATCGCATTTTGTAAGCCGTCTTGGCAGCCGGATACGACACCGATGCAATGTACGCTGCCTTGGATCGCTTTCGCCCGTTTTTTGACGGCGGCGGCTTCTTGGGAAATATGCTCTGCCGAAATGCCCATCGAGCAATCGCACTGAATAAGCGCCACGGAAATCGAAACACCCCTGCTCTCCATTCTACGGCCTTCGCGATCTTCGACGAAAGTCCATTCATCCACGTCATAGAACATCGTGACCCCGGTTTCGAACAGCTCGATCAGCTGTTCGCACAGTTCGCTCGGACGAGCCGTCGTCGTGACGATAATCAGATCGTCCCCGCCGATATGCCCGATGAAATCTTGCGGCTCCCCGAATTTCCCCACGGCCCGCTGCATGACATCGGCCGTAAACTGGATAAGCTTGTCGGCTTTTTGAAAGCCGTATCGGTCGTTATACCATTTGAAATAATCAAGATCGATATAAATGACCGAGAATGGCCGGTTTTCCAGAATACGCCGGTTCAATTCAAGCTTGATTTGCAAATTGCCCGGCAAACCGGTCAGCGGGTTGGCTACGCGCGCGGATTCGAGACGAAGCTGCGTAATCGCCTCCAGAATGGTACGAATCGATGCAATGCCGAGCAGCCGACCGTTCCTCGTCACGATCACGATGTCGTACAGCTGGCTGTATTCCCGGGCCATCGCCATCTGCGATACTTGCTCCACCGGCAGCTGCTCGTCCACTACAAGCGGCTGCGCATCCATCAGCGTACCGATCGGCTTGTTCCAGAACAAGGAGACGCCGTATTGGCCTGCAAGCATCTGGAACAGCCGGTCCCGCATCATTAGCCCGACGGGTACCCCTTCTGGATCTACAATGACCGTGCCCGACTCGTCTTGATGCTTCTTGAAATGGTTCGCGACCATAGCCGCCGTTGCCGAAGGGGAAAAGGATTCAACCGGCGTCGTCAGCTCCCCGATCGACCAGGCCGAGCCCGACAGCTGCTTAGAGCCGCTGTGCAGCAGGATCATGTCGCGAACCTCCGGCGCAAGCTCCTTCAGTTGATCTGCCGGTCGCCCTATGTAATAGCCTTGGGCGAAATGGACGCCCATTCGCATCAGCTTAAGCAGCTCGTCTGATTGCTCGATGCCTTCGGCGATAATGCGGATATTCATTTTATGGGCGAACGTCACGAACGTTTCGAGAATATGTTCTTTGATTTTATCCTTATGTATGTCTTGAATAAGGGAACGGTCGACTTTGATGTAATCGGGCTGCAGCTCGGCGATCGCCTGCAAGGAGGAATAGCCGGCTCCCGCATCGTCAATCGCGATTTGATAGCCTTGAGCCCGATAATGCTGCAATATCCGCTTTGTTGTGGCGAAATCCTCAATCGAACTGCGTTCGGTCAGCTCGAACACGACGTTTTGCGGCAGCAAACCGTATTCGCTCAGCAGCTTCATCGTTTGTCCTGGAGTGAACTGGGGGTCGTGAATGATATAAGCCGGGATGTTGATGAATACCTTCTGGTTCCGATGCAACGAGATGCAGCCCTGGATCGCCTTCTCCCGGGCGAGCTTATCCAGGACGTAAAGGGCGCCTTCGCTTTCCGCGAATTCGAATAGCGGCAGCGGCGAGGCGAACACGCTGTCCGCCGGTCCGCGGGACAACGCCTCGTAACCGAAGATCGCGGCATCCGTCAGCGACACGATCGGCTGATACACCGAGCGGATCAGCTGATTTTCAACAATGCGGTTAAACTCATCCAATTGAACTTTCCGCTCCTTACTGTTCGTCAGCTGCTTCGCTTCCCGTATGGCCATCTTCATCGCCGTGTACAAAATGGTGTCGATATCTTTATCCAGCGAATTGACGAGCAATGCGCCGCCGACATGCAGCTCTACCGGTGGATCGGACGGCACCAGCGCGGCCAAACGGCGTTCGACCTGGTATTTCAACCGCCCGCCCCACTCGTGCAGTTTGTTCGACGCGTACTCGGCATGGAACCCTTCAAACCGCATATAGAGAAAAAAATCGTCTCCAACGGATCGAGTCGCCAAATGCTCTTGCTCTCCGGCTAGCAAATCGGTCAGCACCAGCCTCATTGCAGTCAGCAACTGTTCGCAATGAAGCCTTCCGTTTGTCTGCTCCAGCTCGGTTATGCGGGCAACGTCCAAATAAATCAAGCCAACGGAAGCGGCATTCAGCTGTTCCGAAATCGTTTCGGCAAAAGAATGTTCGCTAGCTCTGAGTTGCATCATAGACGATTCCTCGCAAATTACGTATTCAGGTCCGGTCTTGTGCCCCGTACCAAATATACGACGCTTTCTCCGATATTCGTGGCATGATCGGCACAACGCTCCAGATAGCGGCTCACGAAGCAGAGCAGCATCGCCTGTCCGACCGTTTTTGGATTTTCCACCATCAGCACGAATAGCTCGCGCATGATTTGGCTGTGCAGATGATCGACTTCGTCGTCCATTTTCGCCATTTTGTAAGCCAGATCCACGCTTTCGTTAATATAGGCGTTGATGCTGTCCGCCGTCATTTGCTGCACGAGCTCCGCCATGCGCGGAATATCGACGAGCGGCTTCATCAGCTCCTGTTCGCCGATGCGAAGCGTAACCTTCGCGACGTCTACCGCCAGATCCGCCATCCGCTCCAGATCGCTCGCCATGCGGAACGCGATAATAATGCGGCGCAAGTCTTTGGCTACCGGCTGCTGCGTTGCGATGAGCGACGTGCCGATTTCGTCGATTTTTTCTTCCAGTGCGTTAATTTCCGGGTCGAGGGCGATGACTTGGCGAGCCAGCTCCAGATCCGAATCCTTCAGCGAACGGACTCCGTCAATAATCGCTTTCTCTACCTTGCCGCCCATCTCGACCAATACCGAGCGCAGTTCATCCAAATGGCTATCGAATTGAAGACGTTTTGTAGGCATTATAGCCCTCCTTAAAAGTTTTCCGAAGGAAAACTCGCTTCGGAAGCATAGATTTGGTTTTGTGGAACAAAACTTGCCATTAACCGAATCGGCCCGTGATGTAATCTTCGGTGCGTTGGTCTTCCGGGTTCGAGAACAGCTTCACCGTATCGTTATATTCAACGACTTCGCCGTTCAGGAAAAACGCGGTTTGGCTGGAAACGCGCGCCGCTTGCTGCATGTTATGCGTCACGATGACGATGGTATATTCGTTCTTCAGCTCTTGAATCAGCTCTTCGATTTTCAGCGTCGAAATCGGATCGAGCGCGGACGTAGGTTCGTCCATCAGCAGAATTTGCGGACTCACCGCAAGCGCACGGGCGATGCACAGACGCTGCTGTTGGCCGCCGGACAACCCGTAAGCGGATTTTTTCAGCTTATCCTTCACTTCATCCCATAACGCGGATGCGCGCAAGCTCTTCTCCACGATAACGTCAAGCTCCGCTTTGTTCGTCTTGCCGTGAATGCGCGGGCCGTACGCAACATTGTCGAAAATCGACTTCGGAAACGGATTCGGCTGCTGGAACACCATGCCGACATTTTTGCGAAGCAGCTCTACATTGACGTCCTGATCGTAAATGTTCGTATCGCCGATCAACACTTTACCGTCGATTCGAATGCCTTTGATCATATCGTTCATCCGGTTCAGCGTGCGGAGCAAAGTCGACTTGCCGCAGCCGGAAGGGCCGATGAATGCCGTAATCGCCTTTTCCTGAATATCCATGCTTACTTTTTTCAGCGCTTGAAATTCGCTGTAGTACAAATCCAAATGGTCGATACTGACGATAGTTGACATTCGCATGTCCTCCTACAGGTTAAATGAAAAAATTGCTATTTCTATGATCTTCCGTACATGTTACACGGTTATTTTCATGGCAAAATTAACGCTATATTAACGGAGTGTAAAGTTTATTTGCCGCCGCGCAGTCTTTTCTGCAGCATACGGCTTGGCACCGCGATCAGCAGGTTGAACAGCAGAACGACGATCACGAGCAGCGCCGCGCTGCCTTGGGCGATTTCTTTGGCATCCGGAACAATCGATTCCGCGCCGACGTACCAGAGATGGACGGACAACGTCTCCCCCATCGCAAGCGGATTGAAGTCAGGGAAGTGTCGCGATACGGACAACCCCGCCGTATAGATCAAGATCGCCGACTCACCAAGCGCTCTGCCGGCAACAAGCGTCACGCCTGTTATCATGCTCGGCATTGCCACGGGGAGCAGTACCTTCCGAATCGCCTGCCAACGTGTCGAACCAAGCGCAAGCGAAGCTTGAAAGTACGATGCAGGAACCTGACGCAAAGCGACCTCCGTCACCCGAACCAATACCGGCAAATTCATGAGCGACAACGTTGCCGCGCCGCCAATGATCGAAAACTTCAAGTTGAACAAATTAACGAACAGCAGCAAACCGAACAAACCGAATACGATGGACGGGACGGAAGATAACGCCTCGACCGAAATGCGGATAAGCGATGTAAATTTATTTTCTTTGGCGTAAATCGCTAAATATATCCCAGCAAAAACGCCAATCGGCAACGAAATCAGCAGAGACAGGAACAAAATATAAAACGTATTGAACAACTGCGGCCCAACGCCGCCCCCGGCCATAATTTCCTGGGGCTTGCCCGTAATGAAATCCCACGATAAATGCGGCAGGCCTTCGCCGATAATTTTGATCAAAAACCAAGCCAGAATGAGCATGATCAAAAGACCGACAGCCCAGAAAAAAGCCGTTGCGATCCGGTCGGTTATTTTGCTCCTCATCCTCGTTCACTCCTTTTCTCCACATAACGAATGACCAAGATCAGCGACATCGAAATAACCAATAGAAGAAATGCCATTAAGTATAAAGCGTTATTCCACGCGGTACCATAAAACGTATGGGGCATGTCCTTCACGATCGCTGTCGTCAGTACGGTCGTTGAGTCCAGCAGCCCTTTCGGCATTTGCGGAGAGTTGCCGATAACCATAAAAACGGCCATCGTTTCGCCGATCGCCCGGCCCATGCCAAGAATAATAGCAGTCAGAATGCCGGGTCTTGCCGCCGGAAGCAATACGCGCCAAATCGTTTGCCAGCGTGTTGCGCCAAGCGCAAGCGATGCTTCCTCCAGCTTACGGGGCAAGCTGCGGATTGCATCCTCCGAGATCGACAGAATCGTCGGCAAAATCATGACCGCCAAAATGATGGCCGCCGGAAGCAATCCGAAGCCTGTGCCGCCGAACCATTTGCCGAGCGTCGGCACGATGACGGTCAGACCGATCAAGCCGTACACGACTGACGGAATGCCAACGAACAGATCGGTAGCCGGCCGAATGATTTCGCGCAGCCAGTTCGGCGCGATTTTCGCGATAAAGATAGCCCCCGATAACGCGATAGGAACCGATAAACCAACAGAAAGCAGGGTAAGCACCAGCGTGCTGAACAGGAACGGAAACGCCCCGAAGCTGTTCTGGTCCGGCGTCCAATCCGTCGAGAAGAAGAATTGAAGCGGCGACACTTCACTGAAAGTGCCGAAGCCTTGCACCCCTACGAAAATAATGATCGAAAAAATAATAATAGAAACGAACGATGAGCTGCCGATAAAAAGGGTTCTCATCAGAAGATCCGATCTTTTTTGTTTATTCGCCCATTTGGACGACATGACTTTCCGTTCTGTAACTTGCGATTCCGCTGCTGTGAACATAGAAGACCTCCTTCGGACCTTATCAATTCGAAAGGACGGCATCGATCACCGTCCTCTCAGCAAGTTCATTGTATTAAAGTTTTGTAAATTCCGAATTCGAGTATTGTTAACGGAATGTAAATTTTATTATTTGTTCAGTGTCGCCGCTGGAAGGAATTTCAGCTCGCGTACGCGGTTATTTTGGAAATCGTCGCTCATAATGTAATCAATGAACGCTTTTACCGCACCCGTAGGCTCGCCTTTCGTGTACATGTGCTCAATGCCGTACAGCGGATAAGTACCGTCTTTGATCGCTTCTTCTTTATATTCAACGCCTTCGAATTTGAGTGCTTTGACTTTGTCGTCCACGTAAGCGATATCGACATATCCGATTGCGCCCGCCGTCGATTCAACCGCTGTTTTCAGCGAACCGCTGCTCTCTTGCTGTACGCCTTCTTTCGTAAATTCCGCGCCGTCAAGCACGATTTTCTTCACAAGTTTGCGGGATCCGGAGCTGTCCGGACGATGAATGATCGTGATCGCTTGATCCGCACCGCCGACTTCTTTCCAGTTCGTAATTTTGCCCGTGAAAATATCGGCCGCTTGCTGCTTCGTCAGCGAATCGACGGTCACGTCTTTATTGACGATCAGCGCAAAAGGCGCGATGGCCACAATGTGGTCAACCAGGTTTTTGTCCTTGAACTCGTCGCCCGCTTCCACATCGGAGTTGCCGATATCGGAAGTGCCGTCGGCAACGTTTTTCAAGCCTGTGCCGGATCCGCCGGCCGTTGCGTTAATCGTAACGTCCGCGTTTTTCTCCTCGAATTCTGTCTTCGCTTGTTTTACCAGTGGAAGCAATGCACTGGACCCCGATGCCGTTACCGTTCCGGAAAGTGCTTCTCCTTTATTGTCGTTCGACCCGGAAGCCGCCCCGTTATCTGATTTGCTGCCGCAACCTACTGCCACTACCGCACAAACTGCCATGACCAGCACAAGCGTAAGCATGTGTTTCATCGACGATTTCTTCAATTTGATTCTCTCCTTTTGTTTTTTGTTCTTCGCTGTTGTGTCTCTTTCGATCACATGGCTAATGATAGACCCCGAATGTTAAGAGAGTTTTATTAATTTGTAAATGTTGTGTAAAAAAACTGAAGATCGAAGGAACTGGACGAAGATAAACTCGTGCATAAGACAAAGATACATTCGCGTATTAACGCGCATTAATAGGAAGCTTTATTTCGAATAATGGTGAAGTGCATAGAAGATAGGCTTTTATGATTCTAAAAAACTGAGAAACTCGGGCGAAGATACGTTTGCTGCGCAAAATTTACTCTGCTTTTACAGTTTGCGGCGTTTTATTTAATATCCGACTTTTATACTAGTCGTAATTGCCAATCATTACATATGGACTATCGATCATAAGGGGGAAACAACAATGTTGCGAGGCATCCATACGATGCGGATGAAACTGATCCTAAGTTTTACGGGTATATTGATTATTTTTTCCGCAGTCGCCCTGTACAATCTAGGGCAAGTGAATCAAATCAAACGACAAATTGCCGTACAAAACAGTGCGATGGATAAAAAAGTGTTGGCACTGGAGCTCGTTCAACATTTGAACAATGTATCAGGCGCCGCGATAGCGATGATCGGTACGCAAAACCTTGAGCTGATCGGGCAATACAACTCGTTCTTCGATCCTTTCAAAAATTCGGTGGCTATGATGGGACAAAAAGCGGCAACCCCGGAGCAGCGACAATGGGCCGAGCAGCTCGAAGAACTGTCGAAGCATTTTACCGGAACCGTGGCGGAAGCCGTCAAAATGCTGCAGGACGAGTCCGCCGACCCGCTCGTCGTGATCGAGAAAATGGATGAATTGAAGGATGCTGCGAAAAAAGACTCGGATGAGATTGCCAAACTCGCCGACAACTTTCATTCTTCCTATACTCGAGAGGCGATCGAAGCCGTAAGCCAGTCGCGCGGCTTGCTCGATTCCACGGTCCAAGCTTCGCTCATCGGCGTTGCGGCGGTCATCGTCGTTTCGATCGCGGTCGCATGGCTGCTGATCCGCGCCTTCTCGAAACCGATTCGCAGGCTTCGGCACGCGCTGGAGGCGATAGCCGAAGGGGATTTGCGCCATACGATCAACGCCGGAACAAAAGACGAGCTCGGGCAACTAAGCGACAGCTTCGATCATATGATCGATAAAGTGAACGACATGCTCGGCAATACGCAGCGAATTGCGTCGACGTTAGCCGAATACTCTTCGTCGTTCCGGCAATTCTCGCAAACGACGGCTTCGGCCAATGCCGAAATCGTCCATGCGATCGAAGCTATCTCGGCGGGCGCCGACCAGCAAGCGACGCGCTCGGAGCGAAGCGCTCAGCTCATCTATGATCTGGAGCAGGCTGTTAACGAGATTACGAGCCATACTGCGACGATGGCCGCCACAGGAATGGCCGCGATGCACAACACGCAATCCGGGGCACAATCGGTAGAATCGCTCAAGGCTGCAGCCGACCGATCGGATGAAATGCTGCGCAACGTTACGGTGGCTATGGAGGCATTATCCAGCAGCTCGCAGCAAATCGATCGGATGGCGAATACGATCGCCCAAGTTTCGCATCAGACGAACATTCTGGCGCTCAACGCATCGATCGAAGCGGCCAGGGCGGGCTCCCACGGCAAAGGCTTTGCGGTCATCGCCGAAGAAGTGCGGCTGCTATCGCTGGAGACCAAAGATTCGTCCGCCTTCATCTCGCAATCCGTTCAGTCGCTGAGCCGGCAAATGAAGGATGTCCGCCATCATCTGGAGCAAGCCCGAATCAGCCTGGACACGCAGTATGAGAAGGTCGACGAGACGCTTGACGCATTCCGTTCCATCGACCGGTCAATCACGGAGATCACCTCGCAAGTGGAACAAGTTGCGCTAAAAGCCAAAACGACGCAGCAGCAAAACGAATCGCTCAGCCAATCCATCCAATTCGTGGCCGGTATCGCTGAAGAAACGGCGGCTTCGGTTCAGGAAGTGAACTCCACTTCGAATGCTCAGGATGCCTCGATCCGCCGCATCGCCCAACAGGCCGACGACATCAGCGACCTGTCGCAAAAGCTGTTTTTGGAAATCAACCGATTCCAGATTCGGGAGACGGAAGATCAGCGGGCGGCATCCGAAATCGTAGCTGAGCCACTGCTTGCGTAACTGAGCCAAATACAACCAAAATGGTCTGCTCTGAATCTGTTGAAGGATTTGACGCTCACTGGAAGAGGGGCATTTGACGGGTGCAATGCAGCGTTGGTCACAAGCGGTTGTCGTTCCGTGCGGATTCACACCACGATTGTAGTTGAACAGATCAGATAGCAGGGAAAGCACAAGGTCGGTCGTTCGTTGCTGTTGTTCGTAGTAGACTGTGATCTCTAGCCGGTACGTTGATTCAGAAAATTTTGGCTGAAATTCAGAAACTTATTTCTGAATATTTCGATGGTATCAGGGTAACAAGACAAACTCAGAAAATAATTACTGCTTTTAGAAAATAGTTTCTGAATAATAGATATTTTTTTCTGAATGGATCAACTAGAGCTCATGCACGTAAATATTTCAGAAATATGATGCTGAAATTCAGAAAATATTTTCTGTATCATGAGAAATGGCTCGTTTTGACCTGTATCGTAAAGTTTGGTACAGTTTTGGCGAGAGGTGATTTGGATGACCAAACTAAGTATTTTGGACCAGTCGCAAGTATGCGAGGGTCGTACCGCGGGGGATACGCTGGAGGAAACGACACGGCTGGCGCAAGCTGCCGAACGATTAGGCTATAGTCGCTTCTGGGTTTCGGAGCATCATGCGTCCAAGGCGCTTTCGTTTTCGAGCCCGGAAATATTGATCGCTCACCTTGCCGCCCGGACATCACATATAAGAGTTGGTTCGGGAGGCGTCATGCTTCCGCACTATAGTGCATATAAAGTGGCGGAAAACTTCAAGCTGCTCGAGGCGCTTCACCCGGGACGCATCGATCTCGGTCTTGGGCGGGCTCCCGGTGGCATGCCGCTCCCGACAAGGGCGCTGCAGGAGAACAAGATGGTCGACATTCGCCAATATCCGCAGCAAATCGCGGATTTGACCGGATATATCCATGATTCGCTTCCCGCCGACCACCGGTTCGCGGGATTGCACGCTTCGCCGTCGATTCAAACTGCCCCGGAGCTGTGGCTGCTCGGTTCAAGCGACGAAAGTGCACGAATCGCTGCCCTGCTTGGAGCTTCCTACGCCTTCGCGCAATTTTTCGGCTCGCCGGGTGGCGTCGAAGCGATGCGGCATTACCACACACATTTCCAGCCTTCGGTGTGGAACGAACAGCCGCATTCCATGATAGCCGTCCTTGCAGTATGCGCCGAAACCGAAGAGGAAGCAAACGAGCTTGCCATGAGCACCGACCTGTTCTTCTTCCGCCTCGAGCGGGGGCTCGAGCTGGATACGTTCCCATCGGTGGAGACCGCGAAAAACTATCCGTATACGGAGTTCGATCTGGAACGCCTTCGCCTTGCGCGCAAAAGGCGTATCGTCGGAACGCCTGCCCAGGTGAAGGAGCAGATCGAAGCCATGAGCGCGCAGTACGCAGCCGACGAAGTGATGGTCGTTTCGCCGATCCACGATTTCAATGCTCGGATACGTTCCATCGAGTTAATCGCCGCAGCATTCGGTCTCCAGGCTCAGCAGTAAAGGCGGGTTTCACCCCCTTGCGCCAATGCAACAAGGACTGCCCCGACAGCTCTAGACGAGCTGCCGGCGGCAGTCCTTGTTTTCATGGGTTCATATTAAGATGACGTCCTACTCGCGAATAGCGTCGAGCGAATAATGGCCCACGTTCTCCTCTTCGCGTACGATCCATTTGCCTTTGGTGAAGTCCGGAATGGCAACCGGCGCGCTGCCGAGTGCGATCGACTCCTCCGACAATACGGTAATGGCCATCCAAACCGCCGTATCGTAAACGTCGATTGGCGTTTGCGTTCCGTTCTTGACGCTTTCCGCGAAGGCGCGGAGCACAAGATAGTCCATCCCGCCATGTCCGCCGCGTACACCTGCGTTCAGGTAGTGCTTCCAGATCGGATGCTCGTATTGCTCCAGATACGCGTCGAACTTCTCCCATGTGTGCGCCGGGCTTCTGCCCTCTATATGTATGGAGTAGTTGTCCTCCATCCAGATGCCTTTCGTGCCTTGCACGCGGCCTGCACGGGAATACGGGCGCGGAAGCGTCGTGTCGTGAATAATGTGGATCGTCTCGCCGCCGGCGCATTTGATCATCGTCGTCACGATATCGCCTTGCGCGAATTCCAGCTTCGCCAGACGATCGTTCTCGCCGAACTTCGCTGCAGCCCACTCATTAATGCCGCGCGCTTTGGAAGCCATCGAAGTAAGCGATACCAAACGGTTGCCGCGGTTAATGTCGAGTATTTTCGACATCGGCCCGAGCCCGTGAATCGGATACAATTCGCCGTTACGTTTCAAATAGTTGCGGAAACGGCCGTGACGGTTTTGCTCACCAAGAGCGACCTCGTCGCGCAAATCATGCTCGTAGCCGCAGGCAACATGAATCAGCTCGCCGAACAACCCTTGCTTCACCATGTTCAGCAGGGCAAGCTCCTCGCGTCCGTAGCAGCAGTTCTCCAGCAGCATGCACGGCATGCCGGTTTCCTCCGACGCCCGGACAAGCTCCCAACACTCCTCAAGTGAAGCTGCGCCGCCGACTTCGATGCTTGCGTATTTGCCGGCTTTCATCGCGGCAACCGCGATTTCGGCATGGGTAATCCAAGTGGTAGCGATTACAACACCTTGGATGTCTTCCCGCGCGAGCAGTTCCTTGTAGTCGCGGTAGCCTTCCGCTTGGCCGCCCGACCGCTTGACATCGTCAAGCCCAAGCTGCAATCTATCCTCGTAAACGTCGCATACTGCCGTAATTTCTACATCTTCCATTTCCAGCAAGCTGCCAAGCAGCCCTCTGCCGCGGCCGCTAAGGCCGATTACGCCCAATTTTGCTTTCTTCGTATCCTGTCCCATACCTATCCTCCCGCTTGTATATGTTTCATGTCGATGCGAATGATTTTCACTTCCCTGTTCGCACACAATAAATCATATACGAAAACAAACGATCATTCAATAAAAACATCATATGACCGTAAACGCTCAAGCCCGTGGCAGCCCCAAGCGATGAAATTTTCCGCTCAGACCCCGAAATCTTGCCTTTTTTCGGCGGTTGTAACATTTATCACAATAATGCCGTCATGCCCGTGCTACACTGAGCCTAACGATAACAAGAAAACATTCGAATCTTTAACTTACGTTATCCTGATTTTTCGCAGCGAGTTCAATTTATGAAAGTGAATTCAATCACAACTATTGTCATATTGGAGGGAATGGAATGACGCGAGAACCAAAACGAAAACAATTAGTGCTTGTCGGAAACGGCATGGCGGGCGTCAACGTGATCGAGCACATACTCAAGCTGAGCCGGGATCTGTACGATATTACGGTCATCGGCAGCGAGCCTCATCCCAACTACAACCGCATCATGCTCTCCTATGTATTGGAAGGCTCCAAAACGATTGACGATATCGTGCTTAACGATTGGTCCTGGTATGCCGACAACGGCATTCGCTTATACACCGGTACGTCCGCAGTTCGAATCGATACGGAGCGGAAGCTTGTTATTACAGATTCAAAATTGCAGGTACAGTACGATGCGCTCATCATCGCGACCGGCTCGGTTCCGTTCGTGCTGCCGATTCCAGGCGCGGACAAAGAAGGCGTCGTCGGCTTCCGCGACATTCGCGATTGCGAAGCGATGATCGCCGCGGCCAATACGTACAAGAAAGCCGCCGTCATCGGCGGCGGCCTGCTGGGCCTCGAGGCGGCTAGCGGACTGGCGAAGCTCGGCATGGATGTTACGGTCGTTCATCTGATGAGCGACCTGATGGAACGGCAGCTCGATGCGACTGCGTCCGCGATGCTCAAAGCGGAACTCGAGGCACAAGGCCTGAAGTTCGCCATGCCGGTACAAACGACGGAGGTGCTCGGCGAAGAACGCGTTACGGGGCTTCGTTTCGCCGACGGAAGCACGCTGGAGGCGGACTTCGTCGTGATGGCCGCGGGCATTAAGCCGAACGTGAGCGTCGCTCGGGAAAGCGGGCTGCGCGTCAATCGCGGCATCGTCGTCGATGATTACCTCGCAACTAGCGCTCCCGACGTGTACGCGATCGGCGAATGCAACGAGCATCGCGGCATCTGCTACGGTCTCGTAGCGCCGCTGTTCGAGCAAGGCGTCGTGCTCGCCAAGCGGCTTTGCGGTGTGGAAACATCGCCATACATCGGGTCGGCGACATCGACCAAGCTGAAGGTTTCGGGCGTGGACGTGTTCTCGGCGGGTACGTACCAGGAACGGGACGGCTTAATGGCGCTGAAAATCGACGATCCATGGAAAAAGGTATACAAGAAGGTCGTGCTTGAAAACAACGTGATCGTAGGCGGCGTGTTGTTCGGAGACACAAGCGATTCGGCGCAAATCGCCAAATGGATCAAAGACAAGGCGGAGATGACGCCGGAACTCCACTCCCTGCTCATGGGCGGCGGCTGCTGCGGAGGCGGCGCGAGCAACGGCACCGCGGCCGTGGAGGCCATGGCTGACAACGATATCGTATGCGGCTGCAACGGCGTAACGAAAGGGACGATCGTGCACGGAATCCGCGAGCAAGGCTGGTCGACGGTCGAGCAAATCAAAATGTGCACGGGAGCGACCCGTTCGTGCGGGGGCTGCAAACCGCTCGTGGAACAGCTGCTCATCGCGACGCTGGGGAGCGAATACGATACGGCGACGGCTAAACAAGGCATCTGCGGTTGCACGACAATGGACCGGGACGCGATCGTGGCAGCTATTCGGGAGAAAGGGCTGCGAACCGTGAGGGAAACGATGCACGTGCTCGGCTGGGAACAACCGGAAGGCTGCTCGAAGTGCCGACCTGCTTTGAACTATTATCTCGGCATGCTCTGGCCCAAGGAGTACGTGGACGAACGGGAATCGCGTTTCGTGAACGAACGGCTGCACGGCAACATCCAGAAGGACGGAACGTTCAGCGTGATCCCCCGGATGTACGGAGGCGTGACCTCGCCGGCGGAGCTGAAGCGAATCGCGGAAGTGGCCGAGAAATACGATGTAAAAATGGTCAAAGTCACCGGCGGGCAGCGGATCGACCTGTTAGGCGTGAAGAAAGAAAACCTTCCGAGCGTATGGGCGGAGCTGGGCATGCCGTCCGGTTACGGTTACGCCAAAGCGCTCCGGACCGTCAAAACATGCGTCGGCAACCGGTTCTGCCGCTTCGGCACGCAGGACTCGATCGCGATGGGCATCGAGCTCGAGAAAAAATTCGAACGGCTGTGGATGCCGGCCAAGTTCAAGATGGCGGTCAACGGTTGCCCGCGTAATTGTGCCGAATCCGGGACCAAAGATTTCGGCATCGTCGGCAATGACGGCGGATGGGAAATTTACGCAGGCGGCAACGGGGGCATCAAGCTGAGAGGCGCCGATCTGCTGTGCAAGGTGAAAACGGATCGCGAGCTGATGGAAATCGCCGGCGCCTACGTCCAGTATTACCGGGAAACCGGCAAATACGGCGAGCGGACGAGCGAATGGCTGGAGCGGATCGGGCTTGAGACGATCCGGCGGACCGTTGTCGAGGACGAAACAAGCCGCAGAGAGCTGAACGAGCGAGTCGAGCTTGCGCTGCAGCAAGTGAACGACCCATGGAGGGAAACGCTGCAAGACCCGGAGCTTCGTGAACGGTTGTACGAAACGATCAATGCGGAACCGGAACGGCCTGCTAATGCAAAAGCGTAACGGAGGCTTGTTCTTCTAAGAGCGTGGATAAGGCAGCTGTAGTTATTATTGAAAGGAGTCGACGAGCATGACAAATCGGATCGAACAACCCGAACAACTCGAACAACAACATCGGACTTATGTGCCGGTACTCAGCATCGATCAGCTTCCGGAACGGATTGGCCGACGCGTTCATATCGGCAGCCAGGAGGTTGCGGTATTCCGCCTTACCGACGGACGAATCGCGGCGCTGGAAAACAAAAGTCCTCACCGGAAAGGAGGCGTGCTGTGCGAAGGCATCGTCAGCGGCGATTATTTGTTCGACCCTTTGTATGACTGGAAGATCAGCCTGATTGACGGCAAGGTGCAAGCACCGGATACGGGTCAGGTGAAGACGTATCCGGTCCGCGTTGAGAACGGGCAAATCATGATCGGCGTATAGATAGTCAGCCAATTGAAAGGAACGATGCACTATGTTTAAGGAATCGATCGAATCTGTAGTCGAGGCAGCCCTCAAGAAAAAGCAACTAATGGAACAAAGCCTGCTTCGGTATTTGGCAGCCTCCGGGCTCGCGGGGGCATATGTCGGCCTTGGCATCGTACTCATTTTTTCGGTTGGGGCGCCGCTTTTCGCCGTCAAATCGCCGATGACTACCACTTTGATGGGAATGAGCTTTGGAGTTGCGCTCACGCTTGTTATATTTGCCGGATCTGAGTTGTTTACGGGTAACAATATGATATTTACGATGAGCAGCCTGACCGGTGGGACCAAATGGCGGGATGCCGCAAAAAACTGGTTCTGGTGCTTCCTCGGTAATTTGCTGGGCGCTATGGTTCTCGTCATGCTGGTGAAGGGTTCCGGAATATTCGCCGGAATTAAACCGGATCATCTGCTGATGACGGCGGCGGCGAAGAAGATGAATATGCCTGTGGACCAACTGTTCTTCCGCGGCGTTCTGTGCAACTGGTTCGTTTGTTTGGCCATTTGGTGCGCGATGCGGACCAAAAACGAAATGGCGAAGCTGATGCTCATCTGGTGGATGCTGTTCGGATTTATCGCGTCCGGGTACGAGCATAGCATTGCGAATATGACGGTACTCGGCCTGGCTCTTGTCCTCCCCCACCCGGAAACGGTAAACTTGGCAGGATGGTTCCACAACATGATTCCGGTCACGCTCGGGAACATGGCGGGAGGCGCCTTTTTCCTCGGTTTTGTCTATTGGTTCGTCACGCCGGTCAAATGGGGCGCAAAAGCTAAAGATGTGCAGCGTCCTGAGAATCAAGCCTCGTCGAAGGAACAGGGTGTTTTGCCCGAGCATGTCGGCTGAAACAAAGAAGCCATCCGTACGCAATAACAAGCGAACGGATGGCTTTCTTTGTATGATGGTCGCAGGTTTTCACTTACATTCGACCGACGTCCCTTCGCTCCGCTTCCGGCCCGGGGAAACGGCGCGCTCCAGCCGTTCTCCCAAAGCTTCGAATTTTTGGGCAAACGCGCCAAAGAGCTTCGACGCCACAATCCAATCAGCCAGCTTGACACAGCCATATGCGAACAGCATGCCAGCGACGACGTCGATCACCCAATGAATTTTCAAGTACATGGTCGATACGATGATCGATATGCAGTAGACGCCAAGCACAAGCCGGTACCATCGGCTTCGCTCCCGCATCGACAGCAGAAATCCGGCAAACGCGATCGACGTATGCATACTCGGAAAACAATTCATTGCCGTACTGAATGCCTGCTCGGGGGTAAGATTGCGTTCCAGCATATCCGGCGTACCCTGCACATACCAGACTTCTTGCAGCAAAATCGTATTATAGAACAGCAAAATAAACGGCACCTGCAGCAAATAGCCGGCCAAGGCGTAACGCCCGAACTTGTGCACGTCTTTCGTAAAAAACGCCCGAATCAGACAAATCCAATACGACAGCGCAAATCCGAAACCATATACCCACTGCATGTAATGTG
Organism: Paenibacillus sp. sgz302148; assembly: GCF_056120465.1. Lineage (NCBI taxonomy): Bacteria > Bacillati > Bacillota > Bacilli > Caryophanales > Paenibacillaceae > Paenibacillus > Paenibacillus sp. sgz302148. Next base: position 380,357 of record NZ_JBVYOJ010000001.1, read on the forward strand.
TCAGCCATTTCGGCTGCCATAAACGGAAGAAAGCCGCATCGTTGAACGGGATCGAATTGAAGAGATCATTCCAGTTGAACACATGGTGAATGGACTTCGTCTGCATGCCGACAACCCAATTCCACATCGGATTGGCATAACGGTAGATTAGGTAAAATATCGTTAGCATGATCAATCCGGCGGGCAAAAAACGCAGCCACCCGATCGGTTTCCTGTCTCGCGCGATGCCGAACAATGTAAAGGCGGCGAACAGCAGACACTCCCAACCCCAATTCGCAACACGCGAGATCGCGTACATAATAAGCGCCGTCAGAATGAACAAAACCGGCAGCGCCATAATTCTAAGCAGTTTCACGGAAAGTAACCCCAATTCATCATTCAAAATCATAAGAAGCGTTACTTCCGCATTATACATTTCTTGCCGCGATTCCGCTACTGTTTACAATAATTCGCTGCCGCAGTTATTTATTTCGTTAAAATCCGGAACACATGCGCAACCGGAGCCGGCCCTTCCGTCTCCGAGGAAGGCAATGTTACCGTCAAGCCCGCATCAGTCCGGATATATTCAAGCGCCGCATCCGTGCCAACCAGTTCAACGCCTTGCACCTGCCCCGTATACGGGATCGAAACGGTTGCCGATACCGGTGTTTGAGCGGTTTTGTACAGATGGGTGCAATACACCGTATCCCCTTTGCCCGTAAAAGCGCAGTTATCCTGATAATACGGAGCGCATGGGCGCGTGCCGTACACCGCTTCGCCGTATGTTGCAAGCCATGCGCCAAGCTCCTTCATCCGCTTGATCGCGCCTTCCGGCAGGCGTCCGTCCGGCTGCGGTCCGACGTTCAGCGCCAGGTTGCCGCCTTTGGCAACGATTTCCATCAGGATTCGGACGATTTGCCGCACCGACTTGTATTCGTCCTCGTATTTGAACGAGAACGAGGTGCCCATCGTAATGCAGCTTTCCCAAGGCACGTTCATCGCTGTCTCTGGGATCGTCTGCTCCGGCGTTATAATATTCTCATACGCCCCGCCAACCGTCCGGTCCGCGGACAGCAGCCACGGCTGAGTTTTGCGCATTTCCTCCACGAACTCGCCGAGGCGGATATCTTGCCAAGCCCTCCTCGACTGCGGGCATACCCAACCGGCATCCAGCCAGAGCACGTCGATTCGGCCATACCGCGTCAGCAGCTCGCGCATTTGCTCATGCGTAAATTGAACGAATTGCTCCCACAGCCAAGGATACTCCTTCGGATCGTAAGACGGGCCGCGCCACATATGGCGGCCACGCGCCATGCCCGGCGCCCAATAATACGGGGTATTCCAGTCGGCCTTCGAGAAGTAGGCGGAGATCCCCAATCCTCTCGCGCGGAAAGCATCGAACAAATGCTTGCAGATGTCTGCGTACTTATGCGCGTGGAACGGCGTATCTTTTCCAGTGCTGCGATATTCCGTCGTATGCGTGTCCCACATGCAGAAGCCGTCATGGTGCTTCGTCGTAAACGTCAAATATTTGAACCCGCCTTCGGCTGCAAGGTCGGCCCACAGCTCCGGCTGGAAACGGATCGGATTAAACGTTTTGTTCAAGCCGAAATATTGGCGCTTGAACTCTTCCCCGTCGACGTCCCAATCGATGCAGTTCCGCGACCAATCGGCATCATCGTCGCTGAGTGCCCAAGATTCCACGATACCCAGCTGGGAATACGGCCCCCAATGCATCATCAAGCCAAGCTTCTGATCCTTGAACCATTCAAGACGCTCCAGAAGAAGCGGATTTTCCGGTTTTACCCATTCTTTTTCGCTGCTGAAATTGTGCACGCCGGCTTCCACTTCGTGCGCGGCGTTTTCGTCTTCGACTTGATCCATCGTATGATCTGTCACGATACTTCCTCCTCCTACTGAAAGAGCTCCATTCTGCTAAGCGAGCAGAACCTTTCATGAACAATGTATATATAACAAAGAATATATATAACAAAAGAAACGATGCCGCAATTCGTAAAATTCAACCGAGGTTGATTTTTTCAATGATGACGTAGGTAACCTTTTTCAAATACGACGCTTTTTTCGCCTTAAACGAACTTTCGCACCGCTTCAACCCTTGCGGCGCCTGGATTCTTGCCTTTCTCGGAACAACAAAAAAACCGGAGGACGATGCCCCCGGGGTTGTTCGATCACATTATGAACCTGTTCTCACTTCTTTCGCTCTTGCAACCGTATAACGGTTCGCTGGAATTTGTAATTCCAGATTGCCGCGCAGCGTATCGGATTCGTATTCGGTCCGGTAAATGCCCCGCTCCTGCAGGATCGGTACGACGTGATCGACGAACTCGTTCAAGCCGTTCGGCGTGGCGTTGCTGACGATAAAACCGTCTGCCGCTTCTTCCTCGTACCATTGCTGAATCAGGTCGGCCACCTTCTCCGGCGTGCCGATAAATTGGCTTGGTGGCGTCGTGACCTGGAGAGCCACTTGGCGGAGGGTCAAGTTGTGCTCCTTCGCCGTTTTTTTGATTTTATCCGTGCCGCTGCGGAAGCTGTTGCTGCCGACGTCGCCCAGCTCCGGGAACGGTTCGTCAAGCGGAAATTGCGAGAAGTCAAAGTGGTCGAAGAAACGGCCCAAATAGTTCAATGCGTTTTCGATCGTCACAAGACCCGCGATCTCCTGGTATTTGCGCTCGGCTTCCTCTTCCGTTGCGCCCAGAATCGGCCCTATGCCCGGCAAGATGACGATATCAGCCGCCGATCGACCGTAAGCCACCGCGCGCTGCTTCACGTCGCGATAAAACTTCTTCGCTTCCTCGATCGATTCCGGACCGGTGAAGATCGCATCGGCTTCCTTCGCGGCCAAATCTTTACCGCTCTCCGAGGAGCCCGCCTGGAAGATGACCGGCTGACCTTGCCTGGAACGCGCGATATTAAGCGGCCCCTGAATGGAAAAATGCTTGCCTTCATGGTTCAGTCTATGCAGCTTCGACGGATCGAAAAATACGCCCGAATTTTTATCCCGCACGAATGCGTCGTCCTCCCACGAGTCCCACAGCCCCTTCGTCACCTGCAAGTACTCCTCGGCGATTTGGTAGCGCAAGTCGTGCGACGGATGCTCCCGCTTGCCGTAGTTTTTGGCTGACCCTTCCAGCGGCGAAGTGACGACGTTCCAGCCTGCGCGGCCGCCGCTGATATGGTCGATGGAGGCGAACTGCCGCGCGACCGTAAACGGCTCGCTGTACGAGGTCGATAACGTGCCGACAAGCCCGATGTTCGAGGTGACGGCGCCAAGCGCGGACAAAATCGTAATCGGCTCGAAGCGATTCAGGAAGTGCGGGAGCGACTTCTCGTTAATGTATAGACCGTCGGCGATGAAGACGAGATCGAATTTGCCGGCTTCCGCTTTTTGCGCTTGGCTTTTATAAAAATGAAAATTGACGCTCGCGTCCGTGATCGCGTCCGGATGCCTCCATCCCGCCATATGGCCGCCGACGCCGTGGATAATCGCGCCAAACTTGATTTTTTTCCGTTTCGCCATCGTAATTCCTCCCCAGTCCCTATTCACTCATTCTTCAAATTTCTAAGTCCCCGATGCTTAGTTCAATTGCTTCTCTGATTGTCTAATTGGAGCCGAAAGCTCTTTACGAGCGTATCCCCGTTGTAGATGTCCTTGTCGTAAGCGCGCTCGAAGCCTAACCGTTCGTACAGCCGTACGGCGGACGCCATCATGTCGGACGTGTGAAGATGAAGCAGGGACGCTCCGAGCTCCTTCGCCCGGCGGGCGCTTTCCTTGATAAGCTCCGTCGCGACGCCCATTCCCCTCGCTTGCGGAGATACCGACAAATAACGAATGACCGGCGTATCGATCACAAGATGAGGCAAACCGTAAGCCGTTTTTGCCGAATCGAACATCTGCACGCTGCCGACAATGCGCCGGTCGACCTCGGCGACGATGCGGGCGATCGGCCCTTCGCCAAGGGCGGAAGCGCGAATCGCTTCACGGTATTGCTCCCAACGTTCGGCCGGCAGCACCTTGCCGTACTGCTCATAAGCGTCCAGCATCACTTGCCGGATATGCTCCGTGTCCCGCTCATTCGCATCGCGAATTACGATGACTCCTGTCGTTCCCATACCTCCGTACCTGCCCTCCATCAAATATTGGTTGATGCTTTTACGCGCTCTTACACGTACTAATTGCGAATCCAGTGCGGCCTAAGGTGTGGAAAGCCATCCTTATCCCGCTCTTTCCCGGGTCGGGTCGATGCCCGCCGCTTGCTTGATCCGGCTGATCTGGCCGATATGCTTATGAACATGGGCGATAAAGCCCTTGAATGCCGCCTCGACCGTCACGGTCTCGCCGCGGAAGTTGACGGCGGATTTTTGCCAATCGCCGGGCGAGAGGCGTTTGTATAGCTGGCTGTTGTAGAGCAGCAGAGCCTGGAAAACATCCAATATGTCGACCGCCGAGCCGTCGTTCGCTTTGGAACCGCTGACCCACGAATCTTGATCGAATGCAGGTAACCGGGCAGACGTTCCCGCCAGAATGTCGCGAATCCGAAACGATACGACGATATGATGGTCTGTCACATGCGACAACACTTCGGTAACGCTCCATTTGTCCGGCGATTCCTTCCACTTTAACTGCTCCTTCGACAGCCCTTCGATCGCTTGCTTCAGCAGATCGTATGTTTGTAAATACGGCCCAAGCTCGATTTCATACTGGCTCATCCGATACTTCCTCCTTCTCCTTCTCTTTCTCCTTGAAACCGGGATATCGCAAACGGTCCGATGTCGAATCGAGTTGCGCGCTCGACAACCAAATCGGAAACGATCTCCCCCACGACACTGGAAAATTTAAAGCCATGGCCTGAAAATCCTCCGGCAATGACGACATTATTGTGCACAGGATGGGTGTCGATAATAAAATGTTCGTCCGGCGTCAGCTCGTATTTGCAGACCGCGCCTCGCAGCAGCTTTCCGGCCGCAAACGGCAAATATTTGACGAGCGCAGACCGAATATGCGCTTCGTCCTCGGCATAATGACCGAACGGCTGCACCGATTCGCCCGGACGCCAATGCAAGCCTACGTCGTGGCGCCCGATCTTCACTCCGGCGCCGTCGATGCTCGGGAAGCCGTAATAGCCGCCCTCCGGCGTACCCAGCGTAAATCCGGGGAAATCCCCGGCATCGTACAGCGGTCGTTCCGGCTGAAACCAACCGACGGTTTTGCGTACGGCGCGGATCGGCAGCTCCACGAACGGCGCCAGCGTTTCGAACCAGGCGCCTGCACTCAATACCGCTTTATCGGCGCGGTATATGCCCTTGGCGGTTTGGACCGCGACCTCGCCTGATGATTCGATGGAAATGCGTTCCACCGGCGTATTCGGCAGGATAATCGCGCCTTCGGCAACCGCCAACTGGCGATACGCCTCGACGCAGGCTTCGCTGAACAAATACCCCGCATCGCGTTCGTACAATCCCTGGAAATGCTCGGGAACCGTGATGCCGGGCCAACGGCGGTGGATTTCGTCCGCACCCAGCCGCTCAACCGGCAGCTCGAACCGCCGCGCGTCCTCGTACCGCGCCTGATACGAATATAACTCGGGATCGGCCATGTTCAGCACCCCCGATTGCACGAGCAGCTTGCGTCCGGTCGCTTCCTCCAGCTCGTTCCACAGCTGATGGGCGCGAATCGCCATCGCCACGTAGGCTGAACCGCCATGGTACGCATGCCGGATCAGCCGCGGTTCGCCGTGGTGGCTCCCTTCACGGTGCGGCGGATCGAACGCGTCGATCAGCAGCGTCTTAACGCCGCGCCTCGCGAGATGATACCCGGCGCTCATGCCCATAGAGCCGGCGCCCACGACGATGGCATCGTAAGACGCACGCATTATCGCACCCCCACATCGTCTCGGGCGTCGGCGGCAGAGAAGCGTTCTAGCACTTTCTCCGCCAAGGCGGCGAAATAATTCGCGGCAACGGGCAAAGCCCGTTCGTCGACGTCAAAGGCGGGATGGTGCCATTCATGCGGACCGGACGTTCCGACAAAAACGAATACGCCGGGAACTTCCTTCTGGTAAAACGCAAAATCTTCCCCTGCGAGCGTCGGCGCGGGCGCAACGGCCTTTACGCCTGCCTCGTCTGCAACCTCACGCGCGAGTTGCGCCAAAGCATCGTCGTTATGGACCGCCGGCGGCCCTTGAATCCAGCGCAGCGAAGCTTTCGTTCCGTACGCCGCTGCAACACCCTCGACCGTCTGCGCGAACCGGGCAAGCACCCGCTCTCGCGTCGCCGCCTCGAAAGTGCGCACCGTACCGTCCAGCACCGCTTTGTCCGGTATGACGTTCCAAGCCGTCCCGCTATGTATGCGGGTCACGCTGATGACGGCGCTTTGCAGCGGGCTAACGTTGCGGCTGACGATCGATTGCAGGGCCATCACGATATGGGCCGACGTCACGATCGGGTCGATGCCCGCTTCCGGTACCGCTGCATGGGTGCCGAGCCCGTCGACTTCGATGACGAAGCCGTCGGCGGCGGCCATGAGCGGCCCTGGCTTGATGCCGAACGTGCCGACCGGCAAATCCGGCTTGTTATGCAGGCCGACAATGGCCCGCACGCCATTGAGCGCCCCGCTCCGGATGACGAGCGGCGCCCCCGCCGCTTTCTCCTCGGAAGGCTGGAAGATGAACCGGACCGTTCCGGCAAGCTGGTTCTCCCGCTGCTTCAATTGAAAAGCAGCGCCCAGAATCGTTGCCGTATGAAAATCGTGCCCGCAGGCGTGCATCTTTCCCGGTACAACCGACGCATACGGCAAGTCGGTTTCCTCCTGAACCGGCAAAGCGTCGATGTCCGCGCGCAGCGCGACAATCGGTCCTCCGCCTGGTGGCCCGACTTCGGCGATTAGCCCGGTTTTCAACGCATGCCCGGTGATCCGGATACCGGCTTCCTCCAGCCAAGCGCGAATCGCCGCCGTCGTCTCAAACTCCTCATGGGACAATTCGGGATTCCGATGCAAGTGGCGCCGGATATCGACCAATCTCTGCGCAAATTCGGTTACGTTTTCGTGCTTCGCTATATCATTCGCCATGTTTTCAGCTCCTCGCAACTTGATTCTTGTGTAGGCTGGCTACCCAGCCAACCCGATTCCTCCCGGCTCTCAACTGACTTGCTCTCTGGCAGGCCGCTCGGCAAAAGCCTCCTGCAGCAGCTCGAAGGAGCGGACGCGCTTAGAAAAATCTTTCACCGCCGTCGTGACGATGAATTCGTCGACGCCGAACGTGAACTGCGCCTCCAGCAATTTCTCCCGCACCGTCGCCTTGGAGCCTTTGATGATCTCGGCTTCCTTCTCCTCGATCGTAAATTTCTCCTTCGATTGCTTGCCGTACTCTTCCGCTTGCAGTATCGTCGAAACGGTCAACGTTTTTCCGCTCTCCAGATGAATCTTAACGTTCTTATATTCGCCGGCCAGCACCTTCGCCTCTTCGTCCGTCTCCGCGACGATCAACGACAAGGCCAAAATCGATTTCGGCTTCGTGCCCCGGCTGTAGTTAAACTGCTCGCGATACAAGGCAAAAGCGTTCAAAGCCGTTTGCCGATCGCCGTTAATAAACTGGGCGAACACATAAGGCAAACCGTGATCTGCCGCCAATTCGGCGCTGCCCGTGCTCGTGCCGAGCATATAGATGTCGGCGGGCTGCTGCGGGACCGGCGTGGCGCGCAATCCGTGCAGCGGATGATCCTCCTCCAGCCGGTTGTATACATACCGCTCCAGCTCGCTCAACTTCGCGTCCAGGGACGGGGCTTCTCCGCTCCCTTGCTGCAGCGCCTGCGTCGAACGAGGCAGACCGCCCGGCGCGCGGCCAATGCCAAGGTCGACTCGCCCCGGTGCGAGCGCCGCCAGGACGTTGAAATTTTCCGCCACCTTGTACGGGCTATAATGCTGCAGCATGATGCCGCCGGAGCCGATGCGAATGCGCTCGGTTTTCGCGAGCAAATGCGAGATCAGCACCTCAGGCGACGAGCCCGCCACCAAATCCGAGTCATGGTGCTCCGAAACCCAGAACCGCTCGTATCCGAGCCGTTCGGCGATTTGCGCCAGCTCGATCGTATGCCGAAATGCCTCGGCAGGCGTTTCCCCTGGAAACACCGGGCTTTGATCCAATATGCTCCATTTCAAACTCATGCCGTTCTCCCCTCTCACATCTATGTTAAATGGAATAACTCCATTCCTGCGTAATCCGCTTCAGAAACTGCTTCGTCCGCTCCTCCTTCGGAGACATGAAGATTTCGCTCGGCTTGCCTTCTTCGACGATAACGCCTTCGTCCATGAACACGATATGGCTCGACACGTCTCGGGCAAAACCCATCTCATGGGTCACGACGATCATCGTAATGCCTTCGCGGGCGATTTTGCGGATCACCCCAAGCACTTCGCCGACAAGCTCGGGATCAAGCGCCGACGTCGGTTCGTCGAACAGGATGACCTCCGGCTCCAGCGCAAGCGCCCTGGCGATGCCGACTCGCTGCTGCTGCCCACCGGACAGCTGGCTCGGATAAGCGTCGAGCTTACTTGCCAAGCCGACTTTTTCGAGCATATGGACGCTTTTTTCCCTCGCGATCTCCTTGGGCAGCCTTTGCGCTACGACCAGCCCTTCCATGACGTTTTCCAAGGCCGTTTTATGCCGGAACAGGTTGTAGTGCTGAAACACCATCGCCGTTTTTTTGCGTAGTGCGTAGATTTCTTGTTTCGTCGCATGCTTGCAGTTCACTGTCAGGTCGCCGATGGCAACAGAGCCGTCGCTAGGCTTCTCCAGAAAATTGATGCAGCGCAGCAGCGTTGTTTTGCCAGACCCGCTCGGTCCGAGTATGACGACGACCTCGCCTTTCTCCACGGTCAAGTTGATGCCCTTCAGCACCTCGTGCCTGCCGAAGGTTTTGCGAATGTTCGTCATATGGATCATGCGATTCCACCCCGGTTGTACGTATTTACCCGCTTTTCCAGCAGCGCGGTTCCTTTCTCGATCAACAGCGTAATGCCCCAGAAGATGAGTGCAGCGGCAATGTACGCTTCAAAGAACTTCCAGTTCGTCGATGCGACGATATTCGCTTTGGCGTTCACTTCCACCACCGAAACGGTAAAAGCCAGCGTCGAGCCGTGCAGCATGCCGATGAGCGAGTTGGACAAATTCGGCAAGCATACGCCGAACGCCTGCGGCAATACGATTCGACGCAGCGCTTGCGATGTCGACATGCCCACCGCATAAGCCGCTTCGAGCTGCCCTCGATTTACCGCCATAATGCCCGAGCGCACGACCTCGGATAGATAAGCGCCGGCCGTAATCGAAAATGCGATGAACACAAAATAGATCACCGGAATCGACGCCGAGTGGAAATCGGAGCCGAACAGTTGGGCCAAAGCATCGATCAACTCGGGCAGCCCGAAGTAGATCAGGAACAGATGCATCAGCATCGGTGTGCCGCGAATAAACGTGACGTAAAAGGTGGCGAAATATTGGACGACGGGCACCCGGTACAGCCGAAGCAATGCGACGATTGAGCCGATGACGAGCCCGGCCGATACTGACACCACTGTAATGAGCAGCGTCATCGGAATGGCGGATAGCAGCTGCCAAAGCGCTTCGAATATAAACTTCAGATCTAGCTTCATAATTGCGAGCCCCCTTTGCCGAATCGCGGCACGAGCAGCCGGAAGAACGGACGTAGGCCAACCGGCGCTTCTCGGGCGATGATCGGCAGCTGGTATCGCTGAAGCCTCCGTTCCGTCCATTGCAGCAGCTTTTCCAGCGCCAAACTGACCACGAAATAAATGAGCGACAAGCTAATATACAATTCGATAAAATGCTGCGTGGCCGTCCCGAGCGTTTGCGACTGCCCGGTCATCTCCATGACGCCAAGCGTGAAGGCAAGCGATGTCTCCTTCAAGTTCGCGATGATCAAATTCGCGAAGATCGGAACCGATATCGCAAGCGCCTGCGGCAGGATAATGCGCCTGAACGTCTGATATCCGCTCATCCCGACCGCATACGCGGCTTCCGCTTGACCGCGGTCGACGGCGTTCACCGCCGCGCGGATAGCCTCCGAGATGTTGGCCGCGCTGTGCAGCGCATAGATGAAGATGACAAAGGCCAGCACGGGCACTCTCGATACGTCGATGCTTACAAGCTTGAGCAGCTCCGGCAAACCGTAATACAGCAGGAACAGCTGGATCAGAACCGGCGTCCCCCGGAAAAACGATACATAAACCGCCGAGATCCGTTTCAATACCGGAACGTTGTAAAGCCGGGGTAAGGCGACAATCAGTCCGATCACGAGCCCCAACGCAATCGAGCTAGCCACGATAAGTAATGTGATATGCAGATATGACAGCAGTTTGGGGATGAATTCAAAAATATAATGAAATTCGAACCTTCTGCCCATTTTCATCCACCCCCTTGTGCTTGTTTAAGCCGCTATTTGCTTTCTTTAATGCCCTTCGTAAAGTCTTCGCCGAGCCATTTAACGCTCAGCTTGGAGAGCGTTCCGTCCGCTTTCACTTCGCGAATCGCTTCGTCCAGCCTGTTGGCCAGCTCCTGACTGTCTTTGCGGAGCACGAACAGCACATCCGATTCCGTGAGCGGTTCGCCGACCGTTTTGAGCGCCTGTTTCCCGTCCTTGTCGGTATAAAACCGGAGCGCGAAGTCCGATGTAATCGTCGCGTCGACTCGCCCGCTCTGGATTTGAGCGACCAAATCATTCGCCGCGCCGCTCGTGTATACGATGTTGATCGCGTTGTCGTGCGCTTTGTTGTATTGCTCCAAAATGTAAGCTTCGTTGCTCGTTGGGCTAGTTCGTACTTTTTTCCCCTTGAGATCATCGATCGATTTGATCAAATCGTTGTTTTTGTCAATGGCCACTTTGTTCAAGAAGACGCTGTACGCCTCTTTGTTGAACAAATATTTCGCTTCGCGGTCCGGGTTTTTCTCCATCTGGTGAGCGATAAAATCGATCTTGTTCGTTTCAAGACTCAGCAGCAGGCTGGAAAATTCCATCGTCTTGAACTCGAATTCGTAGCTGGGAAGACGTTTGTCGAGCTCCTTCACAAGCTCCACGTCAAAACCGGTCAAATTGCCGTTCGAGTCGATAAAGCATACGTTCGGGAATTGCGTCCCTGTTCCGACAACGATTTTTTTCACTTCACCGCCGGAGGCGCCGCTGCCGGTTTCGCCGTTAGCCTCGCTTTTCGTTCCGCAACCGGCCAGCACGACCGTTAGCACAAAAACCGCCGTAACCCCTAACAACTTTTTCTTGTTCATCGAAATACCTCCCACGTTATCCAACAGATTATTTACTATTCCTATAAGTTTTATAGGATTTATATGTTCATCATTGTATCATCCGCTCATGAACTCGGATAATAGAGTTTTTCTATTCGACGATAGCAAAGTCCGATAACTCCCATCGACCTATTGCGATATGTTCAACGTTTTGCACAGCTCCAAAACCGTTTCGACCAACGATGTATTTTCCCCGTGAAGAGAAATCAGATTCGTTTGCAGCGAAATGCCGACAATTTCCGGAAAATCGATCGGCAGCAGCTTTCCCTCCCGCACTTCATTCCGGACGCATAAGCCGGGTAGGAAGGCGATTCCCGCACGCTGCAGCACCAGCTTCTTCGCCAGCTCCGAATTGTCGGTTTGAACTTCGATATTCGGCGGTTGATTCAAGCTATCGAATACACGATGAATTCGCAGCCAATCCAATGCACCGCATTCAAAGAACACGAGAGACTGATGACCGATCGCCTCGATCGTGATTTCGCCGTCCCCGAGAAACGGATGCCTGTCATAAACGTACAACCGAATCGGATCCTCGTATAGCTTGACGGACAACAAATTGGGGTGCGACACGTTTCGAACGAACGCGAGATCGAGCTCCCGCTTAAGCACCTTGTTCACCAGATCGTCGGTTACGCCGGTCGTCAGCTTCAAGTTGAGGTCCGGGTACAGAAGCTTCAGCTTCGGCAGCAGCTCCGGCATCACGTAATTGGACACGGATACCGTGCAGCCGATCCGCAGCTCGTGCGGCGTCGGTTTGTTTTGCTGAATGTGCAGCTTGCCCCGCTGGATCGTTTGAATGACCTGCTGCGCGTAAGGCAGAAATCTTTTTCCCTTCTCCGTCATCTGGATTTGCTTGCCCTGCCGGTCGAACAGCTTGCAGTCTAGCTCCCGCTCCAACGACTGAATTCTTGCCGTAACGGACGGCTGCGACAAGAACAGCACTTCCGCAGCTTTGTTGAAGCTGCCGTAATGGTGTACGTATACGAACGCCTCGATATTTTCAATGTTCATCGCCCGTTCTCCCCCCATTATTATTTCTTACTATTCCAATAACTTAACTTATAATTAGGTTAGTTGTATATTACTGGAGTGAAAAATCGCTGTCAATCCCGGATTTGCAGTGACTGTCTCTTCTCCCGCGCACAAAAAAAACACTCAGTACACTGAGTGTCAAATCCGTTTATTCCACGAGGCTTTGCGAATATCGGTAGGCGTTCTGCCGGTCTGATTCTTCACCAGGCGGGCAAAATGATACGATGTTTTGAACCCGCAGCGCGCCGCGATTTCGTTGACGGGCAATCCGGATTGAACCAGCAGCTCGATCGCCTTCAGAACGCGGAATTGCCAGACGTATTGAATCGGCGTCGTCCCTTCGCCGGCACGAAACAATCGAACCAGATGCTCCGGGGATACGCCGGCTTCCTTGGCAAGCCCGGACAACGAAATAGGCTCGGCATAATGCTCCTGAAGCCAGCTTTTGGCGGCCGCCACCGAAGGATGTGCCGCTGAATTCGCTAGAAGCGACTCGTTGTGGCCCGCCACATAAAATTGCAACGCGGCCAGCCCTAAGCTTTTTATCGCATCGTGTTCCTTGCCGTACATGCTTTGGGCTTGCAGCAGCGTGTCGGTCAGCCTGTTGAGCGGCTCGGGGATTGGCTGACTGAACGGCAGAGCATCCAGTTCAGCCCGTTCGCTAGCTGTAAGCATCTCGTAATGGACCGCAATCCAGCGGTGCCAAGTCGTCTGCTCGCGGGCAAATGTAAACGTCTCGCGTCGTCCGGGCTGAAGCAATACTACATTCCCGGGTTTGACCGAATGCGTTGTGCCATCGATGTCGACCTCCATATGGCCGGTATGAAGCAGAACAAGCTGGAGGTCCTGTTGAATGCGTGGGCCAAACGTACCGCCCGGCGGATAATGAATGGTTCCGGCATATACTGAGCGGATCGGGTCTAAGCGAAACAAGGCGGCGCCATGCCGATTTTCCATGAAGATGACTCCATTCTCCAACAGCTTCTTTTTTCCATCGTGAAGGCAATCGGTATTAACGCAGTCATTCTAGCACCGTCTTGTGCTGGGAGCAAGCTAGTTTTTCCCGTTATCGATGCATATGCATATCTACCAAAGCAAGCAATGCTCGGTCTTGCTTTTATTTCTTATCTTCTTTCCTTCTCTTCCAAACGTCATGCACCTGTCTTTCCAATTCGTCGATCGCTTCATCCAGCGTTTTTTTATTGTCCAGAACTTTCTTTAAAGCATCGTTAAGGTACATTTTTAATGCTTCCTCCCCATCAGTTCCATGATCAAGTAGAACGCGTTGGTCTTTCATGAATTGCTCCGCTGTTGTCCCTTTGTCGAAAAAGCGGTCCAACTGCCCAGCTTGATCTCCTGGTAGGATGTAGGCTCTTGCAGGTACTACGTAGTGTTTTGGCAAATTGTTCCGAGCTGCTTGTTCCCCGTAAGCATACTTGAAAAATTCCCAAGCTTCGTCAGATTGTTCGGCAAACGACGTAATGGAGCCTATATCTTCGATTTCGAAACTCCTCGTACGAATGCCATCGGGGCCAACCGGCAGCGGAATCGTAACGATATCATCGGGATGTTCGCCTAGATAAAGTCCGGATAGGGTCATCGCCGCACGATCTTCAAACCAATAGTTGATCACCTGTCCAGGAGCTTCTGTACCTAAAGTGATAGCTGGTTGAAAGGGCGCTATAGTACCCGATTGATATCCGTTAAGCACTGTATTGAACAAACGTTTCCACTGTTCGGTATGCACATTGAAGTTGCCTGCATCATCAATGAACGACATATTATAGCTCTTTCGCATGTGATCCAATATGATGTACGGGTCAGCTGTGCTCATATACGCAACGCTAAGACCGAATATTTGGCGATCTTCACGATCGGAGTCCGTAAACCGTTTCGCCGTTTGGAAAATTTCCTCCCAAGTCATGTTCTCATTCGGGTATTCGACATGATATTGATCGAACAAGGACTTTTTGTACTGCAGGACAGAGGCAGTATAATAATCGGTCAAACCATATAACTTGCCGTCGCCGGCCAACGTTTTAAGGTAGGAAATTAAAAAGGAATTCATGTTTTGCATATCCAAACGATTTTCTTGAACTTCCGCAAGCACTCCCGCAGCGACGAGCTCTCTATAATGTTTATTTCTGAAAAAAACGATATCGGGCTTCTTTTGTTTAATGTTTTCAACCATAGAAAAATTCACGTCATCGCTGATCAATTCGATTTTCAGCTCCGGATACAGCTTCTTGAAGCCGCCATAGAATTCATCAAACCATTTTGTGATGAAATTTTCCGGCATCATACTCATAATCTTTAGTGTCCCGCCGGATTTTTTCGGCGTAATAGCCGTTTCCGCGGGCTTCTCCAAATCGTAAGAATCCTCACCCTTCTCCTCCGAGCAGCCGGTTGCGAATATCAACAGAAATAATAGCAATAGAACTAGAGACCTTTTCAATATAATGCCCCCTCGCAATTCAATATTTTTTTGGGATATTTTATATTATTTATCATTTTACAATATATAGGAATGGAAAATCGTTCAAAACATTATAAATTTCTTCAAATAAAATAACCGAAGACTCCGGATGGCTGTCTCGCTCAAAAATCGATACAATAAAGAAGAATACATACTAGGGAGGATGACTGGAATGAACGTCTACGACTTTAAAGCGAGAAACATTCGCGGAGCGGAAACCGGTTTGGACCTTTACGATGGAAAGGTGCTGCTCATCGTCAACACGGCAAGCAAATGCGGCTTTACGCCACAATACGCGGATTTACAAAAACTCTACGAGAAATACAAAGAGCAAGGCTTCGTTATCCTCGGATTTCCTTGCAACCAGTTTGGCGAGCAGGAGCCGGGTTCGAACGAAGAAGTCGATACGTTCTGCCAGCTTAATTACGGCGTTACGTTTCCGCTGTTCGAGAAGGTGGAGGTGCGCGGCGCGGGCAAACATCCGCTGTTCGCTTATTTGACGGAGCAAGCTCCTTTTGAGGGCTTTGACATAAGCACGCCGTCCGGCAAAATGCTGAACGCCTATTTCGAGGAAAAGATGCCTGACCGGTTGAAGGACGACGAGATCAAATGGAACTTTACGAAGTTCCTGATTGATCGCGAGGGCCGAGTCGTGAAGCGCTTTGAGTCTTCAGTCGACCCGCTCGACATCGCGCCTGTCGTAGAGTCGTTGCCGTAATCGGCTCGTACTCGCTCATCCGTCCAAAGGCAAAACAAGCGCCCTCTTTGTGGAGGGCGCTTGTGATTTGTCTAGTGAGGTGCAATTACGTTATTTTTCTTATTCCTTCAATCGCTGCAGATCTTTTTGAACTCCTTTCTCCAGCTCGGCGATCGCTTCATCCAACGTTTTTTGCATATTTGTTATCTACAAGGATTGTTGTTTCGTGCGAGGGCGTTTAATCATTACTACAAAAGAAATATAATCCGTACCGTCGTTCCGGCTCCAGGCCGGCTGTCAACCTCGATCCTGCCTCCATGCGCCTGCGCCAACTGCCGAGCGATCGCCATGCCGAGTCCCGTTCCTTTGCCGCCCACTTCCGTGTTCGTCCCCCGGTAATAGCGCTCGAACAACTGCTCCATCGTTTCCGCGTCCATCCCTTCGCCGTCATCTTGAATTTCGATGGCAAACGCCCCTGCTTCGCCATTCCCACCGCTTTGCTTGCGCAGAACAACTCGAACGGAAGTGCCTAGAGGGTTATGCAAAATCGCATTGGCGAGCAAATTGTCCATAATGCGCCTGAACCAGCTACGATCAACCGGATAATGAATCGGCTCCGCGCACGGTTCCCAAGTCAGCAGCGCCTCTCTAAAGCCCGGATCGTTCCGGAATGCCTCGACGGATTGCCCGACGAATTCGTTCATATCGGCTAACTCCCGCTGAAGCGGCAGCGCATCGTTGCTAAGGCGGAACGTTAAGTTTAGGTCATTGATCAGTTGATCCAAATACTCGGCTTTTTCTTTCATGACCGTCGCGAATTGCCGTACTTCCGTCTGCGACCATTCGTATGTTTCGGCTTCCAACATGTGCGCATAACCGGAAATGGAAGACAGCGGCGTTTTCAAATCATGCGAAACGCCGGCAATCCAAGCCTCCCGCGATGTTTCCAGCTTGAGCCGAATATCGTCGTTTTGCTTCAGCGTGCCCGTTAATTGCCGCAAGCTATGAATCATTTCCGTATAGGCCCGGTACTTTCGTTTCCATCGGCCTTTGCGCGTTTGGCTGCGCGGAATCCCGTGGCGATCCGCCGGTTCGTCGTAAACGCCGTTGCCCAGGTTGCGCAGCCAATCCATCATATGCAGCATCGGGGTGCCGAACCGGTGTCCATACCAAAACGAAAGAATCATGAATATGAGCATGATGCCCGCGAACAGCAACCCGATCCCCCAAAGCAAATATTTCAGTTCCGGAGGAATGCCGGATTCCGCGGGCTGACCCACGGTTTGGTCGCCATAAGGCACGCTAACGACCCAAGTGATCTTCCGCTTCTCGTCGTAGTCGAAGGCAAGCCTTTGCCTGCTCGTCTCCTCATCCTTCGCACGCATCATCAGTTCGGGAACCGAATAATGCGAAGGAAGCTGCGGCGACGCGTTAAATGCGGCCAATACCGCCCCGTGTTCATCCAATAGTTGCAACGATGCGGCATGCTTGCTTATTTCGCGGCGCACTGCGTCGGTAAGGCGCAGCTTCCCATCATCGTATGCGGCCTCCCGCTTCACTTGCTCCAAAATCCGGTCATCGACGTATTTGACGCCATATAGCAGTGTGTACGTTACCCCTTGCTTCTCCTGAATCAATACGTACAACGAATAAGGGAAAGGTTTCTGACCTGTCCAAAAGGCCGTCAGTTCGCCCGGTCCGTACCGCGCCGGCACATCGTCCGGAACGTAATACGAAGCCGTCGCCTCGCCCCGATCGTTCACCACTTGAAGCCAACCGCCGCTATTTTTTATTTTGACCAACATTTCCTCTTCGATGTGGGCTTTGCCGTCCTTCACCTGCAGCGCCTGCATCATGCCCGATAAGCCGGAACGGGCGAAAGCCCGGTTGTAGTCCCCTTCGATCATTTGCATGGCAATAAAAAACATAATGGCAATGAACAAGGCAAGAAGCACAGTCCCAACGACTACCAGCTGAATTCCGAATTGGAAAAACAACCGCCTTCTGACGTTCATAGCCGGCTCCCCGAACGAACCAGCTTATAGCCAAGCCCCCGCACCGTGACCAAAAATTCCGGCACGCTCGGATTTGCCTCAATACGCTCACGGATTCGATGGATATGTACCATTACCGTGTTGTCGTCACCCAAGCTATCGTCTCCCCACACTTGCTCGTATAGCTGCTGCTTGCTGAAAATCCGGTTTGGATTTTTGCACAAAAACAACAGCAGCTGAAACACCTGCGCCGGGCACCCGACCTGCTCCCCTTCGACCGTCAGCTCTCCCGCATATTCATCTACCTGAAATCGGCCGAAATCATATACGTCCTGTCTCCGCGCCCTCGCTTCCACCTGCTTCATATGACGCTTCAACTGCGCCTTAATGCGGGCGACAACCTCCAGCGGGTTAAACGGCTTCGTTACGTAATCATCCCCGCCGACGGCAAATCCAGTCAATTTGTCAAAATCCGTCGTCCTTGCCGTCACGAACAAAATCGGCGCATTCGTCCATTGCCGCAGCAGCGGGCATAGCTCGAAACCGCTCATCTTCGGCAGCATGACGTCCAATACGATATAGTCATAGTGCTTGCGCTTGCAAGCATCGAGCGCCGCCTCGCCCGTCTCTGCCGTATCGATATGCACAAAACCTTCTTTTGCAAGAACGGTCTCCATCATTTTGACGATTGCCGGTTCATCGTCCACCAGCAACAGATTTGCCTTGCTTATGTCCATTAAGTGACATTCCTCTCTCCCTATCATTAACTTCCATCATAACACGCCCGCTTGAACCGTGGCATAACGGAACCTGAACGGAACCTTAACGAAAATTAAGGCCCTGTTAAGACTGCGTTTCCGCCCGGATAAGCTTGATCCATTACAATGACGGCATAACAAGGATAAACGGCTAGCGCCGTCCTGATCGGCGCGTCGTTTTCAAAAAAGGAGTGTTGAGACTTGAAGAAGATGAACAAGATCGCCGTCATCGTATTAACCGGCATATTGACGACAACCGTACTCAGCGGCTGCCAGAGCGAAAAATCCGAATCGGCGCCTGACGGCGGAACCGTTAAGCCCGCAGCGGCGGCCCAAGGAAAATCAAAGGAGGCAAAACCAATGATTACACCGGAACAATTTCCGCAGGAATGGCTGAAAGGAAACTATGAAGGAATCTTTAATCAGCTGAGTGCCGATTTCCGCAAGCAAGTCACGCTTGACGATATCATTTCGCTAAGCAAAGATTTCAGCAAAGGCATCACTTCCCTTACGGAGCTGACTAAAATGGAGCTTCACGGCAATATTCGCCATGCTTGGGTCGATCAATCCGGACAAAAAGGCATCGAAGCTTCCTTCGATAAAAACAACGCGATCGTCGGCATGATGCTTCACCCGCTGAAATCCTATCCGGCGACGGATAACGCCTTTACGAAAATCGAATATGAGCTGCCGTTTCACGGCGAATGGTTTACCTTCTGGGGCGGGACGAACGTCATCGAGAACTACCACTATGAGGAGCCGGGCCAGCGGTATGCCTTCGACTTCGTTCAAATGAAGGACGGCAGCTCTTACAAAGGTGACCCGGCCAAAAACGAAAGCTATTACGCCTTCGGTCAGCCGGCCGTCGCGCCGGCCGACGGCAAAGTCGTCATTGTCGTGAACGACATCCAAGACAACGATCCGGTCGGCACCTTCAACGAGGCGCAGCCTGCCGGCAACAATGTCGTCATCGATCACGGCAACGGGGAGTTTAGCTTGGTGGCGCATTTGAAGAAAGGTTCGGTGACGGCGAAGGTCGGAGATGTCGTCAAAGCCGGCGATCCGATCGGATTGTGCGGCAACTCCGGCAATTCCAGCGAAGCGCACATTCATTTCCAGGTTACCGACGATCCCGACATATTCAAAGGCAACTCGATCCGCGTGAAGTTCAAGGGCGGCGCCGATTATGTGCAAGGCGATACGGCAAAGGCGCCTTGACCCGCAGCAGCACGCAAAAAAAACCCGAAGGCTCGGACGGTAGTCCGTTTCTTCGGGTTTTGTCGCGTAAGCGAATATTAGTTGTTGAAATATACCGCTTTGCCTGTTTTGGACGATTCGTAGATCGCTTCCAGAATCTCCGAAACGACAAGCGCTTGCTCAGGAAGAACAACCGGATCCGTGTCGTTGATAACAGCGTCGATCCACAGTCTAGCTTCCATGTCCGCGTCGCTTTCGGAACGTCCTTCGTAGAACGCTACGCCACCGCTGGACAGTTCGATGTTCTTCGTGAACAAACGGCTGTCTTCTTCGCCGTTCAGTCGCAGGCCGCCTTTCATGTCGGCGCCGCCTTCCGTACCGCACAGCGTCACTTTCGCTTCGTCCACTTCCAGCGTGTTCAATGCCCAGCTGGATTCAAGAACGATCGAAGCGCCGTTTTCCATCGTGATCATCGCGAATGCGGAATCTTCAACCGTAAATTTCTTCGGATCCCAAGGGCCCCATGCGTTAGCCGCATTTTCCGTTTGGGACAGCTTGTGGTAAGCTTTTCCAAGAACCGCTTTTGGTTTGTAGTTGTCCATCATCCACAGCACGAGGTCAAGCGCGTGCGTACCGATATCGATTAACGGTCCTCCGCCTTGTTTCTCTTCGTCGAGGAATACGCCCCAAGTCGGAACGGCACGGCGACGGATCGCATGAGCTTTTGCAAAATAAACTTCGCCCAGCTCGCCTTTCGCGCAAACGTTTTTCAGGTATTGGCTGTCGCCGCGGTAACGGTTGTTGTAGCCGATCGTCAGCTTCTTGCCGGTACGTTTAGCTGTCTCCAGCATGCGGCGAGCGTCGGCAGCCGTCTTCGCCATTGGCTTCTCGCACATAACGTGCTTGCTAGCTTCCAGCGCGGCGATCGAAATTTCAGCATGGGAATCGTTAGGCGTACATACGTGTACGACTTCAATTGTTTTGTCAGCGAGAAGCTCGCGGAAGTCTTCATAAACTTTAGCGCTTTCGGAGCCATATTTTTCTTTAGCTTGTTCCGCGCGTTCCAGTACGATATCGCAAAATGCGACCAGCTCAACATTGCTCAATTTGGACAGGCTCGGCATATGCTTGCCGTTGGCGATACCGCCGCATCCAATAATCCCGACTCTTACTTTGGACACAATGAATTCCTCCTATTGGTGAATACTAACACCAGCTTGGTTTTAAGTTCTTGATAGATGAGAGCGCGTACACTAAAATATAGTATAGATAACTTTTCACAAAAAAGATATGAACTAAATAGTTCTCATTATATGCGATTTTGGCATTTCGGAGGCCCGATGCATGGAGTTTTTCAATGAAAAAGTATATTACGAAAATCCGCTGTTGTCCTTACGGGTGTTCCAGTCCTCCCGGAATAACGACGATTTGGGCACGTGGCATTACCATAAAGAACTAGAGATTCTCGTCATCCTTGACGGCTACCTCGATGTATACGTCGAAGAAGAGTATTATGCGATGAAGCGCGGGGACGTCGTGCTGATCGGCTCGAACCAGCTGCACCGCGACCGCAGCTTCCGCGAACACGGCTTAACCTATATTGTACTGCAGTTCGATATCCAGCAATTTTTCGGTCAGAACACGCTGCCTTATTTGCCGTATTTTGCCGAGACGAAACGGCCGCTCAGCCATTTGAATTATATTTTCGAAGAAAATCCCGAGGCGAAAAAAAGAATATTCGACTACGCCGCGGAGATCCACCGCGAATCGTCGAACAAATCGGAAGGCTACGAAATCGCCGTGAACGTGCTGATCAATCAGATCATCCTGACCCTGCTTCGCGCCGATTCGCAGAAAGCGCTGAACTACCGCGACAATGCCGATATGGAGCGGTTAAAGCCTGTGCTTGACTACATCGAGCAGAATATCATGGACAA
Source organism: Paenibacillus sp. sgz302148 (assembly GCF_056120465.1). NCBI lineage: Bacteria > Bacillati > Bacillota > Bacilli > Caryophanales > Paenibacillaceae > Paenibacillus > Paenibacillus sp. sgz302148. Next base: position 401,763 of record NZ_JBVYOJ010000001.1, read on the forward strand.
AATTCAAGTCGAGGAAGCGAGCAAGGTCGCCAACATCAGCTACTATTATTTCGTGAAGTATTTCAAGAAAGTGGTCGGCATGTCGTTCACCGAATATGTAAACTATCAAAAAATAAAACGGGCGGAACGGATTTTGCTGACCAAAGACATCAGCATCACCCAAGTGGGCGAATCAATCGGCATGCCGAACATGGCGCATTTTTATAAAATTTTCAAAAAATATAACGACTGTTCCCCGAACGAATACCGCCGGAAGATGCTGGAGTGGGCGGACGGGCAATAAGCCCGTCTATGTCCGTCTATGTGTGCCCGTCTGCCCATCTATACCCTGCTACTCCGTGACGATCACAACGCATTGCTTGTAATATCCACCGTCCTCCGACGTTGCCGTAATCGTTGTCTTGCCCGCCGCGGCAGCCGTTACTTTGCCCGAGTTGTCCACGGCGGCGATGCTTTCATCGTCGCTGGACCATTCAAGATCCTTGAATGTAGCGTTGTTTGGCAGCACGGTCGCCTGCAAAGTTTCCGTCTGCCCGGCTTTCAGCCTTAATTCTGTTTTATCCAAGCTTACGCTGCTTACGGAAACCATCCCAATCGCATAGAGAACCCCGCCGCCGAACCCCTTTGACGTTCCGACATATACGGCTCCATCAGCCCCGATAGCGGGAGAAGCATTTAAAGAACTCGACGCTTCAAATACCCACTCCACCTTACCGTTCGGTTTGAACGCAAACAATTTGTCGCCGCTTTCGGGACCGAAATAAACGGTGCCGCTTGCACCGACTGCGGGTGAGGAATATCCATAGCCCCTTGCATCGGACTCCCACTTTTTCTTGCCGTTTGCTTGGATCGCGTACAATTTCCCGTCTAAGGAATTGACATAGATCATGCCGTTTGAAGCGATTGCCGGCGTGGCGTCGACAGCGTTCCCTGTAACGAACTCCCATTTTTTCGTGCCGTCCGGCTGAATCGCGTACAGTTTTTTATCACGTGAACCGATATAGATGGTGCCGTCCGCTCCGATCGCTGCCCCGGACCTAAAAACAATGCCCCCTGTCGAAAACGCCCATTTTTTCGTTCCGTTCGGCTTGATTGCATACAACTTGGCATCCGTGGAACCGACATAGATCGTACCTTCTGCTCCAATCGCAGGCGAGGAATGAATCGCGCCGCCTGTTTCGAATTTCCATTTCATCTTTCCGTTCGGTTTTATCGCATACAAATATTTTCCGGAACCGATATACAGGGTGCCATCCGCTCCGATCGCCGGTTTGGAATCGATGCCGCCTGTCCGAAACTCCCATTGTATCTTCCCTTCCGGGCTGATCGCAACCAATCTTTCTGCCGTACCGACATAGATCGTGCCGTCGCTCCCGATCAGAGGAGATCGTATGCTATCGTCCTCCAATGCAATTTCCCATTTCTTCTTGCCTTTACGGTCTACTGCATAGAAGTTTTTATCGTAGGATCCGAAATAGACGGTGCCGTCCGCCCCGACCGCCGGCGTGGATGAAATCCCGCCTTTTGTTTCGAATTTCCATCTCAGCACGCCATTTGAGCTAGGAACAATTAAAGTGGAGATGATATCCTGATTTATTTTAATATCGATCGGGTTTGGATTTAGCTTAATTTCCGGAATTAGATTGATTTTCGGATCGAATTCCAAGCCAGCCGCCGTTGCGGAGTGGAACGGGAGCAGGCCGGCAAACAAAATAACGGAACAGAGAACGACATCAAGCAATTTTTTTGCAGACATGGCAACGTTCCTTTCTATTCGCATGGTTATGAACGATTTCGCATCAATCAGAACTATGTTAACAGAGGTGGCGCTTCAAAAACGCTTCACCCTTTTTCCCGCATGACGGATTTTGAAGCGCTTTTGAAGCGCCTGCCTTGGTAAGCTCACCTTGATGAATTCTAATGAATATGGAGGAAGAGGTTTCATGAAGAAAACAAGTGTCGTTGTACTGCTCGTCATAACCGCATTGCTGTCGCTTTCGGCCGGCGCATTCGCCGCTAGCAATGTAACCGCCATCAAGGCTTTTTTGGACGGAAATATCAAATTCGTCAAAGACGGCGCGGACTGGCGCCCGACGGACAGCAAGGGAAAGGATGTGCTGCCGATCTCCTACAATGGAACGGTATATTTGCCGCTTCGGGTTATCGCGAACGCTTTTGACATTGCGGTATCGTGGGAAGGATCCACGCAAACGATCCGGTTTGGGGAAAGCAACCCAATCACTAACCTATATTCCAAACAGGTGAAGGCGGATTTTTGGAGTGAAAAATATTACGATGTGGTCGATAAAAAGCAGCTTGTATTCGATGAAAAACAGTACAACGGAGCCTATGCGTTCGCTGCGGAAAATGTCGGGTTAGGGTGGTATGAAGGCTCGCCTAACGTCAAATTCAACTTCGGAAAAAAATACAATTCGTTGCACTTGGTGATGGTCGCAAAGTCCGCGATGAAGGTCAGGGTGTTGAACGGGAGCAAGCAGCAGCTTTCAGAGGAAATCAGCCTTGAAGAAGGTAAGGTTACCGAAGTGGACGTAGACTTGCAAGGCAGCCAATATGCGTATGTTTCGGCCTATGATGCCGAGAATCAAGCCGAAAAGCCGCTTCTCTATATTTTAAAGGACAGCTACGTGTCGCCGTAAACCGAACATCTATAAAACAAGGGAATACCTTCGCCAATCCGTATTTCAAATCATGGGGGGCCGAGGGTGTTCCCTTTCTTGAAGCAAGTTCAAGATTTCATATATCGATCGATCTCCGCGAATATGTCGGGAGAGATCCTTTTGTTGTGCGTAACTTCGGCCGCTATTCGCGGCATTTGCCGCGCTGCGGCAAGTTCGGGAGAACCGTGCATTTCGCGGCAACGGATGAGATATTCCTCTTTGCCTGATTTGCGGTACAACGCCTCATTCAACCTACGCGCCAAGTCCCTAAGCTCTTCTGATTCGGGATCCAGCTTCCACATCGCGAAGCTTATGGCGGCCCGTTCTTGTTGTCCGGAATATTGCGCCATCATCCGCTTCAACTGATCCATCGCCTCGGCAGAGGTTATCCGCCCCATTCCCGTCCTCAAATCGATCAGTTGCACAAGCAGATTCGCCTGCATTTCTCTTCGTTTCAGCCGGCCCGCGATAAGCAGCGCTTCTTCGGCGGCCTCCACGGCGCTTTCGTGCTGATTCTGCCGATGCCTCAGTAAGCTCATGAAATAAAGTGCGTCGCATTCGAAAAACGGATTATGAATATGCCTTGAAATCCGCAACGAATAGGCAATCCTAACACCCGCCTCCTCATACCGGCATTGCGCCATCAGACTGCATCCTGCCATACCGAGCACGACGGCGGCAATATGCATATCCTTGATCAGAACCGACTCTTCAAGGCAAAACGCAAAGCATTGTTCCGCCTGCTCGCGGGCTCCAAGCAAATGATAATATTTGCCCATCATGCCGATTGCCATCGCAAAAGCCATCCTGGCCCCGATCGTTTTGCTGATCTCCATCTTTTCGATAATATGGTCGAAAGCCTGATCCGTATCGTCCGTTTCGAAATAAACCAATGCCAATCCGCCCACCGCTTCTCCGACGAAATAGGGCTCCCGAATCTCGACGGCGAGCCTGGTTTGTCTTTTAAACCATTCAATCGCAACGTCGTATTCGCATTGGTCATAATATAGGAATCCGATGAAGCCGATAAACCGGCAATCATCCCTCGTTCGGTGATTGCCATCAATCATTTCCATTCGCTCCAATAAATAATAAAGCGATTGATCGTAATTCGAACTGAAATAATACAAGCTCCCGAGCGTGCCGTAGACAAGACTTAAACCGGCACTGTCCTCGATCAGCTTAAATCGGGAAAGCGCGCGCTCCAAATAATATTTGGCCTCCGCATATTTGCCTTGAATGCGCAAGCAATTTCCTAATCCGACGTCGCATAAGGACCGTTCTTGAATGGAAACGGAATATCCGAAGTTTTCGAGCCAACTTCGATAAGTTCTCTCCGCCTCGCTCCAATCGCCTGCAATGATCAGAGCATCGCCGAGCTTCATCAGAACGGGCAAGATCTGTTCAGCAGGCAGCAGGTCGCAAATTTTCCGGTAATACTTGATTCTTGTTTCATTGGCATAAATCTTTTCCGCCGCTGCCGCGGCCATTTCATAATAGTCAACAGCCTTCTGAACCATGCCCGCCAGCTCATAATGGAAGGCGATTTCCGCGGCAAACGCTTCCGGCTGCCCGCGATGGAACGCACTCAAACAACGCGCAATTTGCCCGTGGCATTGGCGTCTTCTACTTTCGTTATTCAGCTTGTATGCAGTTTCTTTGACGATGTCATGCGTAAAATCATACTCTCCGTTGCCCGCCTCTTGCAAAACTTTGACATGGGCAAGCTGCTCGAGTTGTTCCAAAGCCGCTTCTTCCCCCATATGCGACAGTTTTGCCGCTAATGCTGCCGAAACGGGTCTGCCGACCGCGGCGATCGCCGAAACAAGCCGGCGCCGATTCGGCGAAAGCTTTCCCAAACGGTTTTGGATGACAGCGTTGACCATGGGGGAAAGCCGAAAATCGTTGCTGCCTCCCATGTGAACCCACTCCCGCAATGTCTCCACGATGAATAGCGGATTACCGCCGGTACCGGCATATAAACCTGTGAAATGACGGTCTGTCAGGGCATCGCCGACAGCGGAAACCATCATCTGCCTCGTTTCTTCCTCGCCTAGCGGAGCAAGATCGATTTCCGTCAGCTTCCGCTCGGTCCGCAAATCGCGAATGACCTGATCTACGGCATCGCCCGGAGGCTCATCCGATCTCATTGTGGCAATCACAAGCAGTTTGGCATTGGAATCGCTTCGAAGCAGATAAGAAAGCAGCTGCAGCGTCTCGCCGTCGCTCCATTGCATATCGTCAAGGACGAGCAATAGCGGTTGTTTGGCAAGCAGCATCTGCTCCATGGCCTCGTACCAATTATTTTGCTGCCAGCTCTCCAGAATCGGATTTGGCTTTGGCAGATCAGGGTACCGTTCATGCAATTCCGGCAGCAATCGCGAAAGTTCGGACAGCCGGTCCGGGCCTAGCTGCGGCAAAGGCAGGCTCCTGAGCCATGCTGCGACCGGCGTATAAGACAGCGATCTTAACGACGGATAGCAACCCGCTAATGCCGTTTGTCCTCCATGGCTCTTTACCCATGCTTTGAATTCCAGAGCTAATCGGGTTTTACCGATCCCGGCCTCGCCTTTCAAAAGCAGCAATCCGTTTCTGTCGCCGGTTGCTTGTTTCCAAGCGGTTAGCAAGCTCCTCCACTCGGCAATTCTGCCAATGAGCGGCATTGGGCTGTCCGCGGCAACCGAAGGTTCGATGCTATTCTGTATAAGCGCTTCCAAGAGTTGCGATGTTTCCTCCGCAGGGCCGATTCCGAACTCGTCTTGCAGAACATTGTGGAGCTGACGGTAGGTTTGCACGATACTCGCCTTATCTTTATTCAGCGCATGCAGTCTCATCAGCGTGCGGTAAGTTTCCTCCCGTGAATGATTGCTGGCCAGCAGCTTATTCGCGTACAATAAAGCCGCTGAGTACTCCCGCTGTCCGATCAAAATCGCAATGATCTTGTCAAGGACGTTCAAATACGTTTGCGCCAGCAATTCGCGTTTCGCACCGAGCCACTCATCGTAAAATCCAGGCAGAAGCTCGCCTTTGTATAATTGTTCCGCTTTGCGCAATTCATGAAGGGTTTGCCCAAGCGCCGCCTGTTCGAAATCACGTACATCCGAGCAAAAAGGAAGTTCATCGGTCCATTGAAGCGAAGTTGAAGTAATCTTGAGGTATCGATCGATTTGCGGAAGACTGACTCTCAAATCGTGAAGAAGTTTTCTTAAATTGGATAACGCTTGTTTCTCGGTGGAATCCGGCCAGAAATCAAAGGCAATTTGCTTCCTGCTTTGCGGCCTGTCGAAGGAGAGAATCAAGTAAGCCAGCAACCTGGCTTTGCCGCCGGTAAAATTCGGCGCAACTTCTTCGCCGTCGAAGGTCATTTTCAAACTGCCCAATAGTTGAAAACAGCAGCCTGCCAAACCGACTCCTCCAATCGCAAAGCGGAAATTCGTTAACATAATTTAATCATTGTATTCCATCGCCTTTTTGTCAAGACCAACTTTGTTTGATTGTTCACGGAATACGCGCGAGATACCAATTCGTCGAGATAAGAAAAACTTTTTTATAATTGAAGCCAAATCCGACGTTCCCCCATCTAATCTATGTAACGGAAAGCGAGTTGAGGAACCCGGAATGGATGTCGAGAAACTAGTGAAAAAAGCGCAAAAGGGCAATGACAAAGCCTATGTTGCGTTGTTCTCGCAATACGAGGTAATGATTTACAGGACGGCCTACGTTTATGTCAAAAACAAGGAGGACGCCCTCGATATCGTGCAGGAAACGGCCTATCATTCGTTCAAATCGATCCATACGCTCAGGGAGCCGCAATATTTCAAAACGTGGCTTATGCGGATCGCGATCAATTGCACGATGAATTTGCTCCGGCACCGCAGCAAAGTCGTTCCGTTTTCGCCGGACTATGCGGAGCAGCTCGACGGGGGCAGCGAAGACGATATTCCGCTGTCGCTCACGCTGCAGGACTTGCTGGATAAGCTCGATACGAACGAAAAGAGCGTCGTCGTCCTGCGCTTTTATCAAGGCCATTCGCTCAAGTCGATCGCCGACTTGCTGAACCTGCCCTTAGGTTCGACCAAATCGATATTGTACAGGAGCTTGGACAAGCTTCGGAAAAAGCTGAAGAAAGGGGAGATCATGTGAGCAACCGAGTAACCCGGGAAATCGAAACGATCGAAATTCCTCCCGAATTAAGCGAGCGAAGCCGGCTTGGCATTATGCAAGCGAAACGCGAGCTGACGGCAGGTCGCCGCGGCTTGCGAAAATGGGGCAAATATGTTGCCGTAACCGCCGGGGGCGTATTGATTGCAGCCGCTTTGGGCGCCGCAGCCTCTCCTGCCTTCGCATCGTACGTCAAATCGTTGTTCTGGTCAGACAACGTGGATGCCGGACTCAAGAAGGCGGCGGTCGATGGTTTTGCCAAGCCGGTAAATATGCAAGTGACCGATCAGGGCATTACACTCAAGGTCAAAGAAATTGTGAATGACGTTTTTCGTTTTTCTATCCTGTACGGCGTGGAGAAAGACGGAAAACCGCTTGATTCCGACCTGTTGTTCGAATCGTTTATCCCTTCGGAACCGGATCAAGACCCCTATGCGAACAATTATACCGTTACCGACGCCGACGGGAACGAGCTTCGCATGGGCGTTCAATCGAGAAAAGCAGGCACCGATCGAATCATGTTTCTTGAGCCGGACGGTCTTGTTCCCGGAAAAGAGCTGAAATCGTTGTCCGACCTGCCGGATACGCTCTATGTCCATTTCGACATTCATCAAATCGGCAAAGTGCAGGGCAAATGGCGACTGGACGTTCCGATCGACGTTGCTTCCGCGAAGTCCTCGGCTTCGATTGTTCCGTTATACCAAAAGTACGAGTCTCCGCTCGGCTTCAGCATTAACTTCATTCAGCTTCGACACGGGCCGAGCAAATCGGAAATGCTGCTTCAAGTGAATGAAACGCAAGGATGGCGCAGCTCGGGCCAAGGCGACCCTTCGTTCAGCTATCGGATTACGGACGGCGATGGCCGCGTCGTCGCCGCGTACGACGGCATTACTCCCGCTGAGCTGGCCATCGAAAACGAGAACGTAATCCCGTCCATGGTCATCGGCCAGGGACAAACGGGCCGGGTGCGATATTGGCATTCTTTCTTTCCCTTCAAAGACAGCAAGGATTTGAAGCTTGAGCTGACGGCGGTGTATACGAAGGAGACTTTGCCGAACCCCGTGGACATCCCGCTCGATCCGCAATCGCTCAAGAGCCGGCCTTTGGTAAAGACGATCGGGGACAAAACAACAATGTTTTCGGCAAGGCCAAAAACGGAAGAAACGCCGATCAAACTGCCGGACGGCCGGGAGGCGTTCCAGGGCAAAGGATGGATCGTCGAAGCCGATCAGCGGCTCGGTGTTGATATGCTGGATTTGCAGTGGCAGCTGAAAGACAAAAACGGAAAGCAAATACAGGCCCAAAGCGCGATCGAATTAACGAAGAATGATGAAGGCGATTTCCGTAACCGGACGCTGTTTTTCTTCCCTAGCGAGGATAACGGGCCGGAAGGGCTTACTCTAACCGCCGAAACGTATATTCAGAAACATCCGGTAAGTTGGAGCATTCCGCTTGTTCCTTCGAACGCCCCTGCCCCGCTTGCCGCGGACGAACCGAAAGTTTACGACTTGACGGTAGCCGACCTGCGGTCAAAAGTCGTGAGCAAAGCGGCGCAAGCGATGAAGGAGCTGCTGCCCGGACAACCTGTGGAGCTTTACGGAGTTACCGATCTTGACGACCGATGGTTTCTCCATTTGAAGGACGACAGCGGGATCGTCATCGTGGACAAAGCGAAAGGAGACCCTTTTGTCGTCGAAAGGACGCTGCCTTACGACCAAGCGGACGAGAACATACGTCTCGCCGCGGAGCAAGCGATTCGCGAGCTTGCATCCGATCAGACGGCACCGTTCCAGGAAGCGATGCGTACGAAAAGAATGAATGAAAATCGATGGACCTTAAAGGGCGAAAAAGCGAAGGTTGACATCGACGCCTTAAGCGGTGCTGTGGAGAAAGCTTCCTTGAGCTTTGCACCGAAGCAGGCCGATCCTGCGGTGAAAGCGGAGGCGAAGCGCGCTTACGACCTGTTCTCGCGCGGCAAAGAGCTGCGCATCTCCGAGGTGGAGCTAGTAAAGACGCCGCAGCAATACGTGTGGGAAATATACAGCAACCACAGCCTGTTCGCCAAATTCGGCGCAAAAACGAAACAATTGCACTATGTCGGTTTAGGCTACAAAAACGACGAGCCCGGAGACAAAAACGCGGCGCGGGCGTTGTACGGCAAACCGTTTTATACCGAAGCGAAGGCAATAGCCGCAGCGGCACCGGTTGTCGACAAGCTGTTTGGCATCAACCTGGAAGGTTATACGGTCAATATACATCTCAATGAGTATACTTTCGCCAAGAAAGGCTTGCCGACGGTCCGAGCCAAAATCAACGCAAAAGGAACGTTTTGGGAATTCAATGTGATTCCCGAACGAGGATTCCAGGACTAAACATAACGGAGGATGATGGATCATGAAAAATATCAATAAACTTTGTGCAGCGCTTCTCGCTCTCAGCCTGTTCTCGGCAGCGCCCGCGATGATAGCGCCCGCGGCGGCTGAGCAAAACGCGGGGCTTGTAGATAGCGATACGGTTCAAATCGCGGATCTGGATCAGAAATATGTTGACGTGGCGCAAAAGGCGCTTGCCGAATATGGTAACGGAAACACCTTTACGCTCGAGGAAGCGTTCAAAAATCCTTATTATCCGGATGACAATGCCAAAACGCAAAAGGAATGCTGGATCATTCAGTCCAAGTCCAGGGATGCTATCGTATCGGTTGACGTCGAATCCGCCAAATTGCTTACCGTTTCATTAAAATACGATATTTCCGCGTTGACGGCGGCAAAAGATAAATTTTTGCAAACCGCCCGCAAGGCCGTTCAACAACTCGGCGGCAATCCGAAGGCCCAATTCGAAGACGTTTATTTCTATAAAAACGAATCGCCAAGCAACAAAAAACAGGCGTACAGCTTCAGCCTATCCAACCGGCAATTCATTGAAGTGGATGCGATCAAAAATCAACCGGTCAATTTTAGGGTGAACCTACTGCCTTCCGCCGCCGACAAAAAACTGCTTGCCAAAGCCGAACAAGCGGTGAAAAAAATGCCGAAAGCGAAATTCCAGCCGTTTACGGACGTGGTGCGAAGCAAATTTGACGAGACCGAAACTTGGGAATTTTTAACCTTGGTCGCAGCCAACAAACAAAATCCGGAAGCCAAAACAATCATTCAATCGGTTACGATCGGGGCGAAAACCGGCAAGCTTTACGCCGTTGATCTGGTGTCAGCCGCAACGGGCAAAGAGAAAAAATCCCTCACGAAACAGCAAGCGACGGCCATCGTCAAGCCGCTTGCCAAGTCGCTGTTCGGCATTGATTTGGCCAAATATACGCTGACGGTCGATAAAAATTGGGGCGACTATAAGTTCGGCAGCAAGGGAAAAGAAGGCATCATCGCCAAATTCGACTTTGCCGGCAATTTAATTCGGCTGGAATCGGATATTCCTTACAACAAACGCAAATAACCAATAAAAAAACTTTAGAGAGATACCGAGATTTCGGAGTCATGAAAAAGGAAACCGCTGAAGATCAATCTTCAGCGGTTTGTTGCGTCCTCTTTTATTTTTTGCTCACGACAAGCTTGTAGCCAACGCCCCGAATCGAATCGATTTGTACCGACTGCTGGCTCATCTCAAGCTTCTTGCGCAGCGAGCTGACATGGACGTCCACCGTCCGCTGGCCGCCGATATAATCGAAGCCCCATACGATGTTCATCAGATCGTCGCGCGTAATAACCATGCCGGGCCGCTGCACGAGATACAGCAGAACCTCGAATTCCTTCGGCCGCAGCGAGATGGACTCGCCGTGCAGAACAACCTCGTATTTCTCCGGATAGATGCGCAAATCGCCGACGGCAATCACTTTCTCCGTCTGCGAAACGGCAACGGCCGCCGTATCGTCGGACGAAGTCCGGCGCAGCACGGCAGAGACGCGGGCGAGCAGCTCGGCAACGCCGAACGGCTTCGTAATGTAGTCGTCCGCCCCGTGCTTCAGCCCTTGGACGACCTCCTCCTCCGCATTGCGCGCCGTCAGGATGATAACCGGCGTCGTGCTTCCCTTCTGCCGTAGCTTCGACAAAATTTCGAATCCGTTCATGCCCGGCAGCATAATGTCCAGAATAATCAAATCATAGCCTTGCTGCAGTGCGACTTGAAGCCCTTCCGCCCCGTTGTCGATCACTTTCGTTTCGTATCCCTCAACCGACAGGTTGTATGTGAGCAGCCTGGCTAATGTCGGTTCATCTTCAATGACCAGTATTTTTTGCGGCATCGCAAACCACCTAACTTTAAACCGATTTTTAATGTATGACCGGCAATTCGATAATGAATTTCGATCCTATGCCAACGGTGCTTTCCACCCGAATCGTGCCTTTGTGCAGCTCGACGAGATGCTTCACGATCGAAAGCCCGAGTCCCGTTCCGCCGGAACTGCGCGATCTCGCTTTGTCCACGCGGTAAAACCGTTCGAAGATTCGCGGCAAATCTTTCTTCGGAATGCCGATCCCGGTGTCCGATATCGTAATGCGGACTTTATCGGCGTCCGCGCCCGGAATGTCCGCCGCATCGAGCGATTCGACCGTCACCTTCACCTTGCCGCCTTCCGGCGTATAGTTGGTTCCGTTGGAGATGAGATTGATCAGAATTTGACGCAATCGGTCCTCATCCGCTTCCATATACAGCTGGTCTTCCACCTGCATATCGAACTGGATCTGTTTGCGCACCGCCTCGGCGCGCATCACTTCGACGACCCGCGTCACGAAGCTTTTCATTTCCACCGGCGAGAACGTGAGCGGAATCCGCTTCGACTCGATCTTCGAAAGCTCCAGAATGTCGCCGATCAACCGATTCAGACGGTCGCTCTCGTCGTAGATGATTTGCAGGAACGTATTCGCCGTTTCCGGATCGTTCACCGCTCCGGCCAGCAGCGTCTCCGCGAAGCCTTTGACCGCGGCGATCGGCGTCTTCAGCTCATGGGATACGTTGGCGACGAACTCGCTGCGCATCCGCTCCAATCGGCGAATCGCCGAAATGTCCTGGAGCACGACCAGAACGCCGGCCCAGTCGCTCTCGTCATGGAATACGGGAACCAGATTGATCTCAAGCATCCGCTCCTCCGGAAAATAAAACGGAAGCTCTTCGCGAATGTGCTCCTTCTGCTCCATGCACTCCTGAATCATTTGCGTCAGCTCGTATTGCAGCTTCGCTTCGCCATAGCGCTTGCCGTGCAGTTCCTTGCTGGAGAAGCCGAGAATTTCTTCGGCGGAACGGTTCATGAGCACGATCCGTTCATCGATTCCGATCATCATGATGCCGCTGATCATATTTTCGAGCACGTTTTTTAGCCGGCTCTCGTCTTCTTTGATCCGGTTCATCTGCAGCTGCAGGCTATCCGCCATCGCATTGATCGCATTTCCCAGCTGGCCGATCTCGTCGTCATTCTGAATATGAACGCGCGCCTTGTAATTCATATGCGCGATTTGATGCGCTACCCGCGTAATTTTTTCCAGCGGACGCGTCAGCCCTTGCGCAATCCTGTAGCTGATCAGCGCGGCGACGACGAATAACAGCAGCAGCCCTGCAATGAGATAAGCCCACAACCGGTAGGTTGTGACTTCGACTTGCTTCAGACTGATCGCTAAACGCACATAACCTTGCAGCGGCTTATCCTTCGGCAGCGGGATCGCAACGTACAGCATGTTTTCGTTTAACGTATCGCTCTTCCGAATCGTGCTTCCAATCCCCGATGCGGCGGCTTCCGCGATTTCGGGTCTTTCCTTATGGTTATCCATCGTTTGCGGATCGTGATCGGAATCGCCCAGCACCTTGCCGTCCTCCCGGACGATCGTAATGCGGGCATCCGCTTCCGTCTTCAATCGCTTGGCATAATCCGAATAATAGGCAAACATGGCCGCCTCGTCGGCTTCGTTCTTCCAATCGATGGTGGAAATCATCAGCTTGATTTCACGCGTTAGGCTGTCTTTTAACGCGCCGAGGTGCGTTTGTTTGAACAAATTGGCCATAAAGATGCCGGATACAATGACAATACAGCCAATTACAACCATAAATATGACCGCTAATCTGACTCGAAATTTTTTCATACGCAGCATGTCTCCCTGGCATTACCATGTGTATTTTCGCAATTTCTTATCCTATCGTATCCGTACATGCCGGGGAGCGCTATAGTTTGCTTTGTAAAGATTTTGTAAACCTTCGCTTGTACCGGTCCAGCACCCAGTGATGCACCGTGGCGATCGGCTGCTGGATCAGGATCGACATGACGACCGGCACGGCGACGAGCGGTCCGAAATAACCGAGCGCCAGAACGAGGCCGAGCGAAATATTGCGCATGCCGGTCGCATACGAAAGCGTGATATACATCTCCGGGTCGCGGAATAGATATGAGCCGAAGAAACCGACCGCATAACACAAGGAAACGAGCACGATTACGGCCGGGACAAGCCGAGCCAAATCGCCTGACAGCTTCTCGACATACGGCTCGATCGCCGCCGCGTTCAGCATCACGACGGCCACGAAGCCAAGCTTCGAAAGCGGCGTGAGCACCGGTCCCGCCTTCGTCTTAATGGCGCCGCGCGTCCATTCGTTCAGCAGCACGCCCAGAATCGTCGGCACGACGATAATGATCAGCAGGTCGCGCATGATGCTCCAATGATCAAAGGCGATGTCGGCGCCGAAGAACAATCGGATGAGCGCGGGAACGACGAAAGGACTGACGGCCGAGTCCAGCACGATCATCGCCAGCATGAGCGGAACGCTGCCGCCGGACAAGCCGACCCAGATCACGGACGAAACGCCGAGCGGGATGACGGCGAACAAAACAAGCCCGATGATATAAGGCGATCCCGCGCCAAAAACGAGCAAGCCGATGCCGTAGGCGATCGCGGGCGAAACGAGATGCGCGAGAACGAATGTGGCCGCCATCGTGCCCGGCCGTTTCAAGACAAGCTTCATCTGCGTCAAGTTGCAGCCGATTGCCATGACGAACGTGACATAAGCGAAAAAATAAGGGACGAGAGGCACGAACGTAGCGAGCCTCTCGGAAAAAGCCATTCCGCCAATCATCGACAGCGGAATGATCAGGAACATATATTTTTCGAAAAAGGTGTTGAACTTGAGGCCAAAGCTTGAACCGATCATTTGAAGACGGGTTCTTTGAATTCGGCCAATTTCGCGAACGAATCTTTCTCAACGTCGGCGTGCAAGCTGTTGCCGTGGGAATCCATCGTGACGATCGCCGCGAAGCCTTCCACTTCTAGATGCCACATCGCTTCCGGAATGCCGAATTCCATGAAATCGACGCCGTTCACTTTCTTCAAGCACTTGGCATAATATTGCGCCGCGCCGCCGATGGCGTTCAAGTAGACGCCGCCGTGCTCCTTCAGCGCCGCAAGCGTTTTGGAGCCCATGCCGCCTTTGCCGATGACCGCGCGGATGCCGAACTTCTTGATGATATCGCCTTGGTAAGGCTCCTCCCGGATACTTGTCGTCGGGCCGGCCGCCTTCACGTGCCATTCGCCCTGCTCGTCCTTCATCATGACCGGACCGCAGTGGTAAATGACGGAGCCGTTCAAGTCAACCGGCGCGTCGTGATCCATCAAATATTTGTGCAGCGCATCGCGGCCGGTGTGCATTTCGCCGTTGATGACAACGACGTCGCCTACGCGCAGCTGACGAATTTGCTCTTCAGTGATCGGTGTTTGCAGTACGACTTCGCGGCGGTCGGATGTATCCGCAGCTGCTTCGGCAGCTCCCGTCTTCATCGGCTCGTTCGATCCGCCTTCATATACCCATTGCTTGATTTCGCCCGTTGCGGCATTCAGTATAACGCCTTGACGGCGATACGCCCAGCAGTTGTATGCGACGGATACGAAGAAGCTTGCTGGCAAACGGTTCATGACGCCGACTTTGCAGCCGAGCAGCGTCACTTGTCCTCCGAAGCCCATCGTGCCGATGCCCAGCTTGTTGGCGTTCTCCATAATGTAATCTTCGAGCTTGGCAAGGTCCGGATGCGGATTAACGTCGTCCACTTCGCGGAACAATTGATGCTTCGCCAGCTCATACCCGGTCGTCCGGTCTCCGCCGATGCCCACGCCAATAAAACCTGCGCTGCAGCCCTGGCCCTGCGCCTGGTATACTGCGTGCAGGATGCACTTGCGGATGCCGTCCAGGTCGCGGCCGGCTTTGCCCAGTCCTTCAAGCTCGGTCGGCAAGCTATATTGGATGTTCTTGTTCTCGCAGCCGCCGCCTTTCAGAATTAGACGAACATCGATATCGTCTTTCTCCCATTGCTCGAAATGGATAACCGGCGTTCCCGGTCCTAGATTGTCGCCGCTGTTCGCTCCAGTTAGCGAGTCAACGGAGTTCGTGCGCAGCTTGCCGTCGATCGTCGCTTGCTTGACTGCGTTTCGGATCTGCTGCTTCATCACGATTTGATTGGCTCCTACGGGACAATGCACGATAAACGTCGGCATCCCCGTATCTTGGCAGATCGGGGAGACGTTGTTTTCGGCGAGTTCGATATTATCGGCAATCGTCGATAGCGACAAGCCTGCGCGGGTCGCGCGATCCTCCGCCTCCTGCGCCGCCTTGATCCGTTTGCGGACGTCGGCCGGCAAATTCGTCGATGTTTCGACAATAAGTTGATAAACGCTTTGTTCAAAATGCTGCATGATTGCAAAAGACTCCTCTCGTCAAGACATCATTCGATAATGTTTAGCCAATGTGGACCCAATAGTTATATAATATCATATATCACGGATTCAGAACATGAGGTGTGTGGACCCGATGGAAAGCCATTTATTTGCTTATATGTACCGGCTTCGCTATATCGAACGGTGGAGCTTGATGCGCAATACGACCAAAGAAAACGTCGCCGAGCATTCTTTTCACGTCGCTCTGCTGACCCATATGCTATGTACGATCGCCAATGAGCAGCTCGGACGCAAGGTCAATACGGAGAAGGCGGTTACGATGGCGTTGTTTCACGACGTAACCGAAGTCATTACCGGAGATATTCCAACTCCCGTGAAGCATCATAATGCGGAAATTTTGCGCAACTTCCGCGAAATCGAACACATGGCCGCCGACCGGCTAATGGGTATGGTGCCGGAGGAGCTCAAGACAGCGTATAAGCCGCTCATTACCGGTAAATACGGTACGCCTGCGGACGGCGGCGCCGAGCATGCCGAGCTGAAGCGATACGTGAAAGCCGCCGATCTGCTCGACGCCTATTTGAAATGCGTATCCGAGCTGTCTGCGGGCAACCGGGAATTCGCTGTCGCAAAACGCCAGATCGAAAGCTCGATCGAGAAGCTCGACATGGATGAAGTCCGGTATTTTCTCGCCCATATGGCGCCAAGCTTCGAGAAAACGCTTGACGAATTGTCCGAGGGATAATCAAGACGTTGACTATAACATCGAGGTGTAGTTATGCCGGACATCATTATATCAGGCGGCATTCCTTCCCATGCCGCCCATTGGGACATGGGCTTCCACGAGCACCACTCCGTCGAAATCTCGGTTGTGCTGGAAGGCTCCGGCGTGATGGAATGCAGCGGGCGGACTTATTCCATCGAGGCCGGTTATGTCGTCCTCATTCCCGGCGGACTGCCGCACCGATTCGCTTCCACGACGCCGATACGTTTCGGCGTGCTGCAGGCAGACCATCTCCCCGAGGCGCTTCGGATCCGCTTCAACCGGTTGACCGGCGCGGACCATGCTTCGTTCATTGCGCTGACGTCGATCGAGCTTGAGATGTATGAATCGTTGTTCCGCAGCTGGCTCAAGTTTACGTCCCAATCGCTTATCGAACCACAGGAATGCAACCGGGCATGGCTGGATTTGCTCCTGCTCTACCTGCTCCAGCATGCCAATCGCGCCGATAAGCCGGTGACGATAACGAGCGCGGCCGAATATATCCGCGGCAATCTGCGGCAGGAGATCCGCATCGCCGAGCTGGCGAGGCTTGCCGGTTTATCCGTTTCGGCGTTCCGAAGCTCTTTTACGGCCGCTTACGGCATGTCCCCGAAGCAATATCAGCAGGAGCAGCGCTTGTCGGAAGCCAAATGGCTGCTTCGCTCTTCAGGCAAGGCGATCACGCAAATCGCCGAACAAATCGGCTTGTCCGGCGTCCATTCGTTCAGCCGCTGGTTCATGGACAAGGTCGGCCAATCCCCTTCCGAATGGCGCAAAGCCCAGAAAGGGCATGAATAACAACCCCAAGTAATGAAAACTCAAACAAGATGCCCGTAGAAGTTTGGCAATTCCTCGAGGTGATCCTTGAGACAATTCCTTGAGACAATTCCTTGAGACAATTCCTTGAGTCCTTGAGGTGATCTTTGAGGTGATCTTTGAGGTGATCTTTGAGGTGATCTTTGAGGTGATCTTTGAGGTGATCTTTGAGGTGATCTTTGAGGTGATCTTTGAGGTGATCCTCGAGGCTTCTTTTTCGGCATTCCTCTTGGAATGCAACGTACATCCGGGTCCGTGGATTAATTTACGAGCGATTCGGTTAAATTTTTCGTTGTTTTCGCTAAATACGTTCATCCCTTCCGCTCGTATACTTGATCGTGTAAGGACCAATCATTCCGGAGGGGATTCACGATGAAATTAACGATGGGACAGGCCGAACTGACGATGGGCACGAAATATATGACAGAGCTGCGCGATTCCAACGATATTCTGGACGATACGGAGGAGCTTCGCGCCCGGCTTGCGGAAGACGGTTATTTGCTCATCCGCGATTTTCATGATCGCGAGGAAGTGCTGCGGGCGCGTCTTGGCATGCTGCACAAGCTTGACGAGCTCGGCAAAATCGACCGCAACTTTCCGCTTGAGGATGGCGTCATCGGCGAAGACGCCAAAGGTGCATTTTTCGGCGGACCGGCTACGGAAGAAGCGATGATGCAGCCGTTCTACGAATTGGTCAGCAGCCGCAAAGTGTTGGACTTCTTCGACCGGCTGCTTGGCGGCGAATCGATGACTTATGATTACAAATGGCCGCGTGCCGTAGGGACAGGCGACAACACCGGTGCGCATTACGACATTGTGTACATGGGGCGCGGTACGAAGCAGCTGTACACGATGTGGACGCCGATTGGCGATATTCCGCTCGAGCAAGGCACACTGGCCATGCTGCTCGGATCGCAGCATTTTGACCGGGTGAAACAAACGTACGGCGAGCTTGACGTCGACCGCGACAACGTCGAGACCGGCTGGTTCACAAGCGATCCGATTGAGCTTGTCGAGCGTTTCGGCGGAAGGTGGGCGACCACGTATTACAACGCGGGCGACGCGATCATTTTCGGCATGTTCATGATGCATGCTTCAACGAACAATACGACGAACCGCTTCCGCTTAAGCTCCGACACCCGGTATCAGCTGAAATCCGAGCCGGTCGACGAGCGCTGGGTCGGCGTTAAGCCAAAAGGACATTACGCTTGGGGCAACACGAAAATGAAAACGGTTGAGGAAGCGCGGAAGGAATGGGGCGTTTAGCAGCGTGTTCCGTTTAATGACTGGCGATTGTGACTGACCGAAATGTAGGACGATATTGACAGGCAATTGACAGTCGATAATAACAGACGATACGGCTTCCAAAACCACAGCGGAGACCACAGCGAAGCGTCATCGGAAACAACAGCGGAAACGACAAACCGTCATCGGAAACGATAGTGGAAACAACAGCGGAGACGTCAGTGGAAACGTCAGCCGAAACGTCTGCCAAAACCGCAGCGGAGACCACAGCGAACCGTCATCGGAAACAACAGCGGAAGCGACAGCGGACCGTCATCGGAAACGACAGTGGAAACAACAGCGGAGACGTCAGTGGAAACGTCAGCCGAAACGTCTGCCGAAACCGCAGCGGAGACCACAGCGAACTTTCATCGGAAACAACAGCGAACCTTCATCGGAAACGACAGTGGAAACAACAGCGGAGACGTCAGTGGAAACGTCAGCCGAAACGTCTGCCGAAACCACAGCGGAGACCACAACGAACCGTCATCGGAAACAAAAGCGGAAACTGCAACGGAAACGGCCTCCGAAACCACAGCGGAAATGTCTGCCATAAATTTACATGACTTTTCTTCAGAACAGCCTTCCATTTTTGCGAAAATAACTGGAATTGATGTAGTTAATCCGAGCAGGCAGCAGGTTTCGGAAAAAATAACTGGAAAACCTCCATCTAATTCATTGCAAAAACTCAGAAACCGGACAAAATGCTGAAATTAACTACATGTTTTCCATGTATTCGGTTCGAAAATGGCAAAAAGGTCGAAATTAACTACATGAAATCCAGTTATTCGAGATTTCAACATGTACGGATTGTGAGATGTTTGCATATGGATGGCGAATCGCTTCAGAACAAAGTACGCAGTGACAACAACCCGGATTAACGATTCTGTTTGGCCGATGCAACCGACAATCTGCAACAATTAACAATAATCCCCGGCACGCACAGCTGCCTCCAATCAAAGGCATGGCTGCGAAAGCCGGGGATTGTTGATTCGATATCAACGCCGATGCATCGGCAATTAAGCGTACATCGGATACTTCATGAACACAAGAATCGCCACGAACAGAATCCACACGATAAAGCTGAACGTCTTCAGCTTCCTCGCTTCGGCATCTCCGTTACGGCCTGCTTTAACCGCGCTGATGAGCCCTTTCATCGGCTTGCTCATAATGCCGCCGACAGCCGCTACAGCCAGGAACAGCACAATAATCAACACCATCCATACGACGGTGTATTTGCTTTGCGAAATCAAATATCCGCCTGTCAAAAATTGCACGATCAGCATAAATTGCGCAAAACGGTTGGCAGCCGCCAAACCGCTGACGAAGCCTTCCTGAGCAGGAGCGGACAATCCGCCAATACGCGAAACCAATAGCGGCACAAATAAATAAAAGCCCATGCCAACCGCGCCCAATACGTGTAGGAACAAAATGAACTGAACCAATGGAAGCAACCTCCTAAAATGATGTATGTACTTGCCTCTAGTATAGCTTATTCGGAAGGCAAGGACAACCGAAGCGCATTCCGGTATTGACGCGGCGTAGAGCCATTTTGACGCTTGAAGGCCCGCTCGAAATGTGACAAACTGTTGAATCCTGAAGCGTAACAAATATCGGTTACCGACAGTTCGGAAACGTGCAGCAGCGACTTGGCGAACTGGAGCCGTTTCTCTTGCAAGTACTGCTGAAATGGAATGCCAACCGCCTTGCGGAAACATTCGCTAAAATAGTTCGGGGCGAGCCTCGCTTGCTCCGCCGCCCGGGCCAGCGTCAAGTCCTCACGAAAGTGATGCTGCACGTATAGCAGCGCGTTGCGAACAGAAGGCTGCATTGACGAAGCCAGGTCTCTCTTCGGCTCTGGCTCTGGCTCCTGCCCCATGACGCGCGCGTAACGTGCGACTTCGATCCAGATCCGTTCCATCGCTCCGCGGATCATGCGCAAATGTCCTAACCGGGCATGTTTCATTTCCCAGGCAATACGTTGAAATTCGGTCTCCAGCATCGCCGCGTCCTCGTCGTCAAACGCGTACATCCGGCCCCCGCTTTGCTGAAACAGCATTTGTCTCATATCATCGTCCAACATTTCCTCAGAAAAAATAACATTGTAGAGTGTCAGCGTTTCCCCCGGATCGGGCCACAGCTCGTGAAAATCGGCTGGCGTCAGCAAAATCAGGCTGCCGCGTCGAAGCGGAGCCGGATTCCCGTTCAAACGGTGCTGTCCGCACCCGGCAACGAAAAAGCTCATTTCGTAAAATTCATGCCAATGAAGCTGAATCGCTCCCGTCAGCTTCTGCTCAAACAGCTGGAACGAGGATCGGGGCGGCATGTATTGCTGTAAAGTTAATCGTACAGGCTCTTGTTTGTCCATGCGCCCCTTCTCCTTTCGCAGCTTCTTCTATTTCCAGCTATCGCAGCCGCGGAACGGCATATGCCGTCCCTCCACGTAACGCGGCCGCGGCAAATAATTGTTTATTCCGGGCACCGCTTCGCCCCGCAGCAAGAACGCGGCCGCGCTCGACTCGCGCAAAATGCGCGTCGACGTCGGGATGTAGCGAATCGTCAGGCCGCAGCGACGCATGGGAGACGTATTGGCTTCCGAGCCGTGGATAATATTCGGATGGTGTACCGACACGCCGCCGGATTTCAAAATAATGTCAACCGCCTTCGATTCGTCCACCAAGGCAGGATCCACTTCGGAGTCGAGCACGCTCTCGACTTGATGATTCACCTTCATCTCCTGTAGAGCCATCGTCTGCGTACCGGGAATGACGCGCATGCAGCCGTTCTCCGGCACGGAATCGTCTACCGCGAGCCATAACGTAACGACTTCCATCGGATCAAGCGGCCAATAGCTGCCGTCTTGGTGCCAAAGCACCGGACGTCCGTCAAAAGCCGGCTTGCTGATGTAATGCGAAGCGAACAACGCAATATTCGGGCCGATGAATTGCTCGGCAATATCGAGCAGCCGGTCGTCCGATACGAGCCTGACCCAGAACGGGTCGTCCAGCATCAGAGCGTGTCCGAGGTGCTCCGGGCGCAGCTTGGGGTTTTTGGCGATCAGCCATGCGACGTGGTCTTTCGCTTCTTGCATAAGCTCCGCATCCAATACATTCGGAAATACGACATAGCCGTCCGTGTCATACTTTTGTTTTGCGTTTTGCAATAATTCGTTATTCATGTTCCGAAACCCTCCCGCGACGATCATTCATTTTAAATGGAAATTGCTTGCACAATGAGTGTATCGCATTCGGCAAACCGCTTCGCATCATATCATCCGAAGGAGTATGCATATCTTCAGATGACCCAAAAATACATTACCGGAGAATCGTCGTTCCAAGCCTGTTCCGCCCTACATATTCTATGAAATGAGATCGGATATTGAGTAGAATGGAGAATGTGCCGCGCCATGACGAAAAATAATGAGACGGTTTGTCGGCGATTTGCCCGAATTATCGGCGGCTCGCCGGGATTTGCGGGTGGAAAATGCGTAGCGACGATCGTGCGGGAACAATTGAACGTGACAATTTTGGGGAAGAGGTTCATCGTAACGACTTCTTTTTCATTCGAGTCAAAATCGACGGCTACCGGAAAAGCGTTATGCTTAGGAAGAATCGCCCTTTTGCAGCGGGAAGTTCAAGGATTTATTACGGCTATTCGCAAGGAAGGCATTAAAGTATCCTCGATCCACAACGAATGGTTGTTCGAGCAACCCCGCATCATTTATGTCAATATCGAAGCCGTATCGAAACCGCTTATTTTCGCGGCAAAAGTAAGGAAAGCGCTGGATGCGATTAAAAACACTCGTTAATCAAAAAAGACTGCCGTAAAGTCCGAAGACTTCATGGCAGTCCTTTGATGAACCGTACGAAGAACCGCTTGAATTAGCCGGTTACGATTTTGATGACGTTGCGCACGGATTGTGCCGATTTGTCCAAGGCCGCTTTTTCGTCAGCCGTCAGTTCAAGCTCGAACACCTTCTCGATGCCGTCGCCGCCAAGAATCGTAGGTACGCCCATGAACAGATTTTCATAGCCGTATTCGCCTTGAAGCAAAGCGATAACCGGGATAATCCGTTTTTTGTCTTTCAGGATCGCTTCGGTCATCTGAACGAGCGATGCCGCAGGCGCATAATAGGCGCTGCCGTTGCCGAGCAGGTTAACGATTTCGCCGCCGCCCGTGCGCGTACGTTGTACGATCGCTTCGATGCGGTCGGCAGGGATCAACTTCTCGATTGGGATGCCGCCTACGTTCGAATAACGAACGAGCGGAACCATGTCGTCGCCGTGTCCGCCTAATACGAAGCCGCGAACGTCTTCAACGGAAACGTTCAGCTCTTGCGCGATGAACGTGCAGTAACGGGCCGTATCGAGTACGCCGGATTGGCCGATCACGCGGTTTTTAGGGAAACCAAGCGTTTCGTAAGCAACATACGTCATCGCGTCAACCGGGTTGCTCAAGATGATGACGTACGAATCCGGGCAATATCGTTTTACGTTTTCGCAGACCGATTTCACGATGCCTGCATTCGTGTTGACCAAATCGTCACGGCTCATGCCTGGTTTTCGAGCAATACCGGCCGTAATGATGACGATGTCGGAGCCTTTGGTGTCTTCGTAGTTGGAAGTCCCGATAATGTTGCTATCGAAGCCTTGAACCGGGCTTGCTTCCAGCATGTCAAGCGCTTTCCCCTTCGTTGGATTCTCCAGTTGCGGAATGTCTACAAGTACAACGTCGCCCAGTTCTTTTTGTGCAAGCATCAGCGCAGTTGTTGCGCCGGTGAAGCCTGCGCCTACAACCGTAATTTTTTTACGACGAATAGCCATTGTATTTTCCTCCTCGAGGGTTCTATATTGCCCGGGTTTCCCGAGTCAACGTTTGCGAAGCTTAACATACATCCAAAAGCTTCGTAGCCTCGGAGCAAGCTCCGAAGCTACTATACTTAAGAATATGATATTACATGTTTTTAATGATTTCGTCTGCGAACGCGGAGCATTTTACTTCGGTTGCGCCTTCCATCAGACGTGCAAAGTCATACGTAACCGTTTTGTTGTTGATCGATGTTTCCATGCCTTTGTAGATCAGGTCAGCCGCTTCTTGCCAGCCCAGGTGCTCAAGCAGCATTACGCCGGACAGGATAACCGAACCCGGGTTAACAACGTCAAGACCCGCGTATTTAGGAGCCGTGCCGTGAGTCGCTTCGAAGATCGCATGGTGCGTCAAGTAGTTGATGTTCGCTCCCGGAGCGATACCGATACCGCCAACTTGAGCTGCAAGCGCGTCGGACAAGTAGTCGCCGTTCAGGTTCAATGTCGCGATGACGTCGAAGTCCGTCGGACGAGTCAAAACTTGCTGAAGCGCGATGTCGGCAATCGCATCTTTTACGATGATTTTGCCGGCGGCTTCGGCTTCTTTTTGCGCTTTGTTCGCAGCGTCCGTGCCTTGAGCTTCTTTGATGCGGTCGTATTGGCCCCAAGTGAACGTTTGCTCAGCGTATTCTTGTTCTGCGACTTCGTAGCCCCAGTTTTTGAACGCGCCTTCGGTGAATTTCATGATGTTGCCTTTATGGACAAGCGTAACGCTCTTGCGGCCGTGCTTGATTGCGTATTCGATCGCCGCGCGAACGAGACGCTTCGAGCCTTCGGACGAAACCGGCTTGATGCCGATACCGGAGGTTTCAGGGAAACGGATTTTGTTAACGCCCATTTCGTTTTGCAGGAATTGCAGCACTTTTTTCACCGCTTCAGTACCTTCTTGGTACTCGATGCCTGCATAGATATCTTCCGTATTTTCGCGGAAAATAACCATGTCTACGAGCTCAGGACGCTTAACCGGCGATGGCACGCCGTCGAAATAACGAACCGGACGCAGACATACGTACAGGTCAAGCTCTTGGCGAAGCGCAACGTTCAGGGAACGGATGCCGCCGCCGATTGGCGTCGTCAGAGGCCCTTTGATCGCTACGATATATTCGCGGATCGCTTCAAGCGTATCGTTAGGAAGCCATTCGCCGTATTGGTTGAACGCTTTTTCTCCGGCAAACACTTCGTACCAAGCGATTTTTTTCTCGCCTTTGTATGCTTTCTCTACAGCTGCGTCAAGCACGCGTTTAGAAGCGGCCCAGATGTCAGGACCCGTTCCGTCGCCTTCGATGAAAGGGATGATCGGATTGTTCGGTACTTGCAGATTGCCGTTTTGAATCGTCAGCTTTTCGCCTTCTGTCGGAAGGGCGTATTTTTCTAATTTAAACATGAGATTTCCTCCTCTATTTTCCCTAAAACATAATTGAACGGGAGCTGCATCGCCAGGATTGCAGCCGCCCGTTATGTCGGTAACTGATCGGACGAGTTATGGAATTAGCGCTGTGCGATCGGCACGTAGCTTTGGTTAACCGGACCGACGTATTCTGCGCGCGGACGGATCAGGCGGTTGTTCTCGTATTGCTCGAGAATGTGCGCCGTCCAGCCCGATACGCGGCTGATCGCAAAAATCGGCGTGAACAAATCGCGCGGAATTTCAAGCGACGTGTACACGGATGCGGAGTAGAAGTCGACGTTCGGCTTCAATCCTTTTTGGCCGGTTACGAGCTCTTCGATCTTGATCGACATGTCGTACCAGTTCATGTTGTTCGTAATTTTGCCCAGCTCGCGGGACATTTTTTGCAAATGCTTGGCGCGCGGGTCGCCGTTTTTGTAAACGCGGTGGCCGAAGCCCATAATTTTCTCTTTGTTGTTCAGCTTGTTGTTGATGTACGTTTCAACATTGTCGGCCGTGCCGATCTCTTCCAGCATCGCCATAACCGCTTCGTTCGCTCCGCCGTGCAGAGGGCCTTTAAGCGCTCCGATCGCCGAAGTGACGCCGGAATAGATGTCGGACAACGTCGCGACAGTAACGCGCGCTGCAAAAGTCGATGCATTCAGCTCGTGATCGGCATGCAAAACAAGCGCTTGGTCAAGCGCCTTCACGGCGATCGGGTCAGGTTCTTGTCCCGTTAGCATATATAGGAAATTATGGGCGATCGATACGCCGGCCTTCGGCGCGATCGGCTCCTTGCCTTCACGGATACGAGCAAATGCGGCGATAATTGTCGGAAGCTGAGCTTGCAGCTTGATCGCCTTCGTCACATTCGCTTCGTCGCTCATGTCGTTGGCGGATGGGTCGTACAATCCGAGGCTGGATACCGCCGTGCGGAGCGCAGCCATCGAGTTCGTGTTTTTCGGGAAAAGCTTGATTTGTTCAATCACTTGCGCCGGAACAGCGGCATAAGCGCTTAGGTCTTTCTGCAGCTTATCGAGCTGTGCCTCGTTCGGAAGATTGCCGAACCAAAGCAAATACGCCACTTCTTCAAATGACGCTTTTTCGGCTAATTCGTCGATGTCGATGCCGCGGTACGTCAGAACGCCATCAATAATGGAACTGATGGACGAAGTGGTCGCGACGATCCCTTCCAACCCTTTGGTTGCTGTCATCTTCAATACTCTCCTTTATTATGAAGTTGTAACTGTAGAAATATGGACAAGTTGTCCTCAAATCGAAATAGAGTTGCATAACGTAAAACCCATACCTAATGATAAGTGATTTCGTGCGATAAGTGAACAACAAGGGGTATAAAAATTCATTATCAGCACTATAGTTTTTTTCTTTCGATTTTACCGAACATGCTCTACACTATCTTTCCCATGAAACGACGAAAAATGAATGCTTTGCCCACAAAAAACGATCATTTTTCATTCGCCGCGCCAGATGGTAAAATGGTCGTATACTACGGCGAAACATGGAGGAATCATGGAGCGGATCGGCATCATCGACATCGGATCGAACTCAATACGTCTCGTGATCTACGAACAATCGGAGCAAGCCCATCGCGTCATCGACGAAAGCAAATTATCCGCAAGACTCAGCGAACATATCGACGCCGACGGAGTGCTGGCCGCGGAAGCGGTGGCGGCATTAATCGATACACTTAACCATTTTAGTTTAATTTGCGAAGCGAGCGGAGTCAAACGCATCCGCGCGGTCGCAACGGCAGCGATTCGCAATGCGGCCAATAGCGCAGCCGTCATCGAGCGCCTCCGGCGGCACACCGGCTTGAACATTGAAGTGCTCTCCGGCGACGAAGAAGCAAGAATCGGCTTCCTCGGCGTACGCAATACGATCGACATCAAAGTCGGCTTTCTTGTCGATATCGGAGGCGGCAGCACCGAAGTCACGCTGTTCAAGGACCGCGAAATCGTACATAGCGTTTCATTCCCGTTCGGGGCGGTCAACACGACGAAGCGATTCACGCGTCACGGCGAAGTTGATTCCGACGACCTGTCACGGATTAGAGCGATGGTCGAGCAGGCAATCGATCAAGAACCGTGGATACGGCAATATCCCGGATTACCGCTTGTCGGCCTAGGCGGCACGATTCGTAATTTATGCAAGATGGATCAGAAACGAAAAAAATATTCGCTCGCGCTAACCCACAACTACATGATGAGCGATAACGACATCTCGGACATGGTCTCTTCCCTCGCGATCATTCCCGTGGAAAAACGCAAAAAGTTTCCCGGCCTGTCCAAAGATCGTGCCGACATCATCGTGCCGGGTACGGTCATTTTGCAAACCGTGTTCAAGCAATGCGGCGCTTCGCATTACGTGATCAGCGGCTCCGGGCTGCGCGACGGACTGTTCTACGAGACGTTGTACCCCGAGCGGCCTGCCGTCGACGACGTGCTTGAACACAGCGTGCGCAACCTGCTGCAGTTGCACCCGTCCAGTCCGAAGCGGCACGTCGAGCTGGTCAATCGCATCGCGCTTACGCTGTACGACGACTTGCAGAAGTATCATCAGCTGCCGGAGCGTGCGAGAACCTACATGCATGTCGCTTCATTGTTGTACCGGATCGGGACGACGGTCGATTATTATCATTATGACCGGCATACGTTCTATCTGATTGCCAACTCAAGGCTGAATGGCATGTCCCATAAAGAAATACTGCTATGCGCCATGATCGCATCCCATAAAACCAAAACGAAAGCTCGCCTAACCTTCCTCGATCATCGGGATATTTTGGACGAGTCCGATTTATCGCTTGTCGTGCTGCTCGGCACGCTGCTTCGGCTTGCGATTGCGCTGGACCGTAGCGAAACGCAGACGGTGACCGAGCTATCCGCCGCGATGCACGGACTCGAACTCCGCTTAGCGGTTGCTCACCGGCATGGACTATCGATAGAGCGGCAGGAAGTCGCAACATTGGACAAAGAATTCAAGAAGGTTTGGGGACTGCAACTCCGTCTCACCACGACATGAAGCCTGGCGGTTTATTCCGCCGGGCTTCTTTTCGTTCTGCTTTCTGTTTGAAGTTACGCACTTACCGGCGCTTTATCACCTTCCGCCGATCAGCCCTTCCACTTTGCGATCTGCCGCGCCTCGAATTGACTGCGGAACGGCGCCTTATCATCCGTAATCCGCACGTAAGTGCCGCTGGACTGCAACCGGTGCGCTTTGACGTTGTCTTGCAAATTTAACCGCAAAATGTTAATGAGCATCTTCCGGGCGTCCTTGTCGAATACAGGACATAACAGCTCGATCCGGCGCGTCAAATTCCGGGACATCCAATCCGCGCTGGACACGTAGACCTCAGGGTCGCCGCCGTTTTCAAAATAGACGATGCGCGAATGTTCAAGGAACCGGTCGACGATGCTGATGACCGTTATATTCTCGCTTAAGCCGGGCACGCCGGGACGAAGACAGCAGACTCCCCGGACGATAAGATCAATCTTGACGCCGGCCTGGGAAGCGGCATACAGCTCGTCAATCATCTCCTGATGGGAGAGCGAGTTCATCTTGGCCACGATCCGGGCGGGTTTGCCCGCGGCCGCCCATTGCTTCTCCCGTTCGATCAGCTTATAAAGTTTCGTCTTCAACGAAGTTGGCGCAACGCCGAACGCCTGCCAATCGTGCGGAGCGGAATATCCCGTAATTTCGTTGAACAGCGCCGAAGCATCCTCGCCAATGACGGGATGGGCGGTGAACAATCCGATATCGGTATATAACCGGGCCGTATTCTCGTTATAATTGCCCGTGCCGACATGAACGTACCGCTGCAGCCCTTCTTGTTCGCGCCGAACGACCAGCGTGATCTTGGCGTGCGTCTTTAAGCCGACCAAGCCATAAACGACATGGCAACCCGCCTTCTCCAGCTGCCGCGCCCAAGCGATATTGCGTTCTTCGTCGAACCGCGCCTTCAGTTCCACGACAACCGTCACTTGCTTGCCCGACTCGGCCGCACGCGCCAATGCCTGAACCAGAACCGAATTGCCGCTCACCCGGTACAACGTCATTTTGATCGCCAGCACCTTCGGATCGTAAGCCGCTTCCAGAATAAAATCGTTTACGACGTCAAACGACTCATACGGGTGGTAAACGAGAACGTCCTTATGGCGCAAAGCCGCAAACATATCTTCCGCATCATCCAGCTCGCGCGGATACACCGGATCAAACGACGCAAAGCGCAGATGGTCGTAATTGTTCAGCGAGGTCGCAAATTTCATCAGATAGCTCAAATCGATCGGTCCGTCGATCTCGAATACGTTATCGGAAATTTCGAATTCTTCTTTTAACAAATCCAGCGCATACGGGTCCATCCCTTTCTGCACTTCGAGACGGACGGGCGCTCCCCAGCGCCGGCGCCTCAGTTCCTTCTCGATCTCCTCCAGCAAATCTTCGGCGCCTTCTTCGTTCAGCGTCAAGTCGGCATTGCGCGTAATCCGGAAGCCGTGTACGGCGATCGGCGTGTACCCGCTGAACAAAGTTTGAATATGACGCTCGATTAAAGCTTCCAGCAGCACGAATTCAACTTTCTTGCTGTTGCCCCGGACCGGGACCGGAACGAAACGCGGCAAGATCGAAGGCACCTGAACAAGCGCAAAATACGGCTCCTCCTCGGGATCGTCGCCTTCCCGGCGAAGCACGACGGCCAAATACAGCTCCTTCGTATGTACAAGCGGGAACGGGCGGCTCTGATCGACGGCCATCGGCGTTAATACCGGGAAGACGATA
Source organism: Paenibacillus sp. sgz302148 (assembly GCF_056120465.1). NCBI lineage: Bacteria > Bacillati > Bacillota > Bacilli > Caryophanales > Paenibacillaceae > Paenibacillus > Paenibacillus sp. sgz302148. The sequence continues at coordinate 431,159 of NZ_JBVYOJ010000001.1, forward strand.
TCGTGGTAATATTCGTACATCGCCTTTTGCTGCGTCGCGTTCAAGTCATCGTAATCGGCAAAATGAATGCCTTCCTTCGCCAGTTGCCGGTCCAGCTCGCGGAACGTTTTATATTGATCGGCCACCATCCGCTCGGTGCGCTTCATAATGCGCTTTAGCAGTCCGGAAGGCGTATAGCCGGAAAAATCTTTTTTATTGTAGCCGGCTTTCAATTGGTCGGTAATACCCGCAACGCGAACACTCATAAACTCGTCCAGATTGGTGGATACGATCGATAGAAACTTGATCCGCTCCAGCAGCGGCGTTTCGGCGTCCTGCGCTTCCTCCAGCACCCTGCGGTTGAATTCGCTCCAACTGATATCCCGATTGACGTATTTTGACGTATGCTCTTTTGTTTGCATTTGCGACTCCCTTTTGCCCACAATCCTACCTCCAAAGGTATGATGTCGATTTCTGTATAGGTTCATATGATCTTTTTCCATTATCGTCTTGTTATGTTTTCGACATGTTAATGATTTGTAAACATAACGTAAAGTACATGCATTTTTGTGTTGTACAAAGTCGTGATACAATAAGTGTATACATATACTCATTATATCGGAAAATGAAGCAATTATCGCAGAACCTTATCACGATTGCAGAAGGAGGGAATCGTTTGGAGAGAAAACTCGTCAATCAGTTGTTGCGCAGTCTTTGGGTGGTTTTCATTTTTGCGCTCATCGTTGCCGCCGCCATTTTCGTGACGCCGCTTGTGTATCCTTTTCTCATTGGCTGGGTTGTCGCATATATTATGAACCCGCTCGTCAACCTGCTGCACCGCAAAGCCAAGTTTCCCCGTTGGCTCGCCGTATCCGTCTCCTTGACGTTGTTTTTTGGTGCGGCGGCGACCATCCTTACGGCCATGATCACGCGAATCGTCGTGGAAATCATCAACTTAAGCAAGTCGATCGAAAGCAATATCGAATGGTGGAAAAACGAAATTTTGCAATGGATCCAATCCGATAGCGTACAAAGCCTGTTGATGCAGCTCGGCAACTTCTACCAGGAAAACCCGAATTATCAGGAAACGATCAACAAAAGCTTCAATTCGACGGCACAAAAAATCGCCGATCTCGGGACATCGGCAATCAATTTGTTCTTTAACAGTATATTGTCTTTCCTGACCTCCCTGCCGAATATCGCCACTCTAACCATTATCGTGTTGTTGGCCGCTTTTTTTATAAGCAAAGATTGGTACAAGCACATGGTCAGCTTGTCCGGCATATTCCCGTCGAATCTGCTCGGGCGCGTCAAAATTATCGGCACCGACCTGCAAAAAGCGCTGTTCGGCTACGTCCGCGCACAATTCATCATGATCTCCATCACCGCGGTGTTCGTCATCATCGGGCTGCTCGTCCTGAACGTTAAATATGCGATAACGATCGGGCTGCTGATCGGGTTCGTCGATCTGCTTCCATACCTAGGGGTAGGAGCTGCGATGATTCCATGGATCGTCTATACGTTCATGAGCGGTGACACTTCGCTTGGCATCGGATTGTCCGTGCTGTACGCCATCATCCTTGTCGTACGGCAAATCATCGAGCCTAAAGTCTTATCGACAAGCATCGGACTCGACCCACTGCCGACGCTGATTGCCATGTTCGTTGGCTTGAAGCTGTTCGGCGTGCTTGGGTTAATCATCGGTCCGGTCACTCTTGTCATTCTGAGCGCTCTGCATCGAGCCAATGTATTCCGTGATATTCGCGACTACATCCTGCAAGGGAGCCGAACCGTCTAACGGTCTCTTCTTAAGCTTCATTTACATTTTGTTTCAAAAGGGCATATAATTCCGGCGCCTCTCGATCCAGACGCGCCGGTTTCCATTGTCCGTTCAGCCACATATGCCGCGTCCTGCCGCTGACCAGAAGCTGACCGAAAGGCTCGTCTCGTTGCTCGTACGATTCTCCGCTTATAGCTTGCTCGGCTGAAATACGGCAAACCTGCGATTCAAATTCCATCCGTACATGGGAAAATGCCGCGATACGCGTACATACGACGAGCTCGTCATCGTAACGTGCCGGCAGCCGGTATTTGATCTCCGCATCAACGACCGGCAGCAGCAGCCCTTTTTCCTCGATTGAACGATAAGGAACGCCCATTTCCCGGATCAACTCGGTACGCCCGATCTCAAACCAATTCAAGTAGTTCGCATGGTATACGACACCCATCTGATCCGTCTCCTGATACCGCACCCTAAGCCTATGAAAATACCATTGTTTCGGTTGCATGCTTCTCCTCCAATAGGTTGCAAATACCCTGCTTCCGCAGCGGCGGAGAGCAGGGTACCTGGTAAACATATTACATCACTTTAGCTTGTCCGGAATAAATAATGCCGACCTCTGCATAAACGGAAACTTCCATGTTGTCCTGCAGCAGGTTCATCGCATTGTTTACGCCTACGATAACCGGAATGCCAAGGCTTAAGCCTACAACCGCCGCGTGAGACGTAATGCCGCCGGATTCGGTAATAACTGCCGCCGCTTTCTCGAAAGCAGGCATATATTCTTTGTCCGTCGCTACCGTTACCAGGATTGAACCCGGCTCCGTCTTCTCCAGCGCTTCTTGCGGCGTGCGCGCGACGACGATTTTGCCGGTCGCGCTTTGGCTGCCGATGCCTTGGCCTTTGGCGATCATTTCGCCGATATGATGGATTTTGATCAGGTTCGTCGTTCCGGAGCGGCCTACCGGCACGCCTGCCGTAATGACGACCAGATCGCCGAGAGCCAGATGCCCGGACTGCATGCCGCCCTCTACCGCGATTTCGAACATTTCATCGGTCGTTTCCGCATTGCGGCCAAGAACCGGGATAACGCCCCAGATGATCGACAGTCTGCGCATCACTTGCTCATTCGGCGTTACGGCGATAATCGGCGCTTTCGGACGGTATTTGGATACCATACGCGCCGTATAACCGCTCTCCGTCGAGGTGATGATCGCTTTCGCTTGCAAATCCAAAGCCGAGTTCGCCACAGCCTGGCTGATCGCTTCGGTAACGGTCGTTTGCTGCGCCAAGCTTTGCTTCGTGAAAATCTCGCGGTAATGAAGCGCCGATTCCGCGCGTTCCGCGATGCGGGACATCGTCAGCACCGACTCGACCGGATATTTGCCGGCAGCCGTTTCGCCGGACAACATGATCGCGTCCGTGCCGTCAAAAATCGCGTTCGCCACGTCGCTCGCCTCCGCGCGCGTCGGGCGCGGGTTGCGCTGCATGGAATCAAGCATTTGCGTAGCCGTAATGACCGGTTTGCCGGCACGGTTACATTTTTCGATCATTCGCTTCTGTACAAGAGGTACTTCTTCGGCTGGAATTTCGACGCCGAGGTCGCCGCGCGCAACCATCAATCCGTCGGAAACCTCTAGAATTTCATCGAGGTTGTCCACGCCTTGCTGGTTTTCGATCTTCGAAATGATCTGAATATGGCGAGCATTGTAGCGCTCGAGCAGCTCGCGGATTTCGAGCACGTCGCTTGCTTTGCGCACGAACGACGCGGCGATAAAATCGATGCCTTGCTCGATGCCGAAAATGATATCGTTCGCGTCCTTCTCCGTAATGCCCGGCAGCGAGATGCTCACGCCCGGCACGTTAACGCCCTTCTTGCTCTTGATCGTACCGCCGTTCACGATGCGGCACTCGATTTCCGTACCTTGAATGCCAACGACCGTCAAACCGATCAAGCCATCGTCAATCAATACCGTGGAACCGATATGTAGATCACCCGGCAAATCCTTGTACGTGACGGAAATCCGTTTGGCATCGCCCAGAATCTCTTCCGTTGTCAAAATAATGTGCTCGTCCTGCACGAGCTCAATCGGTTCTTCCTTCAGCTTGCCTGTACGAATTTCAGGGCCTTTCGTGTCAAGCAGAATCGCTACGGTTTTGTTCAATTCCTTGGAGCCTTGACGAATATTTTTGATCCGGTTGCCATGCTCCTCGAAATCGCCATGGGAAAAATTGAGGCGGGCGATGTTCATTCCCGCTTCGATCAATTTTTTCGTGTTTTCGAGCGATTCACTCGACGGGCCAATCGTACAAACAATTTTCGTTTTGCGCATGTTCTGAATTCCTCCGGGTTTATAGTGTATCAAAGTGTATCAATAAAGCCATATTTGCCGATTTGCCGGAATTTGCGGTAGCGATCCTCGCGCAATTGTTCCGGTGTCATCTGCATCAGCTCTTGTAAATGACGCCATACGGTCTCTTTAATTACTTCGCCAAGCGGGGCGTAATCGCCGCGGTGGGCGCCGCCTTTGGTTTCTGGAATGATCTCTTCGATGATGTCGAATGATTTCAAGTCTTGTGCCGTAATTTTCATCAGTTCTGCCGCGGTGTCCGCCTTGGAAGCATCCTTCCATAGGATCGATGCGGCGCTGTTCGGGGAAGCGACGGAATAAATCGCATTCTCCAGCATGAGGATCCGGTTGCCGACGCTAATCGCCAAAGCTCCGCCGCTGCCGCCTTCGCCGATAACGACGCAAATGATCGGCACGCCAAACGACGACATCTCCATCAGGTTGCGGGCAATCGCTTCCGATTGGCCACGCTCCTCCGCGGTGTCGCCGGGATATGCCCCTTTCGTGTCGATAAACGTAATGATCGGGCGTTTGAACTTGTTCGCTTGGCGCATCAGACGGAGCGCCTTGCGGAAACCTTCCGGATGCGGGCTGCCGAAGTAACGGGCGATATTGTCCTTCGTATCTTTGCCGCGCTGATGGCCGATGACGGTCACCGGAACACCTTCCAGCTTGGCGAGCCCGCCCACGATCGCTTTGTCGTCGCCGAAAAGCCGGTCGCCGTGCAGCTCGATAAAATCGGTGAAGATCGTCTGCACCAGATCCAGCGTCGTCGGCCGCGCCGGGTGCCTTGCGATCTGCATTTTTTGCGGAGCGGTCAAATTACTGTACAGCTCGTCCTCCGCTTCGGCATACTTCACTTCCAGACGGGCGATTTCATCGGTAAAATCGATATGCTTGTCCTTGCCGAAACGCTTCAGCTCATCGATTTTTTTCCTTTGTTCGACAAGAGGCCGCTCAAAAGGCAACTCTGATGCCATTTATGAAACATCCCCTTTCACTAGATGCATGTCCAACAGCTTCGTCAATGTTGCTTTCAAATCTTTGCGATGCACGACCAGATCGAGCTGTCCGTGCTTCATGTTGAACTCGGACGTCTGGAACGTATCGGGCAGCTTCTGGCGAATCGTCTGTTCGATGACGATCGGTCCGGCAAAACCGGTTCTTGCGCCCGGCTCCGCAATATTGAAATCGCCGAGCATGGCGAAGCTTGCCGTTACGCCGCCGTACGTAGGGTCCGTCAGAACGGAGATGTACAATCCGCCTTGCTCGCCTAACCGTGCAAGCGCCGCGCTTGTTTTCGCCATCTGCATGAGACTGAAAATGCTCTCTTGCATTCTCGCGCCGCCGGATGTCGAGAATATGATGAGCGGGTATCCTTTTTGCGTTGCCGCTTCAATCGCCCGCGTAATTTTTTCCCCAACGACGGAACCCATGCTGCCGGTAAAAAAGTCCGCGCTCATCGCCGCTACGACGACAGGAAATCCCCCGATCGTACCTTCGCCCGTGACGACCGCTTCGCGCAGGTTCGATTTTTCCATTTGCTGCTGAAGCTTCTCCGGATATCCCGGGAATCCTAACGGATCTTCCGGCACCATTTCGCTGTCATACTCGAACAAACGTCCGTCGTCGAGTGTAATTTCAATCCGCTCGATCGCGCTAAGACGGGCATGGAAACCGCAAGCCGGACAAACCTTCAAGTTTTTCTCGAGCTCTTTGCTGAACTGAATCGTTCCGCATTTGGCGCACTTGTTCATCAGGCCTTCCGGTATGTCGCGTTTCGTACGCTCGCTTGGAATCGTTGCGTATTTCTTTTTTTTCTGAAAGAAATCTTTAAACACAAATCGCACCTCACCAGGCGTTATTGGATCGATCTATTCAAGAACAATCATATCATCTACGGTCGTAATATCGAATTGAGCACTTCCTGAACTTCTTCCACTTCGCCGGAAGGCACCAAGATTTCGAATTGATTCTTCGATAGGTTAATAGCGCGAAGCTGCACCAGAAACCCTTCTTCCGTAAGTTTCTGCTTGATCATGTCGGCGATTTTCGCCGTTGGCGCAATGTAGATAACAGTCCACATCAGCGATTAACCTCCCTGACCCTTGCATTCGTTAAAGCCCACACAATGGATTAATGATATCATAACTACTCTTTTCATCGCAACAGAAGTAGGGACCGATTGCAAGGAAGCAGGCGCCGGCGCACGCGCTCAATCATCCGCTGTGTCATATTCCTGTGCGTTTTTGTCCTTATGGGCGATTCTCGCCGATGCAGCTGCGGCAAGGCCCGCGACGAGGTCATCCAGAAAAACGTGAATATGTTTTCCCTTCTGGTTCAATTGCCGGATAATGCCAGTTTTTTCCTTATCCAAATAGCCGAAGCTCGTTAATCCGATCATGCCGTACACGTTCGTAATGCCGAGCGCAAGCGTCTCGTCTACGCCGTACAGCGACTCGTCCACTTCCATAATGGCTTGCAGCGGCTGGGGGAGCAGCTTCTTCTCCGCCAATTCGTCGAGCGCGATGCCCGTGTACAGCACGTATTGCACCTCGCGTTTCTTCAAGACGGCAACGACGCTTTCCGCGCATTCCTCCAGTTGCAAGCTCGCATTATACGGTTTTTGCAGCTTGTACACGATTTCCGCTATCGATTCGACGGTAACGCCTCTTTGATTCAGTAATCCGATGACATGGCTATGCGACATAAAAATAACCTCCCCCATGATGCGGATGCGCGCAGCCTGAGGTTTGTTTCCCCTTGGACCGCGCGCAGCCGTGTGTTTTCTAAATGTATGCGGGAGGCCGGACAATTGTTCATTCGTCCGGAAAATTTTAACGATAAAAAAAGTTTTAGTTCGATGAAGCATTAAAGCGAAAGAGAACTTTCTTTACCAAGAAAAGCTTCCTCTTACGCAGGGTCATTCATCGTGGAAAGGGCTCCGAATAGGAGCTTTTCTTATGGTACGAAAGTCGGGCTTCGCCAATGCGTTGAAGGTCGAGCTTCGCCCAAGCGTTTTTTACTTGACGCGAACCGTGCCTTGGCCGAGAAGCGCCTCAATCGCTTTGAACAGCTCCGGCGACGGCTTCACCCGGTACTTGTCGGAGAGCGCGAGCAGCTTCTGCTCGCGTTCGTAGAACAAGGCGGTCGTCAGGGCGCCGGGATGGTTCAGCAGCAGCGCTTTCAGCTCGGACAGCGTCTGCGGGTTTTCGTTTGGCGCGGCGATCTTGATGAAGACGCGCTGCGATGAGGCGGCCGCCCCCCGCTTCGCAGGGGAGGCCGCAGGCACCGGCGGCGCCGGCGAGGACGCCGCCGCTTGGGGTGCGGCGCTGCGCGTCGCCGCACCGGGGGCTCGCGCGGGCTGCTGCGCTGCGCCCGCGCCCTGCCGGGCCGCCGCAGGCGCAGCGTAGCGGCCCGCGGGCCTTGCGGCGCGCAGCGCGCGGATGCGCGCCGTGAAGCCGGCGCTGTCCGCGGCAGCGGCGTCGGCGTCCTCGAGCGGCAGCAGCTCGGACGCGAGCAGCTTGACGTCCTCGTCCTGGTGCTGCAGCTTCGCCTTGACGACGTACAAGCCGCCCTTGCGGACGAACGCTTCGCTGCGCCGCCATACGTCCTGGAACAGGACGACCTCCGTCTTGGCGATCCGGTCCTCCAGCTCCATAAACGCCATCGGCTGCCCTTTCTTGTTCACGATCGTCTTGAGCGCAACCGCCATGCCGTAGACGGTCACTTCGCTGTTGTCGGCATATTCGGGCAGGTCGACCAACCGGTCGAGCTCAAGCGGCTCCAACAGCTTCTCGAACGCGTCCAGCGGATGACCGCTGATGAACATGCCGAGCAGCTCGCGCTCCAGATCGAGCTTCTGGGTTGGCGTGAGCGGGCTCACCTCCGGATACGGAATATCCCAATTCGTCGCTTCGGCGAACCCGAACAGCTCGATCTGCAGGTCGTCTCGCTCCTTCTTCCACTTCGCAGCGGAATCGAGCGTCGGATCGAGCATGATGAGCAGCTGCGCCCGGTGACCGCGAAGCGTGTCGAACGCCCCGGCCTGGATAAGCGATTCCAGCACCCTGCGGTTCACAACGCGCAAGTCGACGCGGCGGCAGAAGTCGAGCAAGCTGTCGTACGGCCGCTCCTTCCGCTCCTGGATGATGCTCTCAATTGCCTGGGTGCCGACGTTCTTGATCGCCGCAAGTCCGAAGCGGATCGCGCCGGTATTCGATACGAGTCCGGGGCCGGTACTGCCTGGAGCTCGAGCCGCATGATCAGTTCGCTCCGACGTTTCGTTCAAGGCAAGATCGTCATACGCTCCGTCATTTACGACATTGAGGCCGTCTGGATCAGGAGCTTCCATGCCGCCAGAATTCGCTGCGGCGCCATCATTATGGCGCTCAGCCCCCGTATCGGGAACCGGCGTAAACAGCACGCCGCTTTCATTGACGTCCGGAGGTAAAATCGGAATGCCCATCTTTCGGCAATCGTCGACATATTCGGCAACCTTCCGCTGGTTGCCCATAACGGCCGTCAGCATAGCCGCCATGAACTGCACGGGATAATGCGCCCGCAAATACGCCGTCTGAAAAGCAAGCACGCCGTAAGCGGCGGCATGCGCCCGCGGGAAGCCGTAATTGGCGAAGCGCAAGATCATGTCGTATACCCGGTTCGCCTCATCCGCCGTATACCCTTGCCGCTCGCTGCCCGCGACAAAATGCGCTCGCTCTTCGTCCAGCACCTCGCGCTTCTTCTTCGACACGGCGCGCCGCAGCAAATCCGCTTCGCCGAGGTTGAAGCCCGCCATCGACGATGCGATCTGCATGATCTGCTCCTGGTACACGATAATGCCGTACGTATCGGCCAAGATTGGCTCCAGCGACGGATGCGGGTATTCCACCTGAATCTGTCCGTGCTTGCTTTGGATGAACTTCGGAATGAACTCCATCGGGCCCGGTCGATACAACGCCACAACGGAGACGATGTCCTCGAATTTCGAAGGCTTTAGCTCCTTCAGCACCTTCCGGCAGCCGGCCGACTCTAACTGGAAGACGCCCGTCGTATCGCCGCGGCTTAACATCTCGTAAGTGAGCGGATCGTCGTCAGGCACTTGACGGAAGTCGATGTCGACGCCGTATTGCTCCTTGACCCAAGCAAGCGTCCGCTCGATGATCGAAAGCGTGCGCAAGCCGAGGAAGTCCATTTTAAGCAGCCCGACCGCTTCCAAATGCTCCATCGAATATTGCGTCAATGCCGTCTTCTCCGTGCCGCTCTGCAATGGAACGTAATGCGTCAGCGGTTCTCTGGAAATAACGACGCCCGCCGCATGGGTCGAAGCATGCCGCGGCATGCCTTCGACCTTCATCGCCATCTGCACGAGCTCAGCCGCTTTTTCGTTCGTCGCGCACAGCGATTTCAGCTCCGGGCTAAGCTCCAGCGCTTCCTCGATCGTAACGCCGAGCTGGAACGGAATCATTTTCGCAGTCTGATCAACGACGCTGTACGGCAAATTCATAACCCGGCCGACATCGCGGACCGCGGCGCGCGCCGCCATCGTACCGAACGTGATGATTTGCGCCACATGCTCCGCGCCGTATTTGCGCGTAACGTAATCGATCACCTCGTCCCGCCGCTCGTCGCTGAAATCGATGTCGATATCCGGCATCGTGACCCTCTCCGGGTTCAGAAACCGCTCGAAGAGCAGCTTATACTTCAGCGGATCGACATCGGTAATGTTTAGCACGTAAGCAACAAGGCTGCCCGCCGACGAACCGCGGCCCGGGCCGGTCATAATGCTCTGCTCATGCGCGAATCGGATAAAGTCCCATACGATGAGAAAATAGTCCGAATACCCCATCTTCTCGATCACGCCAAGCTCATAACGCAGCCGTTCCGTCGCTTTCTCCCGGTAGGCCGGATCGTTCCAGTTCTCCGTCGAACCGTATCGCCGCTCGAGCCCTGCATGGCACAGCTCGAACAAATATTGCGCGGCCGTCATTCCCTCGGGAATCGGCTTGAACTCCGGCAATATCGATCGGCCGAATTCCAGCTCCAGCCTGCACTTATCGGCGATGACCCGCGTATTGGCAATCGCTTCCGGCACATGACGGAATAGGGCGCTCATTTCGTCAGCGCTTTTCAAATACAGCTGATCGGTCGTGATCCGCATCCGTTCCTTGTCGTCCACCGTCTTGCCGGTGCCGATGCAGATGAGAATGTCCTGCGCCGTATGGTCGGCAGGCTGCAAGTAGTGAACGTCGTTCGTGGCAACGAGCGGAATGCCCGTCTCGCGGCTTAGCGCGATCAGATCCTCCATTACTTTTTTCTGTTCGAAAATCCCATGGTCTTGAAGCTCCAAGTAAAAATCCTCGCCGAAAATCGACCGATACCTTTCCGCCGCGGCCTTCGCCTCCGCTTTGCGCCCATGCAGCAAATGCTGCGGCACCTCGCCCGCCAAGCAGGAGCTGAGGCAAACCAAACCTTCGGCATACCGTTCCAAGCTGCGCAAATCGATGCGCGGCTTATAATGGAATCCTTCCAAATGCGCGATCGTACATAGCTTCATCAAATTGCGATAACCTTGCTCGTTTTTGGCTAGCAGAATCAAATGGTAGATCGGGTTATCCTGGCGCGTCCCTTTATCCGAGAGCGCCCCCGTCGTCATATACATCTCGCAGCCGATGATCGGGCGAATCCCGTTCGCCATGCATGCTTTATAGAAAGGCACGGCGCCGTACATGACGCCGTGGTCCGTCAGAGCGAGCGACTCCATGCCGAGCTCCGCTGCTCGCTTCGCTAGCCCCTCGATGCGCGCGGCGCCGTCGAGCAAGCTGTATTCACTATGAACGTGGAGATGGACAAAACTGCTCATCCGGCCGTAACCCCCGTTTTCCCGATAGATTTGTTTCACTATTTTATCATAATCTAGCGGTCAAATCTCATATATAATAAAAGCTCCTATTCGGAGCCTTCTCCACGATGAATGACCCTGCGTAAGAGGAAGCTTTTCTTGCGAGATAAGGAAGACGGGACTCTGAAGCTTATACTTTCTTATCTCAAATTAACCCCACAAAGTGGGGCTTTGCTTCGAAGATGATTCAGGTACTTTGCGGGGACCCCGAAACTTACAAATCGTATGAAATTCGCTTGATAGATCAAGATCAAGTTTACGGACAAGGAAAGGGATGCGAGATGAGCAATTTTATGAAAAATGCCGCACTCGACTTTTTCATCGCCTTCGGCGTCGTGCTCGGAGGCACGCTGCTAGCGGGGATCGGGGCTGTGCTCGTCCTGAGGCCACCAACGAACACGATGCTCGAAATCGCCGCACGGATTAAAATATGGGCCATCGTCGTCGCCATCGGGGGCACGATTGACCCGATACGCGTCATTGAATTCAATTTCCTCGAAGGCCATTTGTCGCCCGCCGTCAAGCAGATTTGCTATATTATTTTCGCTTTTCTTGGCGCGCATATGGGTACCGAGCTTATTCAATGGATATGCAAAGAAGGCTTCAAGCCATGAGAGTTCCGCAGTTCGACAGGTTTACGCGCGGCCTGCAAGCGCTCGGGTTCATGATCGTCGGGGCGATCGTAGGCAGTGCGGTCTACCATAGTGTTTTCCATTACAATTTCAATTTGCTGTTTACGGAAAATGTAAGGCTGCAAAGCCAGCTCGACGATTACCGCAAAGAAATCGATTCTCTGAGCAAATATAAGGACAAGCAGCGAATCTACAAGCTGCGCATTCGGCTCGAAGAGGAAGAGGGCAAGGAGCTCGACGAGATTACGAGGGACCAGTTAAAAAAGCGGCTCTATGACGACTTGGATATTTTTGTCGGACGGAACATTTATGAGATCGACTCCGACGCTAAGTTGGCGCGCGAGCTGCTTAACCGCAAAATTTATCCGATTACGCAGGACAAAGATTTTGTCATCGAGATTAAAACGATGCTGCTCGTTGACGGCGTGCTGCAAATTTGGGTCAAAGCGAAGCCGTATTTGAAAAATTGATTTTTTCGCGCAAAATCGCTAAAGTAGAGGCGATACGAATTTCGGTAAAAAGGAGTTTTTCGATCATGATCGCATTTCAATACTCGCTGTATGTTTTGCTTGCGGTAACTTCGATTTTTTCCGTCTATAACAGCGTTAAGTCGCGCAGGACGGACAATCGCCGTCTTGCGGGCATCTATGCCGCACGTACGAATATTTGCATGGGCATCATGCTGCTGATCATCGCCGTCGTTCAGCTGTTCCTGTTCAGCGGATCGTCGATTCGCGTCGTCATCGGCGCAGTGATCATGCTGCTCGGATTGTTCAACCTGTTCGCGGGCATTCGCAACCATTCGACATTTACGGCGCTGAAAGAGTAGCATCCGTCGTCCATGATTACGTCTGGTCGATGACTTGTACGGTCAGCAGCGCTTTGGCGACGAGCTGCTCCTGATGGTAAATTTCGACGTCGACTTTACCGAATTTCCGGCTGACTTCGATGATGGTCGGCTTGATCACGATTTGACTTTCGATCGGCAGCGGCCGGACGAAGTAGGTCGACATATTTTCCAGAATAAGATCGTTCCTGCGTTGCAGCTGAACGGCCCGGAATGCCGCTTGCGTCATCAGAGTGGACAGCAATCCTTCGGACACCGTCCCGATATGGTTGGACATTTGCGGCTTGATCGACCCGGCGAAGCTCAGCTCGTCCCGCTCGTCGCGCGTTTCCTCGAACCCGCTCCAGATCAAATCCTCGAACGTTTCGCCCAGCTGCGGCTGCTTCTGCGATTGCTGCATCGCTTGCAATACTTCGTTGCGGCTAATGACCGCGAGCAGTTTCCGGTGGTTATCGACCACGGGCAGCAGTTCGATCCCTTCCCAAACCATAATATGAGCGGCCGATGCGAGAGAGGTGCTTGGCGTAACGGTAATCGGGTTGCGCGTCATCGCCTTGTCGATCGTTTGCCCCACGTTTGCTCCCGATACGTCTTTTCCCGTCACCATCCCGATCACTCGGTTCCATTCGTCTACGACCGGAAAACGCTGGTGGCCCGTTTCTGCATTCAACCGGCGCCAATCGGCTATCGTGCTGCTTGCCTTTAGTACGGCGACTTTTTCCTTCAATACGACGATATCTTCAATGAACAGCGTTTTTTTCTTAATAATCCGGTCAAAAATCGCCCGGTTGATCATCGAAGCCACCGTAAACGTATCGTACCCGGACGAAATAATCGGCAGCCCCAGCCGATTCGCCAGTGCCTTTACGCCGGCGCTCGTATCGAATCCCCCTGTGATAAGTACGCCAGCACCTTGCTCTAAGGCGAGCCGGTGAGCGCTTTCGCGGTTACCGACGATGAGCAGGCTGCCGGATTCGATATATTTGCTCATCGCGTCAAGCTCCATCGCGCCGATGACGAACTTGCCGAGCGTTTTGTCCAGGCCTTCGGCGCCGCCAAGCACCGAACCTTCCACCACGTTGACGACTTCCCCGAACGTCAGTTGATCGATGTTGCTGCGAAGCCTTTTTTCGACCCGAACGGTTCCGATCCTTTCCTTCGTGCTGACAAGGCCCATACTGTCCGCTTCGCGGATGGCCCGATAAGCCGTTCCATCGCTTACCTGCATTTGCTTGGCGATTTGCCGTACCGAAATTTTCGTGCCGATCGGCAGTCCTTCGATATAATGTAAAATTTGCTCATGTTTCGTTAATGTATTGTCCGAATAATGGCTCACGTTCCCACCCCGTATTTCCGCAAGCTTTTCCTTTAGTTTCGAACTTGCTTATTCTTCCATTATAGCGGGTTTCTCGTATTTGCTAAAGCCGGTCTCGCTGAGGCCCTTATATTCATAACCAAGACTGCTGTAAAATCGGTTTAACGTCGAATTTTCGGCAATGCAATCCAGACGAATGTGCGTTTTCCCGGCGAATGCGATGCCGGATTCCACCCACTCCATAATCTTTCTACCAAGCTGCTTGCCCGCGTAAGCTCTGGAAATAGCGAGCCGATGGACGTAAATCGCTTGCTCATGACCGTCATCGCCCCACAAATCGACATCCCAGTCGCTCGGCTGCTGCAGCAGCATCACCATGCCAACGACCTGTTCCCCGTGCTTGAAAATAAACACATCGCCGCGCTCTACCGCTTGCTCCGTTCCATGGGAATCCTCTCCTTCGAGCAGCGCGCTCCACTGCGTCGATCCTTGCTCCTTGAGCCAAAGCGCCGTTTGCCTCAGCAGATCCATGACGGCGCCGGTATCCGAAGGCTTCGCTTGTTCGGCAATAACTTCTTGATTCACATGTTGGTTCGTTATCGTAAATTGGGACAATCGAGACATTGTAACCTCCGAGAAGTGAAATAGATGAATCCATTATACTCAATATCGTCGGCAACGCCTATTTTGATACAAAATAACCCTGACTCCGAAACATAAAAATCGCCCTCCCCCAGGTTCCATGAAAACCTGGATTGGAGAGCGAAGTAGGGAGGATACGATCGCATATTCAGCCTTAGCTTCTGCGAACCGGGTTGCCGCGACTAAAAACGCGTTCCCTCTGCCGCATTTTCATAAACTTGATCCTGCGAAGCTGCTTGCGCGTTTCTTCATCAACGCCGAACACAAAATGGAGCTGCGCGGCAATGATAAGCAATGCGAAAATAATCCATACGATGGAATATATCGTCGGCAGCGTCCATCCTTGTCCGATTTCAAGCTTCGGCACGGCATAAATGAGCATGCCGAGCGCGAGACTGACGTAGACGGTATGTTTCGTTACTTTCATCGAAATTCTCTCCTTCGTCATACAATGGACTTACTCTATCCTATGACGAGAGGAACCGAAATATGAGACAACCTTGCCGATTCCGTTTAATGCGTGACCCGGGACTCAAAGTCATCGTAGGACGATGCGTTAGCATTGTAGAAAAGAACGTCACCGTCCAGCAAAGCGAATGATTTGCCGTTACGGTCCGTAAAGCTGCTGCGGAAGCCTTCCATCCGCCATTGATTGTCGAGCGGGCCATGGATGTATTGCAAATGCGGGTGAGCGGCGTCTTCATTGCGAATCGTTTCGATATTGAAGTTCACGATAATATAGCCGTTCCGCATGAAAATCGGCGATTTATCGTCCAGCTTGTGCGTTCTTCCGTATTCGGCAAGGTTCGTTCCTTTCGCCACGACATATGCAGCCGCAGGAACCGTATATTCGCCGTACCACATCTGCTCGGAGACAAAAGCTCTTAGCGGATCGACGCTAGGGGGAACAAGAGTGCTTCCTTCAAAAGTCCGCACCGGCCATGTAAGCAGCAGTTTGGAATAACCGCCGATCCATGTCGGCTTCGTTGCATTCTTGAAATAACGCTCGATATATTGCTCGCGAGTGGAGCTGCCCCGCTGCGTGTCCGGCAAGTTCCATAGGGCATCCGCCGTATCGGTTAATGTGGATTTCGTCAGGTTGCGATACGGGTCGCTCAAAATCGTGTAGCGTTTGATCGTATCGTCGACCGAACCGATCTTGATGAACTTTTTCTCATTCGTATGGTAATACAAATCAACTTCTTGCCGGTTCTTGCCGTCTTTGCCGATGTAATAGAAGGTCGGAACGATGCGGATCCCGTCGCCAACGCCAAACATATTGCCTTTTGTTTTCAGATCGAAGGAGAATCGGTAGCCGGTTTTGACCGCTACATTTTTGAAGCTCGGGTTCGGATGGCTGCCTTCGCGAACAGGCAGGATGTAAGGGAAGCTGTTCCCTCGCGGGTCCCCGTCAATATCCCGATCGCCGACCCAATAAGAGGCTCCGGTCGGATTCGTGCTTCCTTTTTTCATGCGGAACACCGTTTCCCAATTAAAATCCGCGATATCGGTAATACGGAAATCGTACACGCGACCGATCACCTCAACCGGAACGGAACGGGTCGCCACATGATTCGGCCAATCCAGATTAGCATCAGGCTGTGTCGTAAAGCCGGAGCTTGGACTATTTTCCGCGAATGATCGGAACAACACGTTGTAATTCCCTTCATCCACCCATACGGGCAAGAAAAATTCCGTAGTTTCCTGATTCACCGGGATCGAAATCCAGGTTTGCTTCGGATAGAAGACCGACCGGTTTCCCGAATACACGTCAAAAGGGAACCAAACTTGTTTGTCGCTTATATATTTGGCATAATCGCGGTTGCCGTAACCGGGGATATACCGATGCTGTCCGGAAGTCGGAATTGCCACCGTAAACGGCCGGTCCAGAATAACCGCGGATCGCCCGGGCGAAGGTATCGTTTTCTGGTTGTGCGCGGCATCGTCCGAGACGGAAGCATATACCACGGTTGGCGTATGTACCGTGACCGAGTTGATCCCGTTAATCGGGAATGTTTGCGGAGCCCCGCCGTTTACGCTTTCGATCAGCTCGTACTGGATGCTCCCTGTGCTTGGCGTATTCGCTTGGTTCACTTTCTCGCGGTCAATCATCAGATCGCTTTCGTATAACACATCTTGGCCGATTTCTTTGGGGTCCGGGATCTTGCCCGGCGATGGCGTTTTTTCTTCGGTTTGCGTATCGTCCATGATCGTAGAACCGTTAAACGTCAGGCTATCGTTTTTTACTTTGACTTTGCCGACTACTTTCTCGGCATCGGCTTTGAAGTCTTGATTTGGGACACTTGGCTTTGAAGTCGTACCCGAGACAACCTCAGTCCCAAGATCAACGGTTTGTTCGTAATCGGCTTGCTCGATATGGCTGCTCATCGCTCCGTCATGATCTACGTTCACATTTGGAGGCGTGTAACCGTTCGGAAAGAGCACGACCGACTCCGAAGGCAAAGCATAATTCTCCATGACGGCGTTATCTAAGCCGTACACTTCAAGGTTGTCGACGGTCCAATAGTAGAACGGACGCTCAATCTTGTACTCCTTCGTCACCTTTTCCGTTTCGCTCATATCGACGTCCTCGTAGATCGGTTTTCCGGTTTTCGGGTCTGTTCCCTTCTCTTGTTTCTCTTTCCATGTCAGTTCGTAGGTTTTGGTTATTTGAACCTCGTAATAGCATTTTCCAGCCCACTGGACGAACTTGTTTTTGAAAAGATACTCCTTGGCCAGCACGTTGGCATACAGGCTTTCGGATGTTGGAATGCCTTGCAAGACGTCGAATCGCTCACTGCCACGCCGGTCCGCACGAATCTTGCCGGTAACGTTTGGGCTCATGAAGCTGCCTTCGACGGAGCCCATCGGGTTGCCGGTGCATTCTGGTCCGACTGGTTCACAACCGCCTGGCTTTGTGCACTCATCCTGACCACCATCTTCAACTGTGATCTTGATTCGATAGACTGGATACTGGTAGACGGTGCCTTTGTAGTCTGCTTGAAAAGCGGAATGGTAGTTGTAGAAGAGTGCTTTTGGACTAGCGAAATGTCCAATATCTTCGGGCACGTAATCGAAATTTTCTTCGAAGATGATCGTTGCTTTGTAGTCTGGCGCAAGATAATCTACTTCTCCACCTTGTGAATACCTAAATCTACCTTTTGGCTCCATATTTTTACCATTTAATATTGAGACGTACTGCACATTTTCTGCCTTCACTTCTGTTGCATATTTGATATCGATGTCTCCTGTTACAACCCCACTATCATTCAGGATATTCAATCTTTTCGGTGGATTAATTATATACTTTAGTTTGTACCAAATTTGAGAAGGATGCGTTGGTAATCCCCATTCGTCAACAGGTGGATATCCTGGACGATCACAAATGTTTTGTGGGTACTCACTACATAATGAACCAGCTTCAAATTTCCAATTACCGTTTGTAAATCGATTCCAAGCAAATAATCCCCCATTTGGCCCGGAAAGTACTTCATTCTTCTGTAGATCGCGTTTCTTCCCTGTAATTACTTTCGGTATATATGTTTTGATGCTCGCATTCGGTTCCATGGATTCAATAACGATTTTCCCGTCGGTAGGATCAACAATTTCTATTTTCTTCACTTTTTTCATGTCTTGACCTAGAGTGAACGATTTGGGCTGAAGTGTCTTTTGCTTACTGAAAACATTTCCCGACATAGACACAATATCTGATCCAGTAGGGTATGTAATAGTACCAATAAACATTTCTTTTGACTCTGCACTTACTTTCCGAGAAAGTAAGGTACTTGTAAAAGTGAACAACAGCAGTAAACACAATAATAGCGATATTGTTTTTTTTATGAAGCCTCCCCCCTTTCATTATTGATGAATATTTGGATCTATAATCGATCGATATATCTCTACAAACTTACCACCGAATTGTTGTGGGGCATCAAAACCTGTTAGAATCGTGTCATTATCTTCATTCCCAGCAAACAAATCACCCTTGGGAAATACAGTTGCTTCGATGTAATGTTGTTCCTTTAATTTCTCGAAGTCACCTGAAAACTCTATATTAATTTTGGGACCTTGGCTTGCTGATTTTGCATTGAATTGTGCATCTAATATCTTATGATCTCTGTCAAAATTATAATTTTTGGGTTGTAATCTCATAAACCCTGCGGAACATAACCGATACATTGTTTTATACTTTTTAGTAACTTTAAAATGCGTAAACGTAAGTGCAACATAAATACCTTGATTGGTAAGTTTTTGGTAAGACCCATCCCAATCATCCCACCACATCAAATCATCCGGAATCAACTTATGATTCGGGTCGTTCTTGTCGTCGATATCTACTATGATCATCTTCTCAACTTCACATTTTAAATTCCCATTATCCGCAGAAAACTTCATCAAATCCGAACGGAAAGTTGGATATTCCGGGTTCTCCGGCTTCGAGAAATACCGCGGCAACATCGTAAACACATTCGTCTTATGCCACAGCACCTCCGCCGTCGAAGCCGCGTATTTGTCAAACTTCAGCTTCTCGCCACTGCGCACCTTCAACATCCGGTCAATGACCGCGATGCTTTCCGCGCGGGTCGTCGTCCCGTCCGGACGAATTTCGCCTTTGCCATATCCGTTGATCAGACCCGCCTTGGTTGCTTCGTACAAGAAACGGTTCTTATCGAAACCGCGCTCAACGATCTTCATATCCTCGCGCGTCGACCGGAACGCAATACGCGACATGTCGATCCGTGGGATCGGTTTGTTCCAGACATTATCTTTAAAGTCAGTACGATAGATCCCCGAATCCGTCGCCGCGTTCAAATAAGGAACATACCATTTCGCATCGGTTGTATTCACGTCCAGGCCGAGTGCTCCAACGATCATCTTCATAAATTCGGCATAGGTAACGGGATCGTTCGGGCGGAATTTGCCATCCGGGTAGCCGGTCACATAACCTAGCTTGACTGCATTTTCAATGCTCGACTTGGCCCAATGCTTCGCGGGAACGTCCGGAAAGTCCACGACAATCGGCTTGGAAGGAGTTTCTTCCGCCGGCGGAGTTTCTTTCACTTCGCCTGTACCTGATTCATTCGCAGCGGGAGCTTCTCCTTCCGCATCCACCTTCATTTCTCCGAACATCAGCCCGGTGAATAAACTAACTGCAACGAGGACATACAGCAATTTTTTCATAATCGGCCTCCCACAATATACTAATATTAGCTTCTTAATTCCTTTTTCTTGGAATCTATTATAATCCATAGATTTACATTTTACGACAACGTTTTCCGACTGCGCCTTTTCCGGCAAACAAAAAGCCCCTTATTCACGCTATCATAGCGCAATTAAGGGGCGGTTCTTCCGCACATCCGACCGAAGGACTTCATCCACGGTAAATTCAACTACTATTACAATACAAATTTTGGAGCTTTTCGTCAATAGTTTAATAAATTTCTTCCAGCGGCTCGGTTATGATCCGGTTAATATCCTGCATCATAACGCTGAGGCGGCGCTCCGCGTCGAACATCGAATTGATGATCGGATTCATGTTCAAAATTTGGAACAGCTTCTCCGCTTTTTCCATTTCCTCTTGCGGCGGCATTTCGCCGGCCATCATTTTCTCTTGAAGCTCTACTTGCTGGGTCCGAAAATCCTGAAGCATCCGCTTGGCTTCCGGATCGGCTTCAATAGACTGCTTCGCTTGCTTCAGCTCGGCAAATTCAGCGGTTTCTTTCATAGCTTTCGCCAGCTCATGTGCTTTATCGTAAATATTCATCTCTTCCACGCCTTTCGTAATATCAACCTTATTCATCATATCACTTGATATCCCCTTCGCCAAGTCAAGTCAAGCCAGGTCCATACTCGTACGGAAGGTGACTATTATACGAATCTCGCTCCGCTGCCGCCTAATTTTTCCGTTTATTGTCCGCTTCGCTAACCCTTACCGTACCCTAGTCATTTAGCGCTTCCAAGCATGTAAAGGATTTACACGGAAACCCGGTGGACACACGGATTTCAAGCACCAAGGGATATATGTCCTCATATGATGAAGTAGTTCATTTTTTTGATGGGTAAACGTCCCAACGCACCTACCCGCGTGGATGCTCGGAAGGAGATCCTCCATGTCCAAGTCGAAAGTCCCGATTCAAGTTGTCCGTTCCAGCTCGCTTGCGGAAGATTCGCTGCTTCTCGGCGAACGCTGCGTCAAGCTATTGAAAATTCCGGAGAATCGAAAAATTTGGCTTGGCTTCGGTTCGTTCCGGCAGCAGGTAAGTGTCATATCCGTTCCCCGGTTCAATGGTTTACGCCTTCAAGCGTCGCTTGCACAGCGGATGGGACTATTGCCGGGCATGCAGCTTCGGGTCGACTACAAACCGGAGATCCAAACGATTAGGCTAGGGCCGTCGATAGGCGTTCTGATTAGCCGAATCGAACCTGAATCTCCCGACAAGCCGTTTGGTGCAATCACGGCCTTCTGCCAAGAGCTGGCGGACGCAGCCCATACCCATGGGGCGTATATTACGGTTTTTGCGCCCGACAACTGGAGTGCGGATCATAACACGATTGACGGCTGGATTTATGACGGCAGCTGGCGCAAGCTCGCTTCGCCCGTACCTGAAGTCATCAGCAACAGGCTCACATCCAGGCTTCTGGAAGATCAACCTAGCGTACAACTTTTTATGAAAGACGTGAAATCCCGTTTCCAGTGCAGCATTTTTAACGAAAAGTTTCTAAACAAAACCGAAGTGTTCCAAGGGCTCATGAACGACGAAAATGTACGGCCGTTTTTGCCGGAATCGTATCCGTTCACAGGACTGAAGCAATTAAAAATGATGTGTGCCAGACACCCCGTCATCTTCCTCAAGCCTATACGCGGAAGCCTCGGCAAAGGCATCATCCGTATTGCCCGCCATCCAGACGGAACGGTCAGCTGCTTCAAAACAACCGTAAACGGTGTGCGCAAAACGACGTTTCCTAACGTGATGAAGCTATTTGGGTCCATGGCGGGGAAACTTCGTGCGACCAAGTACCAAATTCAACAAGGCATCAGTCTGATCGAAAACGAGGGCCGACCTGTTGATTTCCGTGCGTTAACGCAAAAGAACGGGCTCGGCGTCTGGAGCGTAACCTCCATCGTCGCTCGCATCGCCGATACGCAGCAGTTCGTCTCGAATCTGGCGCGCGGCGGATCATTGAGCACGGTACAGAATGTCGTCTCGGCAGCGGTCCTGCCGCCGGGTGCCAAGGCGGATGCACATACAAAGCTGTATCAGGCTGCGCTCGACATCGCAAGAAGCGTCGATTCGCGAATCCCATGCCACTTGGGCGAGCTGGGCATCGATCTCGCTCTCGATAAGCAAGGAAAGGTATGGCTGCTCGAGGTGAATTCCAAGCCTTCGAAAAATGATGCAACACCGATTGGAGAAGGAAAAATTCGACCTTCGGTTCGGCAACTGCTTCAATATGCACGTTTTTTGTCCGGTTTTTGAACCATGAGAAAGATTCGAGGAACGAGAGGATTGGGGTGATTCGCCATGCGAAAGCATCCGTCGTTGCAGCATGTAGGGATTATGGCTTGCGAAACGGAAGGGGCCGTTCCTTTTTCGGAAACGACGTTTTACCGGCGCTTATGCCGGATCGGATATCAAAACGGGTTAACCGTATTCATATTTTCGCCGCTTCAGATCGATTGGACTACGCAAACGGTTGAAGGCTACACTTTCGGCAGCGGCTGCTGGACGAAGCGCTCCTTCCCCCTCCCGCAGCTCGTATATGACAGATGCTTCTACACCAACAAGGAGCAGCAGTTCATTTATCGCAGAGCCATCGGCGAAATGCGTAAGCGCGGCATCCCGTTCCTCGGTTGCGGGTTGAAGGGCAAAGCCGAAGTATACCGAGCGCTCGGCGCAAACGCGGAGCTGTCGGGCCGATTGCCTGCAACGGAGCGATATACGGGCTCCAATGCGCTGCTTGCATGGTTGAAACGCCACGGATCGGTGTTTCTGAAGCCAAACGGGGGCAGTCATGGCAAAGGAGCCATTCATATCGTCAAAATAAACGATGAGCGCTATGAAATTCGCGGCCGCAATAGCCGCAACGGAATCATCCGGCTGCAGTTCGACGAATCCAAGTCCATGCTCGCATGGGTCCGCCGTTTCATCGGCAATCGCAATTATTTGGTTCAGCAATATTTGCTGTTGTGCAATCGGCAAGGCGAACCGTTCGACATTCGCGCACTCGTGCAAAAAAACGAAAAAGGCGAGTGGCAAATGACAGGCATGGCCGTCCGAATCGGTGATGCGACATCCGTCACGTCCAATTTGCATGGCGGCGGCCGGGCGGAACGCGTCGAGCCATTCTTAACCGCCGAGTTCGGCGGGTCAGCCAAAGAGATTATATCGACACTTCATCAGCTCGCATCCACCGTACCCCGGCAGCTCGAAGCGTCACACGGCCGACTGGCTGAGCTTGGTCTAGATTTCGGCATCGACCAGAGCGGCAACGTGTGGTTTCTCGAAGCGAACTCCAAGCCCGGGCGCGCCGTATTCGATTACACCGATAATGAAGCCGCAAGGAAGCAATCCATCGAAAACCCGATCCGTTTCGCCCGCTTTTTGCTAGATCGTCCGGGAAAACCTGTAGGAGGTTAAAATCATCATGAGCTTAACGGAGTGCAATGTTCATTTCATACAGCAGCCCGACAAAGTGGTTTACGCGTCGCGAGCGCTCATAAAACAACTGCGGTTAACGAGTCGAAAGCTCATCCATTTGAAGCTCGGCAAAGAAACGATTACAGCCTCGATGATGATGATCAACCGGAAAGGCAAGCATCTGTACATTCCCTCCATCGTCCGGAATTCCATTATGGTGCCGAAGTCAGGCAACATATTCGCCATGAGTCAGAACCCCGAGGAGCTTCAAATCGGTCCGCTGATCGGGGTGCTTTGCGACTCCGCGACCCGTTCCGCCTCCCAGCCCTTCGGGGTGAAGACCGCATTCATCAAGCAGCTGCTGAAGGAGGGCTCGCGCAAAGCATTCTACTTCGCCTTCGCTCCGCGCGATATCAACTGGCAGCAAGAAACGGTGCTCGGTTATTTCTTATCGGATTCGGGAGGATGGTTCCGCAAAACCGTCCCGCTGCCGGATGTCATCTATAATCGCTTGCCTAGCCGCAAGGCGGAGACAACAGCAACGATCGAAAGCCTGAAGGAACGGTTCGTTCGCAGAAAAATTCCGTTGTTCAACTGGACGTTCTTCAACAAAAACGATGTCTACAACATGCTGGAAGCCGAACCGGAAACATTCCAATACGTTCCGGAGTCCGTGACAGGACCATCGCCGGAAAAAATAAAAGAAATGCTCGACAAATACCAGTTCGTATATTTGAAGCCGACGGCAGGCAGCCTGGGCAAAGGCATCTACCGGCTTACCTATCATCCGAAAAAAGGTTACTTCGCCCGCTACCGGCGAAACGGCGAAAACGTGCTTCTGCGCTTTTCCTCATTCAACAGCCTCATTCGAATGCTCCATGCGCACCATAAGAGCCGGCTGAAAAGCTATGTCGTGCAGCAAGGAATCAGGTTGCTGGAACTCGACGGCTGCCCGCTGGACTTCCGCTTCCATATGCATAAGAACGGGGACAACGAATGGGTTGTCGCCGCCATCGGCGCGAAGAAAGCCGGCAAAGGCAGCGTTACGACGCATATTAAAAACGGCGGGCAGCTGCTGACGCCGGAGCAGGCCTTATCCCGCGTTTTCGGCGATCGCGCGGAGGAAGTGCTGGACAACGCGAAGCAGGTGGCGCACAAACTCGCCGAATCGATTGAACGGAATTATCCGCACCTGCTGGGCGAGCTGGGCTTCGATCTCGGGATTGACCGAAACGAGAAAATTTGGATGTTCGAAGCAAACGCCAAACCCGGCCGTTCCATCTTCAAGCACCCGTCTTTAAAAGAGCAAGGCAAAGCGTCGCTCTCCTACATCTTCGATCATTGCCTCTACTTGAGCAAATTTCATCCAAGGAGGGAGGAGTGAGTGGAAGCAACGCTGAATGAAGCTGAACGCCCGATCATCGCCATCTTGACAGTGGATGATGCCGAGCATCATTTTCGCGGAAACCGCAGCAATTTTATCGATATCATCAAGACGGGAACGGAGATGGGGTTTATAGTTTACATCGTCACGGCCAAAGACCTGCAATTGACGATGAATCGTGTGATTGGCTTTACGTACGACGTTGACAGCAAAACGTGGAAAAAGCAGTGGTTCCCGCTTCCGCACATCGTTTATAACCGCATTCCGGCTCGTGAAGATGAATTGACGCCTTACGTACAGCAAACGATCGAAAATTGCTTGAAGCATCCGAAAATCAAACTGTTTAACCCGGAATTTTTCAACAAATGGACTTTATTCGAATGGCTTCGTAAATCGAAATCTACGCGCAAGTTCATTCCCGCAACCCGCAAGCTGACGAGTCAGGTCGAATTAAGCCGGCTCCTGAAGCAGTTTCCCTTCTTGTATCTGAAGCCGGAGAAGGGCAAGGCGGGGATGGGCATCATGCGCTTGAAATATGTGCCGCTCAAGGCGCTGCCGTTTCGTCTCAGCATTCAAGACAAGAAAAAAAGCTTAACGTACAAATGCTCCAATATTTCGAAGCTGTGGGACAAAATCGGCAGCCTGACCGGCGAAGAGGAATATATCGTGCAGCAGGGCATCGAGCTGTCGAATGTCGACCAGAGACCGTTCGATCTTCGGGTGCTCGTGCAAAAAAATAGTAAAGGGCAATGGGATTTGACCGGGATCGGCGCCCGGGTCGCCGGCGAGGACAGCATAACGACCCATGTCCCGCGGGGCGGAACGATCGACGATCCCGAACGGCTGCTCACCTCCACGTTCGGACCGGATATGGCGCAAAAAATTATTACCCGCGCCAAAAACGCCGCTCTGATCATCGCGAGGCAAATCGAGAAGGGCTCCGGTCACCCGCATGGGGAAATGTCGATGGATCTTGGCATCGATACGCGAGGCAGCCTATGGTTCTTCGAAGCCAATGCGAAGCCGATGAAGTTCGACGAACCGCATATCCGCAAAAAATCGCTCGAACGGATTTTCCAATACAGCCAGTTTCTTGGCAGAAATATCATGAACAAATCGTACCGGATAAATAAAGGGGGCTAGCCTTATGGCTAGCCCTCCCTTGTTTTCAGCCGCCGCCGCCCTCCGCTAGAAACGGATATTCCATGCGGCGGTGTTGTACTTCTCCTCCGCAAGCCGGTCGGCAAGCTCAGTTTCGTATGGGGTAAGCGGCTCCTCGACCAAATCGATGCCGAGCGCTTCGGCAAACCCGGATCGGAACGCCTGAGCCGCGTCGGTCGTGCCGATCGGCTTCAGCCCTTTGGCGCGCAGCAGATCGTTTGCCGCTACTGCCTTCTGGGCAAAAGCCTTTTTCAAACGATCTCTGGCTCCATCGCTTCCGAACCGAAGGACGTTGAACAGCAAATCGATATCCAAGTCGAGCAGGATCGATCCATGCTGCAAAACAACGCCTCTGGAACGCTGCTGAGCGCTGCCGGCGATTTTGCGGCCTTCGACGACAAGCTCGTACCAGGACGGCGAATCGAAGCAAGCGGCGGAAGCCGTATCGGCGCTTTTGCGCTGCTTGTCCGTAACGCTGCAGCTCACCATCTCGGCGTCCAAACCAAGCTCGCGGAACCCATACATCAGGCCGTGACTAAAGTACCGGTAGGATTCGGTGATGTTGCCCGGGAGCCCTTCATACGCTTCCGAGACGATCACGCTGTACGTCAGCTCCTGGTCGTGCAGCACGGCGCGGCCGCCGGTAGGCCTTCGCACAAAGCCGATACCGCCGGCTTCAAGCGCTTCGAAATCGACCTCCCGCTCCGCTTTCTGAAAATACCCGATGCTGAGCGACGGCGGATTCCAGCCGTAGAACCGAATGGTCGGCTTAGCGAGTCCCTCGCTGTGCGCAATCACGATCGCCTCGTCGATCGCCATATTGTCGCCAGGAGGACGGTTGCCGGTTTGCAATAACCGCCATTGCCGCATGTATCCTTTCCCCTTCCTCCCTCAGCCGCCAAAAAATGAGTGGCTCGTCTGTTATTTGCGCTTGCGCAGATCCTGCATGATTTTGCGTCCGGTCGGCGTTTGCGCGAGCCCGCCTTTGGCCGTTTCCCGGTGCTTGCTCGGCATAGCGGTGCCAACCTCCAGCATCACGTCGATGACTTCGTCGGAAGGGATGACGCTGCGAACGCCGGCAAGCGCCATGTCCGCCGCGGCGAGCGCGTTGACGGCCCCGAAGCCGTTGCGCACGATGCATGGAATTTCGACGAGCCCGCCTACCGGATCGCAGATGAGCCCCAGCGTATTTTTCAAAGCAAGCCCGACCGCATGGATCGACTGCTCCGCCGTGCCTCCGCGCAGCTCCACCATCGCTCCCGCCGCCATGCCGATCGCCGAGCCGACCTCGGCCTGACAGCCGCCTTCCGCGCCGGATATAAACGAATTGTTGGCGATCACATAACCGATCGCGCCGGCGCAGAACAAACCGTACACGAGCTTCTCGTCATCCCAGCCGAACCGTTCCTGGGCACTGACGAATACGCCCGGAATGATGCCGCAGGAGCCGGCGGTCGGCGTTGCGATAATCCGTCCCATTGAAGCGTTAACTTCCGATACCGCCAGCGCATATGCCATTGCACGGCACGCTTCATCGCCGACGGAAGAATCCGATTGCTCCATGTAGGAAACGACGCGTTGTCCGTCCAATCCGGTCAAACCGCTGCGGGACGTCGTATTCTCCGTTAAACCTTTGCGTACCGCTTCCTTCATAATCCCGTAATAATCGGCCATTTGCCGAAAAACCTCGGCCTCGGCTTGCCCGGATTCCTTCACCTGCTCCTCCAGCATGAGCCGTCCGATCGATTTCGACTCCTGATTACAAAGATCAGCCAACTCCCGCAAGGTGCGAAATCGCATGGCAATTCAATCCTTTCTGGTCAAATCAATAACCGAAACATGATTTATATAAGGCAGCTGCAATATTCGTTCCCGGGTATCCGGCAGAGCGGGCGAGTCTGTCTCGACGACGGTCATCGCTTCGCCGCTTCTCCCTTTCCGGTCCACATCCATGTATCCGATGTTCGTATTCGATTCGCTTAATATTTTCGTAATGCCGGCGAGAACGCCGGGATGATCGGTATGGACGATGACAAGCGTCGGAAACTCACCCGAGCAATTCACGTCGAACCCGTTCATGCCGTGGATGTGGATGTTTCCGCCGCCGATTGAGGCCCCGACAACTTCGGCTTGCTTCCCTTCGCCCCACAGCTGAAGCTTGGCCGTATTGGGATGCGGAAACGTACCGTGTCCCGTCACAAAAGCAATCTCGATCCCGAGCTCCTCCGCATCGGTTAACGAGGTGCGAATGCGGGCGTCGTCCGTATCGTAATCGAGCAGTCCGCCGACGAGGGCCAGGTCGGTACCGTGGCCTTGATAAGTTTCGGCAAACGAACCGTAAAGCGTAATTCGCGCGCGTTCGGGCTGTGCCTCCAGCAATTGCCGGGCGACTCTGCCGATCCGTACGGCTCCCGCCGTATGCGAGCTGGATGGACCAACCATCGCGGGGCCGATGATGGAAAACACGTTTTTAAAGCGCATCGAGGTCGACCTTCCTTTCAGCAGCTTGCCGATGTGGCGACTGGATTATTTTTCGGTAAACTCCCGGTATTGTTCAACGTCAAGAAGCTTCGCCAGCTCGTCTTCCGCGCCGTCGGCCAATTGAATTTCGAGCATCCAGCCTCCGGCATACGGTTCGTTGTTCACAAGCTCCGGTTGATCGATTAGAACCGCATTCACCTTCGTAATTTTGCCCGATACCGGCGAATAAAGATCGGATACCGTCTTGACGGATTCGATCGTGCCGAGGCTTTCGCCCGCTTGAACGGTCGTCCCCACCTCCGGCAGCTCCACGAATACGATGTCGCCGAGCTGATGCTGCGCGTAATCGGAAATGCCGATTCGAACGACACCGGACTCCAGCTTCTCCGTCCATTCATGCTCTTCGCTATACAACAAACCTGCTTTGATTTCGCTCATCGTGTGAACACGCCCCCGGATTCCATATTTTTCATTCTTACCATGCCCTGAAAAAACGAATTTGATAAGCAAGAGAAGCGTTTACATGCAAAAAAGGACAGAAAAAGGCTCATTCGCCTCTTCTCTGTCCTTGTTACCTGAGAGTTTAGTGTGTTCAAACCCGCACCGCACGCCGTTTAACGCCGTATGATGAAGCATGAGCAGCACTTACACCTTGGGTGGCATTCCGCTCTCTCCAGAGTTGCGTCGGATGGTGGTACTTGAACCTGAGAGATTAATCGCCAATCAGCCGTTGGCGACTTGCTCCTTCGGTGCCGCGGCACCAAGTGCCCGGTCTCTCCCAGCATCGTCATTCGCACGTATTGAATTCATTTTCTTATTTTGCTGCCTCTAGCGTAATGGACGGCGGTTTGTCATGTCAAGCGGATTTGCCAAATCTTTTTCCAAATAAAACGTTTTCCAAAATAGATTGACAAAGCTATTCGCGCTCGTGTAATAATTTATATAATAACTGATACGTGGATGATGGCAATGGGAGAGATTGCTTCGAACATGGAAGCGACGCCGAAGGAGTAAGCCCGCAAGGGGGAATCTCTCAGGCAAAAGGACCTTTGCCGGACGCAGCTCTGGAGAGAACCCATCCGGGTCGCCCAAGGGGAAACTTCCGTCAGGACGAATGACGGAAAGGTAACTCTCAGGTACAAGGGACAGAGTGAAAAACGGGTATGCTAATGGCATGTCCTCGTTTTTCATTGTGTCCTTTTTTGTTGTCTTCTACCCTAACCAATCCGAGGTGAGCCGATGTCCGAATTAAAAAGAACACCGCTCCATTCGCTCTATTCCGCTTTTGAAGGCGCCCGCTGCATCGACTTCGGCGGCTGGGAGCTGCCCGTCCAATTCAGCGGCATTCAGAAAGAGCATGAAGCCGTCCGCACGCAAGCAGGCTTGTTCGACGTTTCCCACATGGGCGAGGTGTACGTTACTGGCCAATTCGCCGAAGCTTACATCCAGCGCCTGACGACGAACGACGTCACGAAGCTGCGGGACGGGCAGGCGCAGTACAGCCTGATGTGTTACCCTGATGGCGGCGTTGTGGACGACCTGCTCGTCTACAAGCTGACGGCCGACCAGTATATGCTTGTCATCAACGCATCGAATATCGACAAGGACCTCGCCTGGATGAACGAGCATTTGATCGGCGACGTGCAGCTCGACAATCGGTCCGATACGACGGCTTTGCTAGCTCTGCAAGGGCCGCGGGCCGCGGCGATTTTGTCGCGCGTGACGGATGCTCCGGTCGCGGAGCTTGGAAGCTTCTGCTTCCTCGCCGACGCAACGGTGTGCGGCGTCAAAGCGCTCGTTTCGCGCACCGGCTATACCGGCGAAGACGGCTTCGAGCTGTATGTCGCCTCCGAAGATGCACCCGCCGTGTGGCAAGGGCTGCTTGAAGCCGGAGAGCCGAATGGACTTGTGCCGGCCGGACTTGGGGCGCGGGATACGCTGCGCTTTGAGGCAAAGCTGCCGTTGTACGGCCAGGAGCTGTCAGCATCGATTTCGCCGCTGGAAGCGGGCGTCGGTTACTTCGTGAAGCTGGACAAAGGCGATTTTATCGGCCGCGAAGCGCTGGCGGAGCAGAAACAGCGCGGCCTCGCGCGCAAGCTTGTCGGCATCGAGATGATCGATCGCGGAATTCCCCGCTCCCATTACAAGGTGCATGCGGACGGCCGCGTCATCGGCGAGGTGACAACCGGCACGCAATCGCCGACGCTTAAGCGCAATCTGGGTCTTGCTTTGATCGACGCGAAATACGCCGAGCTTGGCACCGAGGTATATGTCGAAATTCGCGACAAGCTGCTGAAGGCGGAAGTCGTTCGGGCGCCGTTTTATAAAAGAGAGCGAGCTTAAAAATACAATTAACGAGAAATTGCGAGGAGATGGAACCGTTGAAGCACCGCTACTTGCCGATGACCGATCTAGATCAGGCCGAGATGATGCAGCAGATCGGCATTCAATCGATGGAAGAGCTTTTTGTCGATATTCCGCAGTCCGTTCGTTACCAAGGAACGCTTGACGTATCCGAAGCGCTCGACGAAATGAGCTTGCTCAACCATACGCGCAGGCTAGCCGGCAAAAACGCCGACCTGGATTCGTATGTCAGCTTTCTTGGCGCAGGCATTTATGACCACCATCTGCCTGTCGTCATTAACCACGTCATTTCGCGGTCCGAATTTTATACCGCTTATACGCCGTACCAGCCCGAAATCAGCCAAGGCGAGCTGCAGGCGATATTCGAATTCCAATCGTACATTTGCGAGCTGACCGGCATGGCCGCCGCCAATGCCAGCATGTACGACGGCGCTACCGCACTTGCGGAAGCCGGAGCTTTGGCCAGCGGAGCGACTAAGCGCAAACAGCTTGTCGTTGCCGCTACCGTTCACCCGGAAGCGCGCGAAATATTGCGGACGACGGCGCGCGGCCTGAACCTGGACGTCGTCGAAATCGGGTACGCGAACGGCGTGACCGACCTCGATGCGCTTCGCGCAGCCGTTTCGGACCGGACCGCGGCGGTCATCGTGCAATCGCCGAACTTCTTCGGCTGCATCGAGGATTTGCGCGCCATCGAACCGATCGTTCATGCGGTGAAAGGGCTGTTCGTCGTAGGCACGAACCCGCTTTCGCTTGGGCTGCTGGAAGCGCCGGGCAAGCTTGGTGCGGACATCGTCGTTGGCGACGCGCAGCCGTTCGGCATACCTTCCTCGCTAGGCGGTCCGACATGCGGTTTCTTCGCCGTCGCCGAGCCGTGGATTCGCAAAATGCCGGGCCGGATCGTCGGGCAAACCGTCGACCGCGACGGCAAACGCGGCTTCGTGCTGACTCTGCAAGCGCGGGAGCAGCATATCCGCCGCGAGAAAGCGACGTCCAACATTTGCTCGAACCAGGCCCTGCTCGCGCTGTGCGCATCCGTCTATTTGTCCACGATGGGGAAAGCGGGCATTCAAGAGGTAGCCGGCTTGAACGTGCAAAAGGCGCATTACGCTGCCGATGTGATCGGACGCATCCCCGGGGCGAAGCTGGCGTTTAACGCGCCGTTCTTCAACGAATTCGTCGTGAAGCTGCCGGATGGCGTATCCGTTCATGAGCTCAATGAAAAACTGCTGGAAGACGGCTATATCGGGGGTTATGATCTCGGCGGCGCTTATCCCGAACTGCAGGGCCATGTGCTGATTGCCGTCACCGAGCGGAGAACGAAAGCGGACATCGAGTCATTCGCCCAAAGATTGGAGGCGCTCGTATGAGTGAAACGACAACAGAGCAGCAAACAAACGCGGCCGCCGCAGGGGCAGGCGCAAATGCAGCTCCGGCAACGGATACGGTTAAGCACGACAAAGCGCTCATCTTCGAGTTGAGCAAGCCGGGACGCGTCGGTTATGCGCTGCCGGAATGCGACGTGCCGCAAACGGAACTCACGGAGCTGATTCCGGCCTCCATGCTTCGCGAGAAGCCTGCCGAACTGCCCGAAGTATACGAGGTCGACGTCATTCGCCACTATACCGCGTTGTCTCGCCGCAATTTCGGCATCGACAACGGCTTTTACCCGCTTGGATCGTGCACGATGAAATACAATCCGAAAATTAACGAGGATGTCGCACGCTTCCCGGGGTTTGCGAAAATTCACCCATACCAGCCGGAATCTTCGATCCAAGGCGCTTTGGAGCTGATGTACACGCTGCAGCAGGACCTGGCCGCGATTACGGGCATGGACCGCGTCACGCTTCAGCCGGCCGCCGGCGCGCATGGGGAATGGACCGGGCTGATGATGATCCGCGCGTACCACGAAAGCCGCGGCGAGCATCGGACGAAGGTCATCGTGCCCGACTCCTCGCACGGCACGAACCCGGCCAGCGCATCCGTCGCGGGCTTCGAGACGATCACGATCAAGTCGGACAGCCGCGGCCTGGTCGATCTGGACGCGCTGCGGGCCGCGGTCGGCGGCGATACGGCGGCGCTTATGCTGACGAACCCGAACACGCTTGGCTTGTTCGAGGAGCAAATCGTCGAAATCGCCGCAATCGTGCATGAAGCCGGCGGGCTGCTATACTACGACGGCGCGAACTCCAATGCGATTATGGGCATTACCCGCCCGGGCGATATGGGCTTCGACGTCGTGCACTTGAACCTGCATAAGACGATGAGCACCCCGCACGGCGGCGGCGGTCCCGGCGCGGGTCCGGTCGGCGTCAAGAGCAAGCTCGTGCCGTTCCTGCCGAAGCCAACCGTCGAACGCGCGGCGGACGGATCGTATTACTGGGACTACGACAAGCCGCAATCGATCGGCCGCGTCAAAGCATTTTACGGCAACTTCGGCATTCTCGTCCGCGCTTATACGTACATTCGGACTTACGGACCGGAAGGGCTGCGCAAAGTGTCCGAGTTCGCCGTGCTGAACGCCAACTACATGATGCGGCGGCTGGCGCCGTATTACGATGTGCCGTTCGAGCGCGTCTGCAAGCACGAGTTTGTCATGTCCGGCTCCCGCTTGAAGCAGTACGGCGTCCGTACGCTGGACGTTGCGAAACGTTTGCTCGATTTTGGCTATCACCCGCCGACGATCTACTTCCCGCTCAATGTGGAAGAATGCATTATGATCGAGCCGACCGAAACGGAAAGCAAAGAAACGCTGGACGCGTTCATCGACAAGATGATCGTGATTGCACAAGAAGCGGAGACGAATCCGGAGCTGCTGCTGAATGCGCCGTATACGACGGCCGTGCGCCGACTCGATGAGACGCAAGCGGCGCGTAAGCCGGTGTTGAATTGTACTTGCGGTTAATTGCCCGATTCACGATTCATAAAGAAACGGCAGCTAGAACATCAAGTTCTAGACTGCCGTTATTTTTTAACTCGGGAGCATGCTGCATTGCTTACCTTGTCGCAACCAAATCTTTCATTTGAAATAGAGCTGTTAGTTTTAGCCCTTCTTGTTCAAGTTTGCTTCGGCTTTCCGGATCTCTTTCAATGACGCACAGTACGGATTCGACAATCGCCCCGCATTCCTTAAGGTCCTTGGCGCTTAAAATAATTTGCCCCCCTGTCGTTACAACATCCTCTATGATGCAGACCCGTTTCCCCTGAATGCTCGTTCCTTCTGCCAGCTTGGACGTACCGTATTCCTTGGCTTTCTTCCTGACAAACACGACCGGAATCCCTGATGCCAGCGATAATGCCGTTGCAATCGGAATGCCTCCCATTTCTAATCCAGCCAAAATCTCGGTGCCTACAGGAATTATCTTTCTAAGTTTCCGGGTGATCTCGGCAAGCAACGCAGGATCGGATTCGAATAAATATTTGTCAAAATAGTGTTCCGACATTTGCCCCGACCGTAATTTGAACGTCCCCGACAAATGGGCGGTTTCATAGATGGCTTTGGCTAAAAGATCGTTATCCGTCAATTTTCTCATCTCCCTTGTTTTATCCTAATTTCACTATGTCCACTGCATTACAAGCATCATACCAACAAAGCTGCTAACGGGTGTATGTCGCTTAGGACAAAAAAAAGAACCGATTTTTGTCGGTTCCGCTACTGCCAATTAGGCTTCGGACTGCATCAATTGATTTATTTTTAATCCGATGTGCAATAAAAGCCGATCTTCGGCATCATGTACGGTTAAGCCTGTGAGCTGCTCTATTTTTTGAAGACGATATTTCAGCGTATTGACATGAATGTACAATGCCTCCGCCGTTTCGGACAATGAACAGTTTTTCGCAAAATAGTGTTGCAACGTGATTAGAAGATTTCCCTGATGGACCGAATCGTATTCGGCAAGCTTGCCGACAGTCTCCGAATAAAGGTTCTCAAGCTCTTTCCGGTCGTGGAACTGGCCCAATAACCGAAAAATGCCTAAATCGTCATAGTGGACATACCCGCTTCGGCCAATCGGCTTTCCAAGCTTAATCGCCTGTAGGGCTTCGGCATATCCTTTGCGAATTCCGTCAAGTCCTTCGTGGAATCGTCCGATCCCTACCGTAAAGACCAGATCCTCAAAGTTTTGAATAAAATGCTGTCTCACGGTTTGAGCCGTATCCCTTGCACTCTTCTCATAGAGCCCGTTTCGATGCGGATGCGGCTGTGAATCGCCTTTTTCACGAGGGATGAGCACTATGATCATTCCTTTTAGTTCCGTAACAAGGACTTTATAGTTATCGAATCGGAACAAGGAGTTGACTTGCTGCAACAGCTTTATTTTTCGCTCCGGACTCCACTGCGTTTGCTCCCCATTGCTTTGGTTTTCAAGAGCTCGGTCTGATGCAAGGATACAAAGCACTTCATAGTTTTTTGTCAAATCCCAGCCAAATCGCTTTCCTCTCTCAATCGTATCTTCCCTATCTTGAACCCGTCCTAGAAGAACATCGGCCAAAACATGATCCTTGAAGGTTTGTTCCACATCGACCCTGGTTATGATTTTGGAAAACTCCAGCGCAAACAGCGGCATCGAACGGTCAAACACATAAAAATCTTGTTCGAGCGGCGCTCTATGAGTAAACCAGCATGTAACATCTCCCAAAAATTCATCGTTCAGCATGATGGGAGTAACGATGCAAGGAGTCACCGTCCCGTCTAGCAGCCGATTCATCCGAATCGGGCGTTTGGCGACCTTTAAATCGTATTTCCGGGCATGATCCAAGGGGACGATGTCCATGCCTTTGTTCATATCCAGAGAAGGAATGTCGGACCCTACCGTTACCTTATTGTCCGTCAGATGCTCCAATGCCTCGATCAGCGCGGAGAGCCCCTTCCCCCGCATCGCCAATTCCGTCATCCATTGAAAGAACGATTCCAACCGCTCTTTGCCGGTATCCCGTTCGTTCAGAATCCGTTCCATCAGCGGCGTCATGATGTCCAAATAAGTAACTTCGTTTTTGATTTCAATGATCGGAAAATGGAGCCGATTCCCTTCTTGGATGATAATTTCGGGAATATGGATGGTATATTGCTCTGTCTTGATCGCTAATGCGGAGCTGCCTGCCGCCTCCAGCTGCTGCACCAGCTTGCCGATCGCTTCCTCGTCGTCTTTGATCGGATACAAGCTGGAGAGCAGCATGACATTGCCCTGCAGCCATTGAGCAATATCAGGCACTTCCATCACGGTGATGGAATCGATTGTCCTGTCGAGTCCAGCCTCTCCCGCAACAACTTTGCAATGAACGAGTCCTCCGATTTCCATTGCATCTCTGACGGTAACCCCCACTTTGAATTCTCTTCTGCAGCAATTCGTTCCAGTTACTCTTCATCATACTATATGAAAGACGGCGTATAAAACAAAAACGACAGTCTGGAGCGAACTAAGCTCCGACATGCCGCTGTCACTAATTTTATTTTAAAAGCTTCAATTGCGGATCGGGAACGTTCGGCGCCGGGGAAACCTTCGGTCTTTCCTGAATTTTGCCCAACTCTT
Source organism: Paenibacillus sp. sgz302148 (assembly GCF_056120465.1). Lineage (NCBI taxonomy): Bacteria > Bacillati > Bacillota > Bacilli > Caryophanales > Paenibacillaceae > Paenibacillus > Paenibacillus sp. sgz302148. The sequence continues at coordinate 467,163 of NZ_JBVYOJ010000001.1, forward strand.
CCAGGATCTCTTTTTTCAGCTGCTCTTTCTTTGCTTGGAACTCCTGGTCGACGAGAGCTTTGATCTCTTCTTTTTGCTTTTCCGTCAATGCATCCGGCCCGGTTTGATTGGATGCGGCACTCAGAACAGTGGAAACCGTCAACAGCAAAACAACCAACAGTATGTAGTAACTGATCTTTCTTAACAAACGACACATCCCCCTTTTTATAATGCTGTATTATTTATCCAGACGTTCATATTTGAAGTAATGTTGCGTATATAAAAAGAATAATTTTGGATATTGGCGGTAAGCTATTCGTGTTTCATCTGCACAACAAATTCCGGGAGGAATGGATGTCATGGTAAATACGACTTTGCTCGTTATCCTAATCCTTATTATTGTATTGCCACCGATCGCCCTGCTCGGGTATTTGCGCACCTTATCCAAAAATCCGAAGCACTCGATCATCCGCTCGCACCCTTACCTCGGGTGGATGCGCTATTTACTGGAAAAGATAGGACCGGAGCTACGCCAATATTGGTTCGACAGCGACACGGAAGGAAGACCGTTCTCCCGCGACGAATTTATCGCACTCGTTTTTGCGGCGAAGTACAGGTCGGACCTCATTTCCTTCGGTGGCAGGCGCGATTTCGAGAAGCCCGGATTTTATTTATCCAACGCCATGTTCCCGAAATTGACGAGCGAGCTTAGGGTGGACAATGAACCGCTATTGCCTGGCAAACGATATGTCATCACCAATGAAACGCTGTTTACGAGGCGCGAAAAATTTATTGATGAGCAAGTCAAGCCTTGGCTGCTTCATGATGACGATGTCATTGTCGTAGGCGAAAACCGCAAGCATCCGTGGCGGTTGAAAGGCATGTTCGGCGCTTCCGCAACTTCGTTCGGCGCTGTCGGCGAGCATTACATCCAATCGACCGGAAGCGGTGCGCTGATGGCCCGCGGGTCGTGGATCAATACGGGCGAAGGCGGCGTTGCGGACATCCATCTTGCCACAGGCGTTGATGTCATTTCTCAAATCGGGCCCGGCCTGTTCGGCTTTCGTGACGACACGGGCCATTTTTCCATCGAAGAGTACAAGAAAAAAGCCATGATCCCCAACATCAAAGCTTTTGAGCTCAAATTCCATCAGGGAGCCAAAATTCGCGGCGGTCATCTTGAAGGCACCAAGGTTACGGAACCCGTCGCCAAAGCCCGCTTGGTGCCCGTCGGCAAAACGGTGAATTCACCGAATCGGTTCGAATTTTTGACGAGTCCGGAAGAGGCGCTTCGTTTTATTCGCACCTTGCAAGAGGAAGGCGGCAAGCCTGTAGGCGTCAAAATCGTCGTCGGCGATCCGGAGCGGCTCAACCCGTTTTTTCAGGCGATGCTTGCGCTCGATATTTATCCCGATTTCATCACGGTTGACGGCTCCGAAGGCGGCTCCGGCGCAACCTTCAGGGCAATGGCGGACGGCATGGGGCTGCCTTTATTCGCCGCGTTGCTTATTCTCGACGATACGGCAAGAAAGTTCGGCGTACGCGACCGTTTCAAAATTTTCGCCTCCGGCAAGCTCGTCACCCCCGATAAAGTCGCGATCGCGCTGGCGCTCGGAGCGGACTGCGTCAATTCGGCGCGCGGCTTCATGATGGCGAACGGCTGCATCATGGCGATGCAGTGCCACACCGGCAAATGCCCGACCGGCATCACGACGACGGATTCCAAATATCAAGAGGCGCTTGCGCCCGAAGAGAAGCAATGGCGAGTCATGAACTATATTTTGCAGCTGCGGGAAGGCTTGTTTTCGCTGACGGCCGCCTGCGGCTTGCTGTCTCCTCGTGAATTAAGGAGGGAGCATGTTGTTTTTACGAATGAAAAGGGGCAAAGCATTCGGGTCGTCGATTTATTTCCTTATCCGGAGCCGAGTTAGTAGGTACGATACCGTTATACTTGATCTTGAAGCTCCTTTGTAATGAATCGTTCATCCTCCGTTCATATTCGTGTCCTATAGTTAGGTCGAAGCTAACGACGTACTCAAGGAGGAACATGAAATGTTCGGATTTATGCTATTTTTGCATTTCGCAGGTTTAATATTTTGGCTGGGCACCTTATTCGCCATAGTCGTCATGCTGACGATACTCAAAAAACAGCTAGGCTCGCCGGAAACCCGCCAATTGGCCAAAAAAGTCGTACGTGCCTTCAGCTGGCTCGTTTATCCTTCTTCGCTCATCGTGTTGATCAGCGGCGTGTTCATGCTCATCGAAATGGGCTTAGGCAAGGGCGAAAAGCCTCTATGGCTGGAGATTATGGAAAAAGGCGGCGGCACGATCATTATTCTGGCTCTAGTGCTGACGGCCATCATGAGCGGCAAATTGAAGAAAAAGCTGTCCGCGATCCAGGCTCAATCCGTCAATTTGTCCGCTTATTTGACCACGATGACGAGCTTTATCGTTGTCATTTTTGCCGTCATATTTGTGGTCAGTTTGAAAATATAGGGCGTGAACTTGAAGTATTTATGAGAAGAACTGTGGAGTATGTGCACGGTTCTTTTTTATTTTGAAAAGTACATTGCATTATAGAGTAATCTGTTATATATTATCAACAAGAGGTGGTTCATCTTGGAAATCAACAAGGAAGTATTGAAGGGACATATCGATACGATCCTGCTGTCACTCCTCTTCGAATCCCCGATGTACGGCTACGAATTGGCAAAGTCGACGCGCGACCGAAGCGGCGGGACGTTCGAGCTGAAGGAAGGCACGATGTATTTGGCGTTAAAACGGCTGGAGCAGCAAGGGATGATCGAGTCGTTCTGGGGGGATGACGAAGGAAGCGGCGGCGGACGGCGCAAGTATTATCGGATGACGCAGGCCGGGGAGGCCCACTATGGGCAAAAATGCAAGGAATGGGCGCTCGTAAAATCAATTATGGATACGTTTATTCATCGGGAGGATGATTAAGATGCAGACCATTGAGGGGTACATCGAATCGCTGTTTCGGCAAGCGGTGCCGTCGAAAGAATTGGAAGAGACCAAGCAGGAGCTGAAGCGCCATCTGCTGGAATCGGTTCAGGAAATTGCGGCAGCTACCGGATTGCCGCAATCGGCATGCGTGACGCAGGCGATCGATCGTTTCGGCGGACAGTTGGATTTGCGCGAGCTTGTGGAGCGATTCAATCCGCGGGATTATTCCCGGAAAACGATCATGCAAGCCGACTATCGCGAAGCCAAGATCGAAGGCTCCGATATGCGGGCGATCGTGATGCGTGACGTGAACCTTGAAGGCGCCGAAATATTCGACAGCGGCCTGAACGGGATGCGCATACATCATGGCGGCATGACCAACCTGTCGCTGCGGCACATGGATCTGGACGGCCTGTCCATCGGGTTCAGCCAGATGAACGGCGCGGTCCTTCATGATTTGGGCGGTCATACGGTGCCGATCCGATTTTCGGAAAATGATTTCAAAGGAAGTCTCGTCGATCGCTGCGATTTGGCCGGAACCCAGTTTGTCCGCTGCAACTTGTCCGGCCTTACAATCCAAGGCTCGTCACTTCAAGACAGCTGGCTGCTCCAGCCGGAGGAGTACGAACCTTGGCGGATGGAAAACGTGAATATGAGCGGCAGCGCTATCGTGAATTGTGACTTGTCCGATGTGGATATACGGGACTGCCGGATCGATGGGCTTCGGATTAACGGAATTCCGGTTGAGGAGTTATTGGAGGCGTACGGACGGAGCGGGAAGTGAGTCTGAATGATTTAGAAATGTAAAAATAAGGGCAGGTCGCTTGATGGTATCGTCAAACGCCTGCCTATTGTTTCTGTTTCTGTATGCGCTCATATGACCAGCTTAACCCCGCTCGCCTGCTGTTCGATCATTTTTTTCAAAATCGTGCCGATATGCGCGCCCGCTTCGATCGGCTGCGAGCCGCCGCGATGGATGTTCGACAGCACGGTACGCTCCGACTCCACCATGGCGATTTTGGGACGGTAGCACATATAAGCGCTCATCGAGTTGGAAGAAACGAGCCCGGGCCGTTCCCCGATCAGCAGCACGAACACTTCCGGCTGCAGCAGTTCGCCGATATGGTCCATACAGGCGACACGGCCGCCTTTAACAAAGAAGGTCGTCCCCCAGCTGAGCCCGTTCGCGCGCAAGGAATCCAGCAAGGCCGGATACACGTCGCGCAAATTCGCTTCGATCGCGTTGGCGCTAAGCCCATCCGACACGACGATTTGCACTTGCGGGCGCAGGACGCATTTTTCGCGGATCAGCTTGACGCCTTCTTCGGTAATTCTGCGCCCCTGATCCGGACGTTTCAAATAAACTTCCTTGTTTTCGTAGCAAGTCTCGACCGAAAACAAAGAAAACTCCTCCAGCAGCGATTTGCTGACTTCCCCGTATACCGCATCCACGGCTGCCGCGTGATCGGCCCGAAACTTCAGCATCGATGAGGTCAGCGGCCGGGTACCCGCCCTCCATACCGCGATCCGCGCAGGCGTTGAAGTCAGCAGCTCGTCGACGCCTTCCTTCCATTTCGGGTTCGGAATAAGCGAAACCGGGTGACTAGGTTCGTTGTATGAAGCATTGTGGCTCACATCGGAGCTTTCGCCCGCTCCTCCGCTCTGCCCGGCACCACGGGACGGCTCCGCCCCTTTGCGAAGCCGGGACTGCAGCTCGGCCATCACATGATCGACCAGCGCGTTAATATCGTGCGAATTGGACATTGTGCATGTTCACCTCGCTTATTTTTCGAATGATTTTTCGAATGATAATGCTTAGATAATGCCTAAACCATAAAAATCGAAGGATCGCCCGCCAGCGCGGTCAATTTGCCGTTCTGCATAATGCCCATCTTCTCCAGCCACCGTTCGAAATCCGGCGCCGGTCGCCGCCCCATCGTTTCGCGCAGCGTCGCGATATCGTGGTAGCTCGTCGATTGGTAGTTCAGCATGCAATCATCCGCCATTGCCACGCCGATGATGAAATTGACGCCCGCAGCCGACAGCAGCACAGCCAAGTTGTCCATATCGTTCTGGTCGGCCTTCATATGGTTCGTGTAGCAAACGTCGACGCCCATCGGCAAGCCGTGCATTTTGCCCATGTAATGGTCCTCGAGCCCTGCCCGGATCACCTGGCGGCTGTCGTACAAATATTCCGGTCCGATGAAGCCAACGACCGTATTGACGATAAACGGCTTATATTTCTTCGCGAGCCCGTAACAGCGAGCCTCCATCGTTAATTGGTCAATGCCGTGGTGGGCTTCCGCCGACAACTCCGAGCCTTGTCCGGTCTCAAAGTACCACAGATTCGGTCCCGTTCCCGTCCCTTCTCTACGGATCAATTCATCCGCTTCGTCAAGCAAAGCGACATCGATGCCGAACGCTTGGTTGCCCGCTTCCGATCCGGCCAAGCTTTGGAAGATCAGGTCGGCGGGACCGCCTTGGCGAATCGCCCGCATTTGCGTCGTAACGTGAGCGAGCACGCAGTTTTGGGTCGGGATCTGCCATTTGTCCATAATTTCTTTGGTCATTTGCAAAATGTTCTTCACGCTGTCCGTCGTATCGATGACCGGATTGATGCCGATGACCGCGTCGCCGATGCCATACGATAAGGCCTCGTACAACGAGGCGCGGATGCCTTGCAAATGGTCCGCCGGATGATTCGGCTGCGCCCGTCCGGACAGGACGCCCTTCTGCCCGATCGCGATGTTGCAATTCGTGATGATTTCGATCTTGTTCGCCGCCTGGATGAGATCCAGGTTGCTCATCAGCTTGGCCGAAGCGGCGATCATTTCGCTCGTCAGCCCCCGGCTGATCCGTTTCAGTTCGCGGTCGCCCGCCGCATGGCTCAAAATATATTCGCGGAGCTCCGCCACGGTCCAATTGCGGATTTCGGCAAATATTTTCTCATTCACCGATTCCTCGATCACGCGCGAAATTTCGTCCTGTTCCGGCGGCAGCAGCGGGTTGTTCCGAATGTCGCCCAGCGTAATATCGGCTAGCACCATTTTGGCCGCGATCCGTTCCTTGGCATCCGCTGCCGCAATGCCGGCCAATTGGTCGCCCGACTTTTCCTCGTTCGCCTTCGCCATCACTTCTTTGAGATCGCCAAACTGGTATGTGTTGCCGAGCAGCGTTGTTTTCAGTTGCACGGGTTCACCTCCACTCTAATTGCGTATAAAAGCGAGCGTCTTCACGACAACCGGCACCATCGCGCCGGATATCGGCTCGCCGACGTCGATATAGTCGCCGTGCTCCACGCGAACCTGATCGATGCACAGCACATTCGGGCGGCCTTGGCAGCGCAGCTCCAGCGTTTGGCCAAGCGCCTTCGCCATGTCGTTCGTGCAGACGACGACCAATGTGCGACTGTCTGCCAGCTGCTGCCGGTACGACTCGCTTAAAGCATCGGCCAAACGCTGCAAGCCTGCGTAAGAGACATGCTTAAGGCCGTCTAGGCTTAAGGCGAACGGCGGGTCCGCCGCGCCGTCGTACAGCGCCCGGCCGGATTCGATGGATCGCGCCACCGCGGCGCTAAGCGAAACGGCGTCGTCCAGCAAACTTTCGGTCAGCTCCAGCTTCAAGATCGGCACATTGCGCAGCGGCAGCGGCGTATTGCCGAGATGAATCGTCGCGCCGCTAATTTCGACGCTTTGCATGCCCGCGCCGATGACAGTCGCCCGTTCGGTCTGCTCCGGCACTTCCGTACGGAACGGATGGCGGCCAAGCTCCTCCCGGAGCGTATGAGCCAGCAGCGGCCCAAAATCGCCGTACCGAGCGACAGCCTCCATCGATGTCGGAGAAGGGCCGATCATCAGCTTGCCGATCCCGCCCGACACGGTGATCTCCACGACGGCGGCCCCGAGCCGCGCCGATTGCAGGAAGTCCGCCGCGGACGGCGAGCTGACAACGAGCAGCCGGTCTAGCGCTTGCTCCTCCGCGTCGCCCGTTCCGGTCAGCAGCCGCAGCATGCTGCGGTTCAGCTCGGACGACAGCTTGCGCAGCGTCTCGAAGCCGATGCGCTGTCCCGCCTCCAGCATGTAGCCGCTTGCCCGCAGCCACGGCCGGAGCGTCTCCGAAATCGCAGCGAGCTCGCCGTCCGGGTTCAGCCGGATCAATCGGCCGCCGACGTGGAACGTCACGGAACCGACCAGCTTGCCGCGCTGGAACATAGCCGTGTTCGCCGTGCCGCCGCCAATGTCGATGTTGGCGACGATGCCTTGTACATGGCGGCTTCGCTCCTCGGCGCCCGCGCCTTTGGCGGCAAGCAGCGCCTCCAGATCGGCGCCGGCCGTCGCCACGACGAAATCGCCGGCTTTCTCCGCGAGCAGGTGGACGATCCGCTGCGCGTTGCGCTTTGTCGCCGTTTCGCCCGTGATGATCACCGCGCCCGACTTGACGTCGGACAGACGGATGCCAGCGGCGCGGTATTGCTCGTCAAGCCAGCGGGACACTTGCTCCGTGTCGATTTCGTCGGCGCTGCTCAGCGGCGTGCTGTAGATCGGACTCGCATATTCAAGCTTCCGTTCGACGATTTCGTAACGCGGCAAGCCGAAGGCGCTCGATTGCCTTGCCAGCCGCAGCCTGCTGACGATCATCTTCGTAGTGCTGGTGCCCAAATCGATGCCGACGCTGACGAACCACTCCATCCGATCACCTCATCTTCAACAAATCCAGCAATCGCGCGCGCAATGCGTCGATTCCCGTACCTGCGTGCGCCGATGTCAGCCAAATTTCCGCCCCGGGAATCGCTTGTCGCAGCAGCTTCTCCGCCCGTTCCGGATTCGCTTGCGGGTGGTCCGTCTTCGTAACGACGCCAACCGCCTTAATCGGAAAACCGCCGGCAAAGCCCGGCGGGAAAAAATTGCGCTCCCGCGTCGCATCCTGCACGATCATAAGCAGCTTCGCCTCGAGCGAAGTTGCCATGAGCGAACGGTAAAAGAGCGGATTCTCGCTATACTCGCCCGGCGTATCGATAATCCAATCGACATACGTCAAAGCCTGTGTTTTCGTTGCCGGACCTTCCGCTTCAAGCAGCGCTTTCGTTAACGAAGATTTGCCCGCACCGACGGAGCCGATCAGCATCACCCTTTTTTTCATCGGCTAAGACCTCGTAATCATTGCAGGCGTAAATAGCAATTTCTCTTGCAGAAATGTATTGACCGCCTCCATCGCCATCTCCACCGCCGCAACTTCCCCGGTAATGACTAACGATCCCGTGAACCGGTCCAAATATCCGATGCCGACATCGGCCGCTTTCGTGGCGATATCCGCCGCGATGATCGACGTTTCCGTCGGCGTCAGCGTCATAATGCCGATCGCTCCCGCTTCCTCAAGCCCAAGCTTCCCGTAAAGAACGGGGTCCGGGTTCGCGATCAGGTGAGACAGCGTAACTTGCTTGCCGGGGACGTATTCCTGAATGACCCTTTGTTTCTCCTGCTCCACGTTTACCCCTCCCCTTCCGGTATTTCAAACGAATCGACGATCCCAACGATGACCGCGTCGATCGGGGCATTCTGGCTGCCGAACAAGATCCTTGCCGGATTACCGCGCGAAACGATGACCTTCTCCCCGACGCCCGCGCCGATCCGGTCGGCGGCAATAACCGTATTGCCGCTCTCCGCATCCTTCCAGTCGATCGGCTGCACGATCATCAGCTTCAGCTGCTCCATGCCCTTTTCCTTTTGCGTTGCCCAGACGCTTCCGATCACTTTGCCCAAAAACATCGCCCATCACTCCGTTTCGTAATGAACGGAAACGCGCCGTTCCTTCAACATATCGTAAGCGAGCGGAGATACGACGGAGCGAGCCGGGATCACGACCGTTTCGCCTTCGCGAACGCCGCTTGCGTTTACCCAATCCGCGGACAGCAGCTTTTCTTCGAACCGAATCGTTCCGCGTGATCTTGTACGCCCCGCCGTACTCCCCGCAGCACTTTCCTTCGCTGCGCCACCCTCATTTGCCGCACGCTCGCCGTCATGCAGCGCAACTCGTGCTGCACCTTGACCGGCTTCGCCTTTCAACAGCACCACCGCCTGTTCGGCCAACCGTTTCTGCAGCACAAAATGAATGCCGAGCTCTTTCAACTCTTCAATATACGCGGCAAACTTGGCGCGATAAGGCTTCGGCAATTCCAGCGCCTTCAATGTGCGGCGATCCGCCCGTTTCAACCCAGCGACATCTTCGCCCATAATGACGACTTTGTCCAATACGAGCGCGGCGAACACGATCTCCGCCTTGACCGTACCCTTCAAGCCTGCCGCAATGCGCGCCGCATTGTCCAGATCGATCTCCGGCACAATAACGGCGTCGTAGTCCTTCGGCAGCTCCAGCGGAGCCGGCGCGTATTCGTCGGCCGCAATGACTTTGCCGGTGACGCCGCTCGCTTCGATTTGGTGCAAGCCAAGCCATGCCGACGTCTCCCCATCCAGAAACAACAGGTCAAAGTCAACGCCATGATTGCCAAGGTATATAAAATGATCGGCAAACGCCTCATGCGCCTTGCTGTCGCAAAAAATAAACAGCGCTTTCGGACGTTTCTGCGCAGGGACGCCGGCCGCAAGCGGCGATTGCTCCAAAAGCTCCCTGACGATCGTTTCGACCAGCTGCTTCACATCCATGTTCCCACCTCTTCCTTGCTTCAAACAAACTTGCCATTCCTTCCGATCAATTGAACCCGGTCGCCGGTCTTAAGCCCTGCCGCATTCGCTTCGTCCGTATCCACATGGAAGTCCAGGCTGAACCTTGGACTGATTCGGGCGACAACATCGGGAAAGATCAGCGGACGGTCTCCGCTCGTTTGCAGCATGAGCCGGTCCCCTTCGCTAACCCGCAGCGATTCCGCGTCTTGTGGAGAAAGGTGAACGTGCGATTTGGCGACGATTACGCCGCGTTCGATCGTAATCTTGCCCTTCATGCCGATCAGCACGATTCCGGGCGTGCCTTCGATATCGCCGGACAGACGAACAGGCGCATGAATGCCTAACGCGAATCCGTCCGTTCGCGAAATTTCCACCTGGGTCGCGCCGCGGGCCGGACCCAAAATACGCACGCCGGAAATCGTTCCTTTTGGCCCTTGCAGCGTAACGGTCTCCGAAGCGGCGAATTGCCCTTTCTGCGAAAGCTCGCGCAGCGGCGTCAATTCGTAACCCGAACCGAACAACGCTTCCACATCCTGTGGCGACAGGTGAATATGCCGATTCGAAACGCCGACGGGGATGCCCCGCAGCCCCGTCTCTACAGCAATTTTCCGTGTTTTCAAAAAATCCAGCGCAGCCGGAGTCAGCTTCTCGTCCGGCTGCAGCACGTAAGGATCCGGAATGCCTTTCGCCAGCAAGGCGCGAAGTTGATGTTCCGTAATATAAGCCATCGGCGACTAGACGTTACGCTTGCGGCGCAAGCTTAGGAAGAATAAATTCGATATCCGAATGCGGGCGCGGGATGACGTGAACGGACAACAGCTCTCCGACTTTTTGCGCTGCCGCCGCGCCTGCGTCGGTAGCCGCCTTCACCGCGCCGACGTCGCCGCGAACCATCACCGTTACGATCCCGCCGCCGACATGCTCTTTGCCGATTAATTTGACGTTAGCCGCTTTGACCATTGCGTCCGCCGCCTCGATTGCGCCTACCAAACCTTTTGTCTCTACCATGCCTAATGCCGTGTATTCTCCTGCCATGGGAAAAGCCTCCTTTTAATAGATAAATTTATGATAGCTTGAGCTGTGAAATCACCGATTTGACGATATCCATGACTTCATCTCTCGTAATGCCGATTAGGGGTTGTTCGCCAAATGCCGCTTGGCGCGACGAACGCTCTTGCGCCTCTGCTGCCACCGCTGCCGCAATGGCTTCGCCGGACGGCGCCGTGGATGCAATCTGCGCCGGGTCCACCTCGCGGATGCCGAAGGCGACCCGCTTGATGTTGAGCAAATGCTGCGGGCCGATATTGTCCGACGTAATGTTGTTGCCAAACGAGCCGCACCCTAGCGTCAGGGACGGCATAATGCCCGTGCTTGCGCCGATTCCGCCGAATGTCGTGCCGGAATTGACGACGATGCGCGAGGCAGGCTTTTCCAAGCCGAACGCTTCAATAACGCTCGTATCCTCGCAATGCATGCCGAGCGTATGACCGAGTCCTCCCAGCTCCAGCAGCTTGATGGATGTTTCGCAGCCTTCGCGCCAATCCTTCACGGTGTACAGAGCAAGAATCGGGCATAGCTTCTCGACGGATAACGGATAATCTTTGCCGACTTGGTTTTCTTCGCCGATCAATACGGTAGTGCCTACGGGAATTGCGATTCCCGCCATATCGGCGATTACTTGCGGCGAACGGCCGACAATCTTCGGATTGAGTCCTTTGCCGATCATAATGACGGCGCCGACCTTCCGCTTCTCCTCTTCGTTCATCACATAGGCGCCTTGGCGCACAAACTCGTCCAGCACTCGTTTCTTCACCGACTCGTCCACGACGATCGCCTGCTCGGAAGCGCAGATCGTTCCGTAATCGAACGTCTTGCTCGTGATGATCCGCTTGACGGCTTGTTCAATCCGCGCGCTTGCATGGATGTATACGGGCACGTTGCCGGGTCCGACGCCATAGGCCGGCTTGCCGGAGCTGTATGCCGCCTTTACCATCGCCGACCCGCCCGTCGCTAGAATGACGTTCGTCAGCCTATGCTTCATCAGTTCGTCGGTGGCGGCCATCGTTGGCGTTGTGATGCTTTGAATCAATCCGGCCGGCGCCCCGGCGCGCTCCGCAGCCTCCTGCAAGATCCGTGCGGCTTCCACCGAGCAGCGCAGCGCGGACGGATGCGGGCTGAACACGATCGCATTGCGAGCCTTAACGGCGATCAGCGTTTTGAAAATGATCGTCGACGTTGGATTCGTCGAAGGCACGATGCCTGCCACGACGCCTACCGGCTGGGCAATATCCCATACTTTGCGCGTCTCGTCCTTGTTCAGGATGCCTACCGTCTTCATCTCGCGGATCGCTCCGTAAACGTCACGGGCGGCGAACAGATTCTTCACCGTTTTGTCCGCCACGCGGCCGAATCCGGTTTCCTCTACGGCCATCGACGCAAGCCGAACCGACTCGCGCTCGGCGGCTTCCGCCATGCTGCGTACGATCGCATCGATCTGCTCCTGCGTCATGTGCTCGACCGTTTTTTGCGCTTGCTTCGCCCGGTGCAAATGATCCCGCACCTCCTGGATCGATTGCAGATCCGTATCGAGCTTCATTGGTTTCACTCCTTCCGTTCAACCGTTTAACGTGTTGCGTTATTTGCCGGCGTTCCCGCCGCGGCCTCTTCCCCTGCCGCTTGCGGGCTTATTCGCAGCGTTAGTCCCGCTCCAATTGTTAATGACCCCCGGCACCGACTCGTCGGGACGTGGAATGACATGAGCTCCTCGCAGCGTCCCCACTTGGCGGGCCGCCGCTTCGCCCGCCTCGACCGCGGCTTTCACGGAGGAAACGTCGCCTTCGATATACACGATGACGATGCCCGCATCCGCCTTTTCCCTTGTCCTGATGCGGACATCGGCCGCTTTGGCCGCAGCGTCGGCCGCGGCAATGAGCGCGGGCAGCCCGTATGTTTCGATCATGCCTAACGCCAGTTTGCCGTTCTGCATCGTTGCTTCCTCCTTGGCAGCTCACTTTCGCTTTCGGTTTATTGCGTCCGCGGCCGGTCGGCGACGGCTCGTACCGCTTCGGCGAAAGCGCTTGCGGCCGCCGTGCACGCCGACTGGCTGCCGGTCAGCAATCCCCCGGCGAAATTCGTTTCCGTCGGCGGGCCGTAGAACATGCACAACGTTACGTCCGCCGCCTTTAGCGCCGCATCCAGACCAACCATCGCTTCCGCCGGAGGCGCGATCAGGTACGCCAGCGGCTCTCCTTCGGCGATGCCGGCCGTCTTCGATAAATACGATCCCGTCCGCGATATGACATGAGCGTAATAAGCGTGGGATCCGGCATCATCCAGCGCCGTAAAGTGTGCTCCGTGCTCCAGCACTTCAATCGCCGCGTCCAGTCCGCTCCTCACCTCGGCCGGCGTCTCGCCGCCGATGATGCCGATAAATTCGCCGGACAAAGGACCTGACGCGTGAGATGAGCCCGCATAAAACGATTTGGCGTACACCACCTCGACAGCCGCTTTCTTCGTCGCTTCGTCTACTGCCGTATAACCGACATCGTCAATGGTTGACGTCAGCATGCCGATGCTGCGAATGTGCGGCTCAAGCCCTAGCCGCTCGGCCAAAATGCGGTCGACATTCGGAATCAACTGAACGGCTAACGGCACGGCACGAATCGGTTGATTGCGCACTCCGATCACCTCAATCCATCAAAATGACTATTCATCGGACCAATTCAACAATAATGGGTCTTTTTTCATGTTGTTTCATGAATAATGTTGTTGTTTTCGTTTATGATAGCGTTTCACCGCGACGTTTGTCAACAACATTTTGTTGTTCTATTGTTATGCATAACAAAGACAACCCACTACAAAATTTCTTTTGCAGCGGGTTGCCGGGGGCTTTTTTCAACTTAAGAAGAATATACTCCAACCTGTTCCGATAGACGATCGTCCAAACCCGGATCCGAGCCTGAACCGGAACCTAACCCAGGATCCGAAGAGCCCGAGCCTAGACCAGTACCAGTACCAGTACCAGTACCAGTGCCAGGGCCAGTGCCAGGGCCAATATCTACGCCTGAACTAGGACTTGAGCTAGAGTCTGAGCTTGAACTCGAACCAGAACCAGAACTTGAACCGGAACCAACGCCTGCGCCGTAGCCGGATCCGGATTCAACGCCAGCCACCGGGCCAGTGTCCGGACCAGCACCATCACCGGAACTCGGTGAGGTTGCAAGAATCGGCTTCATTCCTTGACGGAGCGCTTCGAGTCCTTTGCGCAAATCGTCTTCTTTTAAATAAATATAAGGACTTTTCCATTCGCTTTCCATTTCGACATACTGGATGACATCCGGCTTTAATTTCGTAAAGGACATGATCCATTCCACCAATTGATCCTTGGACACATCTGTTTTTACATTATTCCCGACGATATCGAGTACATTGCCCCACTGGGAAATGCCGTTTAACGAAGTCAGCTTTTCCAGCAGCTTGCCGAGCACCTGATGCTGTCTGCCGTTGCGCGCAATATCGGACGACTCCGCCGTACCTTGGTTCGATTTGCGGTAGCGGATGAAATCGAGCGTATGCTTGCCGTCCAACATTTGCAACCCTTTCTTGAGGTCGATATTGGTTCCGTCTTCGTTGTCGACATATTTCATGTTCATATCCACGTCAATTTCCAGTCCGCCGAGGACATCAACCATTTGGCTCAAGCCGTCGAAATTAACGATAGCCGCATAGTCGATCGGAAAATTGAACATGTCGCCGAACAGCTTCTTCGTATTCGAAAGGGCGGTATCCTTATCTTTATTGTAATAATACGCGTAATAATAGTTGGCTTTATGCGGCGAAAACGTCTCGGGCGCTAGCTTCAAGTCGCGCGGCAGAGACAGAATCGTGGCCGTATGGCTTTGCGGATTCAGGCTTGCGAGCATAATGACGTCCGTGTTCATCGTCCCTCCGCTGCCTTCCCGTTGATCGACGCCAAGCAGCAACAAAGACATGGGCTTTAGTTGATCCGCCTGGGCCGCGCTTCCTTCCAACTCCTGTTCGCCGGAAGACTTAGGCGGCGTCTTCTCCTGAGACGGCGCTTCCATCGACATATTGCCCAAAGCCCGGTCCGCCTTATAATATAAAACGCCGGCATACACCCCGGCGCCGATCAACAAACTGCCGATGACGCCTGCGGTGATGATCATAATTTTTCGAAAATGCTTCCTCCACCAGATGATGCTCACAATGTTCCTCCTGACTTTCCAACCCATATTCTCGATCTTATGTCGAATCTGGTAAAATAGACGATCGAGAAGCCGAACGAGTTCGGTTTTCTTTTCCATTTTCGTTATCGACTCGCACAAAAGCCCTCCAGCGGGGGAGGGCGCATGCGTAGAAAATTGAATCATACATTACGAATCATAGAAATGGCGCAGGTCAAAAATCAACCGCGCGTATACGCCTGCAGCAAGTCTTCAATCAGAATGCCGTTTATTTTGAGGCCGGTTATGTTGCAATCCGTAATTTCCACATTCGATAAATTGCAGTTTGTGATCGTGCTGTTGCTCAGCTCGCAATGCTCGAATCGGACCGGACGTTGAACCGCGTTCGGATCGTAAGCGGGATGTCCTTCCGGCGGCATGCCGATGTGGTGGATGTAGGCTCCCCCGATTTGAGCTCCGTCGATTTCCATATCGCTCAAGTTCGCGTCCGCGATTCGGATGCCGCTCAGATTGGCATTTTGAATCCGGGTTCCCGCCAGCGTTACGCATTCAAACTCAAGAGGTTCGCCTTTAATATTGCGGAAACGCGTACCGGATAAATTCGCGCCGTTCACAAAAAAACGGCTTGGCAAATTCATCGTATCGTTACATTCGATAATCTCCGGTATGGATCGACCGGCATCGGTTGTTTCGCCATCAATGCTTAATTGTTTCACTTCTACGGTTGATCCCCAGGCGGCGCCGACCCCGATTTGTCCTGCAGCATCCGCATAATTGCCCGACTTGCGATAACGTTCAATTCCGTTTACGCTTACGGCAGCATAGCTCTCGGTAATCGTCCACCCGATGCGAACCCACTCATGAACCGGTAGCTTTCCTTGCCCCGGAATTCCGTAGGCTTTGCCCGTAAGCGGATCGTGGAAGCGGAGCTCCTCCTCGCCACACTCCCAGTTGAAAATCAACATGCCTTTCGCGAATACGAGACGAATATTGGTGGAATCCGTCTTGGCTTCCAGCTCAATCGTCAGCGGCGTTTTGTACTTGAGCGGAGTGACGGCAAATCCGTTGTCATGATCGCAGTTTATTATCAGCTGGGCATTGCCTTTTTCAACCGTACAATCAAACGTAAGCATTTCTTTCAGCACCATGTTCCCCATCATATAGCTCCTTTTCGTTTATATGTATGAATTTATCGATACCTTTATCATTCGCAAAAAGTCACTGCCTGTACCTTCAGCTCCACGTTCCGATACGCTAGATCCAAGCCCTTCGCGGCGATCTCGTCCATGGGCACAACCCGATAACGGAGCGTTGCCGTAAATTCATGTTCAAACGGAAACGGGCGAATTTGGACCTTGTTTTCGTTCACCCAAACCGCCATCGCCTTGGCCGCCGAGCCTGGCGCCGAATGGAACACCTCGGAGTGCGGAATGCCCGCCCTGTACCAGGGGTGCTCGTCTGCCTTGCTGCTTCCGGGCTCGTTCAGACATACATATAACGATAGATCGTCGCAAAATTGCAAAAAGTTCAAATGCTTTGTCAGCAAAGCTTCATCCACTTCCGAATACCGCTCTTTCAATCTCTGTTGGCGCTCTTTCTCGCCTAATACAAAAGAGATACAATCTTGGGGCGTGTTCTGGATAAAAAACGAAGTAAAATGCAAGCTGCACAACAAACCCGCATATCCGTTCATCGCCTCGACTTCGTCAATACCTATCTGGTAGAAAGCAAGCTTCGGCAAGACGGGGTAATCCATAAAAGAAAATGGGGCTTGCTCACGATCGTTCCAGATCGGCGTATGGTCGAGTCCGGTCCAGCACCGGTCATGCTCATATGCGGCGACAATCGTTTCATCCCGCAGCAGCCCGCCCGGGAAATGCCTTTCTTGAATATGTTTGGCGATGTCTCCCGCAAAACGGCCGTGGTTATCTTGCTCAATCATGACGATATCGTTTTCTCTGACTCGAATGATCATGGACCGAATCGCTCCTCTCCGAAAAAGCCGTCCCGCATGATTCGAAACTTCAACCGCTCGAGCACGTATATACACTCATTCATGGGTCAACCCTGATGAAAAGGAAGGACGGATGAACTTGGATTACTCGCTCATCATGATTTTGGGCATTGCGGCCCCGATCGTTGCTTTGCTCGCAATTATTATCGTCAAGATGATTCGGGGAAGGGAAATTCCGAACAGCAATTACACGCCGTTTGATTACATTACCGGTCATACGCCTGTTGAATTTCATGAAGAAAAGGAAACGAAGGAGGAGCGCAACGATCAAGGAGACGGTAAAGACTAACCGCTGCGCGATTGTTTATTGTTCGATGTAACTTTAGGCCGCATGGAGCTCCAGCCTGCGATAATTTCCAATAATAATTAAGCCCGATATAATCGTTAGGGCAACCGCCGCATACATGCACAGGATGTCGACAGGTGCGAAATCTACGATCGTTAAAGCGATCGCCGCTACCTGGGAGACAAGCTTTAACTTCCCATACCGATCCGCCGCGAGG
Organism: Paenibacillus sp. sgz302148; assembly: GCF_056120465.1. NCBI lineage: Bacteria > Bacillati > Bacillota > Bacilli > Caryophanales > Paenibacillaceae > Paenibacillus > Paenibacillus sp. sgz302148. The sequence continues at coordinate 484,507 of NZ_JBVYOJ010000001.1, forward strand.
ACAACGCCTTTCGAAATAGCCGCCATTCGCATGGCCGTTACGAGAACCTCCCGCATAATGATGACGACAGCCGTCCACACCGGAATTTGGTGCGACTGGACGAGCATGATCAAACCTGCCGATATGAGCAGCTTATCGGCTAACGGATCGACGAGCTTGCCGAAATTGGTCACTTGATTATACCGTCTCGCTATGTAACCGTCGAGTTTATCCGTTGCCGCGGCGAGCAGAAATACGAATGTCGCGGCATACGCCCCATAGTCGTTCATCCATGCAAGCACGCCTATATGATCCGCCGCCCAGTCCGGGTATTGCTGCATGCATGCGATAAACAACGGAATCAGGCAGATCCGCGCAACCGTTATTTTGTTCGCAAGGTTCATCCGCCCCACTCCTCGAAAGTATCGATTGAAACCGTATCCATTTTGACGAGACTAGATTAGCATATATTCCCTGCACTGTCTAGCCAAAAGCACGCTATCGCGGAATTACGACAAGCCAAGCCCGGTCGGCAATCCGTGAAGGTACATCTCGACGCAGTCCGAATGGTCGCGCAGCGTTTGCATCGTTTCGGCATTCGGCTTCGAATAAATGACGGGATAGTCGACTTCGTCGTAGAAATCCCTGATCGGAAAAGCTAGACATTCCCGCTCCAGCGAGAACAGCGCGTTTACGCCTTCTTTATTCCCTCGGGCATCCAGTCGGATCCACCGCCCGATACTCTGCATATAAACCGCATTTAGAGCATGCAGGCAGTGGCCGGTGTCCGGCGTGTCTCCGAGCGTGAGCCGCTGATAGCAGAAACCGGTTGGTATCCCTTGGGCGCGCAGCAAGGCGGTGAGCAAATTGGATTTGGCATAACAAATACCTTCCCCATACATCAGAACTTCCGACGCTTTGCGCGTAATCCGCCTGCTCCGGATATCCCAGGAATGGGCGATCTCATCCCTTACGAACAGGAATGCCTTTTCGGCCATTTCGATATCGGACATCGTTTCGTCGAATAAATTCGCGATCTTCTCTTGGATGAGCGGATGGCGATAATCCACTTCCTCCGTCTCGGACAAATAATCTATCACATTCGGCGATTGTTGCATCAGCTCCACGACACATACCTCCTGAAAACAAATATGTATTATTATGCGATAATTCGTTTATTTATTCAATGAAAATTTAGTGATATAAGCGTATCGTACCGTCGAGGCGTAAAAAAGCCGAAGCCAACCGTCCTTGAAGGACGATTGGCTTTATTGTTTTGGCTAAAATACTTTTTGTGCCTCGCGGTCGGCTTTTAAAATTTCGACCGCCTCCTTGAACCGCATGGAGTGAACGATTTCCCGCTCGCGCAAAAACTTCAAGCTGTCCTGCAGGTCGACGTCATCGGTCATATCGATCAGCCACTGATACGTCGCACGCGCTTTCTCCTCTGCCGCAATATCCTCGTACAAATCGGCGATCGGATCGCCTTTCGCTTGGATATACGTTGCCGTCCAAGGCACGCCTGCCGCATTGCTGTAAAACAACGCCCGGTCATGGTTAACGAAGTGCTCGGACAACCCCGCCGCCTTCAACTGATCGATCGTTGTGTCTTTGGTTAATTTATACACCATTGTGGCGATCATTTCCAAATGGGCGAACTCCTCCGTGCCGATGTCCGTGAGCAGTCCGATTACTTTATCCGGAATCGTGTACCGCTGGTTCAAATAACGCAGCGCCGCGGCCAGTTCGCCGTCCGCTCCTCCGTATTGCTCGATGAGCAGCTTCGCCATCCGCGGGTCGCATTTGCTGACGCGAACGGGATATTGCAATTTTTTTTCATACACCCACATCGACGTACTTCCTCTCCATGTATTAATATATAGCGTCCTTATTTAACGTCGTTTATCCTCGCTCTATACCTGCCAAGGCCAAGGCGTCTCTACCCATTGCCACGGATATTTTGAGAAGCTGTACGTACCGAACTGCAGCAGAGGTCCGAATTCCGATTCGTAACGTTGCGCCAGTTGCGTGCGATGCTGCACGAATTGATTGAACTGCTGGATCGCTTGCATATCGTCCGGATGGGTATCCAGGTATAGTGTCAATTCGACCAATACAAAATCAGCTGCCTGCAATTCTTCAAGCAATCGATAATAATGTTCATTTGGCATAGGGTGATGGGGCGTTGACATTCGCTTGCACTCCTTTCACACCGGAAGGAATTGGATAAGGACTGTAAAAAGCAGGCCATAACGTTCCGACCCTCAGTGCTTGGGCAGGACTAAATTGCGGCAAACCCGGCGGCTGAAACGGGATGAATAGGTTCGGCGCCACGACGTACGATTTCACCCGAACCGGCGGACAAGGATCGAATGGCCCGATAAATGGATGCCAGTAGCGTGCTTGATTCATGTTCGTTCCTCCTGTTGAATTTCGATCGAATCGCTTTGGTGCAAAAATTTTTTCATGATTCCGCTCCTGCGGAAATTCTCATGATACTATATGACATACGCCTAAAATTGGTTACGGGCCATCGCCTATCGAAAATTTCAAATCCCTATGGGAACACGGGAACCTTTTTATGAACAATCCGGTCTAATTGGATATAAAGGAGTGAAGCTGAGTGCAGCATCCATTACATTTTGACGAGATCATGACGAACTACAAGCAAGATGTTTTTAATTATTCGTATTATTTGATCGGAAAGCAGGAGTTCGCGGAGGAAATCACGCAGGAAGTATTTTTGAGGGCATATCGCTCGATACACGCATTTCGCGGGGATAGTTCGCCGAAAACTTGGCTGTTTACGATTGCCCGTAACGTCGCTCAAGATTTCAAGCGCAAAAATTTGGATCGCCGGGTCATGCCGATGGAACATATTCGAACAAACGAATACAGCCCGTCGGCCGAATGCGAATATTTTCAGTTCAAATATAAGGGAGAAATTTGCGAAAAAATGCTGGAGCTGCCGCAAGTGTTTCGCGAGGTCATGCTCATGGACATCAAGTACGACCGCAGCATCGAAGAAATCGCCGACTCGCTGCACTTGTCGATCGGCACGGTCAAATCGAGATTGCATCGAGCCCGGAATAAAATGTCCAAATTGATCAAACAGGGGGTACAACAACATGAAATCTGCCATCGCTGAACAACATGTCGTCATCATCGGGGGAAGCTCGGGGATCGGTTTGGGAACGGCTCAAGCCGCCGCTTCCAAAGGCGCATACGTCTACATTGCCGGCCGATCGCAGGATAAGCTGCGCCGCGCGGTCAAAACGCTCGAAGAGCGAGGTCTCGGAAATCGCGTGAAATCTTTGGCCGTGGATGCCGCGGATGAAAGCTCGGTCAAAACGATGTTCGATCAAATCGAGCGAGTAGATCACGTATTCGTGACGGCGTCCCAAATTCATTTAGGTTCTATAGCCGACACGGAAACCGAAAAGCTTAAATTGACGCTGGACAGCAAGTTTTGGGGCTCCTATTATGCAGCCAAATATGCGGCGCCCAAGATGACGGGCAAGGCTCGATCACGTTCATGTCCGGAACGGCTTCCTTGCGGCCTTCTCCGGGAAGCGCAGTGGCCGCCGCTTCCGCCGCGGCCGTCGAAGCTTTGGGCAGGGCGCTCGCACTGGAGCTATCTCCGATTCGGGTGAACGCGATCAGCGCCGGAGCGATCGATACGCCGCTGTTGGATACGTTTTTTCGGCGACGGGCGGTCCGGGGCAATCGAGCATCTGGCGCGCACGCTCCCCGTCAGAAGAATGGGACAACCGGAGCATGTGGCACAAGCGGCACTGTATCTGATGACGAACGATTATTCAACCGGAACCGTATTGTCGGTCGACGGCGGCGTCCTGCTCATCTAAACGAATCTGACCAAGAAAAGAGCCGTTCAACATTTCTGCTCCTTGAAGCAGCCTGTTGAACGGCTCTTTGTTCGATTGCGCCTAAGTCCGGGTTTCTTCGTCCGCCTGCACCGGTTCCTTTGCCGCTTCGTCCGGCAACGCTTTCGGATAAATATGTACGCGCAAAATGCGCAAACGGTCGACTTCCGCGACCTCGAACGTATATTTGCCGGCATCGGCCGTTTTGCCGACGGAAATTTCGCCTTCCAGCTTCTTGAACAGCCAGCCGCCGATCGAGTCCACTTCGTCGTCTTCGATCGTGAGGCCAAGCTTGTCGTTAATGTCCTCGATCAATATCCGGCCTTCCACCGAAATGATATGATCGTTCACTTCCACGGGAGGGCGCTCCCCGTTATCGAATTCGTCATGCAATTCGCCGACGATCTCCTCCAAAATGTCCTCGACCGTCAGCAACCCGGCCGTTCCGCCGTATTCATCGATGACGATCGCCAGCTGGGAGCGGTTTTTTTGCATCAGCTTCAGCACGCGGCTGATTTCCATCGATTCGGGCACGTTCAGAATCGGCCGCAGTAAGCTTTCCAGCTTGTGCTCCCCGTTCGGGTCGGCCGTCAGCAAATCCTTGATATGAATGAAGCCGATAATTTCATCCTTGTCGTTCACGCCGACCGGATAACGGCTGTGCTTGGTTTCATGAACAAGCTTCATGTTTTCCTCGAAGGTCATGTCCGTGAACAAACAGTCCATATCCATCCGCGGCAGCATCACCTCGCGGGCAATCCGGTCCGAAAATTCGAAAATGTTGTCGAACAGCTTCATTTCGTCTTTGTCGATGATGCCGCTTTTGGCGCTTTGGTTCATCAGAATACGGATTTCTTCCTCCGTATGCGCCTCGTGCTCGCTGGCCGGCTCCACGCCGACCAGCCGAAGCAGCCGGTTCGCGGCTCCGTTCAGCAGCCATATCGCAGGCATGAATACTTTGTAGAACAGCATGAGCGGCGCGGAAAGCCACAGCGATGTCTGTTCCGACTTCTGTATGGCCAGCGTTTTCGGAGCGAGCTCCCCAAGCACAATATGCAGAAACGTTATGACCGCAAAAGCGACGATAAACGAAATCGTATGCACGAGGGTTTCATTCGTTACATGAAACAAATGCAGCAGCGGCTCCACCAGCAGCTCCGACACGGCAGGCTCGCCGACCCAGCCGAGTCCGAGCGAGGCCAGCGTAATCCCGAGCTGCGTTGCGGATAAATAAGCGTCAAGCTTCTTGTTGACCTTGAGCGCATATCTCGCCGACCGGTTGCCTTCATTGACGAGCTGCGTCAGCCGGGACTGCCTGACTTTGACCAGCGCAAATTCGGCCGCGACGAAAAAACCGTTCAATAAAACGAGAAAAAGCACAAGCAGCATATTCAACAGCAGCGGAACAGGTTGAAATTCCAAGGTAGCTCTCTCCTCTTATCGAATGCACATGACTTGTTAGCAATTCGTTCAGCCAATCGCTTGGCGTTTCGTAAAGTCGACTTCGCGGTAATACGCGTCGGCGACGAGCAAATTCGGGCCGCAGCAGCCTACCTGCGGGCAGTGGCAGTTATATTTGACATGCAGCGGATGGCTTAGCCAACGACCGAAAATGCTGTCGAAGCTTTCCTCGTGAATGTTACCGAAAGTCGGCACGTCGGCAAAATCGGTGACGAACACGTCGCCGGTAAAAAGGCTGACGTTCAACCGGTTGCGGCCGTCCGGATCGTTGCGCACCGTGACGTTCGGCTCCGTCCGCAATCTCTGCAGAATGCGCCGGTCTTCGGCCGAGCTGTTGCAGCCGTAAAAAGGCAGCGTGCCGAACAGCATCCACATCGCCGGGTTTCGTTCATCCAACAGCGCATCGATCGCTTGCCGCGTCTGTTCTAGCGATAACACCGGCAAGTTGGCCGCGAAAGAGCTCGGATACATCGGATGCACCTCATGGCGTCGGCAGCCCATTTGATCGATCAGCCGATGGATCTCGACGATTCGGTCATATGTGCGGTAGTTGATCATCGACTCCGCCGAAACGAACATGCCGCCCTCGCTTAACCGGCGTGCATTGTCGATCATCCGCTCGTACATTTTCGCCGCCGTTTCGAGCGATACGGGATGTCCCGCGCGGGCGAAGCCGACCTGATGGAAATCGTCGGCGCTTAAGTAATTGAATGAAATATGCATCACGTCGAGGTACGGCGCCATCTGCTCATAGCGGTCGTAATCCAGCGTAAGGTTCGAGTTGATCTGCGTCCGGACACCGCGTTCCCGGGCATACTTGAGCAACGGCACGATATAATCGCGCACCGTCTTGGGCTGGAAGGAAGGCTCGCCGCCCGTAATGCTGATCGTCTCCAGATGCTCGACCTCTTCGAGCCGCCGCAAAATTTGGCTAAGCGGCAGCTTCTCCGGCTCCGTCATCGTTAGCGAATCGCCGACCGCGCAATGCTCGCAGCGCATATTGCACAAGTTCGTGATCGTCAACTCCACGCTCGTCAGCACATGCTTGCCGTATTGCTGCAAGGAGCGGAGCGGGTCCCACGGGTCGTAAGCCGGGCTTAGTTCGGGCAATACATGAAGCTTATTCTGGTTGTTCGTTTGAATCATATGTCAACAGCACCTTAACTTTATAGAATGAATAGGAAAACATTATCCTTCATTGTACCGTCGTTTACTACATTATTGCAAGCTTGCATCGCTTCCAGCATTGTCCGGCATCCGCCGTCTCGCCCACCGCGGCGCCCACCAGTTGGCCCGTCCCAGCAGCTTCATCAGCGCAGGCACCATGAACAGCCGGATCAGCGTCGCATCAATCAGCACGGCAAGCGACAGCCCTAATCCCAGCGCCTTCATGATTTCATTATCCGTGAGAATGAATGCGCCGACGACAACGATCAAAATAAAAGCGGCGCTTGTAATCAGGCTTCCGGTTTTCATCAACCCTTCGGCGGTGCTTCGCTCATTGTCTCCCGTAGCTTCGTATTCCTCGGCGATTCGCGACAGCAGGAACACCTCATAGTCCATCGAAATGCCGAACACGATGCAGAAAATAATGATCGGCACGGTCGCCATGACATACCCCGTTGACGTAATATGGAGCCATTCGGCAAAATGTCCGTTCTGAAATACCGAAACGACGATGCCGAGGCTTGCCCCAAGGCTCAATACGTTCATCAGCACCGCCTTTAGCGGCAGCACGACGGAACGGAAAGCCAAGAACAATACGACATAAGTAACACCCATGACAAACAAGATAACGTAAGGCTCCGCATTGCGAATGCGGTCCAACAAATCGAGCCGGTAAGCGGGCCCCCCCGTCACTTGGGCTTCTACGCCGTCCTGACGAAGCTTCCGTAGGTTTCTGACCAGCTCGTCGGTCCGTTCGTCGCCAGGCTGCGTTTCCGCAATCACGCTGACCAGCGTTGTCTTGCCTTTCGCGAGTTTAAAGCTCTCCAACTGCTCGCGCACCGTCCCTTGCTTGAAGGCGACCGCGAGAGCTGCCGCTGAATCGGCGCCGGGAACGGCATCCAAATAGCTGCGGACCGACTTGACGTCCGCCAATTGCTTTAAGGAGGCCACATAAGCGTCGACCTGCTTCACCGAATCCTCGTCCCAAACTTCCGACTTTGTCGTCACCGCGATTTGAATCGGGTTCAATTCCCTCTTATCATAAGCGGCGTCCATCAAATCCGACCCGTAACGCGAATCGTAGCTTGGCGGCAGCACGTCCGCTTCGGGCATGCCCAGCTTCATCTCGCCAAGCGGCAGCATGCAATAGATGAGCAGCGCGCCAAGAATGACGACAAGCGACATAGGCCGCTTCATCACGGCATAGGCTACCTTTTCCCAGAACGGACGAGCTTCCCGTCCCCGGACCGCTGCTCCCCGCTCCTTGCCGCTCCCGCTCCACCGCTTCGGAATGATGCGCCATGCGTTGATCTTATGGCCGAACAGTCCGAACAAAGCCAGCAGCAGCGTATTTCCTATGGCAACGGAAACGGAAACGACGATGACGCCTCCAAGACATAACGACCGGAATATGTTCAAGTCGATGAACAGCATGCCGACTAGACCGATCAGTACCGCGATGCCGGAATAAAAGATCGACCTGCCCGCCTTCTGGCATGTCATGGCGACCGCTTCACCCACCGAACCGCGCAGCTTCAGCTCTTCGCGAAACCGGCTGACCATGAACAAAGCGTAATCGATGCCCACGGCGAGTCCCAGCATGCTTACGATATTCGGCAGAAAGTTGCTCAGCGACACGCTTCCGGCAATAAAATACGTAATGCCCAGCGTCACCGTCACGCTAGTCAGCCCCACGATCATCGGCAGCAAGGCGCCGAGCAGCGTGCCGAATACAAGGAGCAGCACGATCAAGGCGATCGGCAAGCCGATCATCTCCGATGTGACGATGTCCTTTTTACTGGCCTCCTGCATATCGTGCAGGATCGGCGTACCGCCCGTAATATATACGCGCATGCCTTCAGGGGCGGAAATGGATTTCTTCAGTTCTTTAAACCGTTCCAGCTCTTCGCCGGGATGGAAATTCAGCGATACGCTGACGGTTTGGACGCCGCTGCTTGCCTGAGGCAATCTAGTCGCTTCAAGAAACTTCATATCGGCGACATAGGGCTGCTTCTTCAGGTCGGCAAGCGAATCCATAATGGTTTTCATCGTTTCGGGCTTTGTCAAGTCCATCGTATCGCTTTCGTACACAACCTGCATGGACCATGCGGCAATGCCGAGCTCTTCCTTCATCTTGCGGAAGCCTAGATCCGATTCGCTGCCCGTCGGGGTAAATCCGTTGTCCTTTAGCAGCCCCGGCGCTTGCTGCGCAAACGGAACAAGCGCAAGAAACAAAATGACCCATACCCCGACGACAAGCTTCCGATATCGGAACATCGCCATCCCAAATCGCCAGAACAATCCTTTTGCATCAGTCTCGATCATGACAATCTCCCTATAAGGTACATGCTCTTAATATAAGAAAAACTTCTATCGAAGTCCTTCAAGGATGAGCGACCGCGTTTTAGCGGAAGTTTATTCTTGGTAAAGAAAGTTCTCTTTCACTTTAATGCTTCAGCGAACTTAAACATTCTTTATCGTTAAGAAAAGCTTCGATTCGAAGCCCTTTCCACGATGAATGACCCTGCGTAAGAGGAAGCTTTTCTTGCCAAATAGAATTTTGATTCACTGCGTTATCTGCCGAAAACTTATAAATTCTATATTGTTAAACAAAAAAACCTGGTCATCCAGGTTTTTCTTTTTTTATCATTATATCGCGATCGGCGAACGTACTCAACTGATTGAGCGAACCGACGCTGATGTAAATTAACGCAGAATAAACAACCAGAATAATGCCGCGAGAATGAAACGGTAATATGCAAAATAACTCAGCTTTACTTTTTGAATATGCTTCAGGAAAGCGACCACAACGATCCAGGCGACGATAAAGGAAACGACAAAACCGATCGCTAGAAACCCGATATTGTCCGCCGTGAAGTTTTTGTAATTTTTAAGCAGCTCATAACCCGTCGCCGCACACATGACCGGAATGGCGATAAGGAACGAGAAGTCGGCAGCCGCCCGGTAGCTGACGCCGGACAACATCCCGCCGGATATCGTCGCGCCGGAACGCGAAAATCCCGGCCATGTCGCAAGGCATTGCGAAATGCCGATCAGCAAGGCTTGTCTATACGAAATATCGTCCATTTCATGCGCCGTTATCTTCACCTTCGCCTTTTCGGCAACGATCATGAAGATACCGCCGACGACAAGGCTGAACAAAACCGGGTAGGCATTAAAGCCATCGCCTTTGATAATGTCGCGAAGCAAGAAGGCCACCGCCAGTGCCGGCACCACAGCCAGGGCAATATGGATCAAGTTGATTCTTTTCTTCGGTTGTTCGCCGATCTTGTACGTTTCCTTGCGTCCGAGACCTAGCAGTTGAACGATCTTCGTTCGGTATACGAGCGCGATCGCCAGAATCGCCGCCAATTGGATAATAACCTCGAACGATTTGATCATTTCGTCCGATTCCGAGATACCGAGCAGCTTGTTCGTCAGGATCATATGGCCTGTCGAAGAAACCGGCAAAAACTCAGTAAGTCCCTCCACGATGCCTAGTATAATCGCTACAATAAAATCTCCCATGTCATCCTCCTATAACCTTGCTTGTAGACCTTACTTCGTCTCTTGTTGTTCCAGCCAACGGTTGATTCTGCACGCCAGGACGGCCTGCGGCTCCCGGAGCTGACGGCCGAGCACGTCCCGGATGAATTCGGGCAAATAATACGCGACGTCAGAGCCTTCCTTCAGCGTCATATACCCGACCCCAAACGTAAACATGTCAATCGTGCCTACCTCATAAAGCCTCGTTCGATCCAGCTGTTCCCCATTTATTCGGACCGCAACGATCTTATGATACTCCGGCTTGCTCCCGTCGTAAAGTACCTCTACGCCATCTAGGCACAACGTACCGAGCCATTTGCCCCGAAAACCGAAGCCGCGAATCGGCTTGCCCGTAAATTCCGGAAGCAAAGCCTCCTCCAATACGCGAAGCAGCTGCTCTCCGCGCAGCTTGATACGGCAAGGGTTAATCGGAGACGGGCAGACGGCGTGCAGCATATGTTCGGTCACCAAGCCCGCAGGCAAACCGTCCAACAGCTGTCCGGCGTTGACGAGGCCAATTTCGGCCCCTGTCCAGCTCTTCAAGCCGGCCGCCAGCAAATTGCCGAGCGGCGATTCGTGCTCGATGCCGGTAGGCAACGGCTCGTTCAAATCCGCAATCGGCTTGCCGAGCTTCGCCTTCCCGGCATATAAATAAGCTTCGATCGTCCGAAGCGTCGCCTGATCCGGCTCGTAGGACTCGACATCGATGCAGCCGCCGCTAATTTCGACGATTGAGCTTGTCGTAAAGTTGTAAGTAAATTCAATTTTTCCGACATGCTGCCCGAATTTACCTGCGCCGCATACGAGCGTGCCTCCGATTTCCAACGGCTGCTCCAGCAGATGGTGAGTATGTCCGCCGAGAATGAGATCAATACCTTCAATTTGCTGCGCCATCGCCTGATCGGTCGTTAATCCGAGGTGCGACAGGACGATCAGCACATCAACCTTGTCGCGCAGTTGGAGAACGCGCTCGGCAACCGTCTTGAGCGGATCCAACACTTCCCAGCCGAGCTGCCGGTAAAAGCTGGTGTAATTGATCGTTACGCCAATGATGCCGATTCGAAGACTTCCTTTATGTACCACATGATAGGGTACCATCCAGGGCGGCATCGTTCCTGAATCAAGGTCCAGCATATTGCTGCCGATCAAGGGGAATTCGGCTACCGTGCCGTAAAGCCACTGCAGCGTTTCCTTGGAGAAGGTCAAGCCTTCGTTATTGCCAAGCACCGCCGCTTCATATCCGGTCGCATTCATAATGCGCAGATTTGCTTCTCCGTCGCTGCCTTCGGTTTCGATTCGCATCCGGTCCAGATGGTCGCCGCAATCGACGACCAGCAATTGATCCGGGTGCAATGTTTGCCGGTAGCTGCCGATCAGCGAGCTGATTTTCGCCATTTGTTCGAAATGGCTATGAATATCGTTCGTATGCAATATCGTAAACGATTGCGTAGAAGACAACGCCCATTCCTCCTGTTCCTACAATCGGACTTTTCGAAAATATAGTTATGCAACGGGCGTTCATCGAAAGAGCCGCGTCCAGCAGCTTTTATTATGTTCGACTTCCAATGAATAAAATCCTGCCACTCGTTATTAATGCGGCAAACCGAAAAAAAATGACCTAAAAAAGAAGACCACCCCCCGGTGATCTTCTTCTTTAACGCAGACCGCCGCGCAGCGCCGCGGGGCTGATCGAATTGAGGAAACCGTACGAGGCTTCGGCGCTTAATCGATCGTCGTGCACGAAGCGGAGACAAACAACGCTCTTGACGTTCAAACATTCGCTTGTCCCGTTCGGCACATACAACCGGACAGGATAACCTCTGCGGAGAGATTCGCCATCCTGTTCGTACAATACCGCAGCTTGCTTCAGCTGTTCCCATGGAATGGTCGCTTGGAATTCATCCGCTGCCCGGACGATAAGATGCGTCGGCGTCGATGCGGCTCCTCGCCGTTCTTGCCAGACTCGAAACCAGCTCAGGAGATCAAACGCCTGCCCGGTCGCCCCTGTAACCCGTTCCGCAATCGGAAAATGTTCCGGCGCCATGGCGATCCACTGCTCCAATGTCAACGGTTCCTCGTAAATCTCATCTTCCGCGACGGTAATGCTGCTTATTTTCTCCATCGGTTACCTCCCCCTCCGCTACCCGCCGATTTGCGACATGCGCCGTTCCGTCGGCACATGGCTCTGCTCGCTGCCGGTGAGCTTCTCCGCCATTTCATGGTTTTTCGGCTTAATGTCCATCGCCCGCAGCAGCAAGTTCCTGAGCGCATCATCGTTTCCCAGATGAGGCTTCACGTTCAGCTCGTCAACCCAATAGAGGCATGGCTTCATATTCCCGTCCGCGGTCAGCCGCAGCCGGTTGCATCGCTCGCAGAAGTGGTCGCTGACCGGGTGAATGAGGCCGAACGACCCGGCGCCTCCGATGATTTTCCAGTCCTCCGAAGGCCCGTTGCCCTTCACGTTGTCCATTCGCCGGATCTCGTATCCATGCTCCCGGCATAGTTCGAGAACACGGCTGAGCGGCAAATAATGTTTGCGCCAGTTGTCGTCGGCGTGGCCGATCGGCATATATTCGATAAACCGGACATGCAGCGGACGTTCGACTGCCAGTTGCAGGAAACGGACGATTTCGTCTTCGTTCACGTCCTTGAGCAATACGCAGTTCAGCTTAATGGGATGGAATCCGGCTTCGTCGGCGGCTTGAATGCCGTCGAGCACCTTCTGCAGATCGCCGTTTCTCGCAATGAATCGAAACCTTGCCGGGTCGAGCGTATCCAGGCTGATGTTCACCCGGGTTAACCCAGCCGCCTTAAGGGCAGCCGCTTTCGGAGCGAGGAAAATCCCGTTGGTCGTCAACGCGATGTCGTCGATTCCCGGAATCGCCGCCAAATCGGCGATCAGCTCTTCAATGTTGCGGCGGACGAGCGGCTCGCCGCCGGTAATGCGCAGCTTCGTCACGCCCATCGAAGCGGCGACGCGCACCACCTGCCCGATTTCCTCAAACGTCAACAGCCGGTCCTCCGGCATAAATTCCATGCCTTCCTCAGGCATGCAATACAAGCAGCGAAGATTGCAGCGGTCGGTAACCGAAATCCGCAAATAGTTGTGTATTCGCCCGAATCGATCGATGAGCCCGGACATGCTCGCACCCCCATTCATTATTCCATGAACTATGATGACTACCCGTTACGATCTTATGTTCCTGTCGTATTATCATAACATTTGCGGGGCGATTATGGTATGCTATCTTTGATTGTTAATGGTGAAAAATTCATGATCTAGTGCATGTCGACGATTCGAAAAAGGAGATGTTCATGAACTTATCGATACAACTATTTGCCGGCTTGGCGGAACGGTTCGGCAGCCATGTCCTATCCTTCTCCGATCCGCGTGAGCGACTTACCGTCGGAGAACTCAAGCTTGCGCTTATCGCATTATATCCGCATATGCAGCAGTTGATCGAGCAATCGTTCATAGCGAAAAATCAAGCATATGCCGATGCGGGCGAAACCGTGAATGAAGGTGACGAGCTGGCGCTCATCCCGCCGGTTTCAGGCGGAGACGGAACGTCCGTGGAAAGCGGACTTGCCGCGGCTCGGGAAAGATTCGTCATCACGCATGAACCGTTATCCGTCGAGGATGTGACGGCGAAGGTAAACTCGCGCGATCACGGCGCAACGCTTGCTTTTGTCGGAACGACGCGCGAGTACACGTTAGGACAGCGTACCGTCCTGCTGGAATATGAGGCTTATGTGCCGATGGCTTTGCGAACGCTCGCGCAAATCGGCGACGAAATTCAAGAGCGCTGGCCGGGCGCCGACTGCGCCATCTCGCATCGGCTTGGACGAGTGAACGTCGGGGAAACCAGCGTCATCATCGCCGTTTCCACCCCGCATCGAAGCGATTGCTACGACGCCAGCCGGTATGCGATCGAGCGATTGAAGCAAATCGTACCGATTTGGAAAAAAGAAGTTTGGGAAGACGGCTCGGAATGGAAAGGACATCAGCTTGGTCCCTGGGATCCGACGACGTCGATGGAATAAGGAGTGGGCGTGACAATGGAAGAACTGCGGAACAATCAAGCGGAACGTGAAATCGAGCAACAAATCGAGCAACAATCCGATAGCAAGCCGATAGAGGATGACGCCGGCGCAAAGGCCATTGCGGATCGCGACCGCTATTCGCGGCAAATCCTGTTCGCCCCAATCGGCGAATCGGGACAGCAGCGATTGAATCGCGCCAAAGTCGCCATCGTAGGAATGGGCGCTCTCGGCACCGTACTCTCCAACCATATGGCGCGGGCCGGTGTCGGCTACATCCGCCTCATCGACCGTGACTTTGTTGAAGCGAGCAATTTGCAGCGGCAAATGCTGTACGACGAGACGGACGCCCGGATGAGCGCTCCCAAGGCCGTCGCTGCGGCAACCCGGCTTGCGGCGGCCAATTCGGCCGTCGAGATCGAGCCGCACGTCGTCGATTTGAATGCGTACAATGCCGAGGAGCTGTTGACGGGCGTTGATCTTATTCTGGACGGCTCCGACAACTTCGCCGTACGTTTCCTTGTGAACGATGTCAGCGTAAAGCATCGGGTGCCCTGGATTTACGGCGGGGCCGTCAGCTCGCGCGGCGTGTCGATGACGGTCATTCCCGGCGAAACGCCGTGTTTGCGCTGCATGTTCGGCGGTGCGCCCGCGCCCGGCACGACCGAAACCTGCGACACAGCCGGAGTGATCGGGCCGATCATTCATATGGTAGCATCCTATCAAGCGACGGAAGCATTGAAGCTGCTGGTCGGCGATCGGGACAAGCTAAGCCGGAAGATGGTCCATTTGGATTTATGGCATAACCACCACAGCGCAGTCGACGTGACAAAAGCACGCAAAGCCGATTGCCCCGCCTGCGGCCATCGTCGCTTCGAATACCTCGAAGCCGAGCACGGCGAAGAGATGATCGCCGCGTTATGCGGGCGCGATTCCGTGCAGATCCAGCCGGTGCATGCGATGAAGATCGATTTGAACAAGTGGGCCGACAAACTGGCCCCGCTCGGCCGAGTCGAGCGGAACCCTTTTTTGCTTAAGCTGCACCTGGATGAAACTCGGCGAATCGTCTTATTCCCCGACGGACGGACGCTCGTTCAAGGAGTTAACGATCCGGTCGCCGCCAAAAGTTTATACAGCCGCTATATCGGCATGTAGTCCTAACGCTGTCCAACACGGGCAGCGTTTTTGAAACTTATAGTTCCTTTGTCGGGTTATCTAGTTATATAGACTTAAGACCTAAGTTTGATTTTTATCCAAATTGCCCCTTAATCTATCTGGATATAGCAAATATAGGACATGAATTGTATTGTCAAATCGCGGTATTTATTGTTATATTGATTCCAGTGAATGCATTAATATGCGTAAAGGATGGTACGAATAGGAATGAGGGTATATATAACCGAATTATTACCTGGAGATCGTTTAACTACGGATACGTTTAATGGTTATGGCCTTCACGTCTTGTCCAAGGGAACGCTGCTCAATTCCGAGGAAATCTCGTTGCTGCTGCGCCATCAAATCGAATACGTGGATATAGAGCCCCGTCAAACGAAACCGTCCGATACAACATCTAATGAGAGCGCATACAATAAACAAATCGCGGAAACCGTAGCGCCGCTGTTCAATGAAGCCGTCTTCGGCATGAAACTGTTGTTCGAGCAAGCCGCGGAATCCGGCAAAATCAACGAGCAATACGCGGACGAAACGTTCAAGCCTTTGGCGGAAAACCTGCTGCAAGTCAAAGACGCCGTCTCCCTGCTGCTGACGCTTGAGGGAAACGACGATTATACGTACCAGCATTGCGTTCAGGTCGGCATCCTCTCCTACTTCATCGCCAAGTGGAAAGGGATGGACGAAGAACAAGCCGTACTCGCCGGCAAAGCGGGGTATTTGCATGATATCGGCAAATGCCGGATCAGCAAATCCATCCTATATAAACCCGGGAAGCTGACCCCTCAAGAATTTGAGGAGGTAAAAAAACATACGGTGTACGGCTACGACATCATTGAGCAATCGATCGGCTCTCGCGATCTTGCCTTGGTCGCCCTGCTGCATCACGAGCGCTGCGACGGGTCGGGTTACCCGCGCAAGCTAACCGGGGATCAAATCCATCCGCTAGCCAAAATCGTCGCCGTAGCCGACGTCTACAGCGCGATGATCTCGAATCGCGTGTATCAAGAGAAGCGAGATTTGCTCTACGTGCTGAAGGAACTGCACCGATTGAGCTTCACCGAGCTGGATCCCGAAACGACCCATACGTTCATTCAGCATATGATCCCGAACTTCATAGGCAAGCAAGTTAAACTGAAGTCGGGGGAGAGCGGAACCATCGTCATGACGAACCCCGTTGATTTTTTCCGTCCGCTTGTACAGATGGAAGATACATTCGTCGATTTGTCCGCGAACAGCCATCTGGAGATCGCTTCGATCTCGATGTGAGAACATCGGTCACAGTACATACAAAAACCAGGCTCCGCATCGCGGAACCTGGTTTTTTCACTGAACACCCACTATTAACCGATCGAACCTTCCATCTCGAACTTGATGAGACGGTTCATCTCGACCGCATATTCCATCGGCAGCTCTTTCGTGAACGGCTCGATGAAGCCCATGACGATCATTTGCGTCGCTTCCGCTTCGCTCAGACCGCGGCTCATCAGATAGAACAGCTGATCCTCGGATACTTTCGAAACCGTCGCTTCATGCTCAAGCGTAATGTTATCGTTCAAAATCTCATTATATGGAATCGTATCCGACGTCGATTCGTTATCCAAAATGAGCGTATCGCATTTTACGTTCGCCTTCGAGCCTTGCGAATTGCGTCCGAATGAAGCGAGTCCGCGGTACGTTACTTTGCCGCCGTGCTTACTGATCGACTTCGACACGATCGTCGACGTCGTATCCGGCGCAAGGTGAATCATCTTCGCCCCTGCGTCCTGGTGCTGACCGCGTCCGGCTACGGCGATGGACAATACCATGCCTTTCGCGCCGCGGCCTTTGAGCACAACCGCCGGATATTTCATCGTCAGCTTGGAGCCGATGTTGCCGTCTACCCACTCCATCGTTGCGTTTTCTTCGGCCACCGCACGTTTCGTAACGAGGTTGTAAATGTTCGGCGCCCAGTTCTGAATCGTCGTATAACGGACGCGCGCGTTTTTCTTGACGATGATTTCAACGACCGCGCTGTGCAGCGAGTTCGTGCTGTAGATCGGAGCCGTACAGCCTTCGACGTAATGTACGAAGCTGTCTTCGTCGGCAATGATTAGCGTACGCTCGAATTGGCCCATATTTTCCGAGTTGATCCGGAAATAAGCTTGCAGCGGAATTTCGCATTTGACGCCTTTTGGCACATAGATGAAGCTGCCGCCGGACCATACCGCACTGTTCAGCGCCGCGAATTTGTTGTCGTTCGGAGGAATGACGGTACCGAAATACTCTTTGAAAATTTCCGGATGCTCGCGGAGCGCCGTATCGGTATCGGTGAAGATAACGCCTTGCTCCTCCAGATCTTTCTGCATGCTGTGGTATACGACCTCAGACTCGTATTGTGCCGAAACGCCGGCAAGGAACTTCTGCTCCGCTTCCGGAATTCCGAGCTTGTCGAACGTTTCTTTAATTTCCGCGGGAACTTCCTCCCACGTTTTGCCTTGCTTCTCGGACGGTTTGACGTAATATTGAATGTCGTCGAAGTCCAGATCGTCCATGTTGCCGCCCCAACGCGGCATTTGCATTTTATTGAACTGTTCCAGCGATTTGAGACGGAAATCAAGCATCCACTCCGGCTCGCCTTTCATTTCCGAAATGGCTTTGACAATTTCCGCCGACAAACCTTTACCCGACTTGAACACGGCTTCATGCTCGTCGCGGAACCCGTATTTGTACTCTTCGAGCTCAGGCATTTTTTTGGCCATCGTACTTACCTCCTATATTTCATTGGGGCGCTTCCCGCTCCCCTTCCTAACGCTTAACCCTTTACGCTTTGTCTTGTTCTACGCCCTTGCGCAATGCGTTCCACGCGAGCGTCGCACATTTGATGCGGGCCGGGAATTTGCTTACGCCAGACAACGCTTCGATATCTTCATATTCCTCAAACTCGACAGGCTCGCCTTTGACCAGCGCCGAAAATTTCTCGGCCATCGCAAGCGCCTGCCCAATCGTTTTGCCTTTGACCGCATCGGTCATCATCGATGCCGAGGACATGCTGATTGAGCAGCCTTCCCCGGTGAACTTCGCCGACTTGACGACATCGTCCTCAACGATCAGCTGCAGCGATATTTTGTCGCCGCAGGTCGGGTTGTTCAAATCGATGGTCACCGCCCCGTCCTCGAAACGTCCGCGGTTGCGGGGGTTTTTATAATGATCCATTATGACGCGTCGGTATAAGTCATCCAGCTGCATAACCAAAGTACTCCTTTGCTTTTACTAACGCTTGGACGAAACGATCGACATCTTCTTCGGTGTTGTACAAGTAAAAGCTTGCGCGCGCCGTGGCCGACTGCTCGAGCCATCGCATGAGCGGTTGGCAGCAATGATGCCCCGCACGGATGGCGACGCCTTCGGAGTCGAGCACCGTCGCTACGTCGTGCGGATGGACGTCGCCCAGGTTAAACGTCACGAGCCCGGCACGATCCTGGCTTGGACCATAGATGGTAAGCCCGTCGATCCGCGACATCTTTTCCATAGCATATGCAGTTATGCGCTGCTCATGCTCGTGAATCACGTCCATGCCGACCTCTTGCAGGAAGTCGATCGCTGCGCCGAGTCCGACCGCGCCGGCAATGATCGGCGTGCCGCCCTCGAACCGCGCCGGGACTTCCTTCCATGTCGAATCGTACAAGCCGACATGGTCGATCATTTCGCCGCCGAACTCGATCGGCTCCATGTTGTCCAGCAGCTTCTTCTTCCCGTACAAAGCGCCGATTCCGGTAGGACCGCACATCTTATGGCCGGATAAAGCGTAGAAATCGCAATCCAGGTCCTGTACGTCGACCTTCAGGTGCGGCGTGCTTTGCGCGCCGTCCACGACGATGACCGCGCCGTGCCTGTGGGCGATTTCGGCCACTTGCTTGATCGGGTTCACGACGCCAAGCACGTTGGACACGTACGTCATCGTGACGATTTTCGTCCGATCGGTAATCGTCTTCTCCACGTCGGCAAGATCGATCGTGCCGTCCTTTTGCAATGGAATATATTTCAGCGTGGCGCCGGTCGCTTTCGCGACCTGCTGCCACGGAATGAGATTGCTGTGATGCTCCATCGGCGTCAGAACGATTTCATCGCCTTCCTTGCACACCGAACGGCCGTAGCTCGAAGCGACCAAGTTGATTGCCGTCGTCGTACCGCGCGTAAAGACGATTTCCTCCGCCTGCTTCGCACCGATGAAGCGAGCGACTTTCTCGCGTGCGCCTTCGTAAGCATCGGTAGCCCTGGACCCGAGGGTATGGACGCCGCGGTGCACGTTGGCGTTGTCGTTCTCGTAATACCGGCTGATCGCCTGGATGACGCTGACCGGCTTTTGCGATGAAGCGGCGCTGTCGAGATAGACTAACGGATGCCCGTTGATTTCCTGATTCAATATCGGAAACAGCTTACGAATTTGCGCTATATTCATTGTCCTAACTTCCTTTCCACGACGGCTTGCAGTTGTCCCTGCACGCTGGCCAGCGGAATTTCGGATACGACCGGCGCTAGGAAGCCGTAGATGATGAGGCGTTCGGCATCCGCTTTAGGCACGCCGCGCGACATCAGGTAATACACTTGCTCCGGATTTACTTGTCCAACGCTGGCTGCATGTCCCGCCGTAACGTCGTCTTCGTCGATGAGCAGAATCGGGTTGGCGTCACCGCGCGCTTTCGGGCTGAGCATCAGCACTTTTTCCGTTTGCTCGCCGTTTGCCTTGGTTGCGCCGTGCTCGATTTTCGTAATACCGTTGATAATCGACTGTGCCGAGTCACGCATAACGGCGCGGGTAATCATCTGGCTGTCGGAGCTGCGTCCGAAATGAACGGCGCGGGTCGTAATGTTCAGGTTCTGCTCCCCG
The DNA here is from genome assembly GCF_056120465.1 of Paenibacillus sp. sgz302148. NCBI lineage: Bacteria > Bacillati > Bacillota > Bacilli > Caryophanales > Paenibacillaceae > Paenibacillus > Paenibacillus sp. sgz302148. The sequence goes on from NZ_JBVYOJ010000001.1 coordinate 504,625, forward strand.
GTGCCTACGGCGATGATTTTCGCGTCCGATGATGAGCCGTTGCCTTTCAGAATCGATACCGTATCGGACATCGAATCGCCGTGGTTCATCTCGCCGACGACCCACTCTATGCTGCCGTCGTTCTCGACGATTGCGCGGCGGTAGTTCAAATCGGTGACGGCTTCGCCCATGTTATGCACGGATGCATATTGCACCTTCGCACCGGCTTTGACGAACACTTCAACGACGCCGTTGTGAACAAGCTTCGCGTCGCCTTGCGTGCCGGCCGACACGTAGTTGTCGACATAAACGATGCGGCTGTTCGATTCGGCAACGATCAGCACGTGTGGCGCGAACGTCGCTTGCGCGTCGTCCGTCAGGAAGATCGCCTGCAGCGGCGTATCGATCTCGACGTTCTTCGGCACGTACAGGAATACCCCGCCGTTCCACAATGCTGCATGTAATGCCGTCAGACGGTTTTCGTCCTTCGTCACGGCTTGCATGAAATACTTCTGAACCAGATCGGCATGATCCTTAGCAGCCGTTTCCAGATCGGTGAAGATGACGCCTTTCTCAGCCAACTCAGCCGATAACTTGGCGTACACGACGCCGGAATTGCGCTGTACGAGCAGATTGCTGCCGTCTAGACCTTCTTGCAGCAGGCTTGTGATCGACTCTGGAAGCTCCGCGATCGAACCAACCTGCGCAGGTTGTTTATGGGAACCGTAGGAACCGATGTTCCAACGTTCGATTTTCATTTTTTCGAGTTTCGGCAATTCCAGTTGACCGGCCAGTTCCAGCGCTTCCAAGCGGAGCGCGGACATCCATGAAGCTTCGTTGCGGTTTGCGGAGATGGATGCTACGGTATCGCGGTCAACGGGAAGAATCGTTTGTGTGCTCATCGTTTCGTTTTCCTCCTGTATTCGCTCTTAAACTTCTTGACCTACCGTTTCGTCGACAATGCCAAGCTCCTCTTTCACCCAATCGTAGCCTTCGTTTTCCAGACGCTCTGCCAGCTCAGGTCCGCCGGATTTCACGATACGTCCTTGCATCATGACGTGTACGAAGTCCGGTTTAATATAGTTCAGCAAACGCTGATAGTGGGTAATGATCAAGAATCCGCGCTCTTCGCTGCGCATGCTGTTAACGCCTGCGGCAACGATTTTCAATGCGTCGATGTCAAGACCGGAGTCGATCTCGTCCAAAATAACGATCTTCGGATCCAGCAGCATCATTTGCAGGATTTCGTTGCGCTTCTTCTCCCCGCCGGAGAAGCCTTCGTTCAGGTAACGATGCGCGAACTCAGGGTTCATCTCGAGCTCTTTCATTTTGCCTTCCATCTGGCGAATGAACTTGATCAGCGAAATTTCGTTGCCTTCGCCGCGGCGCGCGTTGATCGCGCTGCGCAGGAAGTCGGAGTTCGTCACGCCGGCAATTTCGCTCGGATATTGCATCGCCAGGAACAGGCCAGCGCGGGCGCGCTCGTCCACTTCCATTTCAAGCACGTCTTCGCCGTTCAGCGATACGCTTCCGTCCGTAATTTCATATTTAGGATGCCCCATGAGCGCCGATGCAAGCGTACTTTTGCCCGTGCCGTTCGGACCCATGATCGCATGAACTTCTCCGCCTTTCATGTCAAGATTGATGCCTTTCAGGATCTCTTTGCCTTCGATCGTCGCTTTTAAGCCTTCGATCACGAAACGAGTTGCATTTGACATAATCTAATGTTCCCTCCGTCTATATCTTTGTATTGAGCTTCGTCAGAATATCTATTTGGTAAAAATAATTCTAAACTGATTCTCAATGATTCTCACTATAACAATCATATTATAAATGTCGGATCAAATCAATAAAGGTCGGCCCACACGGGCAAAAATAAATGACCTGACCTTCATTTGAGGTCAAGTCATCCGTTGTGGAAGCGGCATTTATCGGCCGAGCGCCTCATGAATGCGCCTGCGGGCGGCGGCAAATTGCTCATCGCTCAGCACGGGAGACGCCTCGAACGTTCCGCTCCCTTCCTCGATGCGCAGCCAGGACTTGCAGCCGACATATTCCGGCAGGATCGACACGGTGAGAGGCTGCTGCAGCTTATACACGCGCAAAATCACGACATGGAGCGGATTTTTCCGTTTCCATTTCAATCGCTCTTCGGCGAAATGATCGGTCCAGATGTGAAGACCTCGCAGCAGATTCAGCTGTTCCTGGTCGACGATCTCGATGTCCTCTACAGCTTCCGCATACGCAGTGAGCTTTACGCTCGTATCTTCAGGAGACCAGCCCGCCAGCGTTTCGTCCACCAGACCCGCATTCTCTTCCTTTAATAGCTCTTTCCGCTGGTGCTCGTAAGTCGGATATAAATAAAACGATCGGCTTTTCAGCTGAAAATCGCGGGTTTCCTCTACGATGCCGCCTTTGCGCATAATGAGAATCTGTTTGCCCTCTTGCAGTGCGGAAATCGCGGAGGCCCATTCCTTCAAAGCGATCGGTTGCATCTCCATCGTCTTGTTCATGCCGTCGAAACGCCCCTCCCTAATATTCATGGTGCTAGTGCTATTATATAGGGTGCGGCGTCCGACACTCAAGCTTCGACAAAAGAGGCAAGCATCCAAATATGTTTGTCCAGCGTCGTTCGGATCGCGAGCAGCATGTCCGACGTCGTGTCGTCCCCGGCCGCTTCAGCCGCGTCCATGCCTTGCTTCAGCTCGCCCGTCATGGTCGTGAAATCGCTGGCGATCGCTTTCACCATCGCGTCTGCATTTTCCGACCCGCTTGCTTCCTTTACGGAGGAGAGACGCAAATACTCGGCCATCGTCGCCGTCGGTTTGCCTTTGATCGCGAGCACCCGCTCCGCCAGCTCGTCGATATGAAGCGCGGCTTCATTATACAGTTCTTCGAATTTCAGGTGCAGCGTAAAAAACTGATTGCCTTTTACGTACCAGTGATAATTGTGAAGTTTCGTATACAGGACGCTCCAGTTCGCGATTTGTTTGTTCAATACGTCCTGCACCGTCATTGCAGCAGTTGCCGTTGCCATGGAATCAACCATCCTTTATCATTCGTAGTCGCGATCATGCCGCTTCTCCTTAGATTGGCTGCTTCCCCCGACAATTATGCCATAAATAAAACACTAGCTATTCCAACCGGGTAAATTATAATTTATACTTAGGAAAAAATATGTTTTTGGAGGTTGAGAAGCTTGTCCTATCACGCATTAACCGAGGCCGAAGCGATAGACATCGCCAAAGGGCTCGACATTTTCCCACCAGGCGCCAATCTAGCTTGCCGTGAGATCGGCGACGGCAATTTAAATCTAGTTTTTCATATAAGCGACCCTTCTGCGAATACAAGCATTATCATGAAGCAAGCTTTGCCCTATGCCAAAGTCGTCGGCGAATCTTGGCCGCTCACGCTCGACCGCGCCCGCATCGAAAGCGAAGCGTTGATGCTCGAGGAGTCTCTCTGCCCGGATCTCGTTCCGCACGTATATAAATATGACGCCGAGCTCGCCCTGACGATCATGCAGGACTTAAGCGACCATGTCATCATGCGCCGCGGCTTGATCGAACGGAACAAATACCCGCTGTTCTCCGGACATATCGGACGGTTCCTGGCGAACACGCTGTTCTTCACTTCCGATCTCGGGATGAATCAGCAGGAGAAGAAACTTCGCGTCAAGCAGTTCATCAATCCCGAATTGTGCAAAATCACCGAAGAGCTCATTTTCGACGATCCGTACCGGGACGCCGAAACGAACAGCTTCGATCCTTCCATTCGCGACGCTGTCGAAACGCTGTGGAACGATCAAGAGCTTCACTTGGAAGTGGCTCACCTGCGGGAGAAATTCCTGACGCATGCGCAAGCGCTGCTGCACGGCGACCTGCATACGGGAAGCATCTTCGTCACGGCTGAATCGACGAAAGTGATCGATCCCGAGTTTGCCTATTACGGACCGATGGGCTTCGATATCGGAGCGGTCATCGCCAACCTGCTGCTGAACTTCACCGCTCAGGAAGGCTGGAGCCGCGATGAAGCGGACAAGCAGGATTACCGGGCGTATCTGATCCAAACCGTCCGCGAAGTCTGGACGAACTTCGAAAGCAATTTCCGCGCGCTGTGGAACGACAAGCTCGTTGACCGGATGGCCGGGACGCCGGGGTATCAAGACAGCTACTTGAACCGCGTGCTGCAGGATACGATCGGTTTTGCCGGATGCAAAATGGTTCGCCGCGTGCACGGTCTCGCCCATGTCGCCGACATCGACAAAATCGAAGATGCGGCCGGCCGCGAACAGGCGCAGCGGCTCGCGCTCCGAATCGGAACCGCGCTAATCAAATTGAATCGCCGCGCATCGTCGATCGAAGAAGCGATTGCGATCGCCGAAACGGCAGCCAAAGGAGTGTAGCGAATCCATGAGCCAACATCATACGCAACAAGACCCGACCCAAGCAGCGAATGGAGAAGCGAATCCAACCGCAAACTGGCTTCAATCCGTCCGTTGGGGCGACAATCAACTCGATCTGCTCGATCAGCGCCTGCTGCCGGAACAAATCTTATATTTGCCGCTTCAAACGTCCGAAGACGTGTGGGAAGCGATACGTCATCTGAAGGTGCGGGGAGCTCCGGCGATCGGCATTGCCGCAGCTTTTGGCGTATACCTCGGCATTCGCGACTATACGCCTGGCGAAGGAGACCTCGCAACGCAGCTTGCGCTGCTGGATGCCGAAGTAAACCGCCATGCCGCTTATTTGGCCACTTCCCGCCCGACGGCCGTCAATCTGTTCTGGGCGCTGGACCGGATGAAGCAGCGTGCGGAGTACCTCGCGGAGAGCGGCGAATGCCCTTCCGTCGAGCATATGAAGCAAGCGCTGCTCGACGAGGCGAAGCAGATTCAAGCCGAAGACGAAGAAACGTGCCGCCTCATCGGCGAACACGCCCTGTCGCTGCTTGATGACAACACCGGCGTCCTGACGCACTGCAATGCAGGCGGACTGGCTACCGCCCGGTACGGCACGGCGCTTGCGCCGATCTACCTTGCCAAGGAGCGCGGCATGAATATCCGCGTTTTCGCCGATGAAACCCGTCCGGTGCTGCAAGGAGCGCGGCTGACCGCGTTCGAGCTGCAGCAAGCCGGCGTCGACGTCACGCTCATCTGCGACAACATGGCCGGCATGGTCATGAGCAAAGGATGGGTTCAGGCTGTCATCGTAGGTACGGACCGGGTCGCTGCGAACGGCGACGTCGCCAACAAGATCGGCACCTATAGCGTCGCCGTACTGGCCAAAGCACACGGCATCCCGGTATATGTCGCATGCCCGCTGTCGACGATCGACCTGAACACGCCGACCGGAGCGGAGATTCCGATCGAGGAACGCCACGAAGACGAAATTACGCAAGGCTTCGGCAAACGGACGGCACCGGAAGGCATCAAGGTATTCAACCCGGCGTTCGACGTGACGCCGAATGAATACGTGTCGGCGATCGTCACGGAGAAAGGCGTCGTATACCCGCCTTACCATATCAACTTGCCTAAGCTGTTCGAGCAAGGATAAACAACGGCGCATAACGTTACCTGCGGTCCATGAAAACGATAACCCACCGTACGGCTGGAATTTTCGCCTTGACGGTGGGTTATTCATGCTCTTCCCGAAAGAAGGTACATCGGTTCTTTCCTGTCCGTTTCGACCGGTACAAGGCTCGATCGGCTTGGCTGATCAGCTCTTTCAGCTCCGATGCGCCGGATCCCGGTAAACTGACGCCGATCGAGATCGTCACTTTGCTGCTTGGCTGGGTTTGACCCTCATGGAGTACGCTCGATTCGATCGCGGTTCGGATATCGTCCAGAATCGATTGAACGACGGACGGATCCCCGGTTGAAAAGATCGCAACGAATTCTTCGCCGCCGTATCTTGCAATGAACCCTTGCTCCGTGATCCGGCTTTTGAATATGTGCGAAATGCTGCGCAGCAGGTTATCCCCTGCTTGATGTCCAAAGGAGTCATTGTAGAGCTTGAAGTTGTCGAGATCCAGCATGGCGACATAAGCAGCCGGATTGGTCTCCAGGATCTGCTTGGCATTATCTTTGAAGCTTCGGTAGTTAGGCAGTCTCGTTAATGAATCATGAGTCGAAAGATGCAGCAAATCTTGCGCTTGAAGATAGGTCCGGTTATCGTCATTCACGATCAAAGTCATGGCAATAACAGCTAACATGAAGAAGATCAGGCGGTATAGTTCGATGAGCAAGAAATCTTCCGTCGACAGCGGCGTGAACAGACCGTCTAATAGCGCGTTCAGTGTAACGGATACGATCAAAACGGAGACAATGTGCCCCATCGAAATGTTATGGTAGGGGAATCGCTCTTTTTTGGCTGTATTGCATATCGATGCGACAAACCAATAGAGAACCAAGCCAAAAAGTATGCCTTGCCAAGCGGTACTCCCGCCTAGATAAAGACGATATGCTGCGGGAAATAGCAGAGCTACCGCCCCTGCTTTCCAACCATACCGGTATGAGACGAAAAAGACAGGCACGCAGCGCAAATCAAACGGCATGCCGTCGATTTTGACCGTTTGCAGCATAACCGCCCAAGACGTAATGCCGTACATGGCCGGAATCATATAATCAAATCGCTTCATATACGCGAGGATTGCTTTTTTAATCTTGATTGCAACGAACATGACAGACACAATCAGGGTCATGTTATGTAAGAAAGAACAAAATAAATCCATCTGCTGACCCCTTTTCCTCATGACCATTTGCAGTAGGGGAATCGTATTCGCGCTTTTCCGACAAACGTCGACAAATGTTCTGAATTAAACATATATTAGAAATTTGCACAAGTCAACGACAAAAAAGCCGGTCCCCTTCATATAACTAACCTTTTACGTTAGGTATATGCCGGATGTCGGCCCTTTCGGAACAATAGGCTTACATCATTTTGATAATGGCGTCTTTCCCCGTCATCCCGGGCAAGATTCCCAGCGCTTCTGCGCCATAGGTGACGGATTCCAGCGGCGCGTTCAGCAAATCTTCGTAGGTTCGGACTCCCGTTGCCCTTCCCGCAACGATGTTGCGATCCTTAAGCCTTTCGTTTAACAGCTGAACATCCAATGCGCCGCACATAATATAGCCTTTGTCGGTCGAGATAATGACGAGCGTCGTCTTCGGAAGCTTCACTTCGATACCGACGGCTTGATGTCCGTCCACCGTGATCGGATCCAAACGAACCATTGATGAACACCTCCACATTCATTCCGTTAACACTATATGTACAATGGCCTCGTTTGGTTTTCATGCATCCGAAATTTGCATGGACTTTATTAAAAGCTAGGTTTACAGCTTCAGATAAAATAGTGGTATAATTATAGTAATTTAGTTCTAATGATTAGGCTGGAGGAACTATGAATAACAATAACGTCCCAGAGCGTAGGGGTTTCTTATTTAATGTCGACATCTTGATCGAGTCGCCAACGAATAAAGCTGCAATGGAAAAACTGATGAGATTGATGAACAACGAGGATGTTATTGATTTCAAAGTACATCGAGGCATGAACCTAGGAACGATCATTGAGGAAATGCTGAAGGAAAAGACCGAAAAAGAAATTCCAGCCGATACTGCCGCCAAACCCTCCGCAAAACGGAGCACCGCGGAAACGGCCAAATCCGAGCAAGCGAAGGAAAAACTGTCCAAACCGACTATCACGCAATCGATGCTCGATTCCATCAAGACGCTGATCGCAAACAACACGCTCATTCGATTGTATATTAATAAAGGCAAAGGCGGTAAAGTCAGCATTCCTTGCCGCGTGTTGAATTTTGACATGGACAGCGAAGTGATGACCGTATACCATGTCGATGAGAAAAGCGTGTACGCATTCAATATTTACGAAATCGACGACTTTACGATCAGTTAAGATGACGGTTGAACCGAAGCGAACGAGCAACAAGCCTCCAGCCCGATTGGGCCGGAGGCTTGTTTTCTTCGGTTTCAACGCGATTCCGCAGGTTTTGAGATGCGGCGTTCCCGGATCAACACAATGGAAATGACCGTAAGGGATACAAATACCAATGTCATCGGAATGACGAATATGGAAGGATCATACCCTTCGACGAAAAGCGGAAGCAAATATCCGATTAATGATGCCGTTAGCGAAATGAACACGTACAGACTCGCGCCGAATCCGGTTCGGCTTGCGAACATCCGCTGCACATAGCCCATCGCCACCCCGTACAGGATGGATACGAAGAAAGAATAAACCGGCTGAATGAGGAAAAAAACAATCAGCGGCGAGCGAAGAGCATAAGCCGAATAAGCGATAAAGGCGCCGATCCCTCCGAGGAGAATGATTTTCCTGCTGCCGTATTTTGCGGCCCAATATCCGGCGATGGTCATAAATAATAGCTCGAATACCGCTTGGGCGCTCCAGATGTACGACATATATTCCGGTTTGCCGAATAAGGATTTCACGACTAGGGGCAAATACAATCCGCGGATCGCATCGGCACAAGCCAGCAACAGAAGCGCAATGAGCATGATGAAGGAAAAAGGCTCGCCCGCCCCCGAACCGGCCGGCTTCTTCTCGTCGATTCGTTCCCGATACAATAACAGCAGCAGAATTAACATCGCATATCCTGCAAAATTGCCCCACAATACGCCTTGGAACGTTGCGATCAAATACAAATTCGCTCCAAGCAGCAAGCCGCAAAAAAATCCTACACTGTATCCGGCGCGCAGCCAGATTTGCGCCATCTCTACAATATCGCCGGCGAGCCGGGCGAAATGGCTCCGCGACATGGCGAACAGCTGCCCCATGATTAAGCCGGACGGCGCACTCACGATACACATGCCGATCAGCGCCAGCACGTAGTTATCTGCTCGCATGTAGATCAACAAGCCGACTAGACACAACGAGGCGGCTGTAATCGCCAGTTTCTTCTTGCTGCGAAGCTTATCGCTGAGAAGTCCGACCGTAATCGTCGTTCCCATGTTAAGCAGAAGCGATACTACGAATATCGAAACGACTTCTCCTTTCGACAAGCCGATGCTCTCGCTCAAATAAATGGCGTTCATCGGAGCCAAAATGCCCATGCCGATTCCATAGCAAAATAAAGTAAACAGCATTTTGCCTGCGCCTTCGACCTGCAAAAAACGTTTTATGTCCGCAACAACTTGCATGCTCATCCTGCCCCAATCCTCATGATCTAGCAAATTCCAACAAAGTGTATCTCACTTCTTTTCCGTTGTCCAGCAAAAAAAAACGGCTTTTCAATCAAAAATAGCCCTCCGCGCCGCACGGAAATCAGACATGAATCCGGAAGCGCAAGGGCTAATTCTTGAGCGAATTTGCTGTGATCTATATGTAATAATGGCTGTCGTTATGTAAGGTCAACTGTTCTTGAAAGGTGGAGCTATCATCCCGGGATCGTTCCAGCAATCCTTCCAGCTTCTCGCTGGATACCGGGGGGCTGTAATAATAGCCTTGCATGTTATCGCATTTGTGGCTTCTTAAGAATGAGTATTGCTCTTCCGTCTCTACGCCTTCGGCCACGACATGCAGCCGCAACTTGTGCGCCATTGCGATAATTGCCGCAACGATCGCCGCATCGTTCGGATCATTTGATATGTCGCGGACAAACGAACGGTCGATTTTTAAATTGTTGATCGGGAAGTTTTTCAAATAATGAAACGAGCTGTATCCCGTGCCGAAGTCGTCTATGCTGATGCCGACCCCGAGCTCCGTCAGCTCGCGAAGCGATTCCGAAGCATGGTGGACATCCATCGTCATGCTCTCGGTAATCTCAAGCTCCAAATACCGTGCGTTAAGCCCGGTTTCTTCGAGCACTTGTGCAACAACTCCGGTCAAATTCTGCAATTGGAACTGTCGCATCGAAAGATTCACCGAGATCGGAAAATGCGGAAACCCCGCATCCTGCCAAGCTTTGTTCTGCCGGCAAGCTTGCCGCAACGCCCATTCGCCGATCGGAACGATGAGTCCGCATTCTTCGGCAAGCGGTATGAATTCGGCAGGCGATACGATGCCGCGGTCAGGATGGTTCCAGCGAATCAACGCCTCGGCGCCGACAATGCTTCCCGTCTTCAAATTCACTTGCGGCTGATAGACAAGCATGAATTCATCCCGCCGCAAGGCGCGTCGCAGCTCCGTCTCCATCTTCAGACGCTCCAGCGGCGTTCCGTTCATGGCCGGGGCGAACATTTGGTAATTGTTCTTCCCTTGCTCCTTGGCTTTCGACAAGGCCAGGTTGGCTTGCCGAAACAATAATTGTGCGTTATTGTCCCCCTGTCCGGGCGTTTGTATGGAAATGCCGACGCTCGCCGTCACGTACAGCGGATAGTTCTGCAGCATAAACGGCTGCTCGAACGAATCCAGCAGCTGCTTCGCTTTCCGCTCGACATCGGCCATCGTGGATAATCCGGCAAAATAAAAGGCGAATTCATCGCCTTCCATCCGGGCGACCACATCCCGCTCCGCGACGCAATGCGTCAGCCGCTCGGCAACCTGCAGCAGCAGCATATCCCCGACTTCATGGCCGAAGGAGTCGTTCACGAGCTTGTACCGGTCGATATCCATAAAAAATACGGCGATACGCTCCCCTTCAGCATCCATGGAGGCGAGCTGCTCCGTCAGCAAATCGGTGAACATTCTCCGGTTCGGCAGACCGGTCATATCGTCGTAATAGGCCATATGCCGGACCCGTTCGACCGTTCGTTTACGTTCCGTAATATCTTGGCTCATGAGGATAACCCCGGTTGTCTCTTCGCCTACAACGATTGGCACGACGTTCGTTTCCAGGTCAACCCGGTATCCGTCTTTATGTATAAATGCCGTTTCGAAATGCTGCGGCTCTCCGAGCAATGCACGTTTCACGGAGCTAAGCGTTTGCCTTAGATCGTTCTTGTTAATGAAACGATAAAAACGTTTATTGATTAATTGCGCAGGCGTATATCCCGTAATGTCGCTAGTCACGTTGTTTATTCGGCGGAAATAACCGTAACGATCGACGAGCGCGATGGAAATCGGATTATGCTCGAACAACGAATGAAACATTTGCTCCAGCTCTTGGTTTCCGTAAGTAATGCCGCGATTGTCCACATCCAACTTCCTTCCTGCAGCAACTAAGAAGTATTGCCAACACTTTCTATTATAGTAGAAAGATCTGCCTATGACACCTATTTTTTATCGAAAAACATGAAGTCGTGTTGATTCGAGTCGAATGACGGCGAGCTCAGAGCAAATAACCGCTTCCATCGAGGAAGCGGCTGTCATTGCCATACTTTTTGTTACAAGAATAAGCTTATTTCTTCTTGCGCATGGCTGCCAAGGCGACCAGCAGCCAGCCCGCGAGGAATGCGACGCCGCCGAACGGCGTAATGATGCCAAGCTGCTTCACGTCGGTTACCGCAAGCAAATATAAGCTTCCCGAGAACAGAATCGTTCCGATCAAGAGCAATCTGCCGGCCCACAACACCTTGTTGTTGTCGCCGAGCTTATCGACCATCAAGGCGATGAGCAGAATGCCGAGCGCATGCGACATATGGTACGTCACGCCGGTATTATATACCTTCAGCATATCGTCCGTAATTTTGCCTTGCAGGCCATGCGCGCCAAAAGCACCCAAGGCTACCGCGATCAAGGCGCTGATGGCGCCAATTGCGATGTAACGGTTTTGCAATAAAATCGACTCCTTGTTCCTATTTATAATTGTCTGGCATATACCTTAATCATAGCCGATCGATCAAACCATTGCCAACGAACAATCTCGTACAATTTTCAGATCGTTATTGCATTTTCACCCCATCTGTTGGAAAATATATCTCATAGGTTAACCGATATCAACCGATTATCACACGATTAAAAAGGAGATGCTCATGTATCAACAATACAACCCGAACCAGGACGGCTTTTCACAATACCCGCAGCAACCTCCGGAGTATCTGAAGCATTCCGGTCTCGGTATTGCCTCGTTCGTCATTTCGCTTGTTTGCCTGCTGTCCATTATCTTTTTCGTCATCGTTGCCGTTGGTTCCGTCATTTCGCTCGCCGACGTGTACGATGGGGGCGTGCTGGACTCGAGCACCATCATGGATAAAGCACCGATGCTCGTCGTTTCCTCGTTCATTATTCTCGCCACGATGTTCGTGAACCTTGTCGGGCTTATTCTTGGCATCATCGGTCTTGTTATGAAAAACCGTAAAAAAGTGTTTGCCATTATCGGTACCATCTTGAACGGTCTTGTCGTAGGCGGTGTTCTGCTGCTATCCGTCATCGGCGCGATGATCCAATCCTAATCCTGTTTTCACTTTATTTAAAAAATGGTCTCCCCTTCCTAGTCCGGAAGGGGTTTTGTTTTCACATAAGCTATTAAAAATTGAATATATTGATTAACAACAATGCATTACAGCTCCAATATGATACAATTTACAGCGAGGAGGGGTATGTATGAATGATCCGTTGTTTATCGTCTCCAAGGAAGATTGGTCTTTGCACCGCAAAGGATATCAGGACCAGTCCCGGCATCAGCAAAAGGTACGCGAGGCGATCAAGCAGAATCTTCCCGACCTGGTGACGGAAGAAAGCATCGTCATGTCCGACGGCAAGCAGATCATCAAAGTTCCGATCCGCAGCCTCGATGAATATCGGTTCGTATACAATTTCAACAAAAGCAAGCATGTCGGTCAAGGCGACGGCGACAGCCAGGTCGGCGATGTGCTTGGCGTCGATCCTTCCGCCTCGCCCGGCAAAGGAGAGGGCGCCGGCGATCAGGCCGGCGAAGACTACGTCGAAGCGGAGATCAGCATTGCCGAGCTGGAATCGATGCTGTTCGAGGAGCTGGAATTGCCTTTTCTGAAAGATAAAGACAAGGACCAGCTGGAAACGAAAGAAATTCAATTTAACGATATCCGCAAAAAAGGGATCATGTCCAACATCGACAAGAAGCGGACGATCCTTGAAAATTTACGGCGCAACTCGACTTCCGGCACCCCCGGCATCCACCATATCAGCCCGGACGACCTGCGATACAAAACATGGGATGAGGTCGTGAAGCCGCATTCCAATGCGGTCATCATCGCCATGATGGATACCTCCGGCTCCTTGGGCGTTGCATAATTAACTAATGTATGGTTTTACCACGACCACTTTCGAAAAGCCCACTGCGCTACTAATAACAAGATCCCTAGTGCTACATTGAGCCATCCGAGAAAACGGGCTATACTTTTTTCCTTCATCATTTTTGCCGACTCATAACCTCTTACATCCAACCGCAAAATTAAAAACCCGGTCACCAACCATAAGGGTATGACGTAACCGATATAACCTGTGAATCCTCCAAAAGACATGACGTATAGGCCCCCTCAAGTTTTCCGAATCTTCCTGCACGTTATTTTGCTTTCATACCGACTCGGCGAATATGCGCATCTACATCAATATCGACTGAAATGTCTTTGTACATTTCCTGCCATCGTTCTTTCGTTTTGATATGTCGGTTCCAATATTGCGATTGTTTTGCCCGTACATATTCGCCGAAACCGAAAATATCGGATTGTTTCTCCTGTGTTTGTTTTATTAAGCCTTTATACAGTTTATAGATCGATTGCTCTTCTTCCTTTTCGAGTTTTTTTAGGATGTCGGAACTATTTATGGAAACTTGCTCATTCATTTTTTCTTCCAAATTGAGCTCAATCCTGACGGAAACCGTAATATGCGGAGAACCTTTTTTGATTCGAGCCTCAATTTTTGATTCCCGATGCGTTGCGTACACAGCCACAGTCCCTCCCCCATCCACTTTGAGCATCGCCCGATACCCTGCGGGATTGATCCCCTTAATCCCCAAGTAACCCGCGATTTCAAGCGGCTTTGTTACACCTACCATTTTGTCACCTTTAAAATAAGCCAGTCCTTTGATTTCAATATTTTGTTCTTTCATGATTTGCACATAAGGAAGAAATCCTTCCTGCCCTTTCTTCGAAGAATTGCTCCAGAACATGCCGACATAATCGGTTGGAAGTTTGCCTATCTTGACAGCGTCATCCAATGTTGACATCAGATATAGCGTAGGGACGCGTTCCAATTTTGGCGCAGCCTTCATTAATTGAATAGCAGGTCCTTTCGAAATCATCATCCAGGCCATTCTTCGCACTTCCGGATTGCGGCGAAAGAAATCGTTCAAATTTTGCAATCCATTTCGGGCCACCGCTTCGGATACAACGATTACACGCAAATGCCCGTAGAAGAGTCTTCCCGAGATCTGCTGGTCCAAATTCATAAGCGCATCATCGATCGTGTGACCTACCACCTCGATGACCCAAACGGTTTGTTCCGCTCCCTTGTTTCCTCCTCCCCCTCCCCCGCTTTCCCCAGGTCCGAGCGGAATCCTCCCTGGAAGAGCGATCTGCACGGCGACGCGAATCAATTCTTTACGCGGTGTAGGAAATTTTCCGCGAAGGTGTGTAACCTCGCCCTCTTGCTTTTCGGCTCCCGGGCCCGCCTTGTCAATTGAAACCCCTAAAACGACGGCACGATCTTCGATTTCGAGACGATCCCAGCATCCTGTTAACAGCGGAAACACGATGAGAATGAGACATAGTTTAATCCGTCGGTTTACACTCATCACGATCCCCTCTTTTCTTGCGAAAAATCGCGATCAATAATAACATACCCGGATAAGCGATCGTAATCATAAGCCCAACGCGGCCAACGTTTTGAATGATTTCGTACATATGCATGATGTTTTGAGGGAACATTGCCATGATAAAAACAACCGGAAGAATGAAAAAAGAAAATATCCTATGGTCGCGTAAGCGAAACAATTTGCTCGCCGAGTGAATTGCCAGAAAATAACTGGAGAAAAGGGTGGTAAATACGGCGGTCACCCATACGGCAAGAAAGGCTGCATCCAAACGTTCTAAAATATTTGCAGGCAAGGAGGTCGCCTTGGCTAACTCCAGTGTCGGCCAGAGCAAGAGCTTGATCTCTTCGGCACCGAATACGCTGACTGTCGCCGCGACAATCGTAACGTACAGCCCACCTGCGATCACCATTCCCCATATACAAGCCTTCATCGCCTTCTCCGGTCGACGCATGGCTGGAATAACTGCAGTCACAATGAAGGACCCTTGAAATAAGGCCGCAACCGTAACGGCCCCCTTCAGCATCCCCCCAGGGTTGTTACCCCAAATCGGCTGAAGATTAATCACTTCGGCATTTTTCAACGACAATGCGACGATCAATAATCCAGGTCCCAGGAGAAGAGGAGTATAGAAATAATGAATGTAAGCGAAAGTTGTAATGTCATTTCGTGTCGAGATGGCTGCCAAAAGCAGCATGACAATAACGGTGACTTCCACAGGGGTCCTTGTAAGAACCGATGTAATGACTACTTCGCCAAATTCTCGTGCGGTAAGAGATGTCAACACGGCGAAGAAGGCGATAATGAACACACTTCCGATTCGAGCAAACCATTTTCCTATAATATCCTCGCTGTATTGAATGAAGGATTTAGTCGGAAAACGCATACTGAGCACAGTAATCACCGCGAGTCCCACAAAAGCAAATAATACGCCAAGCAGCGTGACAAGAGGTGCGCCCGAATCGGCTGCCCGAACGGCAAAAAGAGGGAGAGGAAGTACGCCGACGCCAATAATGGTGCTGACAAGAATGAAAGTTGCTTGAAATACGGTAATTTGACGGGGATGCTCCATGATTTAACTCTCCTCCTTACAGCACGTTGTCCGGCGGTTCCTTAAGTTGTTCCGTCATACTGTCGTCCAATCTAGTCTTGTCTTGAGTATGTAGGGACGCAGGTCTGTTTTTCATCAACCATAACGGCCCGCGTATGAGCAAATCTTTCATTCCTTTAAAGCTTCCGGGGACAAGGGGACTCAAGTAAGGGACGCCGAACGATTTTAACGAAAGAAGATGATTCACGATGAGGATCAATCCGATCATTATGCCATAAAGGCCAAAAATTCCAGCCATAATAATGAGCGGAAATCGCAGGAGCCGCAGGGCCAACGCAGCATTGTAGGCTGGAGTTGCGAATGAACCGATTGTTGTAAGCGCGATAATGACAATGGTGATAGGGCTTGCGAAGCCTGCAGCCACAGCTGCTTGTCCGATAACGAGTACGCCAACGATGGATAAAGCGCCACCGACCTGTTGAGGCAAACGGATCGTCGCTTCTCGTAATATCTCCATGGATATTTCTATGACCAGCACTTCGATGATGGCTGGAAAAGGAACACCTGCCCGCCCCCCGGCTACGGCTACGGCAAATTCGGTCGGAATCAACTCCGGATTGAAGGAAATAATCGCAACATATAGGGCCGGGAAGACTAACGAGAAGATTAAGGCTACAAACCTTGCCAGACGAATGGCACTCATCAGGAGAAATCTTTCCGTATAGTCCTCGACAGTTTGATAAAACTGTGCAAAAATCGTGGGTACGATTAAGGCAAACGGCGAACCGTCAACCAGTATGGCAACCCTCCCCTCCAACAAGTTAGCGGCGACTTTATCAGGTCGCTCCGTATATTGAACTTGCGGAAATGGGGATAGATGATGATCCTCAATAAATTGCTCCAGATAACCCGAATCCAACACCGCATCGATATCGATGTTACGAAGACGTTTATTTACTTCCTGTACGAGTTCCGGGTTTGCAATGCCTTCCAAATAACAGACCGCAACTTTCGATTTGGCTCTGCGGCCGAGTTGCATGGTTTGTACACGAAGATCCGTGGTTTGCAATCGATAACGGATCAGGGCGATATTCGTACCCAAAAGTTCGATGAAACCGTCGCGCGGCCCCCGAATCACCTGTTCGGTTGCCGGTTGATCGATTGCCCGCTTCTCTATATTGCGCGTACCGATCAGAAAAGCTTCTTCCATGCCCTCTACCGCTATGACAGTCTCTCCGCGCAGCAAGCCCTCTACCAATGCCGCAAACCGGCTCTCCAATCCTCCTTCGCTGTGATACAGCGTGTCGTAGAGCAGGACATCTTTTAATTGACGGTATTCAATGTTATTTCCATCCAAACGATGAGGCACATTCATGAACGGTTTTAAAATATCGGTGTTAATTATAGCTTGATCGATCATATTGGAATAATAAAACATGACTGCCGGATACTTTCCGAATACGTGGAAGCGACGCATCGCAAAGTCGTCATTCATGCCTAATAAGCGCTGGAAATAATCGATCGTATGTTCCAAATTGCCGTTTATTCTTTCGTCCCCGTGTTGTTCCCATATTTGATCAGGCACTCTGGCAGTCGCCTGTTTGTTTGATTTTTTGAGCCATTTTAAAAACATCATAGGATCACGTCCGATCGTAAGCACTGGGATGTTGAATTACTGGTTAGCTAGTTGCTTTCATTCTTGACATTTATGATGTGGATTAATCAAGGTTTGCACAACGACACAATCCTCATCGAATAGGTATGTTTTTTAAAAAAACTGATCATTTTCATCTCGGCATTTTGATCTATATGACACAAACGTGCAACTCAACAGTTGCTTATTCTTGACAAGCAACCGTAGAGTTGCTTATAATCAAAATATGATTCGGGACAATGACGCTATATTCAAAGCACTTGGCGACTCAACTCGGCGGCTTATATTAGATGAACTAGCCGAACGCAACGAGCAGACGTTGTATGAACTTACGGTACGTCTCATTACGAAGCACGACCTTTCCATTACGCGACAGGCGATAGCTAAACATCTTTCTGCATTGGAAGATGCAGGACTCGTAAAGTCAGAAAAAAAGGGAAAATATCGAGTGATTATTTTCAACAACGAACCACTTAAAAATTTGCTGAAAGGATGGGTAGAGTAATTTAATTAGGTTAGCAGAGCACCAACATCGCAAATATCAAAGGAGGCAAAAACATTATGAAAATCATTGTTACCAGTATATTCGTTCAAGATCAAGACAAGGCATTGGAGTTTTATACAGAAACGCTGGGCTTTGTAAAAAAGCATGACGTTCCCGTCGGAGAATTTAGGTGGATAACGGTTGTTTCTCCCGATGAGCAAGACGGTACCGAGCTTTTACTCGAACCGAATGACCATCCTGCCGCCAAAGAGTATCAAAAGAAGATATTTGCCGATGGCATCCCAGCGACAATGTTTGGCGTTGCAGATATAAATAATGAATATAAACGATTATTGGAAAACGGCGTGAATTTTACTATGGAGCCGACAAAAATGGGTGAACTCACAATAGCTGTCTTCGACGATACATGCGGCAACCTGATTCAGATTGTGCAGAAGTAACTTCATATTGGCAAATTTCATGTTGTCCTGACTTTATTTCGATATTCACTATGGGATGGGCTTATATCCAACCCAAACAACGAATTTGGAATACACTGAGATATAAGTCCAATAGTTATAAGTCCAATTTGCAAGGAGTGAACACAGCGAATGGGATATATACCCGGGCAACCTCCCACGTCTCCCCCGCCATCCTATGTGCCTCAGATGTCGCCGTATGCCGTTGACATTAGGACGATTTCCAGTTGTTTGGATCGGTTCACATTCATATGGCTTAATAATGGGGACAACTTCTGGTTTTATCTAACTTTTGTTGGACGTACATCGGTTCTTGGTTATCGATTTTTCGGCGGAAGATGGAATCACTACACAATTGCGTTAAAAGATATTGTTTCATTTACTTGTATATAATGACGAAAAGGCTGCCGAACATTTTGTCCGGCAGCCCATTTTATTCATTATTTTTGCGGATCAAACAAAACGTTAGCGACTTATGACTCCGCCTTAATGCGCCAGACCGTAAAGCCCGAGCTCATCGCTTGACACTGCCCGATCGCTTGTTCCGCCGAGTGCACTTCCTTGTTCAACTCGACGGAATAGCGGAATTCGTAAAACCCGCCCAATGTCGCCTTGAAGTTCGTCTCCCAATAATTGCTCATCGCCCAAACGTACAGCTGGCGTTCTGTCTCTTCATTTTGCTGCGTATGGAGCAGACGTTTCCCGTGCTCAAGGGAACCTAATTGCACAAGCGGCGTGTCAGGCGTAGCGATCATAAGGGAATGGTTTTCACCTACATAAGCCAGACCCTCTTGAATGCAAGAGTAGTCAAGCAGCGTTCCCGGCAGCTGATCGACCCAAGGGCGGACAGGCGCACCCGCTTTATCCAGCCACAACGTCTCGTCCTGCTGCGCTCCGGACGTAAACGGCAGCGATATATAAACGTTCTCCGCTTCCCATACGCTATCCTTGTGGAAACGAACTGCGACGTCAACTCGGCTGCTCGCCGCGTAAAGCTTAACGAAAAGCGAATAATAGCTCATTCCGCGTGTTTCGAACTGAAGCTCGACGACCCCGTACACCGGCCCGGTGGAGACGGCCTTCGCTTTAACTAGGCGTCCTACGGAACGCTGCACGTTCAGCCCTTTCCGGTTGCGGCCCATCGAAGCGCGCGACGTGAAGATGCTGCTCGGATTTTTCGGATCGGCCGCAGGCGTCAGTTCGTATACCGGCGTGAACGCACCGTGGTTCCGGTCTTTGCGGATCAAATCCTCGCCCGTTTCCTTGTTGATCCAAGAGACGATCCCTTCTTCGGTCCAGCTGATTTTGACGAAAGGAGATTCGGCGGCATGCTGCGATATGACGAAACCATCCTTTGACTCGCCGGACGGGTTGATGTCCTCGATGTCATAAACCTGATCCGCGCCAACCAGTTTGAAATTGCTCGTCGTTTTGGCTTTCGACGTTTTTGCCGGACGAATGAAGTACTGTTTCTGTTCTCCCGGCTGCAAATCTACCATAATCGTAGCACATTGATAGCTGGATTGATGCGGAACGACTTGCCCGCTCTGCTCATCGACGATTTCCAAACCATCTTTGAATCGCTCGTTCTCAAAGCCGTCCCATTCCAAGTCGACAAACTGTCTGGAAGCATTCGGTTCCGTGTTAACGACCCGATAACGGAAAGCGCGTCCCGGATGCAGCAGCGATCCGTCTTTCGCGTTGCGCACTTTATCCAAAGCGCCGTGCGCGAGCCGGCTTGCGTTCGCCGCGTAGGCGAGCTTGCGCACTTCAAGCATCTGGACGTTCCAGTGCCACGGGGAATGGACAGAAGCATGGAATCCCCACGTATGCTCGGCGTACATGACAAGCTGATGCTCGATTTCGGATAGCTCCGCCTTGCTGACGATTTGCCGCTGCGGATCAAGCCGCTTGACTTTACGCAGCGCACGTTGGGCATCCTTGAAAATTTGCGTTTGCATCGGAGTCGAGCCTACGCCGTCCGACCACCAATCCGGCCAGTCTCCGCGATACACCGGAATTTCAACGTCCTGACCTTTCAAATGGGCGAAAAATCCGCTTAACGTGGACATTTCAATTTGAACTTTGTCCCCATGCTCTTCGTTCCACATTTGGATGGCTTTCGCGATATCCCCATTCGGCGAGCCGTTATCCGTAGCGAGGCCCGATATCATGACGGGAACGAAATCGTATGGGTATTGTTCCTCTTCCAGCTTGCTAAGATAGCGCTCGATGCGGGTTGCCATAATTTCTTCTCGGTTGTTCACGATCGCCGGCGTATGGAATTCGTCGCGAATCATGTAGCTGCCTACGCCGTCCGGACACAAGCCAAGCTCGTTGCCGAACATGTAGTGCTCTCCGTTCCATACGAGCAGCTTGCCGCCGTCCGGCGTCTCCCACCAGAACGGAATTTGTTTGCGCCCGAGCGCGAACATGCCGTGATGCGTATGAATACACGAGAACAAATGCTGAACGCCCGCGTCAAGCAAGCTCTTCGCGTAGCCCCAGCTGTAGCCGTTAATGTCGGCCGTCATCGCGGAGTCGACCGAGACACCGATGGAACGTCCGTATTCCGCTGCTTTGGCATGTATTGAATGAAGCAGGTCCTCATCG
This sequence comes from Paenibacillus sp. sgz302148, assembly GCF_056120465.1. Lineage (NCBI taxonomy): Bacteria > Bacillati > Bacillota > Bacilli > Caryophanales > Paenibacillaceae > Paenibacillus > Paenibacillus sp. sgz302148. Next base: position 525,532 of record NZ_JBVYOJ010000001.1, read on the forward strand.
GCGAGTTCGGTCATGTTGAGATACGTGCCCGACAATTCGATGTCTCCTTGCCGAACCGCTTCCGCAAAATCGTTTTTCTCCTGTTCGGTCGCTTCGTTAAGAAACCGCTCAACCGCCCAGAACGTCTCGCACGTCCATTTGAACCCTTTCCACTCGTCGCGTTTTCCGGATCTCATTTCTTTGGAAATCGCCACGGCCTGACGAATAAAATCGACGTGGTACTGCTCGATTCGCTCCTGTCTTTCCGTGTAGCCGATATCCGTATGCGAATGGTGAATCACGAAGATTCGCCAGTTTCGTGTAAGTTTATTCATCTGGGTACAACCCCTTGTCTTCAAAATTTTTTAACAAGCTGATATGTTCCTTGTAACGCGCTTGCCGACATATCGGAGGTGATCTTGACGGGAACGCCGCCAATCCGGTCCGAAACGAACAGATCCGCGCTTCTCGCGATTTGCCCGCCGATGATTATGGCATTGGGCCGAAACGACTCGATGTAGGGCGTAAGCACCTCCGTCAACCTCTCGCCGAACGTCCGGAACAACTGCACCGGCAGCGACTCGCCGGCGCGGGCGCGTTCCGCCAATCGTTTCACGTCTTCTTCTCCGCCTGCCGCGTCCTCGATTCCCATCTCCTTGGCAAGCCGAACGACTCCCCGGCGGGAGATGTAATCGTCCATGATTCCGTCGCGGTAAGGCAATCGGTACAACCAGCCGTCCTCGGGAACACCTTCTCCCCGTTTGACCAATTGTCCCCTGTTCACGAAAGCGGAGCCGAATCCCGTGCCGATCGTCAAACAAATCGTTTTCGCATAAAGCCGGCCTGCACCGAAGGCGTTTTCGCCGAGCGCAAACAAGGCCGCGTCGTTTTCGATCGCCACAACCGGAGACGTGCTCCATCTTCCTTGCAGCTCCGGTATTGCGGCGATCCTCGCCGTTAATTCTTCCTTGAGATTTAAGCCGTATAACGCTTCAAATTTATTCAAGCCACGTATTAAGCAGATGCCACGCTCATAATCGAACGGGCCGGGGAACGCAAGTCCGACGCCACGGATCGTATGCCAGGCCGGTACTCGCCTCCCTTGCGTCTGAATGATCGTAGTAAAATGTTTCAGCAGCGCTTCCTTCGTATCGCCCGACCGGGCCGGATACGAATCGATGGGTTCCACAATCGTGCCGTCGCTCCGTACGATGCCCGCTTTAATATACGTGCCGCCTACGTCAAAGGCCAATACGCAATCATGCATCTGCATCGGCATCAATCAGGCTTATGTCCCATTTTTTGGACACACCCGCTTTGATCAGTTTGCACGGTGCGCTTCCCCGATTCACAATGGCAAATGCGCCGAACGAAGCCGGTATAATGTACGACTCCGCATAACGGAATTCTACGAAAACCGATTCGTCTATGAGAGAAGCGATGCGCACGCATTCGCCTTCTACCAGATTCAGCAGGACGAACTCGTCGCCGGTTTCATCCTCCCAGCGGTCGGCCAAATGGATGCGGTTGACATAGAAGAGCAGATCGTCCCGCTCGCCAAGCACGTACTCCTCGTTATCGCCTTGCTGCTTCAGAAGCTTCGGTCTAGGAATCAGGTTATCCTGCACCCAATATCTTTTGCGGCTGAAATCGATGTTGTCGAACGCGTAATCGATGTTGATCGGGCGCAGCTTGCCGTCCAAATCTTTGCGAACGTAATCGTAAATTTTGAACGTGAACCACCATGTCGTTGCCGATATTTCTAGCACAAAATTGTTTTTCCCCGAGCAGTGGACCGTGCCTGTAGGAATCAGGAACAAATCGCCCTTCTCGCTATTCCATTCCTGAACATAGTCCGTAAAAGGAATCGGTTCGCCCGTTGCTTGAGACTGTTCGACCGCATGGCGGAACGACTCCGGCGTGCTTTGCTCCGTCAACCCGAGGTACACCTTGGCATCGCCTTGCTTTTCCATGATGTAATACGATTCCTGCTGCTCCATGAATTCGTTGAACTGCTCGCGGATGAAGGCTTGCTTCGGATGAACCTGGCACGACAGGTTGTCGCCGTCCATCGTATCGAGAAAGTCGAATCGGACCGGAAAATAATCGCCGAACAAACGAACGTTGCGCGCGCCGATCATATCCAAGTGCGAATATGCCATAACGAGCAGGAAAGGAAATTCGACAACGTGTTCTCCCTTCGAAACGAGCACCGAATTTTCCGGCGCAATCGGCTCGAAGTTCCAGGCGCAGTTGATCATGTCGGCCGGCAGCCCGGCGATTTGCTTCAAATATTGCCCGCCCCAGATGCCAGGCATTAAGAACGGCTTTACGCGCAGCGGATAACGGGCGATGTCCCGGATGACGGCCATCAGATCGCGTACGCTCATATGAACGGGGCGGCGCGGATCGTTCATGTCCACATACCAATCGAAAGCTCCTAGTCGCTTTTTACGATACGTTTCCAGCAGCGGCCACTCGACGAAATAGGCGATTTTGTATTTTTCAACGGCGTCGATATTCCAGCTGAACCCGAAGTTCAGCAAACTGCCTTTATGGGCGACTTCCTGGTATTCTCGCGAAACGTCGAGAAACAGCGACGCATCGGAGCGTCCGTAGCATAGCCATAAGGCGCCCGGGCCAAATACGACGAACAATGTCCGCTCGCTTGCAGCTTTTGTTAACTCCGCCGCATATTCCGCAAAGTCGCGATGCGCCCCGCTACGGAAGTATGCGTCGATCTTCTGCTCCGCGACGTAGCCGAATGCGCGGTTGTCGGTGATGTTCCGGCGGAAATGGTCCCGCAGCTCCGTTCCGGATTTTAAATAGCCGTACGTGTCCACGGCCGCAAAACGAAATCCGAGTTCTTCCGCATACGGGATCAAGCGCTTCAGCAGCGCTTGGAAATCGGCGCCGTGAGTACCGTCCACAACCAGGGTGAAGACGTTACCGCTTGTGTGCTCCGCCTTCGAAAATACCCGCTGCAGAATCGCCTCGTATCCTTGCTCGATTCCATGCTCAAGATCAGCTTGACGTATCGGATTCAGCGGTCTTGTTTCAAACATTGCTTTCATTCCTTTCTTTTTGTTCCATCCATCACTTTGAGACCTCAAATTCCGCTTTCTGCAGCGCGGATGGGTCGCCTCCGACATAAACCGTAAACCGGCCCGGCTCGATAACCCGTTGCAGCATCCGATCGACGAATTGAAGCTGTTCCTTGCCAAGCGTAAAAGCGACCGTTGCCGTTTCGCCGGGCTCCAGCGTAATTTTCGCAAATCGCTTCAAATCCATGACGGAACGGGTGACCGAGCAAAACTCGTCGCGAATATATAGCTGCACGACTTCCTGGCCCGCCATCTCACCCGAATTGCGTACGTTAACCGTCACGCGAACTTCTCCCCTAGGCGAAATCGTCTCCGGCGTTACCTTGAGATCGGAATAAGCGAAGGTCGTGTAGCTCAAGCCATGGCCGAACCGGTATAACGGCTCCGTATCGGTTTCTTTGTACCGTTTGCCGTTCGTTTTTTTGATGTTGTAGTATACGGGCAATTGCCCGACGTGCTTCGGCACCGATACCGGCAGCTTCCCCGACGGATTGCAGTCCCCGAACAAAATATCCGCGACTGCATGCCCGCCTTCCTGCCCCGGATACCAAGCTTCCAGCACGGCGTCGATATGCTCCGTGATCCACGGCTCGCTCACGGGACGGCCGTTGACGAACACGACGATAACCGGCACGCCGGTCCCATACACGGCTTGAACAAGCTCCAGCTGTACGCCGGACAAAGCCAATTCGGCGCGGTCTACCCCTTCGCCGGTGTCCATGTCCACGGAGCTATCCTGTACGATGCTGGCGCCGGTCACCGGATCGATCGTGTTGTCGCCAAACTGACGGGCGCTCGAGCCGCCGACAACGACAACGGCCGCTTCCGCCCAGCGCGCAAGCTCAACCGCTTCGCCTATGCGGGATCTGTCCGGGTCGCATACTCGGCAGCCTTCCGCGTAACGCACTTCGGCACCGTCTCCCAGCTTGCTGCGAATGCCCTGAAGCACGGTGACGATCGCATCGACCGGCTGGGGCGAAGTATAGTCGCCAAGCTGATTATAGCGATTGTTCGCGTTTGGACCGATAACGGCGATACGCCGCAGCGACTTGGAAAGCGGCAGCAGCTTGGCGCGGTTTTGCAGCAGAACGATGCCTTCCTGCGCCAGTTTGCGGGCGAGCTCGCGATGTTTGCCGCTGCCAGATGTGGCCTCGGCCCTCTCGGGATCGGCATACGGATTTTCGAACAAGCCCAGCTTGAACTTAACGGTCAGCACGCGTGATACGGCGGTGTCCAGCACCTCCATCGGTACCTTGCCGGAATCGACTGCTGCCCGCAGATGCCCTTCGAACACCTCGCCGCACATCTCCATGTCGACGCCCGCTTGAAGCGCGAGTGCTGCCGCAGCCTGTCCGTTCTCGGCAACGCGATGGCCTCCCGCCAACATGCCAAGCGCGCCGCAATCGGTAATGACAAACCCTTCGAATCCCCACTCCCCGCGCAAAATGTCCGTTAGCAACTCACGGTTCGACGTGCATGGAACGCCGTCGATTTCGTTATAAGCCGTCATGACGGACAAGGCTCCCGCTTCAATTGCCTTCTCGAACGGGTATAAATCCTTCTCACGCAGCTCAATCGGCCCGATATGCGCCGGGGCGCCGTTGCGCCCGCCCACGGACGCGCCGTATGCGGCGAAATGCTTCACCGTCGCCGCGATTCCCCGTTCCGGCAGCCCGGCTTGCATACCTCGGACCGCCGCCGAGCCCATCTCGGCGCACAATACGGGATCCTCACCGAACGTTTCCTCCGTTCGGCCCCAACGCGGGTCGCGCACGATATCGAGAATCGGCGAATACGTCGCCGCCCCGCCACGCGCCCGGGTTTCTTCCGCCACCGCCGAGCCGACCTGCTCGAACAGCTCCGGGTTCCACGTGCTGGCGGCGGCAATCGGCACGGGATATACCGTCGCGCCGATCGACATATGCCCGTGGGCGCACTCTTCACCGAACAGGATCGGGATGCCAAGGCGCGAGTTTTCGATCGCGAACCGCTGCACCCGATTCACCGCCTCGGCGCTTTCCTTAGCCGTCAGCCCGGTTTCCAGCGTGACGCCGGTCCACGGATCGGCTCGCAGGAAGCCGTAAAACGAGCCGATCCCGCCACGTCCCAGCTTCTCTTGATATTCTTCGGGAATCGTAATTTCGCCGTCCTTGCGGTCATAAGCCTTCCAGCCGAAAAGCTGGACCAATTGTCCGATCTTCTCGTCGAGCGTCATCCGCCCGATCAAATCGTCAACCCGCCGATCGACCGGCAGCGACGCATCGCGATATGGCAATGCCATTCCAGTCATCCTCCTAAAGGCTTGAAAGCCTAGCTTCATATGCATATGCCGAGCTTCCTTTAGAAAGCCCGGCTTCCATAGCATCGACTTGCAGAGCCATCCGTTTATGATTAGCCTAGCGGATTCGACTGCAGCTTCAATCTAAAACGAAACATCATATCGTCTTCGAACCACATCATAAAATTCGTGCCCCATACATTGTTGTGCAGATTAAAATGGAATCCGCCATCGAGAGGCGCGTACGTATTGTCGAATTGCAGTAACCGCGGTTCGCCCGGGCAAACGAGTGGCGCATCCAGCGTTTCGATCACGGCCGTCCCGTCCGCGCCGTCATAATAAAGACCGGAGCCGACGCCATGCATGTTCCGGTTGCCGTCCTTCACGACGGACAACGACGAAATCCGTTCGCCCAGCTTATCCATAGTCCAGGCGTTCGGATTGTCGACCAGCGGGGCAAACGAAAACCAGCTTGCTTCCGGAAGCCGGCACGCTTGCTTCTCATTCCAGTGCAACGCAACGTCAATCACCGGCTCATGCGCATGAAACGTATAGATCACGGCCAGCTTCCGAGGCGCTCCGTATTGCTCGCAAACGTCCTCCGGCAGCTTCAGCTCTGCGGTCACGATGTCGGAATCGGCGTTTCTCTGAAGGCGCAAAGATCTGAGCGCAGCCACAATCCGCCAATGCTCCGGCCTTGGCTTGACGTATTCGATGCCCGGTTTGCCGAAATCGTTGTCCGCCCAGCTGTGGTGGATGTCCAGATTGGTCAAGTATTCTTTGAAAAACCGATCATAACATTCTTTGCTGAACGTTTCGTACTGGAACGTCCCAAGTCGATGACTGTCGTCCGCCCATCCTTTGCCGGATCGGTCGACCAGCCGGTGAATCGATCCGTCGGCGGCGAAGCTTACCCGAAACTGCCCCAATTCGTAACACTCGTTCGTCTCGAGCACCGTCGTGCCCGCAACCGGCTCCGCGTTTGCAGGGCTCATCCGATCCAGCTTTTGTCTCGCTTCGTTCGCCAGCGCTTCAGGCAGCGCGCACAGCGCCTCTTCGAGATAATTCCGCTGCTCCTGCCACGAGCTTTCATAGTGGCTGTATGATCTGCTCTCTGTCGCCAGCTGGCGCAGATAGTCGTATTTTCTCAGCTTCGTTTCGTTCACGACATCGCGTTTTCTCGCCGCCGCAAAATCGGCTGCGGAATAATTGGCGAAATCGACAAGATAAACCGAATTGTTCAATCCCCATGTATGCTCAGGAATCAACATCAGCCGATTGCAAAATAGTGCATACGCCTCTCCCTGCGGATCTAATAAGCCGGCAGCGGTCCATCGGTCCCTGAGCCGGAGCAGTTCCCGGTAGCGGGCGATTCTCCACGGATCGGAAGCGATGCCGTGAATCCACGAATCCCCGATTTCCTCCCGTACGACGGGCAACTGATGTTTGACCGCAGCAAGCTTCTCGGCGAACGCGTCGAGCGTTGAGGCCATAATCTCAGCCCCGGGATATTGCTCCTGCAATTGCGCAAACAACGCGCGGATTTCTTCCATTGTCGAAGGACCGTGATTGTCTCCCGTGTGGGCGAAATACAACGCATCTTCAAGGCCTTCCATTTGAAAAGGCTTGCCGTAGCTATCGGCATAATTCACGATAATTTCCGAGCCGTCCGCTGCACGCCATACGAATACTTTCGGCACCTTCGGATTTTTGGACACCATATTGACGCCCAGATGCAAATATTGGATGCCGTGCTCTGCCAGCATCGGCACGATCGCGATCGTATGGCCCGGAACGTCGGTCATTTTGGCGGCGATTGTTTTTTTTCCGTACGTGCGGTCGAGGCTCTGCGAAAGCGAAAGGCCGAATTCGAACAGCTTGTCGTCCATAATTTCCGTATGCGTCGTAAAAGGCAAGCCATGCCACACAATTCGCCCTTGCCGGATCGCATCTTCCATGCGTGCACGCATGTCCGGCGAAGCCGTGCGTAAATATTCGTGAATCAACCACGAGCCGGTCGTCCATACGAATTTGACGTTTCCTTCCTCGCTCGCCAACTGTTCGGACAGCGCAAGTGCCTGTGGGATAAAACCGTTCATATACCGGTCGACCACATGCTTCGCCATGTCGGTAAACCCGATGTCCAGATGCGTTTTGAAAATCACATGAACTCTTTTCACCGTTGTCGTCATCGTTATAGCCCCTTCCAAAGACCAGCGCACCTGCGCCGATCTTGTGTAACATTGTACAGAAGCATGACGATCTTGTATTTGCAAGAACGAGTCATCCTTTTGCAAAAAACGGACATCCAGAATTTATTCCTTGACGCTCCCGACGACGATCCCCTTCACGAAATATTTCTGCAGGAAAGGATAAATAAGCAGAATCGGCAAGGAGCCGAGAATGATTTGCGCCGCTTTGGTTGTCCGGTCAGAAATTTCAGACATATGCTTCGCCTGAATCATGCTGATTTTGGAGAAATCCGGTTTAATGATGAGCGATTGCAAATAGGTGGAAAGCGGATATTTTTCCGGCGAATCCATGATCATGAGCCCATCGAACCAGGAATTCCATTGGCCGACGAACGTAAAAAGCGTAATCGTTGCTAGCGAAGGCAGCGAAATTGGGATAAAAATGCGCCAAAGCGTCGTCCAGTGGGATGCGCCGTCGATAAAGGACGACTCCTCCAGCTCCTTCGGCAAGCCGCGAAAGAAATTGAGCAGCAGGATTGCATTGAACACTTGTACGGCGCCCGGAAGTACCAGCCCCCAGATCGAGTCGAGCAGTCCGGTCATCTTGATCGTCATGTACCACGGGATCAGTCCGCCGCTGAATAAAATCGTAAATACAAAAATCCAGGCGTAAACCGTCCGAAAGCGGAAATCCTTCACTTCCTTCGACAGCGGGTACGCGAGCAGCACGGACAGCACCATGCTGAAAGAAACACCCAAAACGACCCGTTCAATCGATATCGCAAACGACTTGACGAACTGGGATTTCTCCAAAATGAACGAATAGGAAGCCGTCGTAAATTCAACGGGCCAAAGCTTGACAAGACCGGCCGAGGCGGCGCTGCTCGTACTGAAGGAAATCGCCAGCACATGCACCATCGGAGCAAGGCAGAACAAGGCCAGCACAATAAGAAACGTGTAGTTGCAGAAGCTGAACACGCGGTAGCCGTAAGACGGTCGATGAAACACGCCGATCCCTCCTTAGAAAATACGATAGTTGGAAAAACGATAGGCCAGCCAATACGAAACTGATATGAAGAGCAGCGATACGACGGATTTGAACAAGCCGATCGCCGTGGATACGCTGTATTGCGCTTCGACGACCCCGGTCCGGTAAACAAGCGTATCGAGAATATCTCCCGTATCGTAGACGGTCGAATTATAAAGCGTAAACACCTGGTCGAAGCCGGCGTTCAGCACGTTGCCGAGGCTGAGCGTCGTTACCAAAATGACGATCGGCATAATGCCGGGCAGCGTAATGTACAAGGTTTGCTTCCAGCGGGTAGCGCCGTCGATGACGGCCGCTTCGTACAAGCTCGGACTCACGCTTGTGATGGCAGCCAAATAAACAATCGTGCTGAACCCGAACTCCTTCCAGATGTCGGAGACGACGAGCACAAACCGGAACCATCGGTTGTCTCCCAGGAAAAAGATCGGTTCGATTCCGAAATAGCCGAGCAGCTGATTGACGATCCCCGTTGTCGGAGACAAAATATCGATCAGAATGCCGCCCAGAATGATCCAGGACAAAAAATGCGGCAAATAAATCAACGTTTGAATTCCGCGTTTGATCATGGAAATGCGTATTTCGTTGAGCAAGAGCGCGATGACGATCGGAACGATAAGCCCAGCCACGATTTTCATGCCGGCGATGATGATCGTGTTCCAAATGACCTGCGCCGTATCCGGTAGTTCGAAGATATACCGGAAATTATCCAATCCAACCCATTTGGATCCGAAAAAACCTTTGACGGGCGAATATTTATTGAATGCGATCACGATGCCAACCATCGGAATATAGCTGAATATGATGACAAGAATAAGGCTCGGCAATATCATGGCATGCAGCGGAAGCTCCCGGAGCCATTTTTTTCGCATTTCGGCACCTTCCTTCAGGCGGTGAATAGTGTTGTGAAAAAAAGAAAGAGGATCGGGGTCACCTCTCCTCTCCCAACATCATGGCGCAACCATTACTTCTGCGTTGCGTACCAATCGTTTACTTCCTTGGTGATTTGGTCGCCGCCCAGCTTGTTCCATTGCTCGACAAACTGATCGAATTCATCGACCGAAGCGGCTCCCATAATGATTTTCGTAAACATTTCGTTCTGAAGCTTATCTAGGACGCCTTTCTTCTCGACCATCGTCGGCGTATTGGCTCCCAAATATTCGGTCGTCAAAATTTTATCCCGATATCCGGCCAGCACCTCGAACGAGGATTCTTTCGGTCCGGCTTGACGATAGGTGGCCCACTGCGAATCATCGCCGTTCATAAACGCCGTGATTTTTTCGTAAAGCGCTTTTTGCTCCGGATTCAGCTTGGCCGTATCCTTCGTTTCCACCGCAGCTTTGACCGCTTCATAATTGTCCGGCACATCCTTGTTCGGAGCGAATACTTGGAACAACGGATATTGGAAAATTTCCGTTCCGTCCTTGGCTACCGCGAACTTCTCCCAGTCTGCGGTTTCGCCGTAAGCGCGCACAAGCCAAAGGTTCAGCATTTTGACAATGACTTCCGGGTGCCCGAAATCTTTATTTGCTACAAAATATTCGTAAACCGGGAATCCGACTCCAGGCCTTGCAGGCTTATCGTCGACCGATACGATCGGGAACGGCTTCCATTCCATGCCCGGATTTTGCTTTCTGGCATCGTTAAACGGCCAGTAGGAGTACCAGTTTGCGCCAAAATAGATGCCGACTTTGTTTTGCGAGATCGATTCGATGACCTTCGAGCCGTCCTTCACCGCAAATTCCTTGTCCAGCAATCCCGCTTTATACAATTGCTGTAATTTGCCCAATGCCGCTTTCATCTCCGGCTGAATGTCGCCGTAGACGAGCTTGCCGGAGGCATCCTTCACCCAAATGCCCGGATAAGCGTGGTATCCGTTGAACAACCCTGTCAAACCGGACAGCTCCTTGCTAACCGCAAGGCCGAACGTATCGGGTTTCCCGTTGCCGTCCGGGTCCTGCGTCATAAACGCTTCGGAAATTTTCATCAAATCATCCATCGTTTTCGGTGGCGTCAAGTTGAGCTTTTGCAGCCAGTCTGTCCGAATCCACAGGATGTCTGCGCTTGTAATATTGCCGCCGAATTTCGGAATCGCCATCAGCTTGCCGTCAAACGTTGCCGATTTTAAAGCAAGTCCACCGTCTTGGTTTGCCAGCTCTTTCAAGGCAGGGGAGGCGTATTTCTCCCATACTTCCGTCATATCCTGGATTTGGCCGGCATCGACCAGCAGGTTCATTTGCTTCGTGCTTGCGCCAAAAACGTCGGGGATTTCGTTGGATGCAATTGAAACATCCAGTTTATTCGTGCTTCCGTTCGGATCGCCGATCCAATCGTAGACCAGCTTAATGCCAAGCGCGCTTTCGTATTCTTTGGTCCAAGCGTTGCTGCTGATCGTATCGCCGTTTTTGAAACGATCGTCAGGCATCCCGTTACGTACCGAGTGAACTTCAATCGGCGGATCATATTTGCCGAGAGGACCGTCGTCGGACTTTTTGGGTTCATCCGTCGTTTGCTGCGTTTCCTCCGTTTTTTGCGGCTCGTCCGCTTTTTTGTCTCCGCCGGAGCATGCGGTCGTCAGCATCGACAAGCCAAGCACGCATACTGCGGCCAAAGACATCCATTTTCTTTTTTCCATTCCAAAACCCCCTTGGCAATGTGGAAAGCTGTCTTGCAATTCGATTATAATCTCGGGAAGTTCAGGACATCTATTCGCCGATATTTACTTTTCATTCGCATCTTTTGACTTTAGCGCGTCTTCCCTGCACTCTTGGGGGGTAAGGCCCGTCGCTTTGCGGAAAAAGCGGTAGAACGATTGCTCCGATAAAAAGCCGACGGCTTTGGATATATCGGCGATTCTCAAACGATTTTCCCCCAGCAGCTCCTTCGCCTTGGATACCCTGGCCGCCATAATATAGTCGGATAAGCCTTCATTCGTGATTTGTTTGTACAATCTGGACAAATAAGACGGGTTGTGGCCAACGACATCGCCGATCCGGTTTAAAGAAAGGTCGCCCGCCAAGTTATGCCTGACATAATGTTGGACTTGCCGGATCACATCGTTCTCCTGAAAGCCTTGCGCAGACATCTTATGGTCGAACAGCAGTTTGGCGAGCACATGGAAGTAATCGACGACCTCCTGCCAATTGCTGCGGAAGTCGAGCATCGTCATTTTGCCAAGATTCGTCTGTTTGCCAATCTCCTCTTGGATGCCCCAGCGATTCAGATAAGACAAAAATATCGAAACGAGCGTAAAATAAATTTCCATTCTTACCGCATGGGATGGCGGGGAACCCTGAGCTGCGCTTTTCATGATCGAGCAATATTCCTGAAAAAACTGCTCCTTATGGCCGTTATCCAGCAGCATCTGCAGCAAGCTGAGCTTGCCGAGCTGCCTGCGGAGATCGCGATCGATCGGAGAAGGATCCAGCTCGGCGCCTTGCTGCTCCAGCAGCAGCAGCTCGTGTCCTAATCCGAGCCCACGGCTGAGCAGCAGCTGCAGCTGCTCGAACTGCTCGGAGACATGAGACCAGTCGCGGTAAGTCGTACCAATGGCAAACGAAACGTTTAGCTTCAGCAGCTGCTTGCACGTCATCTGAATCATCTCGACCGCGCCTTTGACGAACCCGAGCGCACGCTGGCGAACGTCGTCCGGGACACGGTCTGCGCCGCCGCCAAGTTCAGTCTTCGGTTGAATAAACCAAACCAGTCGTGTTTTCTGCGCATAATCGAAGGAAACGAGACGTACGGACGACGATAAATACTCCTCGGCAATGTTTTGAACCGCAAACAGGTACAGCGACTTGTCCACCGAGTTGACGAATTCGCTCCATGCGTCGATCCTCCCGATTACAACCGTCGTTTGTTCCGCGCAGCTTAACGGTATATGCAAGTCCCGGAACTGCTCCGCAAGCGGCCGGGACTCGTCAAAGTCTCCTTGCGCCAGTCCCCACAGCAGCTCCTTCTGCAAATAGGGCTGGATCATCTGCATCTGCTGCCGCGATTTATGAATAAGCTGCTCCATCTCGATCGCATCGGATAATGCTTGAATGGCTTTCCGCACGGCTTGAATAATCGCTTGATTGCCTTCCGTCTTCAGCAAATAATCGACGCCGCCGTTGCGCATCACTTCTTGAATGAATTCAAAATCGTTATAGCCGGACAAAAAAACGACCTTGCACCACGGCCAATGCTTCATAATTTCCCGGTGCAGCTCGATCCCGCTCATGCCTGGCATCCGGATGTCCGTCAGGACGATATCCATTTTGGTGGATTGGAGCAGCTTCAGTGCCTCGCCGGAGGAAAAAGCTCCATACACGTCCAGTTCAAGATCTTCGGTTCTCTGAATCAAATCGATGACGCTTTCCACAATAATCGGTTCGTTGTCCACGACAAGCAATCTATACATGATGATCCTCCTTCTGAATGGCGAGCTTCAATTCAACCCGCAAGCCTCCCCATATTCCCCGGGTCACTTCTAACCCGAATCGATCGCCGTATTTCAATTGCAATCGGCGATGCACATTCAATATGCCGGTAAACTCTTTGGCCGGCTGCTTCGAGCGAAGCTGCTCCTGCAGCGACCACAAATCTTCATCGTGCAACTTTTCGCCGTTATCCTGAACGATAACGAGCAAATATTCCTTCTGCTCGGCAAACTGCACGCTTAGCAGGCCTCCACCCGACTTGTCCTCCAGTCCATGAATATAAGCGTTTTCAATGATCGGCTGCAAGATGAGACGAGGTACGCTGAGTCCGGCATGCGGCTCCGGCACCGTTCCCCATTCGACCTCGATTTGCCCGCCGAACCGCATCGATTGAATTTCCGTATAAGCGCGGGCATGGCTGATCTCCTGCTCCAGCGTGACATGCTCCGTCCCTGTTCTCGTAATGAATTTAAAATAGTCGCCAAGATGCTGCAGCATCGTCTCCGCCGACCAATTATCGTTCATGCGGACAAGCCCTTGCAAAATAAAAAAGCTGTTGTACAAAAAATGCGGATTGATTTGCGATTGCAGCTGTTTGAGCTCCGACTGCTGGGAACGGATCCGTTCCTCGTAAACTTCGCGGATGAGCAAATTCAATTGCCTTACCATCGCGTTAAACTGCTCGTACAAATAATAAAATTCGTCCTTGTTGTGATGGTGGATTTCAACCTGCAAATCCCCTCTTTCCACTTTGCGAAAGGAGCTGACAAGCCGCTTCAGCGGCTGATGGATGAGGCGGAAAATCCAATATGAAAACGCAAGAACCAGCACGGACAAAATCAACGAAAGCAGCCAAAATAGCGCCCTGTATTTGCTCAGCGGACCTAATACCTGCTCCTCGGGAACATAAACGGCCAAATACGTATCAAGCAGCTGCGAATATTCGAAGGTGGCCATATATTTGACTCCTTGCACCGTTACGCTTCCCTGACCGTTCTTGCTCCCCTTGAACCGCGGCTCGGAAATAAGGCCTTGCAGGGCCGCAGTCATCGCATCCCCGGTTTTTCCGTCGGTGACGACCCAGTGCTGCTTCAAATTAACGAATGCCGCGCCGGAATCCTTGACCTGGCTAATTTGATTCAGCGAGTGCCGGAGCTGTTCACCCGATAACTCGACGCCAAGGGCCATCGACAAATTCAAACGATAAATCGGCGGAGGATAAACCTCGCTTAAGTACAAACGTCCGTTCCAGTAGGTAAACGGCGCGCCGTATTTACTCGCCGATTGCTCAAGCGCATTCAGCTCGTCCTTCGGAATATGGTTATCGAAGCTGTTCGCAAATATGCCTCTGTCGAGTGACGAAATATACACCTTGACATCATTCACATAAGGACTGGACGTTTTTAGAAGATACAGCTTGTTTTTCACGCCCAGAATCGTTCGGGAGCGCGTATAATCGTCCATCTCGCCTGCAATCGTTCTCAATTTCAAAAATTCGTCGTCGAAAATGAGCTCCCGGATCAACCTCGTGAGCCGCTGCATCTCCGTTTCAAAGGAGCTTGCATAAAAATGGACGCTCGATACAACCGACTGCGACAGCTCGTTGCGAACGTTATTTTCCGCCGTTTGGTTCATATAAAGGCTGATGCTGTAAATCGGGATCATAATAAGCAGGAGGGAGATGACAAGCTTGGTAAAAATGTTGAAGTGGCGAAAAGCGGACAGAGATAACAGAATGGACATACCTTCTTTCGATGATTTGTTTTCGATTATACATTCGCGATCACCTTATGAAAATAACCCTCTTCTTCCCATTCGAAATAGTCCGTCTAGATAAAAAAAAAATGCCCGCCGAAGCGGACTGGGAATTGGAATTCAGTTCATGATAAGGCTTCTTGATGGACGTCTCATCACCCAGCTTCTGGATTTCCGCCCTTCCGCATCAATCGATTCGCCGACGTCTTCATCGCTTCGGCAAATTGCTCGGGCGTAATTTGCCCCGCCAGCTGTTCGATTCCGCTTTTGCAAATTGTCTCCCACATGCCGTAAGGCAGGTAGGTTCGGTCAAAATAAGGCAGTATCGGCACTTCGGCGTAACAATTGTAATCGTCGCTGAATTCATGCTGCGATGCCGCACCCTGCAACCCTGACGGGATCTTGGTCGCTTCTTCAATCTTGGCCAGATTTTCCGGCTTTGCAAAATAAGACAATAGCCGTTTTGCTTCTTCTTGATGCGTCGAGTCCTTCCATATCCCCATCGTGTTCCGTTCCCCGCCGGAAAAACTTGCGGCGCTTCCGCCGGAAACGGCCGGAATCGGCATAATTCCGATGTTCGTTTCCTTGTTGATCTTGAATACTTCGTCCGCATAGGAAGGAGATGACAAGGAAAACGCTACTTTTCCTTCGGCGAACAATCGGTTTAAATCGCTGTATTTCGCGGTCATCACATCGGCATTGATCAATTTCCGGTCGATAAGCACTTGAAACATGCGGGACAGCTGCGTCCAGCGCGTCCAATCGAAAGAGCCGTCTTGCGGTTTGGCCGTATCCTTGCTCCCGGCAACGAACAGCGAATTCGCGAAATAGTCGAAAAACTGGCCGACCGTCCATTCATCCGTCGCGGCAAAGAAAAACGGGACGACTTCGCCGCCACTTTCCGTTTTAATTGTTTCGGCCGCAGCGATTAACTCGTCATAGGTTCGAGGCACGCCGATACCGTACTTTTCCAGCAATCCCTTATGGTATGTAATGCCGTCCCTGGCTTCGCTGATCGGCAGGGCATATACTTTGCCCGAGCGGTCCGTGACGTATTCCCGAATCGTGCCGGTCAGCCGGGGGACCCAGCTTTCCTCGCGCAAATCCGCGAGATACGGTCCGTAACGCTTTTGCGACCAGCCGTGGGTGTCCATAATATCCGGCAGCCGGTTTTCCTCCATCCACAATCCGAGAATCCGTTCATATTCGAAGCCGGGGAAACGCAGGTTCACCTCGATGCTCGGATATTCCTTCTCGAACGCGTCGACGATTTCGTAATATACATCCTGCACGGATATATCCGTAACGTACATGGCGACCGTCAACGTAACCTTCTCCCCCGGCGGAACAAGCGCGACCTTGCTCTCGGCTTGGCCCGTGCAGCCGCAGATTGCCAACATTAAAACAATGAACATGAACAGCCTCGCGGCCGCCCGTTTTGTCCGCTCCATGAACGTCACCCCCGATTCCATCTTATGTCTCTAAGCCTAACAAATGAATGAACGCAAAAAAAGGGGCTTAGGCAGCCCCCGCGAACTTTAAGCCGAAATGCCGGCGTCATCGCTTCGAGATATATTTCCGGATGTCGAACGCCACCGCGGCAACGATGATCAAACCTTTAATAATCAGCTGCCAATACGGACTGATGCCGATAAAGGTCAACCCGTAGTTGATCACGCTGAAAATAAGTACGCCCGTCAATACGCCCGGCACCGTTCCGATGCCGCCTGCCGTGGAAACGCCGCCGACAACGCAAGCCGCGATCGCGTCAAGCTCATACATGAAGCCGTAGTTGTTGGTCGCTCCTCCCGTCCTTGCCGCCTCCAATACGCCGGCAAGCCCATACAATGCGCCTGCAATGGCGTAAATGCAAATCAAATTTCTCGCGACGTGGATGCCGGAAACGGACGCCGCCTGGACGTTGCCTCCGATGGCGTACATGTTTTTGCCGAGCCGCGTCTTATTGAAGATCACCCAAACGATGAGCGAAACGACGATGGCGATCACGACGATATACGGGATCGAATACGGTCCGCTATAACCGAAGTATCCGCTTCCGAGTTTGCTGAAATCGGACCGCAGCGCTCCGATCGGCTGGGATTGGTTCGGCTTCATGTCGAAATAAAGCGAGTTTACGCCGTAAACGGCCACCATCGTCCCAAGTGTAGCAATAAACGGCGGAACATTGAGCTTGGCGACAATGACTCCGTTCAGCAATCCGACAAGAAGCCCAACGAGGATTGCCAGGACGATCGGAATCCAGATCGACAGCTCGGGCAGGTCAGGGAAAAACTTCCTCGGATAATCCGACATCTGGAGCATGGAAGCCGAAATGACGGCGGAAAATCCGACCACTCTTCCGCTCGAGAGATCGACGCCCCCGGTAATCAAAATGAAAGCCGCCCCCAATGCGATAATCAATCGGGTCGAGGATTGCGTGAGGATGTCTCTGAGTGTAGTGAGGGACAGGAAATTCGTATCCCATAATGCAATTCCGACGATAAGCAGCGCGAGCACGATATAGATGGCGTTTTGCATCACAAACTCTTGCGTTTTTTTTATGTTGGCAGACACAAGGTTGTCCTCCTTCAGGAAGCGGCATGCTGGGCGGCAAGCCGCATGATTTCGTGCTCGGTCGCTTGCTTGCCGTCGACGATGCCCGTTATCGCGCCTTCGCGCATCACCATGACCCTGTCGGACATGCCTAGCAATTCGGGCATTTCCGAAGAGATCATGACGATTCCTTTGCCTTGCTTGGCCAGCTCCGCGATAATCGAATAAATTTCGAATTTGGCCCCGACATCGATCCCTCGCGTCGGCTCGTCAAGCAGCAATATATCCGGCTCGGTCAGCAGCCAGCGCGCGAACAACACCTTCTGCTGATTGCCGCCCGACAAATTTTGGATCAGCGTATGAAGCCCGGGCGTCTTCACCCTCAGCTTCTCCATCACGTCCTTGGCTTCCCGCTTGCGCCTTGCCTCATCCAACAGGAGATACCACGTCTGATAACGAATCAAATTCGCGATCGACGTATTTTCCAAAACCGGCAAAACGGGAAAAATCCCGGTTGACCTCCGCTCCTCGGTAAGCAGTGCCATCCTGTGCCGAATGGCGTCTTTCGGAGTACGTATCGACACTTGCTTGCCGTGAATGGCGATCGTACCCGCGGCAATGCCGCGGAGCCCGAATATAGCCTCGATCAGCTCCGTTCGCTGGGCCCCGACCAAACCGCCGATTCCGAGAATTTCCCCTTGGCGAAGCTCGAAGGAGATGTTCTTGAACGACTGTTTCGCCGAAGCGGTCAAGCCGTCTACCTTCAGCAATGCATCGCCGGGGCGATTGGATCGTTCCGGGAATCGTTGCGTCAGTTCCCTTCCGACCATCTTTTGGATCATCATATCGGTCGTCAGCTCCGAGGCCGCCCACGTTCCGATTTTTTGCCCGTCGCGCATAATGGTGACTTCGTCCGAGATGCGGAGAATTTCCTCCATCTTGTGCGAGATGTAAATCATCGCGACGCCGCGTTTCTTCAGCTCCCCGATGATCGAGAACAGCTGCTCCGCTTCGTTGCCTGTCAACGAGGAGGTCGGTTCGTCCATCACGATAATTTTCGAGTTGTAGGACACAGCCTTTGCGATTTCCATCGATTGTATTTTCGAAACCGATAACGTTCGAACAAGAACCTTCGGCGGAATATCCAAACCGAGCGCGGCAAACAACTGCTCCGTATCGCGTTCCATTTTGGCGTGGTCGACAAATGCGAGCGGTCTGAACCCCTTCATCGGAAAACGGCCTAACCATATATTTTCCATGACCGTGCGCATCGGAATCGGGTGCAACTCTTGATGAATCATGGAAATGCCATTGCGCAACGCATCGTTGGGGCTTTGAATGTCGACTTTGCGTCCCTCGAGGAAGATCTCGCCGTGATCCGGCTTATACATGCCGAACAAGCATTTCATTAAAGTGGACTTCCCGGCGCCGTTTTCACCCATTAAGGCATGAACCGTGCCGGCCCGGACGCGAAGCGTGACATGATCGAGCGCTTTGACGCCCGGAAAAGCTTTCGTTATTTCTCTCATTTCCAGTACCGTATCGGATTCGGGCATCCCGCACCTCCATGATTCCGTATACCGGCAGAGCAAGGGGGCCTGCCGCGCAAGCTCTCCCTTGCTTCGCCCTTCGGAAGCTTTGCTTTGCCATGCGTTCTTATTTCGCGTTATCCTTCGTCACTTTTTGGTACGGAACCCATACGTATTTGCCGTCCACGATGTCATACCCCGTATTGTCCTTGGACGGCGTTTCGCCTTTGGCCAAGGCGGCGGCGATATTCAAGGTCGCTTTGCCCTGATTGACGGCATCGTTCAGCACGGTGCCAAGCAGCGTTCCGTCCTTCAAAGCCTGGATGGCCGGCGCCGTCGCGTCCACGCCCACGACCGGAATAAACTTGTTATCCTTGAAATAACCGGCGGCCTTCAATGCTTCGATGGCGCCAAGCGCCATATCGTCGTTGTTCGCCAGCACGGCTTCGATTTTGTCGCCGTGGGCCGATAAAAACGCCGCCATCTTCTCCTGCCCTTTGACGCGATCCCACATCGCCGTGTCTTCCGCAAGCTTCTCGACCTTGATGCCGGCATCGGTGATCGCCTGCACGGAAAACTTCGTGCGCAGCTCGGCATCCTGGTGCCCCGGCTCTCCCTTCAGCATGACGTACTGCAAGATGCCGTCCTTGTTCTTGTCGGCTTCAGGATGCGCCTTCCAATAATCGACGATCAATTGGCCGGAAATCGTCCCCGATTCCTCCGCTTTCGCTCCGACGTAATAAACTTTATCCCACTTGCCCATGTCCTCCGGCAGCGGCTCGCGGTTAAAGAACACGACCGGGATGCCGGCATTTTTCGCTTTGTCGATAATAACCCCGGCGGCCGTTCGATCAACCGGATTGATCGCCAGCGCATCCGACTTCTTGCTGATGAACAAATCCACCTTGTCGTTTTGCGTAGGCTGCGAATTTTGGCTATCGACGATGTCCACCTTGGCTTTGCCTTCCGCGGCATCCGAGATGGCGTTGCGGACACCCGTCATGAACGTGTCGTCAAATTTGTAGATGGCGACCCCGATATTCGGCTCCCCGCTTTTCGATCCCCCGGAGCACCCCGTTACCGCCAGCATGGCGCCAAAAAGCAAAACTGCGACCGACCTTTTCATTTTAAGAAAACCTCCCCGATTTTCAGCTAGGATTTTTGCGGCCCCACGTTCTGGGGCTTAATCCCATTATGAAAAAATATAAGCCGAAAGCGAATGCAAAATCCTCATGTAAAGTATCGAAATTTTCATCTGTTGCTTGCCGGCTGCCGAACGGAAGTTTATTTCACGAACGGGAATAACAGCTTCTGGTTTTCGGAGGTCAGCATGTTTTCCACGTCGATCATGGTCGTTTCCGTGTCGATCCGTTCGGGAATCGGTATGCCTTGCGCCGCGGAAACGGCGTTTTTCACGGATAGGTAACCCATAATAAAAGGATTGTTGACGATTGTTGCTTGAATGGTCCCCTCCTGCAGCCATTCCAGGACGTCCGGCGTGCTCTCGAACGCTACGAGCTTCACGCGGCCGTCCATCCCTCGTTCATGGATCGCCTTGGCGGCACCTATGGAGGAAGGGGCGTTTAAGGCGACGATCCCTTGAACCGGACCGCGCTTGCCGAGCATTTCGCTTGTCAGCATGGCGGAACGGGCCGGATCCGAGTTCGTATAAACCGTATCCACAACAACGATATCCGGATATTGGGCGAGCAGATCGAATAGTCCTTGTGCCCGCTCTTCCGCGTTTTTGGCGCCTGTGCTGAAATTCAGTACGGTGACGCGCCCCTTCGTCCCGATCAAATGAATGAGCTTTTGCCCGGCCAGCTTGCCTGCGCTGTAATGATCCGCGCCGATATAACTCGTGACTTTGGCCGATCCCACCTGGGCGTCGACCGAAATAACGGGAATATGCCGGCTGCCTGCCCTGTCGATCGCCCCGCCTAGCGCCATATAATCGGCCGCCGCGATAATCAATGCATCCATGTCGCTTTCCAGCGATTGATCGACCAGGCGGACTTGCCCGTCCGCGTCCAGCTCGCTTTGCGTCGCCTTCACCGTCAAACGCGCGTGAAATTCGCCCGCGGCAACCTCCGCGCCCATCTTCATCGTTTTCCAATAATCGCTGTCAAGCGCTTTCAAAATCATCGTCACCTGAACCTGCTTCATACTTTGGCCGGGCTCGAGACCACCCCCGCAGGAAGCCACAAGGCATATGACGATAACGGATACGATCATCATCCGGATTTGTCTTGCCGCTCGATTCATTTCCGATCACCTTTACCTTCCATCATGGGCAGCGTTATGGTCACCGTCGTCCCTTCCTCCAATTCGCTTTGTATGTCCAGCCCGAAATCCCCGCCGAATTGCAGCCGAATGCGTTCATGCACATTCAGCATGCCGACTCCGGAGCCTTGTTTTGAACTGACCCGTCCTTCCTTGATGCCTTGGACGATATGCGGCGGCATGCCGACGCCGTTATCCTTCACCCGAAAGATCAGTTTGTCGTTGTCCTGATTCACCACGCCGATCGAGATAACACCTTCGTCAACCATAGGTTCTATGCCGTGCTGGATGGCGTTTTCGACAATCGGCTGTAGAATCAGCTTCAAGGTGAGGCAGGACAGAACGGGCTCCGGCGCATCGATTTCATAGCGGAATTTATTTTTGAAACGGATATTTTGAATGATCAAGTAGTTTCGGACATGCTCCAGCTCATCCTGGACCGTTACGATGGACTGTCCTTTACTGAGGCTGATTCGGAAATATTTGGACAATGACGTGATCGTGGTCGTGATCTCCTCGGTTTTGCCGATCCCTACCATGCGAACGACCGAATTGAGCGTATTATAAAGAAAATGAGGATTGATTTGGGCTTGAAGGACTTCCAGCTCGCTTCTTCGTTTGGCTTCCTGCTCCGTCTTCACCTGGTTCATCAATTCGCCGATCCGCGCGACCATCGAATTGAACCGCTTCGCAAGCTGCTGCAACTCCCCGTCTCCATTCACGGCTAGAGAAACGCTCAGATCCCCGTATTCTACCCGGGACATCGATTGCTTCAAGCGTTTGATCGGCGCCGAAATTTTGATCGACATTAAAATGCTGACCGAAATGATGACAGCGACGACAAGCCCGATGAGGCCGAATATCCAAGCGCTGACTTCGTTTTTCGTCGTCAAATATTCCTGCATATAGGACACGCCGACGATATTCCAGCCGACGGGATTTACGTTTTGAACCGTCAGCATCCGGTCCTTGCCGTTCCACTCATCATAGTAGGTTCCGAAGGAATAACGGAGCGCGAGGGCCAGATTCTCCCGCTTCAAGTCCAAATAGATGAGCTGCTGCTGAGGATGGTAAACGATATTGCCCGCGGAATCCGCGATAAAAACATACCCCTCTTGCCCCAAGCTGACCCTTTGGCAAAGGCTTTCAATCGTGTGGAAGTTGACGTCCATCACCAGGACGCCGCGCACAATCCGATTTTCTCTGCTGAACGTAATGCCTCTGCTGATCGAAACGACCCACCGGTATTGCCCCTTAAACAAATTCTGAATGTGCGGCGGGGAAAAATGCAGCTCGTCCGGGTTGGCTACGGCGTCGGCGAACCAGTTCTGCTTTTTCAGGTTCGTTAATTTTCGCATGTCGCCTTTCGGATTGGAGACGATGAGCTCGCCTTCGGCGGAAAAAAGCGCCAAAGAAACAATGTCCTCTCGTGACGAAATCAGGGTATCCAGCTGACCCTTCAGCACTTCTTCGGGAATGTCCGACGCTTTGCGGATGTTGTAATCGGCGAGCTCGAACGTTTGCCGCATGCCCCGCAAATAAGATTCGATGTTGTAATTCACCTGCTCGATCAGCTGTTGATTCGTAAGCACGGCATTCGTTTTGGCCGTTTCCGCGAATTTTTCGTACAAGATGATCCCAACGGCGAGCATCGCCAAAACGGTTAATGCAAATGAAACCGTAATGATAAACTGGATGCTCTTGATTCGCAGCAGATCCGCCCATTTACGCAGAAGTCGTTTCATTGCCTTGATTCCTATACTCTTTAGGCGACACGCCTACGGATTTCTTGAAGCAAAAGCTAAAATAATTCGGTTCGGGGTAACCGACCCGCTCCGCAATTTCGAACGTTCGGAGATCCGTCGTCCGCAGCAGCGTTTTCGCTTCTTCCATTCGTACATGCAGTAGATAGTTCACGAACGTCATGCGGACCTCCCGCTTAAAAACGGTGCTGAAATATCCTTGGCTGATATGCAGATGCTTGCATAACGATTGCAAGGAGATGCCGCTGTTGTTATAATGCCGCGCCACGTAGGCCTTCGCCTCTTCGACCAGCGAGCTGCAAGTATCCTGACGGCGCGATGCGATGCCCATCATAATTTTAGCGCACGCTTCGGTAATCCATTGTTTCGCTTCCTGGAGATGATTGAACTTGGGAATGCCGGCGAACGAATTCAGACTCGCGTTCATATGCAACAGATCGTCCAGATTCAAATTCATGTCTTTGGCTGTACCGAAAAGCGAAGTGATCAGCTCAAGCAAACAGACCTGACAATCGATCAGCGAAATGTCCGCTTCCGCCAGCTCGGCGAACAGGCCGTCAAGCATTTCGTTCATCTCTTGGGCCGAACCGACCTTCAAGCAGCGGACGAACGCGCGAAGCTTCATGTCGTCGAAGCTTACCCTCGCCGACCGGGGTTGCTCCAAATCGCCGATGCATATGACGCGGCCCGATCCCAATAACAAACGGTAGTCCAAGGCGTGTTCCGCCCCCTCGCAGGAAATCTTCATGTCCTCCGCTCGCCGGTGAGCGGTCCCAACGCCAACCGTCACAGAAAGCCTTGTGAATCTCTCGACACAATCGCGGATCTCCTCTGCAACCGATAACGTCCGCCGCAGCGCCTCCTCTAATCCCTCTTCCGGGCAAACCGCCAAATATACGACATGGTCCCGACGAAGAAACACGTGCCCCCGATCGTATTTGCGGACAATTTCATTCGCAATGTTCAGTACGGCGAACAGCTTCAATTCTTCGTTTTCCTGAAAAGAATGCTCGGACTGCCCCTCCGTTCGGTCCATGCCGATCAGCGATACGATGAAAGACTGGCCTTGAAAATCAAGCTCATAAAGCGCGCACTTCGACGCGATCTCCTTGACCGCCTCCTTGCCGTCAACGAGGGAAACGAGAAATTGCTCTCGAAGCACGGGCAAGCTTTTCCGGTAATGCTCCCTCAGCGCCTCGACATCTTCCTTCTGCCGGGCCTCCTCCGCCATTCGTTCCTTCACTTTAACAATAACTTCAACCAATTCCTGCGTGGAGAAAGGCTTCAAAATGTACTCGTCGATGTGCAGCTTGACGGCCTTCTGGGCGTATTCGAATTCGTCATAGCCGGTAAGAATGATGATTTTCGTTGCCGGGTACCGTTCCTTAATCCACTCGGCAAGCTCCAGGCCGTTCATAAAGGGCATATTGATATCGGTAATGACGATATCCGGCAGCAATCGGTCTACCGCCTCGGCAGCCTCAAGTCCGTTTTCCGCCGTATCGACCACGGCCAGCCCCAAGCTCTCCCAATCGATTTCCTGGCGCACGCCTACCCGTACGTCCGCTTCATCGTCAACCAGCAATACTTTATACATCCGGTTTCCCCCGCTCGAATGAGTTTGCGAACCTTCTGCAATCGTCCCTGGTGTCCTTTCCATCATCCTTATTTTACCTTATCATACAACATAGCGCTGAAAACTTATGCTCGTGAAAAAAACATCGCCCTCAGTCTGCCGGAAAGCAAACCAAGAGCGATGAACTTGTTCAATTATTGACCGATATCGTCCAAATATTGAAGTCACTGTTTCTTGTATTCGTCCTGGATTTTTTCCAGGCCCGCTTGAAGGAGCTGCTTCGCGGCTCCGAATATACCGTTTCCGAAATCGCCGAAAAAACCGAGTTCACGAACAGCTCGTATTTTTACTGGATATTCAAGAAAAACAACGGCATCACGCCGAACGATTACCGCAAAATAACTAGTATATAATCCCGGTCTTCGTGATTTCAACCTGAACAACAGCGGAAAACTGCACTTTTTGATAGTTGGCGCCCCAGTTTTCCTTCTGTTTCTTCCAAGCCTCAGGATGGAACGCCATGAGTTGTCTGCCGATTCCGAAACCGTCGCATCGGGCTTTTTGCATTTTTTTAAGCGTATTTTTTGCCAGCATGTTCATCTCTTTAGAAAGAGACTGGTTCAACTGCGCAACTACTTTTTTCTCTTCCAAGCGATCCTTCGGGTATTCAACGATGCTCACTTTCCATTTTAAATCGAGCTTGACCTCTATCTGATCGCCTGATTGAACGAGTACTTTCATTTTCCGCTTGGATTTATCTACATCAAAGGTCAAATAGTCATAACCTTTGGGCTGGCCTTTCCGGGCGGCATTTATTTTTCTGGTGAATCTCGCCACTTTCTCCTTGCTGCCTTTCAATAATAAATACATCGTTGATTCATCAGGACTCAGTACGCCTGTGAATTGATGGTTATGAAACATGGCAATACGGGAGACGTTCACCCGCCCCTCTTGTTGCTCAAGGTAAGGGAGAACAAAATCTTCCCCGGGATCCACCATAATCGGGTAAATCGTTTCAAGCGTTACCTTGGGGACCGTAGTCGTTTCTTCTTTGCTCTTGATTAATTCGTCAATTTCTTCTGCAATCAGGACATTCCCGACTTTTTTTAGGGAAAGCATATCGACCGCCGTACCTTTCGCCACGCCGATCCTGGCATTTAAGGCACTCTTCGGATCACGGTAAAAAACATCCAGGATCGGATAAATATCTTTTTTTGCCAGTTTTTCTCCAATAAGAATAATTTTATTTTTATAGGCGCGAAGATGCCGCGAGATCCGATCGTCCGCTTTATCGCGGGTTTCCCTCGGCGTATTGCCGACTGTAGATACAATATCGTTCCTCGGATCCGTTTGCTCGCCTGACGGCATGTCCTGGATGACAAAGGTAGATCGAAGCTTGCCGTTCGGCGCAACATCATACCCTCCCGCATAAAGCAAACGAGCATTCCTTAACAGATCTTGATCCCAACATCCGGTCAGGAATTGGAGGATGAGCATAACCGCACATAATAAACAGGTCCTTTTCATCATATCCTCTTTCTTCTAACAAAGTACGTGATACAGAGCAGGATCAAAGGAAGTCCAACCACGAATGCATAATGGCCAATCTCAATGATTCGATCGAAGAGGTCGGAAATCGACGGGGCTTGTGCAATCATACCCAAAATAAAGAGGATCAGTACCACATAGGGGACGGCCTTTTTATGTTCGTCCCGGTGAAAGAAACGGCCGAGTCCAACCGTTGCCATGTAGAACCAAGACACCAATGCATTGGTAACGATGAAGACCCATAACGACAAAAAGATCAAGTCGATTCTTTGAATAATCTGAAAAGAAAAACCTTTCAGCATGTTGAGGAGAGGTTCGGAAACCGCGGGCATGACCGCCGGACTGAAAATGATTAAACTGGAAAATACCTCAAATGCGTAAAAAAGCGTAATCACCATATTCCCTAAAGATGCCGCTTTTAATTTCCCCCCGCTTTTCCCTTCTACAAAAGGATAAATCACCAATAGTACTTCATACCCGACTAAAGGAAACAATGCCTTATTCGCGGTTTTGAAGATTTCCCCCCATCCCGCTTCCGTAATCGGAAAAATATAACTGAAGTTCGCATTGACATAACCGCTCAAGGATAACACGATCATCACAATGATCGTTAACGAAGAGATGACGAACAATCTGGCAATCACTCGCAGGTTTTCTTTAACCAGATACGTACAGGTGAGAAGGGTGAGAAGCAATAACGCCCATCTAGGCGTTTCTATCAGCACCCACTTCCCCACGACATCGGCAAATTTCGCTACAATCGTTCCTGCAGTAAACAAAAAATAACAAATATAACCGAAGCCAAGCAGGTTCCCGAGAAAATTCCCGGTTATCTTCGGCAAGAATCCGTATATCGTATCGGAAGGGTATCGTTTGCAAAGAGCCCATAGGATCAAAATAACGGCTTGCACGGCCACTCCGGCAATTAAGACGGAAATCCACCCTCCCCCCTTGGCGCTTGCTTGCATTTTATGAGGAAGCGCTAAAATTCCAACCCCTACTTGGGACTGTATAACAAAAAACATGAGTTGGCCTTGCGTAATTCTACTCTTCTCCGGGACCTTTTCCGGGATCATCCTGTTCCCACCCTCTTGAACTTTTATCTTGAACCATTCTTTTCGGATGCGGATCGTGGGGGCGTTGATTCAAACTCCAAATCGGAAAACGCAATAATGCATCCTTCAAATCTTTCATTCGAAGAGGCATGACAGGCGCAAAATAGGGTGTGCCAAAACACTCTAATTTGCATAAGTGAATTAATATGAAGAGCATGCCGAACGTAATCCCGATCAAACCGAACATGGATGCTAGGATCATGAGCGGGAAGCCCAGAATTCGGGTTGCCGTACTTATTTCGTTAGACGGTGCGACAAAAGAAGAAATTGCCGTTAAGGCGACGACGATAACCATCGGATATGAAATCAATCCGGCTCTCACGACCGATTCGCCGATGACCAAACCGCCGACAATGCCGATCGTTTGACCTACCCGGTTTGGCAAACGAACCCCTGCTTCACGCAGCACTTCCAAGGTAAGCTGCATAAGAAGGGCCTCTACAATAGGCGGAAACGGAACCCTGTCTATACTGCTCTTTACCGAAAAAATTAAGTTTTCCGGAAGAATTTCAGGGTGGAAACCGATGACCGCAATATATAAAGCAGGAATGAGCGACGCGATAATAAAGCTTACCAAGCGAATCAACCGAACGAACGATCCGACAATCCACCTCCCGTGATAATCGTCCGGGCTTTGGTAAAAGGCGAAAAAAGTTACCGGCAATATGAGCGCAGACGGGTTTCCGTCCGATAAAATAACGACACGTCCTTCCATGAGATGCGCTGCCGCCCGATCGGGTCTTTCGGTAAGCAAGATTTGGGGGAATATAGAGTATGGGTTATCTTCAATCAATTCGGCAATAAATCCGGGTGAGATCGTGGTGTCTATCGCAATGGAACCGATTCTGCGATCCACTTCCTGAATCAGATCCGGATTCGCCAGATCCTGCATATAGAGAAGAGCCAGCTTTGTATGGGTCGCCTTTCCGATCTGGTAATAACGAACGGCCATATTCGGATTCTCGATGCGCTTCCGAACCAAATAAAGATTTGTCATGAGGTGCTCGATAAACCCGTCATGGGCGCCGCGAACAACCCCTTCGTTCACCGGCTCCGTGATACTCCGTTTATAAACCGCGGCAACATCGGCAATAATAACTTCTGCTCTGCCTTCGAATAACAATAAGCAATTCCCTTGAATTAATGCATAGATCGCATCGCCCAAATCCGTATTTTTCGTTATCATCACGGAAGTAATGACTTCCTCCACATTTCCTACTCTTCTTCCTTCCATAGGCTGGATGATCTCTTGTTGAATTCGCTGTTGATCCGATAGCGACTCTAGAAAAACAATAAGACCCTCCGATTGATTGAACTTCATGCTTCGCCATTTCAGATCACTTGCATGAAGCAGTTGGTTTTCAATATATTCTTTATTTTTTTGTAATGAATGATAAACATTTATTCTTATGGGCGGTTTTTTTTCCGTCCGGTAGTTCGAAAACAATTTTTTTAGAATATCCATCATATTAATCCACCTAAATTAAATCCAATTTTAATTAATTTAACCATTTCTTTGCGCGCTATTCCTACGAGGACCTTGCAAACGTCGGTTCGTATTCTCGATGAGATGCAAAATAAGAAAAACTTCTATTCGAAGCCTACTCCACGATGAATGACCCTGCGTAAGATGAAGCTTTTCTTGCCAAATAGAATTTAGAACACTGCGTTATCTGCGGAAAACTTATAAATTCTATTATGGTAACAAAAAAAAGATCTGCCGTTTCATCGGCAAATCTTTATTATTCTTATCATATTCAAGCATCATTGGCCAAAAGTCCGACTGTCGAAAATTGCAACCCCGCCTCATGCAGATGGCTTATGCTTCCCAGACCAATACAGCGGGGGACCGCCCAATCCCGACTCCTCTCCTCGAACAAAATCGTGGTAACGGAGCTTGGCGGGAGCCAAAATCCGCTCCAGACGAGCGGTAAAGGGATCTCGAGCAAATGGGCCAGCCAGGTGACCCCAAATCCGTGATGGCAAAATACCGCGATGGTTTCGCGGTTAGGCGACACGATGCGGTACCTGCCATCTTCTCTTACATATCCATGCCGCTTTAAAAATACGTCGGAATCCACTATGAGCTTATCGTAATCCTGCACGTAATCGCGATATGGGGCGGATTCCCTCCATGTTCCATGGCCGGGGTAAGGCTGATTGGCCCTCACGGTTTCGCCGGGAATATTCCAGGCCGCGATTTTGCTGCCTTCGAACATAACGGGATTCAAGCTCAATTCACGTGTCCACGGTTCCATAATCGGTTCGATGCCGAGCAATTCGGCGGTATACTGCATCGTATGGACCGCGCGATTTACAGGGGAGCTGTAAATACGGTCGATCCCTTCCTTCTTCAGCCTTTGGGCTAGTGCCTTCGCTTCCATATGCCCCGCCGCCGTAATGGTATCGTTGGGATAATCAGGATCGGCGTGACGGATGATTAAGATTCTCATTCAATGTTCCCCCATTTCTTCGTAGGTAACATTTCCACTCCGTTGATTGCCACTTCAAGCAGGTCAAGGTCAGCGGAGCTGCCCCCGTCCGGGAAGAACAGTCTTACAAATTTGGATCGCGCCTGAACCTCGTACATATCGCAAAAACCGAAGTAAGCATCACCCGACGGAGGAGTAACGGTACTGATCGTATGCCAATCCGCTCCGTCTTCGCTTGTCTGAATTTCTATCGTATTTGGGGTGTTGCAATAATTCTGATTGAGCGAATTAAAATGGATTTCTACGTTATGGATATCTGCGAGATTGTTTAATTCAAACGCAATCCATGATGGGCGATCGCCGGATACGGACCATTTTGAACTGTCAAAGAAAGTGCCTTCGATTAATTTGCCGTCGATGACTTTATCCGGCGAATAGCTGCCTTGGTTTTCGCTCGCTGTTACTTTGGCGCCTTTTGCCAAATTCCTATAGGGATAAAGATCAATAAACACTCGATTGCTCGTGAATGTTTGTCCATCCAATTCAACCTCGGCCCAAACCGCCGCTCGAGTAAGCTCTGTTACAAGTTCAGGAATAGCCTTGCCGCCTGCAAAAGTAAAGATGCCGCTCTCCGTTATCGCAACGGGTTGCGTCATAGTTCCGCCTTTCAGATCGACAATCCCTGATTTCATGGTGATACTTGCCGCTACTAATCCGATTGCGCCGCCTTTTAACGAACGTCCCTCAAGCGAATAATGCAATGCGTCATAACTGGAAAATTGCCCGTAAACCTCCCGATCCTCAATTCGCAGAGAAACGCCGATCATCGTATCTTTCACATAAACTTTGCTGCCCTTTACCGAAACATGTAAAACATCCGACTTCTCCACGCCTTCATAAGCGCCCTTAACAGAAATTGCCGCCGTTCCATCGTGAGCCGCTTGAACCAGTCCATTCCGATCCACCGTTGCGACGTTTGGATTGTCGCTGTTGAATGTGACCGCCCCTTGCTCAAAACGGACCTTCAAGGCAGGGTAAGTCATATATCCTTCGACATTGACTCGCAGATTGTCCGGCGTTATTTGGCTTCCGCTCGCAATCAAATGGGTGAGCTTATATTTTCGTTCAGAACTGTCCGTGACGATCTTCACGATCGTATCCACCTGATCTCGTTCTACGCCGGTCAGGTCAATCGTTACGCTATCGCCGGCTTGCGTGAAATTTAACGGCTTGTCTTCGTTCAACCACAAGACGCTGACCACATGATGCGTCACAGGGTTGATCGTTAGCGAATTCTCACTATACCCTTTTTTGCCGTCCGGACCCACAATCAGATGCAAATAAATATTGTTGTCTCTGGACGTCGCGTAACCCCAATCAGGTCCTTTGCCGCTTTCGAATTCCGGAATATTTCCTTTCCCGTCGTCCGTATATCCGAATCCGCTCAAGTAATAAGGCATCGTCCCTGTGGTTGATTCGTGCCTTTCCGGCTTGCCATCCGGCGCGAACCATGCTGCAAGCCCTTCGCGAACATCGATAAATTGCTGTACCGATTTCGGATACCTTGTCGCAATATCCTCCGGGCTGTTCCAGTTCGGGCCGCGGTCCATCAGGGGCATCTGATCGTTGTTATCCACGAAGCCTCTGCCGGCGTTCATGACCATTTCCTTCGCCACCAGCCTGTAATCATCGCGCCTTGCATAATAAGGCGAGTAGTTATCCATGGTAATGATCGATTTCCATGGCTCCGCGATCGTTCGCTTGGTCAGATTCGAGCCACCGCCGCCCGCAAAAATTTCGCTTGCTTCCGTCGTCCGGAGATCAGGGTCTCCATATTCATCCGTCCAGGCATTGGAATTAATAAGAATTGCGTCGCTGTAATTGCGGACCATGCTGAACATTACGTCATAATTGGCATCCGGCATTGCTTGGGGACCGTCAAAATAAAGATACGCCGGATCATAACGTAAAATCAGATCCTCTACATTCTGCACAAACACGTCGGTAGAAAAATGCTGCAATCCGCCGCCCTCGGTTGCGTAATACAGACCGAATTTCATGCCGTACCGTTTGACCGCTTGCTCAAAAGGCCTTATGCCGTCTTGAACCTTGCCGTTTTCGTCCTTCGGCAAATATACATTTCGGATATGCATCGGATCCGCGAATTTGGACGGCCAATAATAATTTTGCTGCAATGATTCCACTGACACCAGAGAGTGACCCTGCGCCTTAGCGCGCTGCGCCCATAAATCCGCCGAATAATTGGGATCTACGAACCAGTTGTAAATTGTAATGCAATGGCTGAGCGCTGAGACTCGTCCTTCTTCAAACCATTTGTTAGGACGCTCCTTGACCTCAATCGTAAAGGCTTTTGCTGCCGTATTTCCAATAGAATCTGTAACTTTAATCGTAAAAGAATAACTGCCCGGCGCGGCGCCGACGAACCCATCAATCGTTCCGTCGGAATTCAAGCTTAAACCTTTCGGCAGCGCTCCGTTATCCATGCTCCAGGTGTAGCCGGGCTTGCCGCCGCAAGCTAGAAAACGAAAAGGAGAGGCCGATACGCCATGCGTTGTCGTATAGTTTGATTGATTCCAAACATAAGGCCATTCCGTATAACCGATCGGAAGCGCATTTGCCGGCAGTCCTCTGCCCGGTTTCCCATCCGCAACTGTGTCGGCGGCGCTTAATTCACGCGTATCAATGGACAATTCATCGTTATCGCCCGTAACGGAATAGGTTATATTATCTAAGTTATTGCCGCTGCTATCGGTGACGCGGCCGTAAAATCCGAAATAATGAACATCCGCATCCTGTGCAACGGGAACTCCGTTCTCGTTCAAGTCCTCGGTGTAGGTATGCTCCATCTGCAGAAGGATTTTATTCCAGCCCTCTTTCAACTGAACGCTTGCGATTGTCATGTCCTTCTTCACTTCGGAAGGCACTGACGGTTCGGTGATCGCAACATCGTTGACGAACAAACGGTGTTTGCCGCTCGAACCGAACCGAACCTGGACAATTTGGGCAAAGAAGCTATATATGTAGGTGTGAGCGTATACAAATTTGTTGCGGGTATCGACACCTTTTTTTACGGTATAATAGCCGTACAAATCCTGATAATCATCGTAGTTTCTGTTCCAGAGGCGGTCGTCAAAATACTCCCAGACCTTGCCTTCTGCAAAGAGTTTGCCGGCTTTCGGCGTAATATCGACCTTATCGCACATTTCGTCCGCAACCGCCTTATCAAAAGGACCGGACACCAGCCAGCTGTTCATGAACGGCGCATTCCCCGACGCCGGTTGTGCGTGTGATTGCTTCATGATAAATGACTCCCTTCACTGATTTAAATCCAAGCGGATGAACACGAGGCCCCTTAACACAAATCCAATTCAAGGAGGGCATGAACGCGTGTACATTTACTCGTTTCAAGAAGCATTTCTACTTGATTTAGCTTCGCATATAACATACTTGAATGCTATTGGTTCGTCAATAAAAAAACCATATTTACCGCACCCGCTGCACGTTCATCGAAATAAGGAAGGATGGCACGGATGCCATCCTTCGAAAATGTTCGGTTATCGGCAGGCCAATCTTACGCCCCCTGCTTACTTGCAGTTAGCTTTTCTCCACTCGTCGATCTGCTTCTGCTTCTGCTTCTCGGCAATAATGTCGTCGGCTCCGGCATATCGACTAAATCCAGATACGACTGGGAGTAGAGCGCACCGATTCTTTTAGCCTTCCGGTCAAGAACGTAATCTGGAATGCGAGATTACTTTTTGCTTCTCCAAGCATCATATTGGGCTTGTTTTTCTTTGATGATGTCATCTACGCCAGCAGTTTTCAAACGATCGAGGAATTTAGGTACGGCTGTAGTCGGGTCAATCGATCCAGAGCTGATCGCCGGAATCATCTCAGTCGTAACGGAAGAGACATTGGCAATTTGCGTTTTTACAGGAGTCGGGTCAAATACAAATCCTGACAATGGCGAAACTTCTGCTGTTTTATCGTTTTCATAAACGATTGACATCGCTTTTTTGCCCATTTCACCAGCTTCATTTTTGCTATATTCAGCACGGTTGAACGTTGGGCTGTACGATTGACCGATTTGCCAGTCATTCCAATTGAAATTGTATTTTCCTTCAATTGGAGTGAAGTTGCCATCTTTGTCGAATGTGTAGTCAACGTCTTTTTCGCCTAATGTGATCAGTTTGTATAGATCATCGTCCGTGTTAAGAAGCTCAATTAACTGTACAGCCTTTTCAATATGTTTGGAACCTGAATTGACAGCAACCGCTGCATTGGAGCCAGCTCCTGCAGAAATTAGTGTACGAGTAGTCGATACGGATACAGCAGGGGCATCTTGGGCCTTTGTCATGGACATGCCCATCACTTGACCAGGAAGATCGATGCTATCAGGCCAGCCATAACCATACGCAAAGATGATTTTGCCAGCTTTACGATCTGGACCCACATCTTTTACCGTTGCACCATCTTTGCGAACATAGCCTTTATTGTACCAGTCGCGCATAATTTCTGCGTATTGAACGAACTCAGGAGTTTCAAACTGGTTGATCACTTTGTCTGGATCATTAAGATTGATCCAACCAGGAGTTGTCAAATCGCCTACAGGTTCCATATCCCAGTAAAGCGGCTCATTGGCAAAGAAGCTGTGATTAGAGCTAGTTTCCCATCCGATCATATCAGGATGCTTAGCTTTTGCTTCACCAAGGAATGGTCCAACCATTTTGAGAGCTTCTATTGGTGGTTTGCCTTTAACAGCTTTCCAGTCAAATCCCACTTCATTAGCAATATCTTCGCGGAACATAAAGCCATTGCGCTTCGCAACGCCCCATTGCTGATAATTGACAGATGCGTAAATACGACCGTTTACTTTCACACCATCCCATAAACCTTGAGGGACTCGGGAATAAGTTTGTGGCGCAAGTTTAGGAAGAAGGTCAGTTAAGTCTGCATAAGCTCCCTTGGCAGCGTTTTCGAAGAAATTAATTCCACCCCAGAATGCAGTGAAAGCAAGATCCCAGTCGTCGCCAGAATTGATCATCAGATTCATTTTATCTGCATAAGTACTGCCGTCTACATAAATCAAATTCAATTTGGCATTGATTTTTTCACCAATAATTTCGTTAGCTTTCTTCATGATGCGGTCAGACTCGTTGACAGGGCTGTTCATCATATAGAAGTTAAGGGTAACGAGTTCTTCTTTTTTAGCATCAGATTTATCATCCGTTTTATCTTCTTTTTTATCATCCGTTTTAGCATCAGATGGGGGAGCCGTCGTATTGCCTTCAGTGCTTGTCTTTCCGCAGCCGGATAGTATTAGGGTAAAAAGCATCATGATGCTGATCAGGATCATAGAAAATCTTTTCATTGTTATCCCTCCAAGGTTTTAGAATGAACTACTCTTTTACAGCGCCTATTGTCAACCCTTTTTCGAAATACTTTTGCAGGAAAGGATATAGCAATATAATCGGGCCGATGGCAAGTACACAGGTAGCCATGCGTGCTCCTTCACTAGGAAGCATGCCGATCGCGGCTTCCATAGATTTAGAAGCTTGTGCGTTAGCTTGTAAATAGCCAATATTATTCATTAGAGATTGCAGTAAATATTGCAGGGTGTGCAGCTTCGGCGTTTCGATGTACAATGAGGCGGTCATCCAGTCATTCCAGTAGGTAATCGCTGTGAATAGACCTATGGTCGCAAGTGACGGTTTGGAAAGCGGAAGTACAATACTGAAAAACGTACGGATTTCACCTGAACCGTCCATGCGTGCAGACTCAATCAAGGAATTCGGAATCGTTCGGAAAAAGTTTTTCATGATCAGCACATTAATGGCTGATACAAGGTAGACGACAATGAGTACCCAGATCGTATTCTTAAGATGCAGGTATTTCGTGATTAAAATGTACTGTGGGACAAGTCCGCCATTGAACAGCACTGGAAAATACACAAATAAAGTGAGTGCTTTGCGAAATGTGACTTCGGGACGCGTCAACGAATACGACAGCATGGAGGTAACCAACAGATGCAGCAGCGTACCGACAGCTGTTACAAAGATGGTAACTCCGTATGCATTGGCAATCGAGCCTGCTCCGCTAAAAACATATTGATACGCTGCAGTATCGAACACTTTGGGCCAAAAATGATATCCGTCAATCATAAGCGACTTTTCACCTGTAAACGATATCGATACAACCAGCAGCAGCGGAACGATGCAGGCTAGAGCGGATACGATGAAAATGAGATGAATCACAATTTTTGAAACATGAAAATTCCTTATTGCCATGGAACTCCCTTCCTTTCTCTGCGCTGACCGATTAGAACAAGGCGTTGTCGGGGTCTCTTTTTTTAATAATATAGTTAGAAATCAGGACAAGTACGAAGCCAACTACTGCCTGATATAGACCAATTGCAGCCGACATGCCGTAGTCGTTCAGCTTTTTCAGCGAGCGGAATACAAGGGTGTCGATAACATCCGTTGTACTATATAGTGCTCCTGAATCATTAGGAAGGGTATAGAATGCATTCCAGTCGCCTAATCCGCCATTGAACAACTTGCCTACCCATAGCAGAGTAAGGACGATAACAATCGGTTTCAGCAGCGGCAATGTAATATATTTGATTTGCTGCCACTTCGAAGCACCATCCAATTGGGCAGCTTCATAATAATCCGTATTAATCCCTGCGATCGCCGCTACATACAATACGGAATAGTAGCCGATGTTTTTCCACAGAAAGGCAAAGGGAAGGATAAAGCGCCAATATGAAGGCTCACTGTACCAAGAAATAGCTTCTCCACCATTTGATGTGATTATGTTGTTGACAATGCCTCGGTCTACACTGAGCATGCCGAACACAATATACTGGATAACAATCCATGATAGGAAGACTGGCAGTAATATAGAGCCTTTATAAGTGGCTGAGATAAATTTATTCTTTACTTCGCTTAATAGAATGGCCAATACGAGTGCACAGAGAGTAACGGTAACCATTTCTATTATATTGTAGAAAAGTGTGTTGAACGTAACGGTTCTCGCTGTTTCGGATTTAAAGAAAAATTCGAAGTTTTTGAACAGCGGATCCATCCATGCGCTTCCCCATATTCCATCGCGAGCTTTGTAATCCTTGAAAGCGACAATGACACCACCCATTGGGATATAACACATGACTGCAATAAATAGTAGGCCGGGTGCCATCATAAGATAGAACGGCAATTGAAGGCGTGCGCTGCGCAATGTTCTGTTAGGAATTGATTTTGCAATTAATTTCATTGAGTTCCCCCCCTTCCCTTGCATTAAATGTATGTCTTCCTTTATTGTAGGTAGAGGGGATTTCTTCCTCAACAATCAAAGGTATCATTCTCTTCGTTTTTCTACACAAGGCTTCTCTAAAAACTAATGAAATCTTCAAAAAGTCATGAAGGAGGACACCATGAAGTTACCGGGGGTTATAAAAAAAAGCAGTAAGAGCTTTCTGCGCAAGTCGTTTTTCTCCTTTCTGATTATTACGATCCTCATCACGGTGTTGCTTACTGT
Source organism: Paenibacillus sp. sgz302148 (assembly GCF_056120465.1). Lineage (NCBI taxonomy): Bacteria > Bacillati > Bacillota > Bacilli > Caryophanales > Paenibacillaceae > Paenibacillus > Paenibacillus sp. sgz302148. Next base: position 562,662 of record NZ_JBVYOJ010000001.1, read on the forward strand.
TCTCCTGACCGTTACTTATTTACGTACGAGTATTTCAATGATTAACCGCTTCAATCACGAGCTGATCGAGCATTACAATTATAGTATTACCTCTCTGGATGAGACTGCAAAAAAATTAGGAAATGCGCTGTACAGCGATAAAGATATCATCCAATTTATTAATATGAAGAAAAACGATGAGCTCGTGGCGATTATGGCAAGCAAGGTCGTTGATAAGCACTTTCTGACACTAAAAGATATCGAGAGCGTTTATCTTTACAATGCGGGGGCGGATTTGTTCTATTCATCAAGGAGCGGCGAACGCCAATCAGCATCCAGGTTTTCAGATCAGGCGATTGTAGCGCTGCTAACCGATAAAAATTTTGTAGCTGAATATCGTGGTCGACCTATTGTGACATCTGTAGATGAAGCAACGCAATCGGCAAATACATGCTCCTATATATTATTCGAACCGGGGGAGACTTCAACCGGCTTGAAAAATGCTATTGTCGTTAATGTCCGTACGAAGGCGCTTACAGAATCTATTCAAGCCATCAAAGGCAATGACCCAGAAACGGAATCGTCTTTTCTCGTCGTTGATTCGAACGGCTCAATTCTAAGTAAGACGCTCACGCCGGAGCTTGAACATCATATGAGTGAAGCGCGCGCATTAAGCCGGCAAGCACAGGAGCTCGATAGCAGCAATAATCAGATACGAGAAGTTGGCGGAATCAGCTATCTAGTGTCAAGCAGTAAAAGTAATGCAAACAACTGGTACATCATGGGACTTACTCCTGTAAAAGAAACATTTAAAGATGTAATTAAGGCATCCATTGTGTCTGGGGGTATCGTCGTTGGTGTATTCGCAATTTGTGCATTAATTTGCCTGTATTTGGCCCGCAGGCTGAACGATCCGGTTCAAGCGCTTACGAAAATGTTGAACGGCGAAGCTCGTGAAAAAAACGACGCCGTCGTATCGAGAACGGAAGAATTTCAATTTATTTTGTCTGTATTCGAATCGATGAAAGTGCATAATCAACAACTTGATAAAATTATCCATGAAGCAGATTATGCCGCCAAACACGATTTTCTCAATGCATTATTAAGCGAGAGTATCACCCACTCCATGGACAAAGTGCTGGATAAGCTGCATGACATTAATCTGGATTATATCGCCTCCAGTCCGTTGTGCATGTGCCTCTTTAAAATTGATAATTACAGTCAATTTGTATCCGTGAACAACCAGAAAGAGCGATGGGCACTACGCTATGCGATTGTGAATATTGCAACTGAACTGGCAGAGGACTATGGTATATGCGAAATATTCAGCAGTGACTCCGACAAATTCGTAGTGCTTATGGATTGTTCCGCAATAACCCAATATAAAGTGCTGCAAGAGAAAGTAGAGCGTTATTTGCGCGAGGTGCAAAGCAATACGCTGAAGTATATCCGTATTTCTCTATCCATGACATACAGCACGATGTTTCAGGGGCTCGAGCATTTGCCCAGCATGTATAACAATATGAAGGGCTCGATTCTGCTGAAAGTGCGCTATGGACATGGCTGTATGATTACTCCTTACATGATGGATGAAATCAATACGGATAATTTTCACGTTCCCGTCAAGAAAGAGGAACAGCTGGTTGAGAAAGTGCTCGAGGGCAATTATGAATCCGCCGCTGCAATCTATCAATCGATCAGCCCAATGCTATATCAACACACGTACGACGAAATTTTGTATTGCATTGTTCATTTGATTTACAGCGTCTACTCCAGTGTGATAAGTAAGGTGCCTGCTGTAAAGGATAGCCAGGATTTAACGCTGCAGGAGTTTTTACGCGGGATTCAAAATGCAGAGGTGGGCGCAGATATGGATCGCGTGATGGATGCGTTTCTACAGAAGCTATGTTATAAGCTAGCAGCCCTCAGAAATACATCCAATAGCAATGACTATCTGATCCAACGCATTATCGAAATTATCGAGCAGGAATATTCCAACCATGAATTATGCCTTAGCTCTATTGCCGAAAAAATACGGCTATCACCGAACTATGTCGGCCATGTATTCAAAACAGTATATGGGAAGTCCATAGCGCAATATATTTTTGACTTTCGAATGCAAAAGCTGGACGATTATATGCGCAACACGAGACTACCTTTACCATCCATTATCGCCAAGGTGGGACTGGAGAGGAACAATTACTTTTACACTCGATTTAAAAAGCATTTTGGCATGTCTCTCAGTGAGTACAGACTGCAGTTAGGGCAGGACATTGATAGTGATCATGATATTACAGTTCAATATTAGCTTCGTTCTGAAGAGCCTGATTCCAGTGGATATTGGGCTCTTTTTTGCGTCATAAGCCTTGAGTTGTCGCCCCCGCTAAGGTATCACCAAAAAATGAAGATAGCTCTAATTTCTATATACATCACTCCTATTCACCGAAATAAAATGAATTGCTATGGTATAATAACAACCACAATTCCTATATAAACGGAAATCGAGGCGGTGGACAACATGTTGAATGCATTGATCGTTGACGACGAAAGGCTTGTGCGCAAAGGGCTCATTTCCACGATGCCATGGGATCAATACGACATCCGCATTGTCGGAGAGGCGGGCAACGGCCGTGCTGCGCTCGATTTCATGGAGCAGCAGCAAGTCGACCTGCTGTTCGTCGATTTGACCATGCCCTCGATGAGCGGTTTTGAACTCATGAAGACCGTGCGCGTTAAGTATCCGATGACCAAGTTTGTTGTCCTCACTTGCCACCAGGATTTTGAATATATCCAAGAGGCGATGCGTGCGGGAGCGATCGATTATGTCGTCAAAACGCAGCTGGACAAGGAAAGCATGGACGATATTCTGCTTCGCATTGTCCAAAGAATCGAATTTGAGCGATCGAGTCAAGCGGCTGGAACGATCGTTTCCAATCCCGTTGCAAATATAAGACCCATGTTGTTTATTGCCGGACGCGAGCCGGCGGCGCCTTGCGGCATTCATGAAATTTTGCAAAATGCAGGTTTTCATGAAGCGGCAGCCATAGGTGAAAATATATGGTCGCTCCCTTCAACCGTACACGAATCCGCGATCCGGCAGTTCATCGAGCGGACGAGTGATTTCGTCCTTCTGAAGGCGGAAGGCCGTAAGCAACTTTCGGTATCGGACATCCGGCAATATCTGTTTTACGAACTCGAACAGCATCGGAACGTATACGATCTGCAGCAGCCGCTAACGGCACCGGAGGATAAGCTAGCCTCGAATGACCGTAAGACGCTGAACGAATTGTGGTTCTCATTCCATTGGCTTTATGACGAGAAACTCTGGACCGAACTGCTCTTATGGATTGAACGGACGAAACCCGGCATCGGGTACTTGTCGGATGTGCTGCGTCATTCGTTGCCGATCTGGCGCGAGTTGTTCCCTGGCGGCGAATTGGACTTGTACGATGGGACGCTGCTTTCTTTCGGAAGTTGGAGAGAATATAAACTTAAAGTTGGCGAAATGCGAAACCAGATTCGGTACTTCATGAAGCAGCTCGATTATTTCGGTGAAATTGTCATCGCCATTATGAAAGCGCTTCATATGATGAGGCAACTGGACGATTTGAATATGAATCGCGATGCGATCGCGGCCAAAATCAATATGAGCAGCGGTTATTTCAGCGAATGCTTTAAAGTGATTACCGGAAAAACGTTTGGCGAATATATGAAAATTTTGCAGATCGACAAGGCAAAAGCTTTGCTCGAAACGACAACGTATCCGATTTACCGCATTGCGGAGCTGTCAGGCTATAAGGATGATAAATATTTCAGCAAAATATTTCGCGAGCGGGTTGGCTCAGGCCCAGCAGAATACCGGAAAGCGCACGAGAGGAGCGGACGCACCCCATGATCTTCGATTGGTCTTCCTTAAAAACGCGGCTGGTCGCCACCCTCTTGATGAGCACGTTGATTCCGCTCCTTCTGCTGGGAGCGATTTCTTATTTGGCCTTGCAAAATGTATTTCAACAAAAAATCGAAAACGGCATTCAGAACACGCTGGAGCAAACGCGCATGAACCTCGAAAATACGCTTAGCAACATGGAGTACGCATCCCTGCAGCTTTCGCAGGAAGGAAGCGTCGGACAATCGTTGTCCAAGCTGCTCTCGTCCCAAAGAGTATTCGAACAAATGCAGCTTACGACAGAGATCCAGCGAAACATGAACTTGGTCAACTTCACGAATCCATACTTGGGTGTCATGCTCTATTATTTCTCCGATCAGAAGGAGATCCGGTTTCAGAACAGGGATATTCGCAAAGATTTTGCGATCGAACCCCTCCCTCTGTTATCCCGAGTAAAGGGTGCGTCGTTTTTCGGCCCCCACCTGACTGCCTACAACTACAGTCACAACACCGTTTTTTCCATGGCCAGACCGATCAATGTGCCCGGGATGAAACCGCAGTCGGTATACGTTTATCTCGAAACGAATCTGCTCCTGTTTGAAAATATTATCCATAAGAAACAATACGGCATGGCCGCCTCGCACATTCTATTGAACCAAGACGGAAAAATCGCCTACAGCGACGATCCGAAACGGTTCCCGCACCTTTCCGATTTTTCATCGGTCCATGCCGCCGGCGACTATTTGTTCAAAGAAAGCAGCGAGCAAGGCTGGAGTATCGTCGTTGCGATTAAGAAAAGCGATTTTGAACAAGAGTTTCGCGCCTGGCTATTGAAATACGGGGGCCTCAGCTTGGCAAGCGTCGCGATGAGCATCGCGCTTGCATTGTTGGTATGGCGAACGGTGTACCGGCCGATCCGCAACATTCTGAAGGAAATTCGCCTGATGTCCGGCAGCAAATTTAATTCCAAGCTCAACCCGACTCATATTCGCGAATTTGACACCGTATTGCATGAGTTCGATCGGATGCGTTCGAGCATCACGGAGCTGTTCGCCGAAATCGAGCAAAAGGAGCGGATGAAAGCACACCTGGAAGTGGAAAAGCTGCTTCATCAGATTAATCCGCATTTTATTCACAATACGTTGAATACGATTCAATGGATTGCCCGCATGAACGGGCAGGACGAAATTGATCGGCTCGTCTCGATTTTTACCCGAGTTCTTCATTACAATCTCGGCAAAGAAGGCGCGATCGTCACACTGCATGAGGAGCTCGGAGCACTGAAGGATTATGTCGCTTTGCAGCGCATTCGATACGACTACCAATTCGAAGTACGTTACGATATCGACGAAGCGCTGCTGGATCAAACCCTGCCGCGTTTCATCCTGCAGCCAATTGTTGAAAACGCGTTATATCACGGGCTTGGCGATGAATCCGGGGTCATCGAAGTCATCATCGCTGCAGAAGACGGCTATATGAACATTCAGGTGAAAGACAACGGAGCCGGCATGTCGGAAGAGGAAATTTCGCGGCTGCTCTATCATGAAAACGGGACCCGTAAAGCCGGACTTGGCATCGGACTGAATTATGTGCTGAGAATGATCAACGTCCATTACGGCGAACAGGGCCGATTCCGGATTGAAAGCCAGATCGGGCAAGGCACGGCGATGACGCTCCGGCTTCCGACAGCCCAGCGAACAGACGAGACATTCGGAATTCGGTCGGTGCAGGTATGAATGCCGTCACCAGTTGAACTTCTCCGGGTGGTGCCTTCGGATCGTTTTCACCCTGTCAATGACCGGATTCTCTCCCTGCCGGAACATGCCGCACGATACAATCGAGATGCAAAGTGATTTTACATTATTGGCCAAAGAGGGGGAAACAGAATGAAACTGAAATTGATTGCAGCATGCCTCGTGGTGCTCATGCTTCTCGCAACGGCATGCGGCAAAAGCGACACCGGACAAAGCTCGGGTCAAGACCAAGACAAGACAGCGGAAACGAACGACACGGATAAGGCGCCTGAAGGCGGTAAAGATGATCCTTTCGGCAAGTATGGCGAGCAGATCACGCTCAGCTTGGGGAAATCGGTCAGTACGAAAAACACCAATCTGCCGAACGGAGACACCGTCGACAACAACGAATACTACAGGTTTATCGAGAAAAAGCTGAACGTCAAAGTCACGCATGAATGGCAAACCGAAACCCAAGACGCCTACCAGCAAAAATTGTCCGTATCGATCGCAAGCCAAGACCTGCCTGATGCGTTCATCGTCAACGAAAAGCAGTTGAAGCAGCTTGTCGAGGCTGACCTGATCGCCGATTTGACAGACGTGTACGACAAGTATGCAAGCCCGCAAATCAAAAATTATTATGATTCATACGGCGACCGTGTGTTGAAAAGAGCGACATTCGACGGGAAACTGATGGCATTCCCAAGCACGGAAATTGGCGGACAGCACAGTATCACCTGGATTCGTCAGGACTGGCTCGACAAATTGGGGCTGCAGCCGCCAAAAACACTCGATGAGCTGATCGCGGTGGCCAAAGCATTTACCGAAAACGATCCGGACGGAAACAACAAAAAAGACACGTATGGTTTCACCGGAATTCCGACATTGGCAGGCTGGAACACAGTCAACGGATTCGATCCGATTTTCGGCGCGCTGCACGCCTATAAAGGCCAATGGTTGAAAGACCAGGCAGGCAATGCGGTATACAGCTCCACCCTGCCGGAAATGAAAACGGCATTATCCAAGCTTCATGAATTGTACGCGGCCGGGATCATTGATAAAGAATTTCCGGTTCGCAAAGATTCGGCTGAATTGATCGCAGGCAACAAGGTCGGCATTGTGTTCGGCCCATGGTGGATTCCGTATTGGCCGCTGCCGGATTCGGTCAAGAACGACCCGAAGGCCGAATGGAAACCGTACACCGCTCCGCTTGATGCGGACGGAAAATTCAATACGTATGATCAAAATCCGACGGGTTCGTTCCTGGTTGTCAACAAAGATTACGCGCATCCGGAAGCGGTCGCCAAAGTTCTCAATGTGGAATATGAAGGCATTCGCAAGCTGGATCCGGAATCCAAAGATATTTACAAAGACTTGAATGTAGGCTGGTCCATCTGGCCTTTCGCTTTGCAAATCGATACGGAAGACGCTGCCTATAGATCCCATCTGGAATTAAAAAAAGCATGGGATGCAAAAGATGCATCGAATGAACGCGATGAAATCAAAATGTGGTACGATAACGTGAAGAAAAATGCCGAAAATCCGAAAAAAGACCTTGCCGCTTGGTCGGACGCGATGGCGCGAATGGACGGTTCGGCTGAAATCGACCCGAGCAAGCTTACGGTCATCCGCAATGTTTTCTTCGGGCAGACCAAAACCATGGAACTGAAGTGGGCCATCCTCGAGAAAATGGAAAACGAAACGTTTCTGAAGATCATTCTCGGCGAAGAACCCGTAGATAAATTCGATTCGTTTGTTCAGGAATGGAAGAAGCTTGGAGGCGACGAAATCACGAAAGAAGTGGATGAGGCATCCAAGAAATAACCGGCAGTTGCTTTATCGAGATCAAGGGGGCGCCGAGGTGTCATACACCTTGCGCCTCCTCTACTTCTTGCGAGGGTGCGTGAATATGAAGGACAAAAAAACGTTGTTTCACTATCATCTGATGTTGTCTCCCGGCATCCTGTTGTTGTTTGTATTCAGCATCGTTCCGATGTTCGGCATCGTCATGGCGTTCCAAAATGTCATTCCGGGCAAAAAAATCTGGAAGCAAAATTGGGCCGGATGGGACAACTTTGCATTTATGCTGCAAATTCCGGACATCAAGCAAGTGGTGATCAATACGGTTCTGATCGCTTCGATGAAAATTGCCCTCGGCATCATCATCCCGGTTACCTTTGCCCTTCTGCTGCATGAAGTTCGGCTTCGCTGGTTCAAGCGCACCGTGCAAACGATCGTCTACTTGCCGCACTTTATGTCATGGGTTATTTTAGCCGGCATCATGATCAATATTTTATCGCTGGACGGCATCGTCAATCAGATCGCCGGATTGTTCGGGGTGGAGCCCGTCATGTTCCTGGCGAGCAATACATGGTTTCGGCATATCATCGTATGGAGCGACGTATGGAAAGAATTCGGCTTCGGCACGATCGTCTACTTGGCGGCGCTCACCGGGATCAATCCATCGCTCTACGAAGCGGCCGAAATGGACGGCGCAAGCCGGCTGCAGAAGCTCCGCTACATTACGATTCCCGGCATTATGCCGACGATCGTCCTGCTCACGACATTAAGTTTGGGCAACGTGCTGAACGCAGGCTTCGATCAAATTTTCAATTTGTACAACCCGCTCGTCTATTCGTCCGGCGACATTATCGATACGTATGTGTACCGGCTTGGTCTAGTTCAGATGCAATACGGCCTCGCCACTGCCGTCGGTTTGCTCAAATCGGTCGTTGCGATCGTGCTGATTGCAATATCGTACCGACTCGCCTACAAATTCGCCAACTATCGAATCTTCTAAGCATGAAAGGAGGGCGGCTATGGTCAGGTCGCAAACATTATCGAGCCGTTTCGCTGACGGCGCCATCTTGCTCGTATTAACCGTCATCGCACTAACTTCCCTTTATCCGCTATGGTATACGATTGCTCTCTCCTTCAGCGATCAAGCCGCGGCGAATGCAGGCAAAGTGACGGCATGGCCGGTCGGTTTCAACCTGACATCCTATCAGATTATTCTGGATGACGAAAAGTTTTTTCGGGCATTCGGGGTGTCTATTAAACGTGTTGTACTCGGAGGAGCGCTTAACTTTTTATTAACCGTCGTGATGGCTTACCCTCTGTCTCGCAATCCCAAACAATTTCCCGGCAGAAACGTTTATATGTGGCTTCTCGTCTTCTGCATGTTGTTTTCCGGAGGCTTGATCCCTTTATATATCACGATAACAACGCTTGGGTTGCAAAATACGATCTGGTCGCTCGTCCTCCCGGGGGCGGTGCCGATCTTCAACGTCATTCTGATTATGAATTTTTTCCGCAGCTTGCCGAAAGAATTGGACGAAGCGGCCGTCGTGGATGGCGCAGGGCCATGGTATTCGCTCTTGCGCATCTATATCCCGCTCTCCGTTCCCGCCATGGCCACGGTTACCCTGTTCAGCATCGTCGGGCATTGGAATTCTTTTTTCGACGGATTAATCTATATGAGCAAGCCGCAAAACTACCCGCTTCAGACCTACATTCAACAACTGGTAGTCAATATAACGCCGGATTTGATGAAAGAGATGACGACAGAGCAGTTGATCGAATTGATGAAAGCCTCGAACAAAACGTTAAATGCCGCAAAACTGATGGTCGCCATGATCCCGATTCTGTTGATTTATCCGTTTTTGCAGCGTTATTTTGTCAGCGGCATCGTGCTCGGGTCGGTTAAAGAATAAAGAAATAATCGAATCGCCAAGCAGGAAAATGCGACCACTTCGCGTATCTATATGAGGAACCCATCAGATTGATCAAGCACAAGCGGGCGAAAAACCGATGCTCAAGCACGAGCATAAACGATAGGAGACAAACCGTCATGACAAATATCAAAAGAGTGCACGTCATATTCAAAACGCACCTGGACATTGGCTTTACCGATTTGGCGAAGCATGTGGTTGATCGGTATATGAACCAGTTTATCCCGCAAGCGCTGGATTTGTCCGAGCGTCTTGCCCAGGAAGAAGGAAATGCCAAATTCGTATGGACGACCGGCTCTTGGCTGATTTACGAATTTTTGCGCACGTCGTCTCCGGATTCGCGCGCCCGTATGGAAGAAGCGATACGGCAAGGGCGGATCGCTTGGCATGGACTTCCGTTTACGACGCATACGGAATTGATGGATGCCAAGCTGTTCGAGTTCGGCCTTTCCCTTTCGCAGGAGCTTGACCGGCAGTTCGGGAAAACAACGATCGCGGCAAAAATGACGGACGTTCCGGGCCACACGATCGGCATCGTGCCGATGATGGCGAGAAACGGCATTCAATATTTGCATTTGGGTGTCAATCCGGCGTCCACAAAACCGAATGTGCCTGAAGTATTCGTATGGCGCGCCGCCGACGGCTCGGAAATCGTCGTGAATTATGCCTCGGATTACGGCAAACCGCTTGAAATCGAAGGGCTGGAAGATGTGCTCTATTTTGCCCATACCGGCGACAATCACGGTCCCTCCGACATCGAGGCTGTGCGCGATTTGTTCGTTCGGCTGCAGCTTGAATATCCGGGCGCGGAAATTATCGCATCAACGTTGGACGCGTTTGCGGAGAAGCTTGTGGCGCTCAAGGATCGTTTGCCGGTCATCCGCGAGGAAATCGGCGATTCCTGGATTCATGGTGTCGCTTCCGATCCTTTGAAAGTAGCTCGGTACCGGGAGTTGCTGCGGCTGAGGGACGAATGGGTCTCTTCCGGCGCGCTCGACCCGGAAAGTGACGCATACTCCTTATTTTGCAACCGATTGATGCTTATCCCGGAGCACACTTGGGGGCTCGACGAGAAAATTTATTTGGGCGATTATAGCGCCTACGCCGTCTCCGATTTCGCCGCTGCACGAGAAAACGAAAACATTCAAGAAGCTATGTATAAATTTGCTTATTTGCAGTATGCCAAGCCTGATCGAACGTTTCGTTTTTTCGAAAGCTCTTGGCAAGAACAACGCGCGTATATCGACCAAGCTTTATCTGCATTGCCTCTGGAATTGGCTAACGAAGCGAAAGCCGCGTTCGAACGGATGGCTCCGGAAGATAACTTCGGCAAGGAGCAAGATACACTGCTGCTTGATTGGAATGGAAGCTATGTCTTGGGCTTGTTCCACGTAAGCTTCGCTCCGGACGGATCGATTCGCAAGTTAACCGACTTGAATGGAAAGGCATGGGCAAACGAAACTCACCGGTTAGGCACTTATCAATACGAAACGTTCAGCAAAGAAAATTATGACCGATTCTTCAAAGAATATGTCGTCAATCAAAAGTCGACCCATGGCTGGGCGGATGCCGATTTCGGCAAACCCGGCATGGAATATGCAGAACCAAGATCGGAGCATATGCAGTACCGGGCTACGGCAAACGCGTTGCGGTTCGTGAAGCAAGTGGATCACGACGTCGTTCAAATGGAGCTGACAGTGGACGCAGAGGCACGCAACGACTATGGCGCCCCCCGGAAGCTGATCGTTACTTATGCTTTTCATAAGCGGGCGCCGCTCATTGACGTGGAGCTCCATTGGTTCGGCAAACCGGCTTGCCGGCTGCCGGAAGCTAGCTGGTTCTCCTTTGCGCCGCTCGTCGATAACCCGAACCTGTGGCAAATGGATAAGCTAGGGCAGCTCGTTTCCCCGCTATCCGTCGTGAAAGACGGCAACCGCAACATGCATGCCGTAGGCACCGGGCTTCATTACGAAGGCGCGGACGGAAGCTGCACAATCCGTACATTCGATGCGCCGGTTGTATGTCCGGGAGAAGGAAGGCTGCTTCAGTTCGACAATACGTTTGCAGCGCTTGATGGCGGATTCCATTTTAACCTGCACAATAACGTATGGGGCACCAATTTCAGAATGTGGTTCGAAGACGATATGAAGTTTCGATTTCAACTGGAGTTGAGGTCGTTCGGCGGGTAGAAGAAGCGCTGTCGATAAGCAACCCCATTATGAGTAAAGGACTGCCGAGTGATTTATCACCCCGGCAGTCCTTTTGTGTGATTATTGCCCCCTGCTGATCATGAATCAGTCAACCTGACAACTTAAGGAATAACACTTGCCTGCTTCCGTAGCAAAAGTAATGACGTCCCCTGACAACTGCCAGTCGATTTGCTTCTGTCCATCCCCGTCCGTTTCCAAAATGTTTACTTTTCCGCCGACCCATGGGTTTATGATGCGGCACATTCTACCTTTTTCACTTTTAATATGGATATAGGTAACATTGCCATTCGAAAACTCACTCGAAACAAGAAAGGCCCCAACGGCTCGCAGGTCTGTGAAACGAGCATTCGTTTCACGAGGCCAAACAGGGAATAACCGGATGACATGCTCATGGCTTTGCAGCAGCATCTCATTGATTGCCGAAGGTACGCCGCTGCAGCATTCGATGCCGCCCCCACCGAAAAAGATAAATAAGTTCGGGTAGCTATGTTCAAGACACTGACGACGCAGCTCGCGCAAGATGACTTCGGGATCATATCCAACCCGCGCCGCGCTTGTAAATATCGTTGGAAATCCGTTATAATCCGTCCAGCGATTGATAACCGTGATCGTATCTTTTGCAATTTCAAGGAGTTTGGGATCTGAATCAAGTCCGATCGCTCCTGCCGGCCATATATGCTGAATGGCCAGCGTATTATCATTCCACCAGTCTCTTCCTTGCTCCGTTAACCGGAAAATCGTTTTTCCGTCACGTTCAAACGTTGGAAAGTCGCTTATATGCTCGAGAATATGTTCCCACTTCTCACGTCGCTCGGCATCGAGATTCAATTCTTTGGACATATCGAGCAGCCCTTTGAACAATGTCCGGATAACGCCTAATGAAAGGAGGGGATTCATGTCCTCGAACTCTTGCAGCCATTCATCATCGGGATGTGATTCCGCCCACGTGGGGACTTCGTGAATCGCATCCCGATAGATGACGTAACGGTTTTCTTCGAACACCAAATAATTTTCCCAGAAATTGGCGACCTCAATAAGAAACGGGTATGCCACCTGACTGGCGTATTGCATATCATAAGAATAGTAATAACGCATCAGCATATTCACTGCACTAAGAGCCGCATTACTTTTCTGCCCTAAGAACAAATGGCCATGCTCGTACTTTAAGCTTGCGTCTGTAGTGGACAGGACGGTAGGAAACCCTTTGGGCCCTATGCCTACATCGTAGTAGATCCCGCTTTGCCCCAAATATTGTTCGGCATACCTGCGGCCATTGTCCATATATTCAAGCAGGGGCGTGTCATACGGCTCGCTTAATTCGATATGATTGGACGAATAAACTCCCCACCATGGGGCTTGATAATTGTAATTCAAGTGATAATCTCCGGCCCAAGCGGGGCTGTCCGTCGTGATCCAATTGCCGAACAATCCGGGCGCAAACGCTTTATTGCGACTGCAGCAAGCCATGATGTAATGGGAGCCGTACCAAAATTTTTCCAATAGCTCGTCGCCGATCTCAATCGATGACTTGGCCCAGAACTGGCTCCACCAGTTTTCATGCTCGGAACGAAGCGAGCCTACACGACTCTCGTCGATAAGCTCCGCTCTTCCAATCGTCTCTTGTAAATAGTCTTGCTCATCGTGATTCGTCGACACATAAGCAACGATATAGGTCTTCTTGCCAGGCTGTAATTCGAATAAATTGCCTCCACTGCCCAAGCAGCGCATGGCCACGGCGCCTTCCGTCGGCCAGTCCAGATCGGCGCCGGCAAATTTCCGCGAAGCCCAAGTAACGTCGCCATGTTGCCCATGTTCCGTTTCGGATTCATGCCCCTGCTGTACCCACAAATCCAAGTTTACCGGAATTGCTGTATGTCCTTCGCAAACCAGCTCGACAATCACCGCATTCTCTGTAGCCGAGACCCAAGAGGTCATCGTGACAAGCATTGAGTCTGTGCGAAATGTCGACACGACATTTGCTTCATGAATCCGCTGCTCGGCATCATACGAAGCGTTCGCCAACGCGGGAATATGAATGTCAATTCCTCCAAGCAAACATGGACTTCCGTTCGGGTAAATCCGCTTCGTTTTCCAGAAGTCAACCTTCGATATCCATAAACGCTGCCGTTCAGGCAACCCGCTAAGGACAACGCCAACATCGCCGTTGCCAATTAACGGACCGTCAACGACTTTGTCCGAAGGCACCTTTTGGGGCGGTTCCTTAAAAATCCCTTTATACTTCTCCATCTTTTTCCTCCTGTTTTTCGGATCTTTACTCCAAATCGGACATAACTCGCCATATTCCCATGGAAGGGATATAGCGAGCTAAAAGTCATTTCATTTATTTAGCTGCTGCGCTTCTTTCTTGATATCGCTTCAGTGCATCATTGTAGATCAGCAGCACTTTATCCAGATCGCCTGTTTTTTTAATCTTATCCTGGAAGGCCGACCAGTTGTCGAAGCTTTCTTTGCCATTAATAAATTTATTTTGCATTTCGGCTACGTACGTTTTAATTGGCGACAAGTTCGAAGTAATCTGTTCTTTTTCATCATCCGTGAATTCAAGGAAAGGCTCGTTGACCCAAGGAGGAGTATAATCGTTAGGGAACGGCATGTCGGCAAAAGCGGTTTCCCACGGTTTCTCAACGAGTTTTCCGTCCACGTAGCCAGGATCCATTGGCGCAAAATCAACGAATGCCCATGTATCGATTCCCATTTGGAATCCGGGACGATAGGAGCTGCTCGCCCTCATTCCATATTTATCGCCTTCCGTCCAAGGATTCGCCGCTTTCTTGATGGAATCGACAAAGGTCGGTCTGCCGCTGGAATCGCGTGTAAATGTAGTGCCTTCAATCCCCCAAGTAACCAATTCAATGATTTCCGGCTTGTACTGCAAATCTAATAACTTCACCAACTCTTTCACGTTCTTCGACTTCGGATTAACAACCACAACTTGACTTGTGTTAATATCGATGTTACTGAAGTCACTTATGCTCTGCCACGCTTTTCCGTATTTCGGGTTGTCCGGGAATAATGAGATCGCAAATTTTTCACCGCCCGTAGCGGTACGATTCCAGTCCCCGGCAAAGTTAAACCAGTTTTGCAGCAAAATAAAATTCGTGCCGTTCATTATCTTTTTCTTAAGCGCATCGTCGTTATCCGAGAATACTTCAGGATCCAGCAGTTTATCCGTGTATAGCTTATTCGCAAATTGCAGCGCTTCTTTATAGGATTCTTCCGTTGGTCCATAAATATATTTTTCGCCGTTCCAATAAATATTCGGACCCTGGGTGTGGTTAGCCAGGAAGAGCGAATCGAAAGAGTTCCACTGCGTATTAATCGGGAAAGAACCCGGATACAGCTCTTTTAACTTTTTTGCGGCGCTGTACAGCTCATCCAATGTTTTCGGAATTTCGATACCGTTCTTTTCCAATATATCATATCGATAGGCCGCCGGGGTATATACGCCCATTCCTTTATCTTTCGCCTGTCTTGGAAGTCCGACACCCATTAACCCATAAAACTTTCCATCAGATCTTACGGCCTTAATATTGCCGTTCGGCGCTTGATTGATTAAGTTCATATAGTTAGGCAGAAGGTCTTTATACTCGCTTAAATCTAGAAATGAGTCATCACCTTCATACTGCGTAAAGATGTCTTTACTCATGAGTACGAACAAATCCGTCGTGTCGCCGCTGGCAAGCAACAGCTTGCTTTTTTCGCTATATTCGCTGATTGGAATATAATTGTATTTGATGTCAAGCTTCTTGCCCATCAGCGACTCCATCTGTTTAACCCATTCCTTATGTACCATGGAGTCTTCAATTTTGGCACCGAATGATGGTAAAGTTACGGACAAACTGAGTGTTCCGCCCGTTTGCGGCGATTGTTCGTTGTCTGTCGTTTTTTCTGTGTTGGAGTCTGAGCTGCATCCCGTAAAAATAGCTCCCATGACGAGTATAACTGCGAGAATCAATGATGTTAATTTGACACGCTGTTTCATTGTTACCCCTCCATCAATTTATTTATCTTTTACGATAAAGCTTTTAGTAATTTTACCGGCATCTCCTCCTCTCAGTTGCCCGTCACTTACCTTTGATGACTAACCTTTAATCGCTCCAATCATGACGCCTTTGACAAAATATTTCTGGAGAAACGGATAAATGACCATGATCGGAAACATCGCAATAACAATAATCGCCATTTGAATATTTTTGGGATCCATCTTCATTTGCATGAGCATCGCCTGCATGGCTGCCGTTCCGGATCCGGAGTCGAAGGACATCGTGAACAAATATTTTCTAAGGATTAACTGCAGTGGATACTTGTTCTCGTCACTCAAGTAGATCAGCGCTTCAAACCAACTGTTCCAGCTCCCAACAATACCAAACAGAGCAAAGGTTGCCAGAAGAGGTTTGGAAAGCGGCAAATAAATTTTAAATAAAATTTGTACATCATTTGCGCCGTCAATGACAGCCGATTCACGCAAATCGGAAGGGATGGAATGGTAAAATGATCTAAATAAGAAAACATTAAAGGCCGATACACAACCGGGAATGACCATGACCCAGTAAGTATCAAGCAAGCGAAGGCTCCGCATCAGCAAGTAAGTCGGAATTAGCCCGCCTCCAAAAAACATCGTAATGACCAGGACAATCGAAAGAAATTTTTTGGCCATGAAATCCGTAATCGTAAGTGGATACGCCATGAGCGACGTAAACGTCAGCATAAAAAGGGTGGATCCAGCCGCATAAAGGATGGAATGAACGTACCCTGAATACAGAAATGAATCTTGAAACACATATTGATAAGCGCTTATGTTAAAGCCTTTTGGAAAAATCGTAATATCGCCTTTAAGAATATGTTCCGAATTACTTAATGAAACCGCAATCACGTTTAGAAATGGGTATAACATGGTCACGCATAGAAGCAACATGAGGAATATATTGACGAGGTCGAACATTCTCGAACCTAAATTCTCTCTACCTACCATATTCGACACCCCCTACCAAATACTCGTATCCGACAATTTACGGCTTAATTTGTTGGCACTGACAAGCAGTATAAAGGCAATTAAAGACATAAAGAGCCCAATAGCCGTCGTATATTCAAACCTTGCTCCCATAATGCCTTCACGGTATAAATATGTACCGATAACATCAGCAACCTCATAAGTATCCGGATTGTACAGCAATAGAACCTTCTGGAAATCCGTACCCAAAATGCCGCTAATCGAAAATATAAGTAAAATAATCGTCGTCGATTTGATATGAGGCCAATTGATATGCAGTACTTTCTTCCAACGGCTTGCTCCATCGATGCTCGCAACGTCATATAAGGTAGGATCAACACCGCTTAAAGCCGCCAAGTATAATATGGTGCCGAAACCGATCCCCTGCCATATGCCCGTACCAATGAATAGGGTCCTGAACCAGCTTGGTTCCGAGAGGAACACGATAGGATCGACGCCAAACCAGGAAGCAATTTTGTTAAACACGCCTTCCCGCTCCGTGAATGTTCGAATCATGCCCACAATGATGACGGTCGATATAAAATGCGGCAAATACGATATCGTCTGCACCACTTTTTTGAAGACGGAATTTTTGAGTTCATTGAACAGCAATGCAAGGATAATCGGAGCCGGGAAACTCCAGAACAAAGAGTAGAGGCCCAGCAATAAAGTATTTTTAAGAACTCTCAATGCGGTCGGATCTTTAAAAAATTGGACGAAGTACTTAAACCCTACCCAGTTACTGTCCCAAATCCCTCGCGCCGCACTATATTTCTTGAACGCAATCTGAATCCCGTACATAGGGAAATAGCTGAATACCAATACAATTAAAAAACCTGGCAATACCATTAAAAACAAATACCGTTGATTCCAACACTTTGCCGATAACCGACGTAAACTTAACACAAAAACTCACTTCCCCCTCCTGTAAATATGCTCCACACCTGACTGATTGATTTTCACCCAAGTTAGCGCTTACAACTTTGGTTCATATATCCGAATCGTATAAAAACACAATACAGCAGACATATATCTGTGTCAATAATTTATTCACAAAATGCTTGGTTTTTGATCATTATTTAACACAATTAATGATACAGTTTATGATAATCGGAAAACAAAAAGAACCCGTGTCGAAGAAAAACACGAGTTGACTCTATGAAAGATAAAAATAGGGACTTAGGATAAAACAGGGATAACTGAGTCCCCTATATAAATTGTGGATTTGCATACTTGTCCGAAATTATGCTGATCTTCATTATCTTCAATCATGCTGAGCAATTTTTGGGCGGCACATTGCCCCATTTCATAGAAGGGTTGTGACACGCCCGTTACATTTCGATTTACTTTACGATTTAAATTCCCAGCATCGTATGTTACTAGCGATACATCTTCAGGTATGCTATAGTTCAATTTTTCGAAAGAACGAATTGCAGCTTCCGCGATCTGATCGTTTGCCGTAAATACAGCCGTAAAACTCATTTGTCTCATTTTCTGTTCAAAAACATTGCAATAAGCCTCAAATTCGCCCGAGAAATCCTCCAACTCCGTTGGAATGATCACATCGAACTTCTCCGAATATTCTAGACCGGAATCGATAAAAGCTTGTTTAAACCCGAAAAGACGTTCCGTCATCGTACTCACATTCGAATTTCTGATAAACAATATGCGGCGATGTCCTTGATCAAGCAACAGCTTTGTTAAATTATATGCTCCAGCGATATTATCACTGGTTACATACGGAATATTCATGTTTGATATCATTCGATCCAAAAACACGATTTTGATTCCGTTATCTTGAAGCAAGGAGAATAGGCGATTATTAATATCTTCATGCCCTTGGCTCATGAACGGACTTAATATGACCCCTTCCACTTTCCTTGCTACCGCCCCTTTAACGAGGAACTCCAACTTTTTGTAATCACGATCATCGCTTGAGGTTAATAGTTGATAGCCCCGCAAATACAGTATATCTTCAGCCCCCCTAAGAGCGGCCGACCACAGGGGGTTTTCGATGCCTATAACGAAAGCAGCCACAAGCCGCGTACGGTCTTGATGCGTAACCTTCCTTTTATCCGCGAAAGTTCCTCTACGGCTATCTCGGACGAGCCAGCCTTCCTCCGATAACTCTTTAATCGCTTTCTCCACCGTATTCACGCTGGAATCGTAATATTGAGAAAACTCTCTGCTGGACGGAAGTCGCTGGCCTTCGGTCCATTCCCCGTTCATCAATCTTTTTTTGATATCATCCTTTATAACCATATACTTAACTGCCAATCCACATTCTCCTCAACTAATGTCATTATATTTTACTTTAGCCACCTGCACTATCTGTGTCAAGTTTTTTGATACAAGAAGAATGTGAAAAAGAAGCAGTCAGAGCAACCGTCATTTGGCGCCGCGCAATCAAATATCGGCACCGCAGCTTTTTCTAACGATCAGCTTCGTCGGGATCGTGACGTGCAGGGGCACCTCGCGTCCTTTAAATCGGTCGACCATCAGCTTCACGGCGGTAGCCCCCATTTCCTCGCTGAATACTTTGATCGTCGTCAGCGTAGGCGTCACGAATGACGCGATCGGGATATCGTCGAAGCTTACGATCGCTATATCGCTAGGCACTTGCAGCCCGGATTCGCTAATGGCTTTCAGCGCGGCGATGGCCATCGGGTCGCTCCCGATCAGGAATGCGGTAGGCCTATCCTCCAGCTTCAATGCTTGCTGCATCAGCTGGTACCCCGCTTCCGTTCGCCAATCTCCGGTGAAAACGAGAGAGGAGTCGAATAGTTCTTTCTCCTTCATGATTGCTTCAAATTCGAGCTGGCGTTCGTCGATGTTGTATACTTTTCCTTCGGCTTTTCGTACATAGCTGATGCCTCCGATGTAGCCGATTCTGCGATGCCCGAGCTGTAGCAAATGGGCCATCGCCTGTCTCGTCGCCTTTCGAAGATCGAACATGACGGAATCGTGGCTCTCGTCCAACTTATAGTCGATGGAGACGATCGTTTTCACCCGAGTCAGCGTCTGAAGCAGCTCCATATGCACTTTGCCGATTACGAACAAGCCGTCCAGCTGATTGGAGTCGTTCATGTCAACCGTTTCCATGAGCCGGTATTTTTTCGTCACGTTGATGCCGTGCTTGGCGCACTCCCGTTCGATGCCTTGCCGGATGGACAGGAAGTACGGATCGGAATACTCTTGCTCCTCCGTGCACCAAATGACAAGTCCCGCGTTCCACTCGGGAGCAGCCGTTTCAAGCTTGTTTTTGGAACGACCGCCTCTTTTATGGTAGCCAAGATCCTTCGCAACCTCGACGATCCGCAGCCTGGTGTCCTCCGTGACTTGGAGCGAATAGTCGTTGTTTAATACGCGCGATACCGTTGCGCTGGAAACGCCTGCTTTTTCCGCGATGTCCTTAATGGTTGCCACTTTGCCACTCCTTCTCTAACACGCGCTGATAATTTAGTAAATACTTTATCAGTTATATCGGCAATGTGCAACGAAACCGCCAGTTTGACTCAACCCCACAAAGTGATAAAAAAACTGCAGGCACCCATGAAGGATGCCTGCAGCGGATATTTAAAGTAAAGCCCCGCAGCTATTGCGGATGATCAGCTTCGTGGATACCGTGACGGTTAGCGGAACTTCTCTGCCAAGCAGCCGATCGACCAGCAGCTTCACCGCCGTGATCCCCATCTCTTCGGTAAACACTTTGACCGTCGTCAGCGGCGGGCTGACATACTGTGAAATATCGATGCCGTCGATGCTGACGATCGCCGTTTGCTCCGGCACTTTAATGCCCGATTCGTCGAGTGCGCGCAAAGCGCCGAAGGCCATCGGATCGCTGGCGATAAAAAACGCCTCCGGCAAGTTGCCTTTCCGGATCGCCTCTTTCATCAGCCTATAACCTTCATCGGCTCCCCAATCTCCGATAAACATTCGGTCTTGATGATACAATCCGCGTTCTTCCATGAGCGAAACGTACACTTTTTGCCGCTCGTCTTCAAAATACCGGATGCCCTCGGCCATACGGATATAGCTCGTTCCTCCAATGTAACCGATACGTTTATGCCCGAGCTGCAGCAAATGCTCCACCGCACACGTCGCTGCGCATGCGCCGTCGAATTGGACCGAATCATAGCGGTCGGAGCAATGATGGTCAATAAATACGACTGGAACCTCCGAATCGGCCAATTTTATCAGCTGCACATCGACTTTCCCGACGACGATAACCCCGTCTAATCCGGTGAAGTCCAGGTTCGGGCTTGCATCGTCGATCCATCGGAACACTTTGTGAATGGATATCTCCTGTTTGGCGCATTCTTTTTCAATCCCTTGCCGAATGGTCATATAAAACGGATCGGCAAATTCGAATTGCTCGGAGCACCAGAAAATTAACCCAAGCTTCCAATCTCGCACGTCATCCAAATCCGTTCGTTTGCGATTCGCTTTTTTGCGATAATTCATGGACTTGGCAACTTCAATAATTTTTTGTCTCGTCTCTTCGGGGACATGAAAAGATATGTCCTTGCTCAGCACGCGCGAAACCGTCGCACTGGATACCTGCGCAATCTTGGCGATTTCTTTTATCGTAGCAATAACAATCACACCATTCCGCCGAACTATTTCGCAGCCCGCACGTTTATTTTTTGTCCCGGCTCGACATCCAGACGGATCCAACTGACCGGCCCGAAGCCGGGAACTTGCTTCACATTTGCTTCCAAGCTCGTTCCATCGACGTTGATTATGCCGCATTCTCCCGGAAACCGGGCTTCCCAAACGAAGGCCGGCCCGGCTGCATTTTCCAAGACGCTTTCATGATGGCCGTTATGCGACAAATGAACTTCGTTGTTCCATACCGGAATATGCTTGGCTGAAGCCCAAGAGACGGGACTTAAACGCGGCAACGTTGCCAGCACTTTGCCGGTCACGACCGGAGCGACCCCCATCATTCCGGATATTAACGAAGAGACGACGCTATACGATACTTCGGGGTATTCACGTCTTGGCGTATCCCGGCTCGAAAGCTGGAGCAGCTGCGAATATGCGACTTCAGGCAATCCGTAGTTATAGAAGATTTCGGCTAAATAAGACCGTTCTTCAACGTTATTTCCCCCGTGCCGGACAACGTCCAGCAATGCCGAATTCAGCCTGACGCCTTCTTCGACAAGTCCGAATTGCAGCGGAAGATATTGTGCGGACGCGTAATAGCCGGTATGGAACGAACGGTCCTGGAGTATCGCCCCGTTGTAGCGTCCCGTCTGCTCGTTCCACCATGATTGGTTGTACATAAGGCGCAGCTCGGCGGCTTTGGCCGCGAACTTCTCGCGTAAGCCCTCGTAACCGCGAATTTGCTGGATCTCCGCATACGCTTTGTACCCGGCGTACAACGCAGCCACCAGATCGCCGGCCACGAGCGGATGCATGCCGTCTTCCACGTAGGAGGCGATGCCTCTGCGGCCATAGAAGTCGTAATGCTCAGGCAACCCGTCCTTGTCTTTATCCCACCGTTCGATGTAATCCGTTACCGAGCGGTGATAAAATTGAACCATCGCCGGCTCCTGAATATAGTCCTTGTCCGAGGTCCAATGATATTGCCGCAAGCAGCAATCGATCAGATCGAAGTTGGCGGGCAGGTTATACCAGAAATCACTGTCGTCCGTATAATCCACGGGAGCAGGCAGGCCGTCCTTCGTAATTTCCCAATAGGAGCACCAGTCCCTCCCGCTCGTAATATGCTTCGCAAATTGGCTCAGCATGTTCTTGTTATGCGCCTGCAGCCCGAGCAAATGGGCGCCCGTGCTCTGATGCGCGATATCGCGCATGCAGAAGGCGTCCCGCCCCGGCAAAGAAGCCTCGTACCACGGTCCGACCGGATCGTCCCAATGCGCGTACGACAACGCTTGCTGTTTGGCCCATACGAAGGCTTCGTTCAGCGCCGCGCTGGACGATTCGAAATCGAGATGGCCGATGCGATGCGTCTTCAATCAGATGGCTCCCTTCTTGATCGAGATAAGGCCGGTCCCGGGCACTTGAACCCGGTGAATGCCGGCCGTTAAGCTCATCGTCCGATTATCGACCAGTTCTCCGCAGCTATTGCGGATTTCGACCGCCGCCGTGCCGATATCCTCGTTCAGCTCCAGAACGAGGCGCGGATTCAACGTACCGTTCACGACGATGAGCGTTTCCGGTATGTTATCGCCCGGATTTACAACGATATCTTCGTATGCGCAAACAATTCGTTTCTCCGCCGTTTCCGCGCTGACAAGCGGATATAGCGAATCCGGCCGCACCGGCGTCAGTTTGCCGTCAATCAGTGCGTCCCGATGCTCGCGCCAGAACGCCAGCCAGTAGGATACCATCTGCGCATGCTCTTTCGGGATTTGATCCAGCTTCACCGAAATTTGCGGAACGGAGAACAAAATGTTGATCAGCTGCAATGCAGCGCTTTCCGTCGGCTCCTTCGGATTCCACATGATCATATCGGAATGAACCGCGGTTTCGCCGCTCAGCAGCCTGATGTCGATCGTGCGGATCCGGTTTTCGACCGCATCGTTCGGGCAGTCGGTGGCGCGGAGCATGTTGCCGTATTTTTTCATCAGCGGGCCGATATAATTTTGCCGGAATTCGATCATAATGTCCGGTTTGATCGCCGTAAGCCGCGACAGGACGTCGCTTAGCAGCCGATCGACGGCTTCCGGCACGGAAGCGTAGTCCATCTCGGGGTCTTTCTTGTCCTTCGTCTCTTCCGTCGCATAAAAGCTGTCGACAAAATCAAGCTTAAAGCCGTCCAAGTCCCACTCGCGAACGGCCTTCTCGTAGAGGCCGATCGTATATTCGCGCACATCCGGATACCTTGGATCAAGGACGCCGGCGCCAAGATTTTCGAATACGGTTAACAATTTATGTTCGAACCGATGCCATGCATCGCTTTTTTTCCCGACGAACGGTACGGAGTACCATAACATATACTTTAATCCAATAGCATGAACGCGGTCGACATGCGCCCGCATATCCGGGATTTTGTCCTCGCAGACAAGCCAGTCCCCGCAATACGCGTACCCTCTCGCGTTATCGGACGTTTGCCATCCGTCGTCCACGATGACCATGTCGCATCCGAGGCTTTTGGCCAGTCGGCATTGCTCCTCGATTTGCGCCGGGTCCAGCTGTTGATGGAAGCTGTACCAGGTGGAGTACACCGGCAGCTTCGCCGCGTCCGGCACGGGAGCAGGCTCGTAGCCCGGCAGGGATGCCCACCACCGCTGCACCTCATCGAGACTTTGGTGATACGGCAAGTCTCTTGCATCAAGCCGGATCACGGCTTCATACGTTTGGATCGGCGCCATCGGCTCCGTGAACAGCTTTACCGCGCATTTGAACACCGATGTTTCCTCATGGACACCGGCCGACATTTGGACCGCATTGAGCGCGTCCGAGTAAGCGAAGGTCAACCGATTGCGGCCTTGCACGTTGAATAAACAGCCTACCGGGGCGGAATACGTCGCTTTCGAAACGAGCCCGCGCTCCCAATCCACATGAAGCCGCCTATTGCGGTATGCGGCGGGATGCCAGTAGCCGTGAATGTCGATCGCCGGAACATGCCATACGATTTCCGTTTCTCCAGGCTGGACGGGTGCGTCCGCCTCCATCCGAATATGCAGCAATTCGACGCCTTCGTCGATCGATTCGGAATATAATGTTGTACGAAACCGGGAGTCTCCCGATATTTCGAATTGATAGGTTTCGGTATTGAGCTGATTCATCTCTTTATTTTTCGCGTTATTCATCGCAGTCACCAGCAGTTCCTCCCTTTCCTGTCCTGATCTCGTTGATCTACTTATGAATGACTTGCTTGATCGCTCGGCCCATTACCCTTTCACCGCGCCAAGCGTAATACCGCTGACGAAATATCTTTGGAAGAACGGATACACGCATATGATCGGCAGCGTTACAACCATGGTCACTGCGGCCCGAAGCGTGGAGCTGGAAATATTACGGTATTTCGAATAAGCGACCTGCGCGTCCTGTATTTGCTGAAGCGCTTCGACCTCTAGCAGCAGCTTGCGCAAATACACCTGCAAAGTATCCCATTTACCGTTCGAATTGTACAGAATGACGTCAAACCAGGAATTCCAGTGGCCGACCGAGCTGAATACGGCGATCGCCGCGAACACCGGCATCGAAATCGGAATGACGACCTTGGCGTAAATTTTCAGCTCGGATGCTCCGTCAATCCGTGCGGACTCGAACAGAGATTCCGGCAAGCCTTGCATGTAAGATGCCATGAGCAGCATGTAATACGCGTTCAGAAGACCGGGTATCCAGTACACGTTGAACGTATTGATCAACCCAAGCTGAACCATCAGCAAATATGTCGGAATCAATCCGCCGCCGAAATACATCGTAATCAGAAACAGCACGCGTATAAATTTTCTGCCGGAGAAGCTGCGAATCGTGACGACGTAAGCAAGAAGACCGGTCATGAATACGCAGGTGACCGTCCCGACGACAACGCGCAGAAGGGAAATCCACAATCCCGAATACAGCTTGTCGTTTTGGAACAAAAACTGGTACGAATCAAGCGAAAATACGCGAGGAAAAAAATAAATGCCTCCTCTGGCGGCGTCCACCCCGTCATTGAAGGAAAGCGCCAGCAAATTGATAAACGGGTACACCATAAAAAACGTAAACACCAACATAAACACAACGTTGAACGTATCGAAAATACGGCTGCCTATCGTTGGTTTCAACATCGCATGACTCATGCCATTTTTCACCTCCCTATAAAATCGAAGTGTCCAGAGCTTTTTTGCTGATTCGGTTTGCGCTGAGCACGAGCACCAAACCGATGATGCTTTTCATGAGTCCGATCGCTGCGCCATACGAATAATTGCCAAGCTGAATCCCGTATTTGTACGCATACGTATCGATAACCTCGTGATACTCCCTCGTTTGCGCGTTGCCGATCAGCAACTGCTGCTCGAAGCCCGCGTTCAATATGCCGCCGAGCCCTAAAATAAACAACAATACGATGGTCGGACGAATGCTTGGCAGCGTAATATGCCACACCATGCCGAACCGGCCCAAGCCGTCCACCTTGCCCGCATCGTACTGCTCGGAATCGACGCCGGCAATCGCGGACAAATAAATAATCGTCGCCCAACCGACATCCTTCCAAATATTCGTTGTCGTGAGCAGCCCCCAGAAATACTTCCCTTCGCCGAGAAACGAAATTGGCTGGTCAATCACGCCAAGCCGCAGCAGCATGTCGTTGATAAATCCTTCATTGCCCAGAAGAGCAAACAAAATGCTGGCCACGACGACCCAAGAAATAAAATGCGGCAAATACGAGATCGTCTGAACGACGCGTTTAAATACCCTCAATCGCAATTCATTAAGCAGCAAAGCAAGCACAATAGGAGCCATAAAGCCGAATACGATGCCTAACCCGCTGATTGCAAGCGTGTTGCGGAGGATGTTCCAAACATCCGGGGAGTTGAAAAAGGTTTTAAAATGCAGAAATCCGACCCACTGGCTGTCGAACATCGGCTTTCCGGGAATGTATTTCATAAATGCGATGACGATTCCATACATCGGAAGATAGCTAAAAATGATCACCCATATGATCATCGGAATGCAGATCAGCCAAAGCTGGCGTTCCTTGTAGATTTGCCGCTTGAGAAGCTGGAACTTGGACTTGGGTTGGGTCGATACTTGCGCATGCGCGACTTCGGAGCTCACATAAGCCACCCGCTTTCTTCATCAAAATTTCGAACGAGAGGAAGAGAATTCTTCCTCCCGTTTCCTTGCATTATTTCCAGGAAGCCATACGCGATTTATAAACGTCCGATCTGTATTTTTCGATGTCGTGCAGGCCGGAGCTGTTCAATTTATCCTTCATGTCGTTGAAATTTTTCGTCATTTCGTCTTCCGTCTTGCTCGTAACCGCTTTCGCCCACAACGTTTCGATTTGATCGTTGATTTGCTGCTGCGTCATGAGAAGCGGATCGTTCGCCGGGATCGTAATCGAACCCATCGAGTTGTCGTAGATCGTATCTTTCAAGTTGTCGTTCATGATCTTTTTCCATTTGGCTTCGTCGTTGAAGTTTTGGTCGAACCATAACGTGCTTCGGCCGTCGTCCTTCATCGTGCCTTGGCCTTCGACAAGCATTAGGTAGCCTTGGCCCAGCATATCCGATTTGGCGTAGTCCCACGTTGCGTCGACGATTGCCTTTTTCGCTTCTTCCACCCAGCTCCACTTGCCGTTCTCATATTTCCAAACCGAATCCGCTTGGTTCGGAGCCCCCCATCCGATCAAACGAGTACCGATATCGGTGATGGAGAAGTTCATCCACTTGACAATACTTTCTGGGTCTTTTGCTTTGTCCGTAATGATCGTAAACGATCCGCCGCGAGCGTTTTTCGGAGACAAATAAGCTTTTTCCGCGCCGGCCGCTTTTAATTTCACTTGTACGTAACGCTGATCATCTTTCCAATCCTTATTCGTCTTCTGCCATACTTCATGGCCCGCGTTCCACGACTGCCACCATGGACCGATGTGGCCCATAATGCGCTCGGACGAAAACTTCGCTTTCCATTCGTCGAACTTGTTGAGGAACATATCCGGATCGAGCAATCCGTCGCGATAAATTCGGTTGACGAATTTCGTGAGCTCGAGGCCTTCCGGCGTATTGACCCAATGCGTCATGTCGCCTTCCGGGCTGACCTTGTAGCCATTTTGCAGACCGTACATGCCGGCAAGCGTCGGCACCATATTCGACGTAACAGGCGCCACGCTTGAAAGCGCATACGTTTTCTCGCCTTTGCTGTTCGTCGGGTGGGCGGCTTGCATCTGCTTCAAGATTTCATAGTATTGCTCGGGCGTTTCGAAAGCCGGCGATCCCATGGCCGTATACCAGTCGTTACGAATATGGGCCGAGTTGTCGGGAATCGGGAGCAGTCCCCAATATTTCGGCAGCATGTATAGCTTGCCGTCTTCTTGAGTATACGACTTGAACCATGTCTCCAATTGGCTTTTAATGTTCGCACCGTATTGATCGATGTATTGGCCGATTTCGACGGCTTTGCCCTGACTGATCCATTGCTGCGCTTCGGACTCGCTCAGGTTGGTGATGACCTCCGGATAGTCGCCGCTGACCAGCATCAGGTTGAGCTTTTCTTTTTTGTCCACATCGTACACGATATTGTTCAGCTTCACGTTGAATTTGTCCAGGATGTATTTTTGAAGCTCCGCTTGATACTTGTTCACGTTATCGGGATTGTCTTGACCGGAATAAAAATTGATTTCAATCGTTTGTTCAGGTACTTCCCAATTGAATTCGTTCACTTTCTTTTCCGTCTTCTGACCGCCGTCCGATGGATTATCCGTTTGTTCCTTCGCGCCTTCGGTTCCGGTATCCGATTTGTTATCGCTGCCGCAGCCCGCGAGCGTCGTTAATGCAAGAACGATGGCCAAGAGTACTACCCAACTTTTTTTCATAAAATGACCCTCCTCAATGAATTCGCTTACATAACGATCTTAAAGAGAAAAATTGTTTGATACTTATCATCCAGTTTGGAGTTCTTATCTCACCACCTCAGAGTAGTTTAAATAATTTACTAAATTAACATCGATATAAAGCGTTAACATTTAGTAAATTTAATCAACATCATTTTACCACCGATGATTTTATTGTTCAAGACATTTTATTGTGTTTATCCTTGCTTATTTACTAAACATCGAACTAAATATGTGACGAATCGACGGTCTTCTCTTTTGGAACTCCTCGAACCAAATGGAATTGTGGCCGGTTCCGGGGGTTCAGCAGTCCGGCCGCGAACCAATAGTTCCATAGAGTTACAAAGCAGACAAGCGACGCCATCGTAAATATTGGGTGGCCGGGCAACCGTTCATATACAAAGCCTCCCGCCAAAGGCCCGAGCATCCGCCCTACCGTGGATGCCGCGGCGAACGTACCGAGCATTCGACCTTTTGCCCCGTCCTTCGCATGTTCAACCATCCATGCCGGCACCGCCGGAAAAACAAACACTTCGCCGCATGTCGTCACGATCATGGCCAGCGCAAATTGCCAGTACGACGCGGAGAAGCCAACCGTCATCAGGCCAGCGGTAAAAAACACCGTACCCAGCAAGATTTGTGCAAGCGGGGACCAGCTGTATCGCCTTACGAGCAGCTCCTTCAGCGGATAAGAAACAAGAATAAGCCCCCCGTTGATCGTCCACAGCAAGCTGTAGAGCGAAAAGGAGATGCCGTTCGCCTTCGAATGAAGCGGAACGATCGCCGCCCATTGTGAATAACACAACCAGGAAACGGCGAAACCGATACAAGTCAGGATGACGGCAAGCCATAAACGCGGGTTCGCCGTATCCACCTCTCTCTCCTTGTTCTGCTGGGTATTGTGACTGCGTCGCTTCTCATAGACGAGGGCGACGAATAGCGCCAAAAATACCAAATACAACAACGCATTGCCTAGAAACGCCCCCTGATACGACAAGCTGGCGACAAAACCTCCGACAGCCGCGCCGATCGCCATCCCAACGTTCTGCGAAACGAACATGACGTTGACCGCCCGCTGTTCTTCGTTTGGACAGCCTATGACTGCGATCGCGTTAAGTATCCATATCCATTAATTTTTCCATCGCCTCTTTCTCTTCTTAACCAATTCCATATATTTTACTAAAACATATTAATTTATTTTACTAAAATAATCAATAATTCTGATTCTTCCCCAAACCGAAGCTGTGTTATTCTGATTCGTGATAAATATGTATTAGTAATCATTAAAAATTTATTGCAAAACGATAAAACACATGATATTCTATATCCAGAATTACATGGTGAGGTGCTTTATGGGTCGCGGAAAAACAACTTCTTTTTTGAAACTATGGCTTGGCATTTTCGGTATAACCGCTCTTATACTGGGTGTGTTCTGGTTGCCGTGGTTGGCAACTAACATTGGACTCGTCAATTCGAAGTACGTTGGTTTAAGATACCCTATGCTTATTGGTGTCTATATTACGGCGATACCGTTTTTTGTTGCTCTCTATCAAGCTTTAAAGCTAATAAATCTTATTGAAAGAAACGATGCTTTTTCTGAATTAGCCGTAAAATCGTTGAAATCTATTAAACAATGCGCTCGTACGATCATCATCTTATATGCAATAGGCCTTACACTCCTCGGAGTCCTAGATGTCTTACATTCTTTCGTTGCCATTGCGGGCGCAATCATTATGTTTGCCGCTTCCGCGGTCGTACTTTTTGCAGCCGTTCTCCAGGAACTGTTAAGGAACGCACTTGAAATCAAAACAGAAAATGATTTGACGGTTTGAGGTGATCCGATGGCAATCGTCATCAATATCGATGTTATGTTGGCAAAAAGAAAAATGAGCGTCACGGAGCTTTCCGAAAAAGTCGGAATCACGATGGCGAACCTTTCCATTCTGAAAAACGGCAAAGCGAAGGCGGTTCGCTTTTCGACTTTAGAAAAAATATGCGAGGTTCTGGATTGCCAACCAGGGGATATACTGGAGTATTCAAAAGATGCTGCAAACTAACGAATCACAAGGGGGTTGCCTGATATGAAAAAATATCTTTTTGCTGTAATCTCATTTGTTTTAGGAATCGGTTGTTTAATCGCCTACAACATCATCGGATCAGAAGTCACTCCGGACGGTGCTCTGAGAGAACCTTTTTATCTCATACCACTTGGTTACTTATTTGTTGCTATCGGTATCATGATTGGAATCGCGGTCAGCGCGTCATTATTTCATATCCGCAAAAAAACAACTTAGAGGGAATTTTGTACAAGGAGAGGTGTACATGCGATCTTTCCTGCAATTGCTTCATTTCGGTTACCAACAAGCGATGAGCTGCATATTCCCTGTGGCGATATTCGGAGCGTTGGCTGTATCCAAATGGCTTGACGCACCGTTTATCCATCGATACGATCTCATTCTGCTCGCGCTGATTGCCGTACAATACTTGATGTATCGCAGCCGGCTGGAGACGCTTGACGAAATCAAAGTCATTTGCTTGTTTCATATCATCGGTTTGATGCTAGAGCTGTATAAAGTACATATGGGCTCTTGGTCTTATCCCGAAGAGGGGTATACGAAATGGTTCGGCGTCCCGCTATATAGCGGTTTTATGTATGCAAGCGTGGCAAGTTACATGTGTCAAGTGTGGCGACGGCTGCAAATGGATATGACCAGCTGGCCGGGCTTGATGCCTGCCGTCATGCTTGGGGCCGCGATTTACGGAAATTTTTTCACCCATCATTACATCCCGGATTTTCGCTGGACCCTCATGGCGCTCGTGGCGGTCGTTTTTTGGAAAACCCGGATTTGGTACACCGTACGCGGTAAAACATACCGGATGCCGCTAACGGTAGCTTTTCTGCTCGTCGGCTTTTTCATTTGGCTGGGGGAAAACATTGCAACCTTTTTCGGTGCCTGGAAATATCCGGACCAGCATGAAGCATGGAGGCTCGTCGGCTTCGGCAAAATCAGCTCTTGGTTTCTGCTCGTCATCATTAGCGTCATTATCGTGGCGCAATTGAAATACGTGAAGGCGGGGCGGAACAAAACATAGGGGATACCTATGCCGGTATCCCCTCTTTTTGACCTTATTCAGTTTCCATCGATCTCGCGGAATTCGTGCACCCAGACTTTAGCTTGGGGAACCCAAGGCATGCCTTGATGCATAGATAAAATATACGTTTTGTACGATTCCATTTCGGGGAACCCTTCTCTTCTTGCATCATCGTCGGACATTTCCCCTAATTTTTGCTGATATACGTTATATACTTCGAATTTTTTTCCGTCAAGTTCCATTACTTCGCCAGGGTCGGCGTACCGGCCGTTTCGCCGAGTTGCCGTTTTGGCTCCGCTTAACACCTTGGCGACATCTTCTTCAACTGTAACCAAACGATCAATGGAACAAGTTTTAGGCGGCAATGTTTCGTGCATCATAACGACTCCTTTCAATTTATATTTCCCCGATATTGTAGAAAAGTAATATGAACGGGATATGAACGGAAAATTACAAACTCCACAATCACATACCTTAAGGCTCCTCTTGTTGAACGGCTTCAGCTACAAGTGCGGCGTAGAATTCCGCCCCTTTCTTTTGAAGATGAACACCGTCGGGGGTGAAGTACGAATCTTTACCTTCGCTTGAAGAATACCAGTCTACTAGCGTTGCATTCGGAAAATCTGCAGCTGCTTTCTCGAGCGCTGAATTCACCGTATCTTGCCATTTTTTCGGAACCCGAGTATTCACCAACACAATTTGCTGAACATCGCTGAGCGAGGAAAGTAATTCTCGTAATTGTTTGGAGTTAAAAGGCCCATTCGTGCCTAGCTCAATGATGACTCGGCTGCCAAGATTCCCATTCGCCTTGAGTTTATCGACTACTTTTTGCGCTTGAGACATTTGTCTGCCTACCTTGCCGTCGACCACAATGCCCGGTAAGTTTTTTTCCAAGTACGGCGCGGCGTCAAGGATCACGGAATCGCCTATTGCCGTAACGCCTTTACCCATTTTTTTCTCGGATGGTTTATTCGATAGTTTAGAATGATCCTCATCTTTAGGATTTGCTGTTGTATTGGAGTCGATACCCTCTTTATGGTTTTCAGTCGCTGGTGCCGCTTGGACTGGAGCCGGCTTATCTGCATTCTTCGAGCAGGATATCGTCAACAGCAGGATTGGGATTACGAAGATGACTAGCAAATGTCGAATTTTAAAACGCGGTTTCATCGTTTTTTGCCTCCATAAATTTTTAAACTGGCCATTGCGTATAGGTTTCTCGATATATTTCCATGATAATATGGCCAGGAGTACACTAGCTCCTAATTGCAGAAAGATTCGAAAGCCGTCCGATGTATCGGTTGCTCCAGCAGGGCTTGTTAAGACGATGACAGGATAATGCCAGATATACAGGCTGTAGGAGAGCCGGCCGATCCATCTCAAAGGTTTGCAACCCATAATCCTCGCGAGTCGACTCGCGGGATGGGCCAATACAGCGATAACAATCGCAGAAATAATCGATAACAATACGAATCCGCCGTAATAAAGAGAATCTTCATACTCATTCGTTCGCCATATCATGTAAACGATGATGAAAAGGCCGGTCCCTCCGGTCAGATCTAAGACATTTCGAGCTTTGCGGGATATTTTTTCGGTCATAGTCTGACTCGGCCATATGGCGGCAAGAGCAGATCCGATCAACAGAGCAAAAACTCTCGTATCCGTACCGTAGTATACTCGACTCGGATCGGTACCCGGATCGTAAATGAGCGCCATGGCTAGTGCCGAAACGGCTGCGCCTATAAGCGCGAGCAAGAAGATCTTGCCCCTTTGCGGCACAATGCGCAACAGGATTATGAGAACGATCGGCCAAATGAGATAAAACTGCTCCTCGATGGCCAAAGACCAAAGATGCCCGATAGGAGAAGGGGGACCAAAGCTTTCGAAATAGGATACTTTGTGAAAAATGAGCCACCAGTTATTGAAATATAGCGCCGCAGAAATAAAGTCTCCCTGCAATGCCGCCAGTCGGGAGCTATCGAATAAGATGAGCCAAAGCGCTACAAAAGCCAGCATTGCGAACATGGCCGGCAGCAACCTTCGAGCTCGTCTTAACCAAAAATCTTTAAGACTAAACTTTCTGTTATTTCGTTTCCACTGCGCGATGATCTGATCCGTAATGAGATAACCGGATAAAACGAAGAAAACTCCTACCCCCAAGAGTCCCCCCGGCGCCCATTTCAAGTCGAGATGATAAGCGATAACCGCTACGACAGAAAGTGCCCTGAGTCCGTCCAATCCCGGCATGTAACGCCCTTTTCCAGGTAAATGCCCAAGCGGATGCCCTCTTTTATCGCCACTATGCAATGAATTCAAGTTGTCTTTCAATGTTCTCATTCCCTCATCATGAATTGATTTACGCTAGCATGACGTGTGACATATGTGAAAAAGTTTGTTCGAGAAAATGAAATAATTGGTTGAAGCAATGACCAAACTTTTTAAGAAGCTCGCACGTCTTACTGAAGCGGACAATCAATACAGGCGGCAAATAAGGAGTTTCTGCATCATATGAACAATAAGAAATTAGAAAACTTGCTAGTTCAATGTATAACGGATCATAAAGAAAACGTTTATCGATTAGCATACAGTTATGTAAAGAATCCTGAAGATGCACTCGATATTGTTCAGGATTCCATCCATAAAGCTTTTGTATCACTTGAAAAACTAAAAAACACCGAATCGGTGAAGAGCTGGTTTTATCGAATCGTTGTCAATACATCGTTGGATTTCTTGAGAAAACAAAAGAAAATTCAGGTAGTAGATGAAAGTACGCTAGAAGCTTTTCATCCGGCAAATGATGATGTTTATCCGAATATCGATTTGGAGAAGGCATTGGATGATTTGCCGCCCATCTATCGAACCGCCATTGTGCTTCGATATTTTGAAGATTTAAAATTAGAAGAAATTGCGGAGGTATTAGAGGAAAATCTGAGTACTGTAAAAACACGGTTATATCAAGCGCTGCGAATATTACGGGTTAAAATGAATGATGAGTCGGCGGAGGAGGGAAAATAATATGGACGAAAAACTGGAGCAAATGAAAAAGCAATATATGGATATTCCTATTCCGAATGAATTGGATTTCATCGTGAAAAAAGCCTTAAAGCAAAGAAAGAAAGGCATTTTCAAAACTAAATGGTTTGTTGGAGTTGGCGCAGCCGCCATGGCACTCGTAATCGGAATTAATACGAGTCCTGCTTTTGCATATGCTCTATCCGAAGTGCCGTTAGTCGGAAAGCTCGTTCAGGTACTTACGTTTAGAGAATATAAAGTTGACGATGGAACCTTTAATGCTAATATTGAAGTGCCCGCCATTACGAATTTAGAAAATAAGTCTTTAGAGCATGCTTTGAATCAAAAATATCTTGAAGAAAGTAAAAAACTATACAGTGACTTCATGGCAGACATGGAGAGTTTAAAGCAAAGCGGCGGAGGCCACTTAGGAATAGATAGCCGATATGTCGTAAAAACCGACAACGATCGCATACTCTCCGTAGGCAGATATGTTGTCAATACGGTCGGATCATCCTCGACAACGATGAAATACGATACGATCGACAAGAAAGATCAAGTTTTGATCACTTTGCCTAGTTTATTTAAAGATGATCGCTATATCAAGATGATCAGCGACAATATCAAGGAGCAAATGATAAAACAAATGAAAGACGATCCGGATCAATTTTATTGGGTTGCCGGAGTACCTAATGCGGTCAACGATTATTTTGAAACCATTTCAAAAGATCAAAGCTTTTATATCAATAACGACGGCAAGCTTGTCATCTCTTTCGATAAATATGAGGTCGCTCCCGGATTTATGGGCGTTGTCGAGTTTATTATTCCAACAAATGTACTGTCCGATGTATTGGTTAGTCATGAATATGTGAAGTAATATAACAAAAGGAAGCGGCTCCCAACGGCCGCTTCCTTTTCCATATGCTGTATTCCGCCATAAATGTAATGTTCCGTTCATACTCCGTTCATAGTACAAGCCTACACTGACAGTACAAAGAGAAATGGAGGAAATCATCATGAATATGGCGTGGAAAGAAATGAAGAAAAGCAAAGTGAAGTTTGTCATATTAGGGTCGATTATTTTTTTGGTTAGTTTTTTAACGTTTATCATCTCGGGATTGGCAAACGGTTTATCCCAAGATAATGCGGCCCTAATCAAGGATTTGCCCCAGGGGCATTTTTATATGAATACCGAAGCAAAAAAAACGTATAATCTCTCCAAAATAGATCCAAACTTACAGGATCAAGTTTTGAAGGAACATCAGGACGCCGCGGCGTTTTCCATTCAGATGGGCTTTGTGAACGATGCAGAGGACAAGCAGCATACCGTAGCGTTCGTGACTTCGACGGATTCCCCGTTATTCGAAAAAGTCGCTCCGGGGGAAATTGTGCTCGACCGTTCCTTGGAGAAGGACGGCATTAAAGTCGGGGATGTATTAACGAATAATCAGTTTAACGGTGAATTCAAAGTCGTTAAGTTTGTGGATCAAAAGAAGTACAGCCACGCCCCTGTCGCCTTTATTAACATGGATAACTATAAAGAGATCTACCGTACAAAGGGATTGCAGCTAATGTTTATCCCAGGAAAAGATACGCCTTCGATTACGGGGTTGGATTCATTTACAAATAATGAATTTCTGAACACCATCTCAAGCTATAAAGCAGAGAACATGTCCCTCAATATGATCATTTGGTTCTTAATTGCCATTAGCGGCCTGTTGTTCGCAATTTTCTTCTACATGATGAATGTTCAGAAAATCGGTTTATACGGCATCTTGAAGGCAATCGGTGTGAAAACGAGCACGCTTTTCGGCATGATGTGGTTTCAAATGTTCTTCATCACCTTGATCTCATTAGTCTTATCCGTCGTATTAAGCCAAGGCTTCAACATGATCGCACCGAAAGGTATGCCGTTCAGTCTGACGCTGGATGCGACCATGATGTTATCCGCTATATTCATAATCATCGGATTTGTCGGCGCTACACTCTCTGGCCTGCAGATTAGAAAAGTGGAGCCTCTACAAGCTATTCAACAAGGAGACATGTAATATGACAACCTTCACAATACAAGAAGTTACCAAAACTTTTACCAATGGCGAAGTCTCGGAACAAGTGCTAAACGGAATCAACCTCGTCTTGCAAGAAGGAGAACTGACAGCTCTCGTGGGTGCTTCCGGCTCCGGAAAAAGCACGCTGCTTACGATCGCCGCCGGCCTTCAACGCGCTTCCGACGGAAAGGTGCAATTTGACGGAAACAACATGACCGCGATGACGCAGGAGGAGATTCGAAAGTTACGCGCAAGCAAGTTCGGCTTTGTTTTTCAATCCGCTCACCTGGTACCATTCCTTACCGTTGAAAACCAGCTTATGCTCATGCTTAACGTGGCGGAGTCCAAAATGAACAAACGCGAGCAGAAGGAAGAAGTGTCCAACGTTCTCAAGTTGGTGGAAATGGATCATCGGAAACATGCTTACCCTTCTTCTTTATCCGGTGGAGAAAAGCAACGTGTTGCTATCGCTCGCGCGATTATCCATAAACCTAAAATCCTGTTTGCGGATGAACCGACGGCGAGTCTGGACTCAAAGCGATCCAGAGACGTGATGACGCTCATTCGCGATCTCACCAAAAAATTAAAAATTACAACACTGATGGTTACGCACGATGAAGAAATGCTCCCTTATGCGGATCGAATCGTTACGATGAAGGATGGATTGATTGTATAGTGGGAAGAAAAGCCCGAGAAGAATATCTTATAAGATATTCCTCCCGGG
Organism: Paenibacillus sp. sgz302148; assembly: GCF_056120465.1. Taxonomy (NCBI): domain Bacteria; kingdom Bacillati; phylum Bacillota; class Bacilli; order Caryophanales; family Paenibacillaceae; genus Paenibacillus; species Paenibacillus sp. sgz302148. Next base: position 599,601 of record NZ_JBVYOJ010000001.1, read on the forward strand.
CTTTTATCCCTCTGTGCTATTACACGGATGGGCGCAAAGCACACGCCTCCGAACGTATCGTCGCTTTGGCGGCAGTTAACCCGGACGACTTCGCCGTAATGATCAGCTCTCCGGCTTGTTTCGCCGATTGAACGATCGCCATGCAAAGTCCGTTAAATGCTCTCCGTTTCCACACCGCGCCGCTATCGATATACTTATCCGGCTCGTGGCTGCTCGGGTTTCCGTTGCCGACACCGATGATAGCGCCCGGTCCGCTAACGGTGAACTCCACTTCGTTATCGGCAACGGGGATAATACGGCCCTCGGAATCTACGATTTGCACGGCAACGCATGTCACATCCTCGCCGTCGGCATCGATCGCGGACCGATCGGGCACAAGCTGTATCGCTGCCGGAGCGCCCGTTGTTTCTCTGGAGTCGCACGCGACCTCTTGCCCGTTGTTGTATCCTTTGGCAACAAGCGCGCCCGGCTCATACGGCACCATCCAGCTCAGATGCCCGAGATGCGGCATTTGTTTTTTGCCTAGGCTGCGGCCGTTGAGCAGCAGCTCCACTTCTTCGCAATTGCTGTAGCAACGCACGTCGATGTCCTGGCCTTCCTTACCCGGCCAATTCCAGTGCGGGAACAGATGCAATACCGTCCGGTCGGTCCACCAGGACTGGTAATAATAATAATTGTCTTTCGGAAAACCGCACATATCCATAATGCCGAAATGCGAGTTGATGCACGGCCAGCGGTACGGAAGCGGCTCGCCTCTGTAATCGAATCCGGTCCATACGAAGGCGCCGGCCAAATACGGGCGCTCCGCATAATATTTCATCCATTCCTCGGCGCCGGATCCCCAGCCCGGGAAATTGGCGTCATAAGACGAGACGTATCCTCGCTCTTCATCGTTTTCGTAGATGCCTCGCGTACACAATGTGCTCGCTTCCTCACTGCCGATCATTGGCGTTTGTGGATGATCCTTATGGTATCCATCTAAATTCGCGCCGATTTTCCAATAGTTCCAACCGCGCACATCAACAACGCCGTTAATGCCCGCGCTTTGTCCGCCGTTATTCCCGCCATAGCTCACAAGACGAGTCGGATCAAGCTCGTTTACGATCCGTTTCATCGTTATTGCGGCACGCGCGCCGGCTTCCGTATCCTGAATGCCGCCTTCTTCGTTGCCGATCGACCAAAGGATGATGCTCGGATGGTTGCGGTCCCGTTTGACCAAGCTGCGCAATTGACCTAAAATTTCGTCGCCGATGCCCACTTGCCTATGCTCGTCCATGACCAGCATGCCTAGTCGGTCGCACGCTTCGAGCAGCTCCGGCGTCGGCGGATTATGCGATGCCCGATATGCATTCACTCCAAGCTCCTTCAGCTTCTCGATTCTGTAATATTGCAGCCGGTCGGGCAGCGCCGACCCTACTCCGCCATGATCCTGATGGCAGCAAACGCCTCGAATCTCGACGCGCCGGCCGTTCAGGAAAAAGCCGTGATCCGCATCAAACCGAATGCTGCGGACACCAAACGGCGTTTCATAGACATCCGTTTCGGCTTCGCCGTCCTTCACCGTCGTAACGAGACGGTAAAGATGGGGCGAATCCAAGTCCCAGAGCTGCGGCTGCTCCAATCGTACGCGTTGAGTAATCTCTCTCTCTTTCCAAGCTCTGATTGGCTGCGGCTCCGACTGAACGCTCGCAACGCGGCGGCCTTCGGCATCAAAGATCGCCGATTCGATCGTGACCGCTTTTTCGGTATTGTCTTCATTGGCAACCGTCGTTTGTAGCGTGACGTCCGCAAATCCGTCGCCAACCTCCGAAACGACGTACGTTCCCCAATGCGCCACATGGGTCGGAGTTGTTTTGACAAGCCATACGTGTCTGTAAATGCCGGCCCCTTCGTAAAACCATCCCTCCACTTGGCTCACGTCAACGCGCACGACCAGTACATTCGGTGTGTCGAATCGAACGCAGTCGGTAATATCGCGACGGAAGCTAGTATATCCGCTTTCATGACGTCCTAGATAATAGCCGTTCAGCCAAACCATGCTGTCGCGAAAAATACCGTCGAACTCGATGGACAGCCTTTTCCCCGCATCTTCCTTTGCTATCTCAAACTTCTTGCGATACCACCCGATTGAAGTCGCCGGGTTCGGTCTTCCGATCGGCTTGTATCCGTGATAATCGATGTCGTTGTCGGTGGAATATTCAAAATCAAGCTCTACCGCCCAATCATGCGGCAAATTGATTTCCCTCCAAGCACTGTCGTCAAAATTGACGTGAAGCGCGCCTCTCCCTTCGGCTTGTTTGGCAAACGGCTTGCCTTTCCAATAATCGAAGTCGCGCTCGATGACTGAAGCGTGTCCTAAGGCAAATCTCCATCCGGAATCCATGAGCAGCCGCTCGCGTAGGGGCTGTTTTTCCTTTTGATACATGTTGTGTCTCTCTCCTTTATCTCTGGTTGCCATTGCGGCTGATCTTCAATCATTTCGGCGCCGGAAAAAAGATGAGCTCCCGGTGTTCCAGGAGCTCTGCAACGTTATTTTTTATTCATCTTCTCTTTCATTTTAATCGTATAGTCGTCGTCCATCTTTCTCAAGAACGTAACGACATCTTCCTTCGATTTGAGGAACTCGGCAGCCTGCTCTGCCACGTAGTTCTCGCCGTAATAAAGGGCATCCGGACCGAACGGAGAGTACACTGGGTCTGCTTTTACGCCGGAATATACACCTTTCAAATTGTAATTCTTGTTTTTGCCGGACATTTGATCTTCGGCAAATTGAACGGCAAGGTCCGGATCGCCAAGCGGCGATGGCGAACCTTGGCGATGCAGCTTCGTTTGATGCTCTTTCGAAGCGAGGAATGCAACGACTTCGAACGCCTCTGTCAAATGCTCGCTGTTCGGGTTTACACTGATCGCAAGCGGCGCGTAGTTTGGCGTAATATTGGGTTGATCAGCCCAACCAGGAACTTTTACCATATCGAAGTTAAGCCCTTTAGTACCATCTAAACCGCCTAAATTCGTAATGGATAAAATCGCCATTGCGGTTGTTTGGTTTTGGAAATACAAATCTTCGTCCTTCTCTACATCCCATACCCCAGGGATGCTGCGGAACTTATCCAGCAGGTCAAAATATTTCTTGAACTTCGGATCTTTGGTGAACAGCACTTCGCCCGTCTTCGGATCCGTACCGGTTGCCGAAAGCTCCATAAAAGGCATCGACATGCCGTTTTTCGCGATCCCGTGGTACTTGACCCCGTCTTTTTCTCCTGTCAATTTCTTGGCCAGGTCAGCAACCTCTTCCCAAGTAATCCCGTCCTTCGGATATTCTACGCCGAATTTATCGAAAATCGATTTGTTATAGAAAAGCGCTACTTGGATATCTTCCATCGGAAAGCCCAACAAACGGTTTTGGCCTTCAGGATCCCGCACCCGCATCGATTCGAGCACGCCCGGCCGGAATGCCGATAAGTCAACGTTATTTTGCTTCACCAGATCGTCCAGCGGATACATCAGCTCCATATCCTTGAGAACTTCAAAACCGCCAGTAGTCAGCAAGATGTCCGGGTTTTCTTTAGCGGCGAACGTTTCCTCAAGCTCTTGCTTGCCGACCCATTTACTAATGAGCTCGATCTTAATATTAGGAAACTTCTCTTCGACGAACGGCTTCACCCGTGCATCAAATTCCCCGCCCCAAGGCGCCATAAATTTCAACGTAACCTGTTCTTTGCTCTTGGTTTCCGGTTCTTTTGCTTCCGGTTTCTCCTCCTGCTTTTCCTCCTCCTTCGGAGTGTCTTGGGCAGCGGCGGAATCTTTATTGGTTTCCCCTTCGTCTTTCTTGCTTGAACATCCGGCAAACGATGCTGCGAGTAACATGACGATCAGAATCAATGATAGCATTTTTACCGATTTCATTTTCATAGTGTATCCCCTTCTAATTATTGGTGTATCGTTCGGTTTATTTATTTTCCATTTCCTTGATCAATGTTCTGGCCATTTCGTCCAATTTTCTTAAATGGGTGTTGATGTCCACATGGTCGTAAATCAATTCTTCCATGTGTTCAATAACGGTTTTGCCGAATATATCCTCTTCGACCTGAGTTCGATTCGGAAAGAAATCCATTTTAAACAAGGCCTCGTAGTTTATGCCGTCGAACTTGGGATCGGTCTTAATTTGCTTCCGTACCTCAGGCGACTTCAGAACCAAAGAAGAAATATCGTTCCCTTGGTATCTTTGAATCGTATACTCATCGGACAGCAAATAATCAATGACCTGGAATGCTTCGTCTTTATGTTCGCTGAACGAAGTCACGCCCAGCATATACGCCAGTCCCCCCGGAACTTTTCCAGGATTCTCTTCCCAAGTCGGATAATTGATCATATCCCAATTCATCTTATTGTCGCTCAACTCTCCGCCGTTAAACCAGAGCGGCAGCATCGCAACATTGCGTTCGCCGACAAAGCGGGAATAAATATATTCGCGGTATTTATCACGCGGAGGTAAATTGCCAGGAATTTCGTATGCTCTCTTGATCACTTCGAAGAACGATTTCCAGCGGTTATCCGTAAGAAACGTCGGCTCTTTCGTATCCGGGTTGATCACGGGAATATGCTGCGACATCGTATTAAAGCTGTCCCATCCCCACTGCAACCCGTAATAGTGAACCCCCCCGACCTCGCCCGTCACTTTTTTGGCCAAATCGACGATTTCGTTATACGTCATGCCGTCTTTCGGATAAGGTACGCCGAATTTATCAAAAATGTCTTTATTGTAATGCAAAGCATAACGGTCTACCCTATACGGCAAAAAGTCAATTGCGGCGCCGCCGGATTCGACTTTGACTCGATCGATCAATCCGGGATTGAAGCGATCGAGGTCGTAGTTGTGCGTCTTGATCAAATCGCTCATGTCGTACAAAACTTCCAGTTTTTCAAGTGCCGTTTTATGATGCATAGCAGCAAAGTACAAATCAGGCAGATTTTTGGCGGCGAAAAGCTCCTGCAATTCCTTTTCTTTTGGCTCCATGTTGTATCGTTCCAGTTTGATGTTCGGAAATTTGCTCTCAACCGGCTTTTTCCAATTTTTCTCCCATGATTCATCGTCTACCCAGTTAATCATCGTCAAAGTAACCGGCTCTTGCTTTTTTTCCGGCTCTGGCGACTTTTGCGGCTGATCTTCATCGGATGGATTGGAAGACGACTCGGCCTTGTTGTCTTCGGCCGCTTTATCCTCGGATGGCTGGCCGCAGCCTGCGAGCAGCGATACGGTAAAGGTAAGAATAAGTAGAATCAAGAACCCTCTTCTTCTTACAATGGTCATCTAACGATACCCCTTTTCATAGATTGGCTTGATCCTGCTTGGATCATGTAAATGCAGCGCTTACAAGATAAAACTTGCATGATTTGTAGATTGCTACAACAACCGGCGTTCGACTTCAATTCACATTTACATCGCATCACCTCCCGAAAAAATATGAATGTATGTCATAATAAACGCGAACCGTTCCGGGGCTTCGAAGAAGCCCCGGTTCAGTATCAACCCGGTAGATCGAACCTTGATTTCCTATTCGACCAGACCGGTGCGCTCGACACTCTCGACAAAATAACGCTGCGCGAACAAATAGATTAACAGCAGCGGCAAAATAACAAGGAAGCTTGCGGCCATCTTGATCGGCTCGGCCAAAAATTCCGGAAACCCGCCTTCTTGAATAAACGCCTGCAAGTTGCGGTCGATAAAAGATACTTTAAGCGCCAGCGGCATGTTATCGCTTGCTCCGAGGAACATTCGCGGATAATACGTGTCATTCCACGTCCATACCAATGAAAACAAAAATACGACAAGGATAGCCGGCTTGGCCAAAGGAAACATAACACGGGCATAAAACTTCAATGCATTCGCGCCGTCGATACGCGCCGCTTCTTCCAATGCCTTCGGCTGCGTCGAGAAAAACTGGCGGAAAATGATCACAAAAAGCGACCCCTTGACTCCGAAGCCGAACACGGAAGGCAGAATCAGCGTCAGCAGATGCCCGTTTAATCCAAGCTCGGTATACACCATAATCGTAGGCAAAATAATAACTTGCGGCGGAATGATAAATGCCGCGATAACTAGGAAAAAAGCCGTTTTCTTGAACGGAACGTCAAGTCTTGCGAGCGCATAACCCGCAAGTCCGCACGCGATGCAATGCAGCACGGCCGCCGATACCGCGATGAACAAACTGACGCCAAGCGATTTCGGATAATCCAGCAGCTTCCATGCTTCCGTGACATGTCCAAGGTAGATGGAAGACGGAATCCAAGTTACGGTCGGATCGACCAAGTCTTTGATGCTCATAACCATCTTCACAAGCATTTTAATAATCGGGTTCATATAAATGTAAGACGTTATGATTAATATGGAATACAACGCCAGTTTGAAGATGAGTCCTTGATTGATTTCTCTACCAAGAACCATATATCGGATTTTTTGCAAGCTGCGTTTCTTCGTCATCGTTTGTTTGACGCGCGCCGCTAAATTTACCTTCATCATCCGCTGCCTCCCCCCTTATCATCGATCTGCTTTGGCATGCTTCCGATTGATTCTGCTGTAGAGGAACATGACGAGTCCCAAAAATACAAGAATAATCAAGAAGTAAATCCATGCCATCGCACTGTTATAACCGTAATTGCCTGTTGTGATGAGAGAAATTACAGGATTGGACGGGAAAGTAAACATATCCACGACCGTATAAATCAGGTTCAGCAAAATAAACGGCGACATGGCCGGAAGCGTAATTTTCCAGAACACTTCCCACGGCGTTGCACCGTCAATGCGTGCAGATTCGTACGCAGAGCTGGAAATCGTCTGAAGTCCTGCAATAAACAATAGGATTTGTACCCCGGAATACCACAAGACAAGAACAAAGTGATTCAATACTTCCTTAACCGGTTTGGCCCATGAATTGTCCCCGAGAAACATATCGATATAACCGCCAAGGTCGAACCGTTCCAGGAAACCGAGGTTGCCTTCGCCTGAATTGATAAATGACATTAAGACGGCACCCGTCGAGAATATGACCGGCAAGAAAAAAATCGCACGGAATATAAATCGTCCCGGAAGCTTCTGATTCAGCATGATCGCGATCATCAAGGCGAAAATAACGATAACCGGTACCATGATGACAACTTCCTGGAAATATGGGATCAATTTATCGTATAAAGCCGAACTGTTGAACAGGATTTCCTGATAATATTTCACCCCGACAAAATCGTAAACGATTCGTTTCGGCAAAATTTTGACATGATGCAAGCTCATATAAAGCGAGAAGAAAAGCGGAAATCCCAAGAAAATGATGAAACCGATCAACCACGGGGCGAAAAACAACGCTCCCTCCAGCTTGCGGGACGTCCTGGCGGAAAGTATACGTTTTCCTGCCATGTTACGCACCTCCTTGGCTGACGGTATAATTTTTCGCCTCGACAACGGTGCTTCCGACAGAGACCTTCTTATTGTTGTAATTCACAATAATTCGTTTGCCGTTGCTGTATGTCGTTTCGTAAACCCCGCTCATCACTTCGCGATGATCCGTTATGAACTTATCTTGTACATCGCCAAGCGCTTCTTCGTAATTTTTATATTGCGCAGTCATCTCTTGAATCCAGTCTTTGTAGTTTGTGCTGTAGAACCCATCCAAATATACGGATTTCAGCAATTCCTCGGACTCGGCATAAGTTACGACGAACGACGGGACGGCGCCGAATTCAATGCCTTTTAAGAAAGCCTCCCTGTAATCATCGCTCAAATTGGCGTATCCGAAAGAATACGTCGTCAAACCGTGAAGCGCGATTTGCGTAAAAGGAACAACGCGATCGACGAACAAGTCGAAGGAATAGGTAGAAGGCAAGTTCTGCAAATGACTTATATATCGCAGCGTATATTCGTTGCCTCTTGCTACCTGCACATCGCCAAAGGCTTCTTTCGTTTTCTTGAACAATTGGTCCTGAATTTGCTTGGATTGTTCTCTTGTCGACAAATAATTTTCGTTATAGTCGGTGTTTAAGAAACTTCCGATTCCTAGACCGAAGAGGTAGCCATTAATCCCAAGCGATTTCGCTTCCTCCAGATCGTCCATAAAGACTTTCTCCATAAATCGGGGACTTACAAACGTTTCCGATTCCCCGATAATCGTAGAGCCCAAGTCGCGAAGGCCGTCCCTGTTTTTGCGGAATCCGTCTTTGCCGTTGCTGTTAAACGTATAAGATGAAGCATCAAGGTATAACGATAAACCTTTCGAATGAACATAATCGGCAAACTTCTTCATTCCGTCATTGCCGCCAAGTTTATTCGGAACAGGGAAGGCGCCGCCATAATTGCTGAAGCCGTCATTCTGCCACCCAAGATAGGAAACGTTCATATCTTTTACGCCGTGATCGATCAAATCCTGTACGATCTTCGTGGCCTCATCCGTCGTTGTCAGCGGCAAATAAGAGTCCCATAAAAACCCTTTTTCCGTATCGCCGCCCAGCAGATGCAGCTGAAGCTTCAGCTTGGTATCCGTCAGCGGTTTCATTCCATATTCCTGCATCAAATACGAACGATAGCGTTCAGCGAGCGTAACGTAATTGATTTCCCGGTTATTTTTTTCATCATCGATGAAATAATAACGCGTCGCCCGATCCGACTTCGTAATATCCGTGCTATAAGTCAAGTAGCCGTTGATCTTCTTCGTATCGGTCGGTTGGAAAAACTTAAACCGATATTGATATTCCGGCGATACCCAGTTGTATTGGCTGAACGATCCTGAAGGCGCCGCGACAACGTTTGCATATTCCTCGCCCTCGGTAACGACGCCGAGTACAGCCTGCTTGTCCGATTTAATCCCGAACACCGGCAATGTAACCGGATTGCGGTCTGACATCGTGTTATGATTGCTGTATGCGATGTCGTCGCCGTATACGCGTTCCGAATAGAGGTTCTGCGTTCCGATGCGATGCTTTTTAAAGTCGAGCTGCGCACCCGGACCATCCGGAATGAACAAGAAGCCGTCCTCATTGTCCGACGTTTGCGCGCCCAGAAACGGGAATAAACGAATGGATGCCAGTCTGGCCTTCGGATCCTTCTTGTCTTTCGGATACGCCTTCTCATCAACCAAGCCGTCCGCGAGTATTTTCGTTTCGACGAAATCTTCGCCGAGCTTCACTTCTACCGGAATAACGAAGCCGATATCCGGCATTTCGTAACGGATTTTAAACCCGCTATCCGTTTTTTCAAACTTGGCTGACGCCCCGCCTTGCGCATAAAAGTTGGACTCGATCAGCAAATCTTTGCGTGTGTTGAATTCCAAATAGCGGAACATAAAGGGCGAACCAAGATGGACCTTCCACGCATCTGTATTTAACTTGTCATTCCAATTTTGCGGGTTCGGAAAGGATCGCCATACCTCCCCCGTTTTTTTGCTAGTTACCGTAAAGTGACCGGAGGTTGGGTCGGCTTTAAGCTCCAGCCGGTTATTTTCGGCGATAAGCTGGAACCGGGTTTCGTCCGGCAAGCTTCCGTTCGGTTTGGAAGCCGAGGCCACAGTAACGCCGGACTCAACCTTTCTGTTCCGATCCGCGGAATCCGACTCCGCAAAAATGAAGCCGCTGAGCATCGACATGCTCAAAATACAAATTGCAGCGATCGCCGGCAGTTTTCGGGAGCGAAATAAGCGCGTCACATCGATACCTCCTGATAAATGGTGTATATAAAGCTGAAGAACTCCGTCGACAATCCGATCAGGATGAAGATGACGACCCACAGGATAATCATCGTTAAGACCGTAAGCAAAATGTTGACGACCGTTTCACCGACTCCGTAGTTTTGCAGCGCCTGAATATTCCAGAAAAATAACAGTACGCACCACAACATCATTCCTGTCCCGATCGAGCTGTAAATCGACGATTCGCTAAGCGTAAAAATATTCGAGAGCGCCGCCAGCGGAAGCCCAAGCAATACAACCGGAACTAACGCATACGAGCTTCCGACGAATACGTCTTTAAAACGCGCTTCCCCTTGCCGGATGGAACCAATCAAATAATTGCACACAACCCATGACAGCCACGTTGCCAAGAAGATCGTCAGCGTAGACGTCGCGCCTTTGGCATAAACCGGTACCGGGTTAAATGTAAAGCTCGTATAATACGACCTCACAAGTATCGCTACGATCGTTAGCAATAAAATGATGATGGCGCTTATATAACCGCCCTTTTTCATAAAACGCAAATCGGTAAAGCCGTCCAGCGGATGCTTCAATATATAGAACACGTGCTTCGCCTGCTGGAACCACGTCCGACGTTTCAGTCCGCTCATCTTAGGAATGACGCGGAACTTGAATTTTTTCTTCAAATAAGCGAAAAGCCATATCAGGATCACCGCGATAATCAAGCTGTTGGCCAATGTAGAAAAGTTGGATTGGAACCATTGCAAACGAGTTTGCCAGAATGAATCGGAGTATCCTTCGCCATCGCCCGCAAGCTTAAACAATTCGGCGGAACGCTCATAATCGCCGCGCAAAAATGCAGCCTGCCCGAGCCCTTCATACGCCGGGGAGAAATGCGCGTTCAATTTCAGCACGCTGTCCCAATGCTTCTCCGCTTCCGAATATTTCCCTTCCTGCATTAACCTGTAGGCATCATGGACCGCTGCGCCAAACTCGGTTGGTTCGAACACCTGGATGAGATTCAACGCTTCATCCAAAATATAAAGACGATTTTTCGAGTTGGTTGCTACCGCGACCGGGGCGGTTGTCAATCCGACAAGCGATTTCCCGACGACGGCCCGACCCGTCCAATAAAACAGCAATGTTCCGTTTACGTCATATTGGGAAACGATGTTCCGCGATTTATCAATAATCGTTATGTTGCCGCTGCTGTCCACGGATGCATCCGTAATTTCCGCTGCGATCTTCTCTTTTTTGTCCATGTCGGCGAAAGATATCATTCTTTTATTGAACTCTTTATCTTTCCATACATTTTCGCCGCGAATGTTCAATTTTTTGATCTGCTCCGTTTTGGAACCGGACACCGTGTAGATGAAGCCTTGCGCATCGATATCGATATTGCGGATAGATACGGGCAGCAATCGAACTTGCCGGCTTAATTGCTCCTTCGTATAGAACTGTCTGCGAATGATATCCATTGCAGTGACTTCCGTTTTATTCGTCCCGAAAAATTTATCGAATTTTCCCTCCGGGTTGAATTGAACGATACCGTGATAGCTGCCTTTGGATACGACGTATATAAATCCGCGTTTGTCGACAACCATATTCGTCGGCTCGTAGACGAACGATTCATTCACATATCGCGACTCCGGACGGCCGATTTCTCTGATCCATTCGGCATGGCTGTTCAATTGTACGACCCGTTTGTTTCCCGTATCGGCGATATAGATATCCCCGTTCTCGGCCACATACACGCCTTGCGGCTGCTTCAGCGGACTTTCCGGCACGGTGATGATTCGGATGAGCTCGCCTTGCTCACCCAGATGAACGATCCGGTTGTTATCCGTGTCGGCAATATAAATATCGTCGTTCTCCGTAATAAATAAATCTTGCGGTCTTTGCAGCGTTGTATACTCGACTTCGCCGTTTTTACCCGCAACCGGAATCTCCTGCGCCAGGACACCGGCCGGAGAATAGGCGGGTTGAGTCAGTATCGTACGTCCGTAGCTATTTTTCGAAAACGTCTTATATGGCACATCGGCGATCGCATCCATCGGGAATACCGTCAATGAAATGAGACATGCGAGCCAAAGCGTAAATTTCCATTTGCGTTGATGTTTGTGCATGGCGTAACCTCCGTTCTCCTCATCTTATTTAATCCCCGAATGCGCCATCGTCGCGATGACTTTGCGCTGGGAAACGATAAATACGATCAGAGGCGGGATAAACATGATGAGTGCCCCGGCCGCTGCGGCGCCCTGTCTGGCTACCGAGTTGGCTAGACCGGATGTCAAGGTGCTCATGTAGAAAGGCAGCGTCTTCATCGAATCTTCCTGCATGAACAAGGTCGAAGTCTCCGTATTCCCCCATGCGGATTGGAATGCAAGAATGGAAATTGTTGCAATCGCAGGCGAAACAACCGGGATGACGATGCGCAAAAAGATCGTAAATTCGCGTGCTCCGTCAATTTTAGCCGCTTCCATCAAGTCGTTCGGGATCTGGTCCATGAACTGTTTCAACAGAAAAACGCCGACCGGCAAGGCGACTAGCGGAAGCACGTGTCCAAGGTATGTATTCATGATGCCAAGGCTTTGGATCACGATAAAACGCGGAATCGCAACCGTCTCGGATGCAAACAGCAAAGCCAGCATAATGAGACCGAGCACGATTTTGGATCCCGGAAAAGGATGCTTCGACAGCGGATAGGCGCACATGGCGCCTGTAACGACCATCGCTACGGTAGATAGAAATGTCACCACGATGCTGTTAAATATGTAGCGTGCCACCGGAACAATGGTGGATTCCGTCATCGCAAGCAATTCCGTGAAATTGCTCGTCGTCGGTTCCCTTACGATAAAGGTCGGCGGGAATAGAAACAGCTCATGCAACGGCTTGAACGCATGGTTAAACAAATAGACAAGAGGAAGAAGCATGAATACTGCAAGCGGCAACAGACAAATGGCAATCCAGATTTGCGCTCGCTCAAGCATTCGGATTGCAAGCACAAAATCTTTCCATTTTACGGTCAGTTTTCGCTTCATCAAAGCGATACGGGATTCCCGCATTATTCATCCTCCTTCGGCGCAAACAAGAAACCAAAAAATTTACTGAGCACGTAACACAATAGAAGAACGAAGATGGATATGGCGCTGGCATAACCAAGCTCGAACCGGATAAATCCATAGTCGCCGATATGATCGAGCAATAACTGACCGGAATAGTTCGGCGTCGGGTTGCTGCCCGACAATTGAACGCCGATGCCGCCGGATTTAATCGTATGAACGATCGCCATAATGGCCGCGAACATCATCTGCGGTTTCATCATCGGCACGGTAATGTACCATACTTCCTGCAGACGGCTTGAGATCCCGTCGATCCTTCCCGCTTCGTACAACTGTTTATCCACGTTGAGGATACCGGCCAAGATGGCCAAGAACCCGATCCCCATCGATGACCAAATCGAAATCACGATCATAATGTTGAGCAAATAATCTTTATCGAGCAAAAAATAGATCGGCTTATCGATAAGTCCCCACTTGAGCAAGAAGCTGTTAATATACCCCGAGCGGTCCCCGGTAAACATGACCGTCCACACGACGGTCATCGCAACGCCGGCGGACAACGACGGCGCGTACATCGCAAGCGCGTACCAGGTACGCAGCGTATTCGGCAGTTGAGCGATCAACCAGGCCAGCAAGAAGGCAAGAACGTAACCGACCGGTCCGACGAATACGGCGAATTTGAACGAGTTCGGCAGTACGTGCTGCAGGAAGATAACGTCTTGCGAGAACAGGTTCTGATAATTAAGCCAGCCTCGCCATGACGGGAAGTCAAAGGCGTTAAAGTAAGTGAAGCTAAGCAGAATGCCGGCAACTACGGGAATCAGAATAAAAATGACGAACATCGCCATAAACGGCAATATAAATGCATACGACAAACGATATTTCCATATTTCTTTCATCAAAAATTGCAATCGCTGCGAAAGATTCGGCTTCGTTCCGGATTTAGCCGGTGAAATATTCTGCTTCTCGGAAAGGATTGTCGTATTACTTGTCATTCTGCATCGCTCCTTTCCACGGTTCCGTAATACGTATAACATCAAGTTTCTTCAATACATTTCCTTGTTCATCGACAAAATTGAATTCTTGCTGCTTGCGCTTCATTTCGCGGTTGATTTCTTTAATCGCCTGCTCGAGCGCAATCCGCGGATTTTTTTGATCAATGGCTACTTTGTTCCAGGCAAATCCGAGTTCACGCGCCGTCATATATCCGCCGGGAACGTTCGGATATTCTTTAATCCATTGCCATTGATCGAGAATCACGCCCAGGTCGTCGGATTTCCAAGGCATATTCTTGAACGCTTGAATATTAGCCGAGTTCCAGCGGAAGGTTTCGCCGCGATATTGCTCCAGGTTAAGGCCGAACTCTGTCTGAATGTCATCGGACATGTACCATTTCATAAATTCCCACGCCAGCTCGCGTTTTTCCGGAGGCGTATCGTTGAACATTACGTTTGCCGTTGGCGCTCCGCCTGCAGCCCACCTTGCAATGGTGCCGTCAGACTGTTTGGTGCCAGGTATTGGCGCAATGCCCCACTCGTTCATAATTTCCGGCGCCGCAACAAGCAATTGCATATAGGTGTTGAAGTCGCCGATTCCGATCGGCAATGTGCCGTCTCTGAACTGTTGATAGAAACTATTGACTTGACGTTCCAATCCGTAGACATTGTACAAGTCCGTCCATTTTTTGAACGTTTCGAATGCTTGCGGCTCGTTCAGCGCGCTCGACAGTCCGTCCTTCGTATACAGCTCTACGTTATTCTGGAAGAAGAAGTACGAGTAGTTGTCCGGCGGCACATAAAAGTTGGCTTCGTTCTGAAGCAGCGTCGGCAGCATCTTATAGACGTCGTCCCAAGTTTGCGGCACGGTCAAACCAAGCTGCTTCAAAATATCTTTTCGATAGAACATAATATTGAAGTTATTCGTTTCCGGAATGCCGTAGATCCCGCCGTCATAACGATAAGGCTGCATAATGCCCGGATGGAACTTGTCGATCAACTGCTGCGAGTCCGGGAACTTCGAAAAATCGTAAATCGCGTTCCGTAACGCGTAATCAAAAATCGACGTGCTGGACACCCCGATCGCAATATCCGGCAAAATGCCCGCAGCTTTGCCAAGAACGATCAAATCGGGGGACTGAATCAAATTGATGCGTACTTTAATGCCGTGCTCCGGCGTAAACCGTTCGTTGGCCAGCTGCTGCAGCTCATCGACGTAATCTCGGCCTTTGAACATCCAAATGTTGAGCTCATGTTCATCTTGCTTATTGAGTTGGTTCTTGTTCGTAAACGAGTAGAACGTCGTTGCGATCGTATTCCATATTTTTTCGAAGAAGTTCGATTCCATCCTAGGCAAATCCGCGTCCGGCCCCGCTACATAAATCCGATCGATCTGCAGCGGAGTATCCGTCAAATCTTTGCGCTGCGTCTCAACCTTCTCTTGCAGCGTCCCGATTGTCAATTGACTATATGGAATTTCGTTTGGATCTTCGAGCAAATCCTCCAAATCTTTGGCGCTCGTTTTAAATGCTTGCGACACGTTGTCGGTCACTTGATTAATCGCCAGCATCTGGTCCGTCAATTGCGCAAATTGCGTCTTCAGCGCTTCCAGTCTTTCCTTGATCCCCGGTATATCTTTATCGATATTCCACACCCGGTAAGGGTCGCTGCTGTTTCCTGTAGCGATGCGCAGCTCTCTGCCGACATCCCGCAGCTCCTTGGAAATTTGGTCAACTTGGACGATGATCGGCACGTAAGGCTCGTACGTCGCTTCCATTTTGATCGAATGCTTTCCTTTGGTGAAAAAGAACTCATAAGGTTCGCCTTCCGAATTTTCCAAGGTGATTCCTTTCCAATCGCTGCTGTAAGGGAACTGCACGTTTTTCATTTCATTAAAAGGAATTTTTCCGTCGATATATAGATTGCGGAAGATCGATAAATTTTTGCGCAAGCTTTGCTTCGCGCGCAACGTCAAATTGTAAACGCCGTCTTCCGGTGCTTCGAATTCCCAAGTTATCGCTTGACCGCCTTCATCCCATCCATAACCGCCGATCGTATTGTACCGAACCAGGGAAAGCGACGCCGGCTCCGTAAGCGGACTGCGGTCATATTGCGTTTGAATGGAAGAAGAGTTTTTATAACTGAACTGCTCGCCTTCGATTGCAATAACTTCTTTGTTTCCGTTTCCGGAAGCTTTAGGGTACGATTTTTTCACGTCTTCGTAGGACGGAAGGAGTACCGGAGCTTTCAGGCGGAAAGCTTTTAGCGCCACCGGCTCGCGAGTCGCTTCGATACGAATCGTATTTTTCCCTTTATTCAAATGCCATAACAGCGGTCTGCTGTACGCTCCTTCCGAATCGCGGAATGATGCAGTTTTCCAGCTCGTTTCCTCGTCGATCAAAGAACGAAGCTGATTGCCGTCATCATCGTATCTCACGGGCTTCACATCAGCGAATTGCCGCTCAAGCGAAATGGAATGAGCTTCACGAAACGGGAATTCGCCATTGATCTGGATGCTCATCCAAACAGACTGCCTATGACCCCCATCTGAGGTTATATATGGAAAATAGTCGGTTTCCAGCTCATAAATTCCTTCTTCATCTGTATTGACTTCGTACTCTACCCAACCTTTGGGCTTAGACCATAAAAGAACATTGTTTTCCCCTTGATAGGAGCCGACCGAAACTCCGGCATCATCCGACTTCGCACGGAAAGCTTTCGCTTCAATATTGATTTCTTTCGTTCCAAGCGGAACTTTGTCCTGTTCCCACTTGTTCGCCATCGAATAGAAATAGGGCTCGTGATTCGAAAAATCTTGAAAGACGATATCTTCACTGCTCTTATCGGCAGTTTTTTGCTCACCTTGCGCATGACCCGATAACACCGGAACACCTGTTAGGGCTACAGCTAAGATAAGGAGTAACAATCGCTTAACATTACGAATTCCCCTCTTCATCATTCGAGCCCCCATTACTCAGTTAATAAAACACCTGTATCTTTATGGAAAAACAGTGCCTTGTTCATGTCCACGGCCACGGAAGCTTTCATCCCGTCATCAAAGTGATACCGGGGGTGAGCGCGAGCTACAAGGTTTTTCTCCATTCCAATATCCATATGATAATACCGGTCCGAGCCGACAAATTCGCTTAATTCCATCGTTCCGTTAATCATCGCATTCGGATACGCTTCCAACATGATCTGTTCGAAGCTGATATTTTCCGGACGTATACCCAAAATGATTCCTTTGTCCACCAAATTCAAATGTCTTAACGTATGGGCTTGTTTCTCGGTTAACCTCAGCGCGAAACGGTTCGTATGGAATTCAAGTTCCCCGCCGTGCTCTTCCAATCTTCCATGAACGAAATTCATCGGAGGATTGCCGATAAAATTCGCGACGAACAGATTCGCCGGCTGATTATATACTTTCTCGGGCGTATCCACTTGTTGAACGATCCCTTTCTCCATGACGACGATGCGATCGCCCATCGTCATCGCTTCAATCTGGTCGTGCGTTACATAAATCGTCGTGACGCCGATTTTTTTATGAAGACTAATGATTTCCGAACGCATTTGTACGCGCAGCTTGGCATCTAGGTTGGAGAGAGGCTCGTCCATCAGAAACGCCTGCGGCGTACGAACGATTGCCCGGCCAAGCGCAACCCGCTGGCGCTGACCGCCGGACAGCTCCCGAGGCTTGCGATCCAGGAAATTTTCAATTTCCAGCACGCGCGCAGCCCGTTTCACGGATAGATCGATTTCATGCTTCGGAAGCTTCCTCATCTGCAAGCCAAAAGCAATATTTTCGTAAACGGACATGTTCGGATACAGCGCATAGTTTTGAAAAACCATCGAAATATCGCGGTCTTTGGGCGGCATATCGTTCACGATCGTATCGCCGATATAAATTTCGCCTTCCGAAATATCCTCTAATCCCGCAAGCATCCGCAAGGTCGTCGACTTCCCGCACCCTGAAGAACCAACAAAAACTAGAAACTCCTGGTCCTCTACGGTCAGGTTGAAATCTTTCACCGCATACTCTTTATATTTTCCGTAGCGTTTATGAACATGATGAAACATAATTTTCGACAATGGATGTTCCTCCCTTGCTTTATGTATACTCCTATAGAGTCATGATCAACATGTTTGTTTGGTTTGACATAGCTGCTGCATGAAGGCGAGTTGTATTGCGCCAAAAACAACTGCGCATACCGGTATGGCAGCCATGACGGCAACCGGGCTCCATACCCGGTGCAGCAATAAGCTAATCGTGCCCGACACAATGAACAATACGGCCACGAGAACCGACGTCTTGAGGCTTGAAGTCTGAAAATAGCGACGGCTTTGACGAAAAGCCGCATCGACATTCAGTCGGTCGATCACGATACAATATTCCGCATAAATATACCGAATCCGAAGAATGACAAATATAACGAGGGATAGAAATAACCCAATGACGTTAAATAACGCAACCAACAGTGTAGTCAAAGCCGTTTTGGCTGCCGTAAAAATCAGAAACATGAATAGGAAGCGGACCCAGTGGCTTTTCCCGTCTTTCATAAATTGTCGCAATGAAATCGGCTGCCCTTGGGCTACGTTGCGCAGGGAGGCAATATATCCTCCTTGAGCAAAAGCCATGGCTAACAGCATGGCCAGCACGGCAATCCATGCGCTTCCCGGAACCGTCCCCCCCATAAACTGCAGTTGGTTAATGAACTGCGGGATATTGCTGACATAACTAACCGATGGAAGCCCCATCTCAAGAATAAGACGATAGGATAATGACGGTCCGCCGATAAAACCAACAATCATGAGTCCCGCGATAAAAGATAGACCATCCAATACGATCGGGTATATCAACAACAGCGGATTTCTGAACAGCAAGCCTAATGATTGTTTCAGCATGATGATTACCTCCGACACGGCTTGGATTGCATGTTCGCTGCCGCCAGCCCGGTGTTATAATGCGAACGTCTCCAGTGAATCTTTGTACTTTAAGAGCTGCCCGGGGGGGTCCCGGACAGCCCTTATTATTATTGCTGCTTCTCAGCAAGCACCTTATTAATTTCCTCTTCCGCTTCTCGTAAAGCCGTGTTCAAATCTTTGCCGGCCAAATACTCGTCGAATTTTTTATTCGCTAGGCCCATGCCGTCTCCGTTGTATGGGGAGAATACAGGTGCCGGAGCAGGCTTGCTTTTGAATACGCCGGCGATATTCTTACCTTTGATATATTCGCTGTCGGCGCCGAAAGCATTCTGAACGTCCGGATTGGTCAGAGCCGTTACGCGCATCGTCTTCGAAGTGCTAAGCTTCTGAACTTCATCGGATGTGATGACGCTGATCGCTTTCATCGCTTCATCCGGGTGCTCGCACGTGCTGTTGATCGTCAGGATGTGCGCGTCAACCATGCCGTATGTATTTTCATGGCCAGGGTAGCTAGGGTATTGAACAACGTCCCAGTTCGTAAATCCTTGTTTGGACATTTCAACGAGATTCGGGAAAATGTTGAAGCCAGCGAACATGGCGCCTGTCTTATCGAGGAACGCCCATGCTTTATCCTTCTCATTGCCCGGAATTTTATAGATGTTGTAAGCCGCTTGGAATACTTGCTTCCACTCATCGTTATTGATGCTGGCTTTATTCGTCTTCGCATCAATCGTAGTAATGCCTAACGGGAAAGACATCCGTTCCAAATGCTCAGGGCTTAGACCGCTATATTGCGTTCCGTCAACTTTGCCTGTAACTTTTTTGGCGAGTTCCGTTACTTGATCCCAAGTCATTCCGTCTGTCGGATACTGAACGCCGAATTTATCGAAAATTTCCTTGTTATAATAAAGCGCATTCAATTGCATCGCAAAAGGCAATCCGTACAACTCGCCGTTATCCGATACGCTTTTAACCGTATCGATAACGACCGGCTCGAAACGATTAACGTCTACGCCTTGCTTCTCCATGTAAGGAGTAATGTCCTGGAACATTTCAAACCGCTTCACGGAAGGCATGGCGCCGTTCCAGATCAACATCATGTCCGGCGTGTTCTTCGCAGCGATCAGCTCTTCCAGTCCCGCTCCATCCGGACCTTTGAACAATTCTACGGTAATGTTCGGATATTTTGCTTTAACCGGGTCCGTGAACAAAAGCTTGAAATCTTCTTCGCTAATTCCTACAGATACCGGCATTACGGTAAGTTTAACCGGTTTCGCTTCTTCCGCTGGTTCAGACGTTTTTTCAGTTGCAGCATCCTTATCCGTTGTTTGCTCTTTATCGTTTGTGTTACCGGATGATTGCTTTGAATCATCTGTTTTGCCGGAACAAGCAGTCAGGAAAATGAACATCAGGATCAGTAGAATGGATAATGTCTTTTTCATAAGAACACCCCTAGTTTAAAATGGTCATTCACAAGACATCATGCTAAAAACGTGATACCATGAAGATTCATGATAACGCTGTCAAGTAAACGTTATCATTTTCGAAATAAAGAAGTCTCCTCTCTTTTATATGTTGTTTGCTTGGAACTATATTGTCAGTATAATAGAACAATCAATAAAGATAAATTGTTCTATCTTGTTAATAATAGAACGATATTGACCTTTGAGGAGTGTTGCCAATGTTGCTTAGACATGCCTTTATACCTATTCTTTCTGAGCACCCTTTTTTTTGTTTGCCTGAATCGGTCGGTTGGTATAACCAGTGGCCGGGACATTTTGTGGGACGCGACAAGGGAGAATGGAATACATTCAGCATTCACGTCGTTGTTGACGGGCAAGGATACGTCGTTGTTGACGACCGTCAGTACACGCTGGTCAAAGGAGATTGTTATCTTTATTTCCCGAACCAGCGCCAATTGTACTACAGCAGCAAAGATGACCCGTGGGAACTACGGTGGGTGCATTTTTACGGAGGACCTGAGTTAACGCAATTTCTGATTGATCGGGGTTTCCACCGTTCGTCTTTATGGACGCTCAAAGATTCGAGTTCATTCGAACAACTGTATCATGCTCTGCTCACGGAAGCTGAAGAAGACCACGAAACTCGTCATTACAGCCGATTATCCTATTTGACTTATGGGATTATTGCAGAATTTGTTAGCAACGCAATCCCATTAGCGGTAAATAAAGGATCGGAGGTGACAGACCGGCTGCTTAAGCTGCTTCCCGAAATTCAGAAACAAGCGCATCTTCCTTTTATTCTTGAAGAATGGGCCGAGAAAGCGGAGATTAGCCAGTATTACTTCTGCAGACTTTTTCGCAAATTGACTCAGCTCAGTCCAGTGGAATTCGTCACGTTATGCAGATTGCAGAAGGCGAAGCAATTGTTGATCGAGAAGAAGGATTGGTCGGTCAAACGAATCGCGATCGAGTCTGGTTATATCAATGCGAATTATTTCAACAAAAAGTTTCTGGCTCATGAAGGGATGACACCGACCGAATACAGGGATAAGCATTAGGCAAGCTGAGGGTAATCATATGTGGAGACGTCAAAAAGAGGGGATACGGCCTATAATCCGATCCCCTCTGAACTCCAAATTGCCGGAAAAACCGTCAAAACTTCCTGTCATTTCGCTAAAAGTCGATCACATTACCTCAGGGGTGATGCTTCGGCCGAGCTCCGAGCTCTGCGAGGCGCCTTCTAAGATACTGACCACACGCAGCGCTTGCTCGGGTTTTACGATCAGTTCCTCGCCCATAAGCAAATGATCGGCTACGTTCCAATAATATTGTTTCCAGTCCGATCCGAACATCCGATCAATCTTGCTATACTGGCGAACGCCGTTCACCGTGCTCGTCAAATAGATCTCGTCCTGTGCGTTCACTTCAATGCTGCCCTTCGTGCCGAGAATTTGCCATTTCGGCCGTTTGACCGCTGCGATGGAAGACATCATGATGTCGACCGTCGTTCCGTTTTTGAACTTGATATTGATTTTGCCGTGATCTTCGTTCGTTACCGCATGCCATACTCTTTTCTGGAAATCGCCCATCAGCTGCGTCATCTCGGAAGGAATCAAATTCAGAATCCAGTCGATGATATGCGCTCCCCAATCGTACATGACGCCGCCGCTGACGGCTTTGTCGGAGCGCCAGTTGAAGCCCGGCTGATGGTAGCCTACGGATGAGTAGTCGATATGGAACACGTCGCCGATCAATCTTTTGTTTAGCAGCTCGCGGATCGTCATAAAGTCATCATCCCAGCGCCGGCAATGAAAGACGGACAGCATGACCCCTTTCTCACGCGATTTCTCGATCAATGCCTTTCCTTCGGCTACCGTCAGGCAAAACGGCTTTTCCAAGACGACATGCTTGCCGGCTTCAAGACATTTCATCGCAAGCGGTGCATGCAGATGATGCGGCAAAATATTAACGACAAGATCGACTTCATCCATTGCCAGCATATCATCCAGATTGGTAAAATACCCCTTCAAGCCGGGAAACTGCTCCTTCGCCGCAGCCACTCTGTCCGGCGATGCATCGCAAACCGCAACCACTTCCATGCCTTCGGTTTGCCCGATCCAGCTCGCATGACCGGCACCCATATTAAACGACGGGCCGAATCCGAGCAAGCCGCAGCGGATTTTGCCGGACGACTTCTCCTCCCCGGCGCTCCAACGGATTGCGCGCAGCAGCATCTTCTGAAACTCGGGATGGCTCCATGCTTTTAAGTCATGGCCATTCGCCAAATAAGCGACCCGGCCTTGACCGTATGATTTCGTATAAGCGAGCGGCAGCTTCCTGCCTTGCCAGTCCGTGTCTGCAAGCACCGTCACTTTCGACGGATCGTAGCTTTGCAAATGATACATTTCGTCCGCGATCGTAAACGAATCCATCCTTGTCGTAATGAGATGATCGGTGTTTACGATATTCACCTTAAAGCTGTGATGGTCCGGATGCGTCAAAAACTCGCAGCCCAGCATATCGATATACCGGCGATTGCCTCTGAAGCTGTCAGCCGCGGAATGAACGCCGACAAAGCCGCCGCCGTTCTCGATGAATTGGAGCAGCCCCTGTTCCCGCTCCGGCGTCAGCTCGTCGGCAAACCCGGTTGTGTACACCACAATGGCGGCGTATTTTCCTTCAGGCAAACGGGTCAGCATATCAAGATCGGAAGTGGTCTCAAGACAATATCCTTCCCTTGAGCCTAGCAAATTTCCAAGCAATTCTCCGGCCGCTTTCGTCGGGTGAAAGTCAGGGCCTCCGTAAAGATATAATATGTTTTTCACGTGTTAACAACCTCCCGTATTTAATTAAATAAGTGAAGCTCCCCTGGGAGCTTTCAGCAGATTCAGTTCTGAGTTATCTGATCCGGTATCGGTCGAACATGGCTGGAATGACCTCTGTGGAAGCACCCGGCATTTGCGGCAGCACGTAATGCCCATTCTTCACAGTCGCCGGCTCTATAAAAATATCGCGTATCCACGGGATGTATTCGAGCATGATTGCATTAGACGTGGCTGCGACGAGATGCTGATGGATTTGACCCATATCGCCGACATGCGGGCAAACCGGCAAATCGTAAGCGGCGGCAAGGCCGGCCACTTGAAGCCATTCGGTAATGCCCGCTACACGGGTGACATCGACTTGTACATATTCAACCGCGCCGCTATGGATGTAATCACGAAACGCATATTTGTTGTATACGTGCTCTCCGAGCGCGATCGGTACATTCAATTCGTCGGCAAGTTTGCGATGACCCAAAATATCGTCCGGGTTGAGCGGTTCCTCCAGCCAGAACAAATCAAACTCCTCCAGCTTCTTGCCCCACGTCATCGCCGTATTGATGTTCCACTGCTGGTTGACATCGATCATCAGAATAATGTCTTCGCCGATCGCTTGGCGCACGGCCTTCACTCGATCGTAGTCTTCGCGGGAATCGGATTTGCCCACCTTCATCTTGACTCCGGTAAAGCCGGATTCAACAATTTCGTTAACATCCCGGATCAACTGTTCTTTGCTCCAGTTGAGCCATCCGCCGTTCGTATTATAAGCTTTGATCTGCTTCGATTTATGCCCGCCTAGGTATTGCCAGAGCGGCTTGTTCGCCGCTTTGGACATAATGTCCCACAAGGCGATATCGACAGCGGCCAAAGCCATGTGGGTTATGCCGGCGCGACCGATCCAATGCATCTTGCCGAAACGCAGCTCATCCCAAATTTCCCGAACCATGTACGGGTCTTTGCCGATCAAGATCGGCGCGTAATACCGCTCGATCGTCTCAACGATCATGTCGTCCCCGTGGGCGCAAGTGCCCGTATAGCCGTAACCGATAAATCCTTCGTCGGTATAAATGCGAACGCCGGCAAGCCCCCAGTGGGTGGCGACGTTGATCGCATCTGTAATCGGCGGGGTAATCGGCACGTGCAGGACAAAGCTTTCGACCTTCGTAATTTTCATCCTCATTCTCCTCTTCTTTCGATCATGCTCTAATAACCTAACATTGCTCCGCCTTCAACGGGCAAAGCAATGCCGGTTATAAAACTCGCATGTTCACTTGCAAGAAAAAACGCCGCGTCGGCAATTTCCCGCGAAGATGCGGGACGGCCGAGCGCATGCATGTCATTCAGCGATTTACGGGCTGTTAGCGGATCATCTTGCTGCAGCACCCATTTCTCAAGAAGCGGCGTTATGACACCCGCCGGGCAAATGCAGTTGACGCGTATGCCGTCGGCAGCATAATCGAGCGCCAGCGCTTTCGTCATGGCGATGATGGCTCCTTTCGTAGCGGCGTAGGCCGCATTCTGCCGCTGCCCGATCATGCCGTTCAGCGAAGCCATATTGACGATGCACCCGCGATTTTTACGCAGTTCGGCGATCGTATGCTTTGTCATCAGATACACGCTTTTGAGATTGACGGCGACGAGCCGATCCCACTCATGCTCTGCCACCTCCTCAATCGCCTTTGGCAATATCGTTGCCGCATTGTTCACCACCACGTCGATCCGCCCATACTTCGTCACGACGAACGCCACAAAAGACGCCACCTCGTCTTCCGACGACACGTCCGCTTTTGCGAAAATCGCAGCTTGCGGGCCGTACGTATCACAAAGCTGTTGCACGACACGGTTACCTTCCTGCTCATTCACGTCCAATATGGCCACCTGAGCTCCGGCAGCTGCAAACGTCCGGGCAGCCGCTTCGCCGATGCCCGACGCTCCGCCTGTAACAATGACGGTTTTTTGAAAAAAATGCACGAACTTCTCCTCCGATTCCCAGCAATATTGCTGCCAAGGGCATTCTCCGCTTTCACGGAGAATGCCCTGATAAAACTATGTTTGTTTCGATTAAAAGGTACTAGCTTTACTTGTATCCGAACACCAACGGGAAGTCCGATAATACCGGATCAGAACATCGACCGCTTCATCCGTCCGAAGATGGGTGAGCGCTTCCGACGCATAGGCCCTGACGTAACGATCTTTGCTATGCAGCGCTTGCTCTAAAGCGCGGACAACTTGCTTTGCATCGCCTTCCTTGCCGGTACGAAGCAACGATAGCGCCGCCGTATAACCGATCTTATTGATAATGTAGCTTTGATTGTTCGAATACTTGTCGTTCGAATTCGGAGTGTCGCCAGTTTCGCCGATAAGAGAATCTTCCAATATTTTCGTCAAGGCAGGCACAACTTGTCCTCCAACATTACCGATCATACCCAGTGCTTCGACCGCATTCCGGCGGACCCATTCGCTCTCATCCTGCAAGCTTGCGATCAACGAGGTTACTGCCCCGCCTGCGGAAGGCCCGACCATGCCGAGCACGAAAGCCGCAAGCGCCCTCCGCTTTTCGTCCTTATGCTCCAGAAGCTTGAGCAGCTCCGGCACGGCCGCTGCGCCGGCACCCTGCAAACCGTAAGCGGCCCGTTCCGCGACTAGAGTCGTACCCCCGGTTATTTGACCGATCAGTTCTTCGACTCCTTTGGATCCGATACGGCCAAGCGCATAAGCGGCATTCAAAGCCGTCGTTTCCACCGGATCGTTCAGAAGAAGCCCTAACGCGGGAGCGCTGGATGCCGCAGCCTCTCCGTGCAGTCCCAGTTCGTCCGCTGCCCGCCCGCGAACCTCCGCATCCTCTGCTGCCAGTTCTTGTTGCGCTTGCGACAACCGAGCCTCGTCCGAAGGCGTGCCGCCTTGTCTTGCCGTGCGTTCCCCCCGGAGCCAATCCCATACGTCCTGCCATAGGTTCAAATGGACGGCGGGCGTCCCTTCCGGCACAATCATTTCCTTGCTTTGATGATTCCAGCTCGGATATTCCGGCGCGCGAAGTCTGACAAATTGGAACTTCAACATGTAACGGTCCAGGTCGGACACATTAAGCGTAGCTTTATGCCACAAGTCGAAATGGACAAGTACCATGGTTCCTGCCTTGCCTGTAGGCAGCAGTGTCTCGCCCCGGTCACCGATAAATTTCTCATAGTATTGGGTACCCGGCATGATGGCGGTCGGTCCCAAATCTTCGGAAATATCGTGCGTGTAATAAAAAATCATCGCCCACCACGGCCGGTGGCTGCGCATGGAGGACCAGTATCCATCCTTGTGCCATTGCCCGCCGCCCGGCGTCTGGTTTTTCGGCTGATTATAATGACAGTGCCGATGCGGATGCATGTAATAGTCGGGCCCTAGCACGCTCGTTAAGGCGCCTTTAACGACCGGTGTATCGAAAAACTGTTGAATGTCCGGTACCCGGGGCAAAATGTTGTTGCCGGGGTTACCTTCTTCGTGAAAAACACGATAAATGTTGTTCATGACGCTCTGATGAAGCTGAGGCGGCAAATCGTTCTGAAGCACGAGATAGCCTTTAGTAATGAACTGCATCATTTGTTCATCCGTCAACAAGTATTTGCTGTCCAGCATAAATGATCTCCCCTTAACCTTGGATCGTATTCAACACCATTGTATCAATGGGGGATTATTGTGTATTTACAGAATTGTCATTGTTTTATACGATAGTCATGTTAATTGTTCAGTGATTTCAGCAAAGGGAGTGGATTGGGATCATGGATTTCGCCGGCTTTCATCCATATGTATATTATGCAACCCGATATCCCTTTTCCAGAGGACAGGCGAGCCGTAATCGGTTTTGCTACGCTTCATCGCTCTATTTGATAAGCGAAGGTAAAGGCATCATTCATACATGCGGGCGCACCTACGAAACATTTCCCGGCTCCCTCATCTACATGCCGGCTGGACAGCCGCACGATTGGATTGCCGACAGCCACGATCCGATGGTCCACGTGTGCTGTTACTTCGATTGGGCATATATGGACCGCCGGGCCGTTTCCGCTCACCCTAGCATCATCTGCTATGATCCGGCCCAGTTGTTGCCGTCCTTGATCGGACCTTCATTTCCTCATTCCATCCCTGAGCATGCAAAAGTGGAAAAGCTGCGGAAATGGATCGATCTATTCGAGATGTTTTATACCGATAACGAGTATACGAACGAGCGGACATTCGTACGCAGCTTAAAGATCCAAAGTCATTTTCAGCAGTTTATCGAGTTTTTTCTCGCCTTTGCCTTGAAAGAGGAGCATATCCCCGATCCCCGCATGAACAAGCTGCTCGAACGATTGGATCAGGATCTGGTGCGCGGCGATCTGCAGCCCTTGGCAACCTACTACAATGAACTGCACTTAAGCCGTGGCTATTTCTTCGAGCTGTTCAAACAAGCTACCGGCTTGCCGCCCGTACAGTATGTCAACCAATATCGGATCAATCGGGCGAAGTACGATCTGCGCTTTACGAACCTCAGCGTCACGGAAATCGCAGAGAAGCACGGTTTTTCGTCCGTGCATTATTTTTCGAAGCTTTTCCGCCAACTGGTCGGCAGGTCGCCACGGGAGTTCCGGGAAGAGAGCAATAGAGCCTTTGAAATGTAAGTATTGGCCCGGACTTTACACAAGCTTGATCGCGGGAAACGCGCTATTTATTAATCGTTAACGTATACGCCGAGCCCGCCTCGATCATAACCGTCTGACGGTGGAGCAATGCATTTTCGCCCAGCAACCGTTTCATCTCCGATGTGCTTTCGACGAAAACCTTGACCTTGGCTTTAAAGCTCGTACGGTTCTCCAGTTTCACCGTCATCGCTGCGTTATCATTGTCAACGATCGTGACGTCAACGTGATCGATTGCGCAAACGTATCCCGTATCCGACTGAATGTACACGCCGGGCACTTCGAAATAAGTCAGCATGTTGGAAACCTCGCACCAGCAAGAACCGCCTGCAACCTCGCCGATGCAATCCTTCCCTTCCCAATCGCTCGTATTGACCCTCTCTCCCATCCATCCAGGAGGCGAAGTTTGGGTTCCTGTGCGATTGCCGCCCCAAGAAATACGCAGCGGCCGGTCCTCCCTGGATAGGTACTGCGGCAAATTGTGCGCGATTTCCCGGAGCAGCTCCAGGTAAAATTCGTTAGCCGTTGCTCGATACAGCTTAAATAAGGAAGCGCCCGAGAACGTACAAATTCCAGGAGCCGCGTGTTTATTTTGCACGCTTGCCCAAACCGCGCCGGTCGAACGCAAATCAAGCTTGCGGAATTCCGCGTCCGCAGCATATTCGAAATCGTACGACACAACCCATGTTGCGCACAGCTTCGCAGTTTGCTCAGCCATACGAAGCCACTTCCTATCGCCGGTCACTTCGTATAAGACAACATAAGACTCCAGCAGCGCAAACGCCGATTCGCTGTCCGGGCATTGGCATATTTCGCCCGGCGCGCCTGTCGTTACCCCTTGTCTCACGTAATTGTCGTAATAATATTGCCCCGCTTGCTCAGCGATCGAGACGTATTCCGGCCGGTTAAAATATTGGCCGGCCAAGGCCAGCCCCGCAGGCGCGATGCCCGCGCTTGCACTGCCGCCGATGATGATTTCTTCTTTGATTAGGTCAACAAACTGCCCGAATTGGCCGTATTTGTTCCACAAACGGACAAACGCGTCGCAAGCCCGGACCAAACCGTCTTTCCAACGAGCCGGTATTTGTTCGCCTAATTTGTCCAGGAGCATCAGCTGTTTGGACATAAAATACAGCACATCCGCGTTTTTGCGCAGCAGAACAATTTCAGTCGCCTCATGGTTGCGGAAAGCGTCCCCGAGAATACGGCCCTTGCAAAATATGCCGTAAAAGAGCCCCGAAGGCGCCTGAACCGTATCAAACAGGAAATTCAAGGTTTGAACCGACCGCTCCTTGGATAGTTCGTTTCCGATGGCGAGCATCGGTAACGTGTTAATCGCCCCGCCGACCCAACCGGTTTGCCACTGGCCGAACACCGGATCCGGCGACGTCGACGACCGGTAAAACTCGTGTTCGCCCTCCCAGTTGTCGCGGTTATATTTTTTCTCCAAAATGTCCCATGAAGCGGAGAATGGAATTTCATGCCGAAGCTCTACAGGACCGGTCAAATCTTTGCGAATATGCGAAAAATAATCGAACAACGCCGGAATGTCCGGACAATCGAACACATACAGCCTGAACTTGATCGTCACCTCGTCTTGTTCTTGGAAATTGTGGCCGCGGTCGCTCGAACGCTCCTTCGAATTGCACATGCTGTATGTAAAACTTCTCACCGCAGGCGCGGAAATCGAAACCGTCGCTTCCGATCGATCGCTGCTTTCTTCGACAGTCAAGCCGGAATCGCCTAGAGCCGTTCGCTGGTAGGTCAGCATAAACAAGCCTTTCTTATGTTCAGGCCAGTAACACCCGACGGCCGGCGTAGCCAAATCTCCCGTCCGCAATTCGATTTTCGACGGTCCTTCATTCAGGCTTAGTCTCGGCACATCGGTAATCGTCGTCGGAATATCGACGCCGATCTCGTCTTCGCGGGTCAGCATCGGAGGATACTGCTGCTCGCTCACCCGAAAACGGTTGCCGTTATAAGCCGCCGCGGGCATCAGCAGGTAATTTTCCGTCGACCAGCTGTCCAGCTTCAAACCAACCGAAACACTTGCTTCGTTGGCGCTGCCTTGAATAACCTTAAATATCACTTCGCAATCGATAGCATCCTCATTGCATTCGGCCGGTTTCCAAGTATAACGAATTTTCCACAACGAATTGTCCAGCATTAGCTGCTGTACACCGCCCGCCCCCGCCCCTATGCATGTTGCCGAGCGGATAGGATCGGCGCCTTGATGTTGAGTCAATTTGAAAGCTAGCGAGCAGCTGGTTTCGTTCATCATTTGCGCAAGTCGATGATTCATAGCGCACGTCCTTCCCGATTGATCCCCAGCGTGGCGATTTCATTCGGCTCAAGCGTCAGCGTGACGATGCCATGACCGCGCGAATCCAGCTTCATCGCTCCGATTTTTTCCACATGGGCCGTTTCTCCGTCTGCAAATCCCGCATATTTCAGCGGCAGCTCCAGCGTAATGCTTTTCTCTGCATTGACCGGGTTAAAGACGACAAGCACGGCGGGAATTTCCGCTTCGGTCGACACATGCATCACCGCATCCGGCTCATAACCGTTCGGCCGCGCCAAATGCACCATTTCTCCGGCGAGTGTTTTTCGGTACTTTTTATAGAATGAAATCCATTTATCGAAAATTCGCTTCGTATTTTCCCCGAAATAAGATTTTCTGCCGTATAATACGCCGCTATGCCCGTATCCGAACATCCCGCCAATCGCATGGTCGTAGGTTGCCGGGTTTTCTTCCGAAGGCTCGATGCTGTGACCATGATACATCTCCAAGTTGCAGGACGTCCACGTCGCGCATGCCGGATCTTTATACCGCGAATCATATACGAATGCACGCGTTTGCGTAACGAGGCGCATGCCGCCCATAACATTCTGGTCTTCCTCGCGGTAACCGCCCGGCCGCTGCCCCATGCCAAGGAACATCGCCTGCATTTCTTGCGGCGCGGTAATCATTTTGCCCCGGTCCGTCACTTCCTTGAAGAAACGTTTCTCCCACATCCAGTTCATAAATTCAACGCTTTCCGGATTCGCATGATGATGATCGGCCGCCAAACACGGAAGCCCATGATAAGGCCCATCGAGTCCAAGACCGTCGAAGCCGATATGGTCTAGGAGATGGAGCAGCTTCTCCCTGACGTAATCTCCCCACGGCGACTGGTAGCACATGTTGCCCAGCCCTTCAGGCGAAAAGCGGAGGCCGTCCGGCCCTAAATACTGCCAATCCGGATGCTTCTTGCAAACTTCGCTTGAGTGCCAGGCGATTGTCGTCGAGCAATACGGTAGAACGGTTAAATTTTTGCTGTGATAATAATCGACCAGCTTCTTCATGTCTTCTTCCCCATTCGGGAACAGATCCGGCCGCGGGATATAATCTCCCGTATTTGTAAACAGCTGTCCTACAAATAATTCAACCGACTCGAAGCCGTCCGCGGCCGACTGATCGGCCATGGCGAGCAGTTCTTCGTACGAACTGCACGAATTCACGATCCGCTTGATTTGCGGCGTTGTGATCCATGGCGCAATTTGTTTGTAGATCCGGTGCAAGATGATGGACGCCTCATCCTTATTCCCCGATGTAACGGCTTCGTAGCATTTGAATGTTTCAAAATGCTCCCCCGGCATCAGCTTCATGTTGATCGGTTTCGGGAATTCGAACCGGGAGAACGGAACGTAATAATCGTCTTCCTTCTGAATGTTCCAGTAGTAATCGCTGAATACGGACAGCTCGATTTTCCCTTCGAACAGTCTGACAATGTCAACGGTTACATTATCTACGGTAAGGGGCGATGACGAAACATTGTACACGCGTACATTTTTGGTCAACAAAGGAAGCTCGTCGGCTATTTCATATTCGATGACAAGCTCGACCGGCGGCACTTCCTCGCTTCGCCCCACGCATGTCAAACGCAGCACATCGCCGAACTTGCCTCTGTCCTGCTCTACTTTGGCGACGGAAAAAGCCCCTTCCCGATCCCAATTCAACCGGTGCTTCCAAGGTCCCGCCTCATATGTTTTGCCGCCGATGGTTACGGCCGCCTCATAAGGTGTGTTCGACTCAAACGAAAATACCGGGTACCAAAAATCGCCCCGCTGCTCGCCATTCGGACGAATATGATATACCGTCGTCGCCAAACCTGCAGATATGTCGATCTCCCGATAAATATAGTCGTTCTGAATGACGACTTTCTGATCTTGAATGGAAATGCCCACAATCCATTGCTCCTCTCCATGGATATCAAACAACCAAAATTTGCTTCACACAACAATCTAAATTAATGCGATTCATTCGTCAATAAGAAAAAACAAAAAAAACGGTTTTCATCGGCGGCCTTCGAACGAAGGCCGCCCACTGTCCCACACCGAGATGGAACTCTTATTGCTGTTTTAGCTTGTCATAAGCTTGCTGCGCTTCCTCCATCACCTTATCGCCGCCCAGTTTGTTCCACTCCGCCACGTAGTTGTCGAACTCGCTGACCGATTTTTTGCCGGTAATCATATCGATGAACGTTTGCAAAGTTAATTTATTCAATCTTTCATGAAGATCATTATAGATCGGCTTCGTCACGGCACCCAATATTTCGTATTTTCCTGTTCCCATGTTCATTAATTTTTCGCGGATTGGCAGCATAGATTTGTCCGGTGTATCGAAGGACGCCAAATCCAAGTCGTAATCGTCATTCCATCCGCCCGGAACGGAATAAGAGCCGTCAAAGCCGTATTTCCACCGTTCTTTTTGATCGTCATACGGCGGAATGTAGGAGAAAGAGCCGTCGCTGTTCTTTTTAAAGGTTGTTCCTTCTTCCCCGTACCTTACAGCGATTTTGGCTTCCACATCGAAGGACGTATAATCGAATAACTGAAGATATTTAATCAGTTTGTCATGATCTTTCTCGAGCTGCTTCCCAAACACGCTGACCGCTCCGTAAATCGGATTCGTTTGCACCATGCCATACTTTCCGTCAGGACCTTTCGGACCCGGTATCATAACGAAGCTGGCTTGCGGATTTTTCTTGTTGAGTGCGGCATAGACATCGTTGCAGCAAAAGACGCCGTTCGGAGCAAATCCATACCAGTACGAACCGACCGCTCCTACCTTTTCCTGAACCATCTTATCGGAAACATTATTATCCTTGTTTACAATAAATTCAGGATCGATAAGTCCTTTCGCATACCAGCGATTCAGAACCGTTAACGCATCCTTGGCGCTTGGCAAAATTTCTCCTCGGACGATCTTTCCGTTATCCTCGGTGAATGCTCCTGGGTATACGCCGTATGCGCCGAATACATAGGAGAACAGACCGCCTACACCTTCTGCCGTACCCGTAAGGCCATAGGTGTCCTTTTTACTATTTCCATCCGGGTCGTCGTTTGTGAACTTTGTCAATGCCTCTTCCATTTCATCGAGTGTTTCCGGCGTTTTCGTGATCCCTACTTTTTTCAGCCAATCTTCACGGAAAGCAAGTGCATAAACGTGCGGCCCCAAATCCCACAGACCCGGAATACCATAAACCTTTCCGTCTCTCCTCGTATTCATAAAAGGATCTTCACCGGCTACTTTGTGCAAGAATTTCCAAAAACGAGGGGCATAGGTTTCCAAGTCTTTGGGATTGATTTCAGCAACGAGATCTTGCTTGATCATCTTATCATATTCTTCAAAATTAGAGGCCCCGTAAAAATCGGGAATATCCCCGGATGATAGCATTAGATTTAACTTTTCTTTGGAGGTTTCGGAAGACGTTACAATAAATTCCGCATCGAAATCAAATTTATTTTTGAGGAAGTTCATGTAGTACCCGTCGATCTTCGTTTGCTCGGGATAATAAGTAAAAAATCTTAGTTTCATTTTCTCTTTTGCGCCTTTCGAATTTCCGTCGTCACTTGACTTTTCAGTGTCATTCGACTGGGCGTTTTCTTGATCCTTCGGTTTTTCCGAATCCGAATTGCCGCATCCGCCGAGTAACGCAACAAGCAAAACGAAGCAGACGAGCACGGACATTCCCAATTTCCTTTTGATCATTTTTCAACCCTCTCCTTTAACCTTTTTTCTATTCAAAGGTTTTGACGTTTATACGGTCAACCTTTAATAGCTCCCAGCATGATGCCTTTTACAAAGTATTTCTGCAAAAAAGGATATACGACCAGCATCGGAAGGATCGATAGCATGATGACGGTTGCCTGGAGCTGCCTCCCGGAATAAGGATTTTTGTCTTGCAGTTTCGCTAGGATGTCGCTGAATTGGGTTGGGTTGTTCTGGATAATAATTCTTCGCAGCACGAGTTGCAGCATCTCTTTATTGGTGTCATTTGTATAAATCAAAGCGTCGAACCAAGCGTTCCAATGGCCGACACCGACCCATAGCGCTTCCGTGGCAATGATCGGCATCGATAAGGGAAGAATAATCCGAATAAATATTTTCAAAAATCCTGCACCGTCCACCATCGCCGATTCTTCCAGGCTTTCCGGAAGCGAGCGGAAAAAATTGCGCATGATGATGACATTAAACGTACTGATCATGCCGGGAATGACAAGCGCCCATATGGTGTTATACAACCCGAGATACTTGATTAACAGATAGTTCGGGATTAAGCCCCCGCCGATAATAAATTGGATCAACATAAATCGCGTGACCCACTTATTAAGCGGCAAATCTTTTTTCGATAACGGGTAAGCGGTGATTGCAGTTGCCAGAATGCTGACCGCTACGCCAAGACAAGTCCGCATGATCGTATTTTTATAACCGATCCACAACGCATCATATTCAAACGCGAGCTTGTAGCTGTCAAACGAGATCGGATTCGGAAACAGCATAAATGAACTGTAGGCGGCATCCCCGCCATCAAGCGAAATGACCACTTGCGTCCAAAACGGATACAACGTGATGATTAAAACAATAGTCATGAATGCATACAGCAACAGGTCAGCGATTTTGCTCCCATGCCTTACCATAATGTATAATCTCCGCCCCCTATCTTTCTGGCTAACGCATTCGCCGTCAGCATCAAGACGAGACCTATAACCGATTTAAACAAGCCTACCGCCGTCGCGTAGCCGTAGTCCATATCGACCAAGCCTTTTCGGTAAACATAGGTATCGATAATATCGGCAACATCATACACTTTCGGGTTGTACATGTTGAAGATTTGGTCGAACCCGGCATCGAGAATACCCGACATCGACATGACGAGCATAATGCTGATGACCGGCATGAGCAGAGGAAGCGTAATATAAATCATTCGCTTGAACCGGCCTGCGCCGTCAACGACGGCAGCCTCGTGCAAATGCGGATCGATGCCCGTAATCGCCGCAAAATAAATAATCGAGCTCCAACCGAAGCTTGCCAAGATCGACGTTGTAACAAGAATCGACCGAAAATAGCCGGTGTCGGCCATAAACAAGATGCGATCGACCCCGAAAAGGCCAAGTATCGCATTGATCGGTCCATCAAGGGAAAGAATGCTCATGAAAATACCACCCAGGATGATCCATGAAATAAAGTGGGGCAAATAGGAAGCCGTCTGGACAACTTTCTTGAATTTGAGGTTCTTCACTTCACTTAATAAAATCGCGAATAAAATCGGAATGGGAAATCCCCACAGCATGCGGTACAAGCTGATCAACACCGTATTTTTAAGTACAAGATAAAAATCCGGATCTTGAAACGCTTTTTCAAAATGAGCGAGGCCGACCCACGGACTACCGAAAAAACCTTTCGTAATTTGAAAATCTTCAAACGCCAGCAATAGCCCGTAAATCGGCACATAATTGAAAATCGTGACGTACAGTACGGCAGGAATCATCATGATTAACAAGACCCGGTATTTTTTGAACGCGTAACGTTTGGACCCGGCATCCTTGGTTTCCGGCTTTTTTTTCCATTCAGGCTGTCCGGAAAGCGCTGCCGTTTTGCTCATTTTTTCATCTCCTAACTTTGTTTTATGAATGCGCATTCATTTCTTGGTGAAAGTATAGCATGGGGTGTACCTGGCTTCATTATCACTTATTTGATTTCCTTTTCGTTTTTTTGACCATTCAAACGGATGCCGCGTCCATCGCAGTCTGAGGGATCGTGATCATCATGGCTGTGCCCCCGCTCCCATAACTTCGAACGGTTAACCCGTATCCAACGCCAAAAAAAAGCTCGATTCTTTCGTGCACATTTCTCAAACCATATCCGGCGGAGCGAGGTGTCATCATCTTTCGGACAACCTCCTCTTCCATCCCGGGTCCGTTATCCATAATCGAAAATTGAACGGTACCTTCCCCAAGACAAGCTGAAATCGTGATGACCCCACGTCCATCGGTTTTCCGGTGAACGCCATGCTTGATCGCATTTTCCACGAGCGGCTGCAAGATCATATTGATCGTGTAAAATCGATTCACCTCTTCATCGATTTCGTAGATGACATCAAAGCGATAATCATCCGTGATAAGCATAATGTCCAAATACGATTTCACATTCTCCAATTCATTTCGAACCGTTGTAAAATTGTCCCCTTTGTTGAGCGCCGTACGGTAATACTTGGACAACGACGTCACGATTCGGCTTATTTCATACGATTTCGTTTTTAGCGCTTTCCAGTTGACGGACGAGAGCGTGTTATACAAAAAATGCGGATTCATCTGCGCTTGCAGCCGGTGCAGCTCCTTCCGGCGCACTTCCTGGATCAGCTCTTTGATACGGAACAGCATATTGCCGAATCGATCGATGAGCTCGCCGATTTCGTCTTTGGACGTATTCTGTATATCCAGCTCAAGCCCGCCGTTCTCCACGCGTTTCATCCAATGATTGAGCCGGTAAATGCGCCGCAGCATTCCATTAGCAAACAGAGAAATGATAATAAGCATAATCCCTATACAAATGCCGAGCACTATGTAGGTCGCGTACAATATTGGTGCAGCGTTTCCGGATATTTGGTCAATCGGCACGTAACAATGGATCGTCCAATCCGTATTCGGAATTTTTTTCTGGATCACCATCCAATCGATCCCGCCCGTCGTGGCGATATCATTCTCTTGACTTGGCAGAGCGGCTGAAGGAAACCAACTGTTCGCGCGTACATTTTTCAATAAAGTTGTACCCTTCGAATCCGAAACGATGAGTCCGTAATCATTCAGAAGCTTCATGGAATCCATAAAAATACTATCCGTATTCATATGCATGTATAATACATGGTGGCCTGGCATGAACGTTTCCGGAAATTTGCTCACCGCGTAAGCCGCGTGCTGTGGTTCATCATAATACCAGCGGATGCTGAATTTGCTCAGCGCATCGTTATACCAGCTTTGATCGGATACCGCTTCGGCCGAGCGCAAATAATCGCCGTATTCCGGAACGGGGCTTTCCGTATAGATCGTCAGCTTGTCAATCCCGTGGTAAGTCGTTAGCATCATGCTGAAATACGGATCCAAATATTCTTTTAACTGATGGGACATAGTCGATAAATCTGCCGCTTCGCCGTCAGGAATGGACACTATATTTTGAAGCATGCGATTAACGACAATCAATTGAATCAAATTATTGTACAAGTCCATTTTGTACGTAATGCTGTTCACGGCCGTGCCAATGTTTCTTTCGATGCCTTGCTTCGCTTGATTGCTGAGCAACTCCTTCGATTGACCGTACGAATAAATGCCAAGAACCATCATCGGTATGATCGTAACGATGAGATACGACATAAACAGCTTCTGCTTAAATTTGAAACGCGCGAAAATTCGGATCGACTTTGTCATCATAGGCCGTGCTCTTCCCTGTATTGAGATGGAGTTTTCCCATAGTTGTTTTTGAACAATGCCGAGAAATAAGCAAAGTTGGGGTAGCCAACCTCCTTGCCAATATCCGTAATTTTTTTGTTCGTCGTCAGGAGAAGTTCGCCCGCCTTTTCCAGCCTAATCGCCGTGATATGTTTGATAATGCTTTTTCCTTTGTACTTCTTGAACAGGCGGCTCAAATAACCCGGACTCAAATACACCCTTCCGGCGATGCTCTCGAGCGTGATTTCACTGCTGTACTCCCGATCGATCATGAGTACTACGTCTTCAATTACTCGGCGAAGCAGCTCCTGGGGCCGATCCGCGCTCGATACCAAATCTTCACCGATCGACTGCATCGCCTCCAGAAGCGCGCGAAGCGAAGAAGCATGATAGATTCTTTCCAGGCTCATCATGTATCCGTTTACATTTTGCTCTGTCGGACGGCCGATGATCGACTTCAATAGTTCGGTACACACATATTTGACGTAGTTTTCCGAGACGGTTTTTCCCCCTTGGAGCATCTCGATCAACAGAACGATTTTATCGCTTTCAACTTCGATTCCCTTCAACCACTCCACCATGTCCAGCAGAACGTTACGGGTGTATAAGGAAATGTCACGGTCTCCCGATCTGACCTCACCCGAGTACAACACAGCCCCTCGTTCCATAAAAAACCTATTGGCGAGCATCGTTTCCATCAGATTATATTCTCTGCTAATTTGCCCGAGATTTTCGATAAGCCCGCTGATGACGATCGTTACGTCAACATGATAATGATCTTTAAACCATCCGGCTAGAAACGTTCCCATCTGTATCAAATCGCCTTCGGTTTCCTCGGGTTTGCCTTCATACAATAACACGCTCTGGACCTCGTTCAAGTTCACGAGATCGGCTTTCCCGCCGGTCGCTCCCTCCAGAATCGGTTCAACTGCGCCAAGCTCGATCGTGTCAAAAAAACGGGTTCCCGCATGCATCATCGCCATCCGCACGTAGCGGTAACCGCTGAAATGGATGACCGTGCCCTCGCGATCTTCTTCCGCGGCAGCTCCCCGGCCATGAATCAAATCGTACAAAAACTTTTGTTTCTCGTAACGGATTCCTTTCCAATAAACTTCCTGGATTCTTTCGTTTTGCTTTTTTTGCCGCCGTTCTTCGTCGCACATTTCAATCACGCCCGACACGACACGCATAAATTCGCCGATTTCCACCGGCTTCAGGATGTAATGAATCGCTTTCAAATCGATTGCTTTCTGGGCATACTCGAATTCACCGTAGGCGCTCATAAAAATAATTTTGGTATGGGGCGACAGCTTCTTCACCTGCTGCGCAAGCTGAAGCCCGTCGAGCTCTCTCATTCGAATGTCCGTCAGCATCATATCGATATTCCCTGAGTCGCGGATGTATTCCAGCGCCGCTTCCCCGCAATCCGCTTCGGCGATTTCAAGTCCCCAGTTAAATTGCTCCGTCAAAAATTTGACCCCTTCCCTTTCGGAACGGTCGTCATCGACAACTAACATTTTATACATGGTTATTCACCCTTTCGCAGCATGATCGAAAAGATCGTAGCATGAATCGGCAGCCATCATCAATGACGGATTTCGAGACAACTTTTATCCTGATTTATGCCCGTTTTTGTAAATCGAAATTAAAAGTAATTATATGAAAATATACGAAAGGTATGATATACTATAAACGAAGTGATAAGTTCACAAATATACGTAAAAATAAACGGAGGGCTATTCTGTGTCTATATTTGCTGTGGAAGGGAATCAATTTGTTTTTGACGGCAAGCCGGTCAGGCTTATTTCCGGCGCAATCCATTATTTCCGCATCGTTCCCGAATATTGGCGGGATCGACTGCTGAAACTGAAGGCTTGCGGCTTCAACACGGTGGAAACGTATGTGCCGTGGAACTTACACGAGCCCAAGGAAGGACAATTCAATTTCGAAGGCATCGCCGACATCGTCAAGTTTATCGAGACGGCAGGCGAGCTGGGGCTGCATGTTATCGTTCGCCCAAGTCCGTATATTTGCGCGGAGTGGGAATTCGGCGGAATGCCGGCATGGCTGCTGGCCGATCCCGGCATGCGTTTGCGCTGCTACCACAAGCCGTTCCTCGATAAAATCGACGCTTATTACGACGTCCTGATGGCGAAGCTTGTTCCGCTGCTCTGCACGAACGGCGGGCCGATCATCGCGATGCAGATCGAGAACGAATACGGCAGCTACGGCAACGACATCCAATATCTTGAACACTTGCGGCAAGGCAAAATCAAGCGCGGCATCGATGTGCTGCTGTTCACCTCCGACGGTCCTGGAGATTTCATGCTGCAAGGCGGCATGGTACCGGGCGTGCTCGAAACCGTAAACTTCGGCTCCCGTCCGAAGGAAGCATTCGCCGAGCTGCGCATCTACCAGCCGGAAGGCCCGATCATGTGCATGGAGTATTGGAACGGCTGGTTCGATCACTGGTTCGAGAAGCATCATACCCGCGACGCGGCCGATGTGGCGAAAGTATTCGACGACATGCTGGCGATGGATGCATCGGTCAACTTCTACATGTTCCACGGCGGAACGAACTTCGGCTTCTGGAGCGGCGCGAACGACGACGGCACGTACATGCCGACGATTACAAGCTATGACTACGATGTGCCGATCAGCGAATCCGGCGATGTAACGGAAAAGTTCTACGCCGTGCGCGAAGTCGTATCCAAGTATGTCGACCTTGGGCCGCTTGAGCTGCCTGAACCGATCAAGAAAATTGCTTACGGCCAAGTCAACATGACGCAGCAAGCGCCGCTGTTCGACTCCCTGGACAAGCTGTCGGCGCCGGTGCAAAGAACGTGCCCGGATCCGATGGAGCTGCTGGGGCAAAACTACGGCTTCATCCTGTACACGACGCGGATTTCCGGCCCTCGCGGCGAAACGAAGCTGAACCTCCAGGACGTGCACGACCGCGCGCAGATTTTCGTAGACGGCGAGTATAAAGGTGTCGTCGAGCGTTGGAACAAAGATGCGGAGCCTGTTACTTTCAGTATCCCGCCTGAAGGCGTCACGCTCAGCGTGCTCGTCGAGGCTATGGGACGCAACAACTACGGCCCATACTTGCGGGACGTGAAGGGCATTACGGAAGGCATCCGCTTCGGGGCACAGTTCCTGTACCATTGGACGATCCACACGCTGCCGCTGGAAGATTTGTCGAAGCTGGAATATAAGCCGACGGCTGCACAATCGGACGGCAAACCGGCCTTCTACAAAGGCACGTTCCAGGTTGACGAAATTGCGGACACCTTCCTCGAGCTGAAAGGCTGGAACAAAGGCATCGCCTACATCAACGGCTTTAACCTAGGCCGCTATTGGGAAACGGTCGGACCGCAAAAAACGCTGTACATCCCGGGTCCTCTTCTCCGCCAGGGAGAAAACGAACTTGTACTGTTTGAGCTGCATGGCGCCGAAGAACCGGTCGTCACGCTTCGCGACAACGCGATTCTCGGGTAAATAACCCCACAAAGTGGGGCTTGGCTTCGAAGTTGATTCCCCGAAACTTATAATAGGATGGAGGGCTGATTCATCGGCTCTCCATCCTTTTCTCTGATTTAACTTCTAACAGACAACTCCCGATACAAAGGAATGACGATGCGAACCGTCGTCCCGAGTCCCACTCCACTTTGAATCGTAACGCCGAACGATTCCCCGAATTGCAGCTTGATCCGATCATTCACATTCCGAATCCCGTAACCGACGCTTTGATCCTTACTCCCGGAAATTTTGCTTATCGTCTCCTCGCTCATCCCGATCCCGTTATCTTTGACTTCCATCACGATCGTCCCTTCCTCCTGGTAAGCAACGATCTGTATATGAAGGCCCTCTTCGTACATGGCATGCTCCAAGGCGTTTTCCACAAACGGCTGCAAAATTAGCTTTAATGTATCGTATTCCAAGACAGAAAAGTGAATGTCAAAATCAACGTCAAGTCGGTCGACATGCTTAATCTTTTGGATGCCGATGTACGAACGGACCTGCTGTATTTCGTCGCGAATCGGGATGATCGATCTCCCCCGGTTCAACGTCAGACGGTAGAAAGTCGCCAGTTCGCTGACCATGCGGTGCAGCTTTTCCGTTTCGCCCAATCGGGCGAGCCGGCTGATCGAAGACAACGTGTTGTACAAAAAGTGCGGCTTGATTTGAGCCTGAAGCGCATCCAGCTCGGCTTCTTTTTTCTGCAGGTTGCTGATGTAGACCTCTTGGATGAGGTTTTCTATATTTTCAGCCATCTCATTGAACGCAGTGGCGATTTGCGCAAACTCATCATTGCCGGCATATCGGATTCGTTTCGCAAAATTCCCTTCCTGAAACGCTCGAAGCGAAAGAACAATTTTTTTGATATGCTTGGAAAAAGAATTGGATACAACCGCGCCGATCGCCACGAGTACCGCAAAACTGATAAAACAGACGAGCAGCGTGACGTTTCTTACTTTTTGGGCCGCATGTTCAAGCTCCTGAAGCGGAACAAGCGCCATCACACGCCAGTTCAGTCCTTCGATAGGCTCGCTAATCTGCATATAAGCCCCCGCCTTCGCTTTCCAATCCTTGGGGAGCGGATTGCTCCGGCTCTCGTAAACCGTTTCGTTCTTGCCGTTGATCACGGCCAAATTACCGGGGATGCCGTCTCCGCTGGCGCTATAATTCAGGTTTCCGAATATATCGTCCATTTTGACGGTAATCCGCATAATGCCGATCTCTGTGATCGTTTGAAAATCCATCATTTTTCGGAGCAATGAAACATTGCCGAACTTCGAATCCGTTTCGACCTGTGTCCATAAGGATTCCGAATGCATGTCTTGAAACTTCTTCACCCAATCCAGCTGCTCGACTCTTGTGTATTGAATCAGATCATACCGTTTTCCATGCAAGAGCGGGTCTTCGCCGGTCTCCGTATCATAGATTTCCGGCAGCGTTTCGTTATTCAAAAACAAATCGAGCGCGACGTTATTCGTCGACAAATTCAACGCCGATTCCAGCTTTGGAATGACGTTCTGGGTGATCGTCTGGTAACTGTCATATGGCTCAAGCCGTTTTTTTAATGCCCGCTGCAGCGATTGATCCAAGTACAGCTGGTTGTTGACCCTCTCCACCGTTTGCATTCTGCCCTCGATGTTGTCGCGGGCCTGCTTGAGCGTCCCTGTCACGTTCTGAATCGTCTGTTCTTTCACATACTGCACGGAAGTATAATAAGCATAATATCCGATGGATAGGACAGACGCCATGACCAGCAGCATATAGGAAGCCATCAGTTTATATTTGAAGGAGAACCGTTTCATTGATTACACCTGGCCTTGTTTGCGGTAATCGGCAGGCGAAAGACCGAAACATTGCTTGAAATGCCTGCTGAATAGGGTCAGATTCTGATAACCTACGAGGTGGGCCGCTTCATAGATTTTGAGCTTCGGGTCTTGAAGAAGCTTCCTGGCTTTGTCCATCCGTTTCTTCGTGACGAAATCGCCGAATTGTTCTTCGGTTGCCTCTTTAAACAAATAACCCAAATAGTTGGGCGAAAACCCGAACAACTTGGCTACATTCCGCAGCTGCAGCGATGTCCCAAGATTCGTTTCAACGTATCTTTCGATTTCATCGATCAGTTTTTGGTTCGGATTTTTCTTCTTGTTATGCAGATGCTCGGAGACTTCGTACAACTGCCTGCGCAGCCACGACTTGATATCGTCAATCGTTTCGAAATCGTAAAGCACGTTCAAATTTTTCAAATCGATGCTGAGCAAATCATACAAACTGACGTTCAGCGACTGCAGGAAAAAATCGGTTTTCGAAACGACAAACAAAGCAAAGTTATATACAGACGGCTTGTCCTTAAGGCTTTGCACCAATTCGAATAGCTGTTCCAAGCTGTCATGTATGAGCACAATGTCGTAGCTCGCCGTGGCCGCAAACATCTTCTCCATGATTTGCTCAAGGTCGAGCGATGTTTGAACGATTTCGCCCTCCGTTTGCTCCAGCGTAATCACCCGGCATTTGCCGACAAACATTTTTGTCGCGAGCGCCTTGCACGCTTTCCGATAGGAGTTCGGGGCGTCCTTCAGGGAGGCGACCGACGAACCTAGTCCAACCGTAATGGTCATGTTGGAATGGTTCCGGACATGATCGACCAAAGACTGCATCGTTTCCGCAGGATCGAGTCCCGAACCGCCCATGACGATGACAACCTTATCATCTCCCGTTTTGCAATACATCCCCAATTGCCGGACTTGAATATAATCGCTAATCAAACGAAAAACATGATCGATGGCGAATGCTCGCTGATCGTCGGAGAACGTCTTCAATTTCCAAGCCATGTCATCCAATTCGATAACGGCGACGCAGCTTTGTCCGCCATGCCAGAAAATGCCGCTTCCTTCATGAAACCGGTAGAGGATGCCGTAATCGATCGTTCCCCGCAGCCACTGATGCATCATTTCATTTTGCAGCAGCGGAATCGATGAATCCACTTGCTCTACCTTCTTCAATTGCTCCCGTTCATACTTCAATTGCTCTCTGACAAGCTGCAGCGTGTTCAGCAGCTCCTCATCATCCACAGGTTTGAGAATGTAAGAACTGGCATTCATCGAAATCGCTTTTTTTGCATATTGAAAATCGTCATGACCGCTTATAAAAATAATTTTCAGATGAGGAAGCAAGCTTCTTGCCTGCTCAGCCAGCTCCAATCCGGACATCATCGGCATTTTGATGTCACTGATGAGAATATCCACTTGTTGCTCCCGCAACAGACTTAAGGCGGCCGCCCCCCTGTTCACAGCCCCAACGATCGTCATATCAAGCTGCTCCCAAGGCGTAAATCGCTGCAAAACTTCCAAATCCAACTGTTCGTCATCGACAAGCAACACGTTATATATGGCCATCAGTCCTTATATAAAGGTAGAGAGTACACTC
The DNA here is from genome assembly GCF_056120465.1 of Paenibacillus sp. sgz302148. Classification (NCBI taxonomy): domain Bacteria; kingdom Bacillati; phylum Bacillota; class Bacilli; order Caryophanales; family Paenibacillaceae; genus Paenibacillus; species Paenibacillus sp. sgz302148. The sequence goes on from NZ_JBVYOJ010000001.1 coordinate 643,908, forward strand.
AACAAGTATACTCTCCCCCCCGGCAAACTTGAAGTTATTTACCGTTAATTTTAACTAGATTATCTTGCCATTTCTTCTCGACAAACTGAAGCACTTTAGGGAAGCCGGCGTTATTCATGTCTTCCTTCGCCTTGGTCAGAATCGCTTCCACTTCTTCGTCGGATTTGGCATAAATCATTTTGGAAAACGCCTGATCAAAAATGTCTTTCACGGACTGCAAAATAATGCCTTCTTCAGATTCTCCTTGCGGGTCCGTATTGGCAAACGCAGTGATATCCATCGACGTTTTCCAGGCGATATTCACTTGTGCATTTGTCTGGAAATCCCGCTGCTCCTCAGGCAGAAGGCTGTCTCTGGCTACTTTGGCCAGGTCGACCCAGGTAGCATTGCCGGCCATCATGTTGTCGGAGATTTGCATCTTGTCCAGCTCTGCTTTATCCATCGTTTTGTATTTGTCATTCGGAATCGGAATGCCGTTTTCATCTTTTTTATCCCACAGGAATCCAGGAGGTCCGAACCAGAGAACCGCTTGCCCCTCGTCGCTCGTAGCCCAATCCAGGAAAGCGAAAATACGCTCAGGATCTTTCGCTTTTTTCGTAATGACGATTTTGCCGCCGCCTTCTCTGCCGGTATAGTTCGGATATATTTTATTTTTGTCCAATCCTTCCTTGTGGATCGGCCAAATAAATTCGTATCCTGCATCCGGATCTTGGGCGCGCAGGGTAGAGTTCGGAACGCGAGCTCTGCCCGTTAAGCCTCCGCCAAGCGCCACGGCAACTTTGCCTTGGCTCAGCTTTTCAACCGATTGATCGGTTTTTTGGGTAAACACGTCCTGGGTCATCAGCTTGTCGCGGAACATACGGCTAGCGAACAGAATGAACTCTTTAAAAGCAGGATCTTCCGTAATTGCTTTCACCGTGTTGCCGTCCGGGTAGAACATTCTGCTTACAAAATACGGCGTGCTGTTTTCTTTAAATGCCGAATACAGCATCTTGATATCGTAAGGATTGCCGACCTCAAGCGGAATGACGTTCGGATATTTTTGTTTGACTGCACGCAGATAGCTCTCAAGATCGGTTAACGTCTCCAGCTTCGGCGAGCCCATCTCTTTGTAAATTTTCCGGTTCACGGCATAACCGCCGTTGCCGTTCAAGTGATCGCCGCCGACATACCAGTCCGGAATGAGGTAAAGCTTGCCGTCTTCAGAACGGTTGATATTGAGGATCATATCGCCGGCAGACTTCTTCAGATTCGGATATTTGTCAAGATACGGATCCAGCTCGACCAACTGGCCTTCGCTGATCAACCGATCCAGCTCAGGGCCTGGCCCAAGCGCAATGACGTCGGGCAGCTCGCCGCTGGCATACATGGCGTTGAACCTTTGCTTGGCGTTGCCGTTCGTCGGCAAATAGTTGATGTTGACCTTCTTGTTTTCCTGAATCCACTTCGTCGTAACGGTCTGTCCCCAAGGTGCAGGCTGCCATCCGTCATCAAAATTGTACATCGTAAAGTCAAGCGGCTGGTCTTGGCTTGCAGCTCCCCCGGTATTTCCATTCCCTTCGGCTTTGCTCTCTTCTTTGCTGCCGCAGCCGGCAATCAGCGTACTGACAGCCAGAACGCCGGCCAACATGCCGGTCAGCCATTTTTTCCTTTTCATGCATCGATACCCCTCTCGTATCATCTTTTTATATGTTATCGCCTTTTGGCTCGTAACATCCACTATTCTTTTAAGGACCCGACCAGTACCCCTTTGACAAAATATTTCTGCACGAAAGGGTACACCATAATGATTGGAATGGTCGCTACCATCGTTGTCGCCATAACGACCGATTTGTGCGTGACGCTCTGCATGTTCAGCAAAAATTCCTGTTTCGTCGCGCTGACCTGCGTGGAAGCATCAACCGACAAAATCGATTGTATCGTTTGGTTCAGTATGACTTGTAGTGGCAGCAGCTTTTGATTCGAAATATAGATGGAAGCATCAAACCATGAATTCCAATGACCGACCGCGGTGAACAGCGATAGCGTGGCGATAACGGGCCCGGATACAGGCAGAATAATTCGGAAAAACGTATTGATATGGTTGCAGCCGTCGATTCTGGCCGATTCATCCAGTCCGTCAGGAATGCCTTGGAAAAAGGTACGGAAAATGATCATATTCCAGACGCTGACGAGACCCGGGATAATCATGACCCAGAAGGTGTTCATTAGATGTAAATCCTTGATCAACAAATAACTCGGAATAAGTCCCCCGCTGAAATACATCGTAATGACGCAAAGGATCATATAAAACTTTTTGCCGATCAGGCCGCGCTTGGACATCGCATAAGCAAACATGGATGTGAGCATAATGGATAAAAAAGTGCCTACGACCGTTCTTGCAACGGTGATCCAGAAGGCATGAATCAAACGGCTGTCTTTAAACACATATTTATAGTTTTCCAATGTAAAATCCCTCGGCCAGAACGTGACGCCTCCGGCCGCCGTATCGTTTCCGCTGTTAAAAGAAAGGACCAGGGAATTCCAGAATGGATACAAGGTTACAAAGGCAAGTAATAGCAAGCAAACATATATCGTGATGTCAATGATATGATCTTCGATTGAGCGTTTCAAAGGCTGCCTCCTTTCTTAAAACCGTTACCATAAGCTCGAGTTCCCGAGTTTTCTCGCGATCCAGTTGGCGATCACAAGCAGACCGACGCTGATCACGCCCTTGAACAAACCGGCTGCCGTCGCATACGAGAAACGATAGTTCTCGATCCCCACGCGATAGACGTACGTATCGATCGTTTCCGCTACCGGTCTTAGCACAACGTTCTGACCTTGGTTGGTAAGCAGCAATATTTCTTCAAAACCCGCATTCAAAATTTGGCTTACCGCCAAAATGAGGAATATGATAATTACGGGTGCGATGGACGGAATCGTAATGGAAAACAATTTCCGCATCCGGCCTGCGCCGTCGATTTCAGCCGCCTCGTACATGTGGGGATCGACTCCCGCGATGGCCGCCAAATAAACGATGGCTCCGAAACCGATATCCTTCCAGATGCCCGTCGAAATCAGAATTCCCCAGAAGTACTCGGGTATCGATAGCCAATGGATCGGTTCTTCGATCAGATTTAGCTTCTCCAGCAGCAAGTTCACGCTGCCGTTATCAACGGACAACAAGGAGATGACGAACCCCGATACGATTACCCATGAAATAAAATGGGGCAAATAACTGACCGTCTGCACGATCCGCTTGAATGCCGCGTTTTTCACTTCGTTCAACATCAAAGCGAGAATGATCGGCGCCGGAAACGCCACAATCAGTTTGAGAAGGCTGATCACAATCGTATTCCGCATAATCTGCCAAAATTCCGGCGCGTTAAAAAACATCCTGAAATGTTTGAACCCTACCCAGTCGCTTCCGAAAAACCCTTTCGCCGGACTATAATCCTGAAACGCTGTAAGAATCCCCCACATCGGGAAATATGAAAATATAATGATCATGATGATCGCAGGAATGACCATAATCTGTAGATCCCACTGCTGTATAAAACGCTTCGCCAACCGGCTCACCTCCTGCTTTCCTATCCGTTTATTCTCTTTGTTTACTTTTCCTCAACAATTGTCATCTTGGTGACAGCATATGTTAATCCTTTGGCATAAGCAGTCACGATCACTTCCCCAGGTATTGGACGCGATTGCAGCAATACCGTCGCGATCCCTGCTTCCGCCTGCACCGGATTGTCGCCAATGATGACAGCGGAACCTTCGACCTCGAAAATGACTTCATGACCTGCGGAAGGTACGACGGTTCCGTTCGCATCCAGAATCTCGGCATACGCAAACACAAAATCGGAGCCGTCTGCGGAAAGCGCCTTGCCGCTCATATCGATTCGAATGGAAAGCATCTCCGGCTCAAGCGGCGTTTGCACGACAAATTCGGCTTGATCCATGCCGTCGATTCGGCCGATGGCTTTTAGCTCCCCCGGCTCGTAAGCCACCCCTTCAAACGTAAACGGCGCCCTCTCCAGATTGCGGCAATTCCCGCCGTCATGCGGAGATACTTTCAGGCTGGCGATATCGGTGTATAACCCTTGCGCCCCATCCTTGCCCTTATGCTGTTCCTCGTCCGTCAACCAATAATCGACCTCGTAACCCGTCACGCGTTCACCGTATTCCGAGTCGGGTCCCTGATCCGGCTTTTGTATGCCCACCAATTTTCCGTTTACGAATAGTTCTACTTCATCGCAGTTGGAAAATACGACAACCTTGGCCGGCGAAACGCGTTCCGTCCATTCGTTCGCAATGAACACCATCGGCCCGCTGTCTACAAGCTCGTGGATGACATCAGGCCTTCTCTGGCTCTGATAGAAGTAATAAACGTACTTGGGTAGACGGAATGTATCCAGGGCACCGCATTCCGACAGTCGCGGGTAACAGCCCCGGTTATGGTCAATGCCGACCCACGAAGCGTCCCCAAGTGACCACCGGTTGCCTCGGTTTCGGTTCAGCGACCATTGATAATTCCACGCTTGCAGCAGCAGCTTCTGCTCACCGGCCCCGCGCGGTATGCGGCTCGTACTCTCATGACCGCCGAATTCGTAATCCCCGTACTCTCTGTCGAAGCCTCCCTTGTCAGGCAGAGCCTCCTCCAGCGGGCGCGACAAGTCACTGTCTTCCCACATCGTATACGGCACGTCATAACCGACATAGGCGGGGTTAACCCTTCCGATCGTATCGCCCGATGTGTTCATTTGATCACCGGGATATTCTTCATGGGCGATCAGATGGCATTCGCGAAAAAATTCGTCCGTCGCGCCTTGACGCCGGTTATACGTTTCGTTCAGGCTGACCTCCCACATGATCATGCACGGATGATTCCGATCGCGGCGTATCATATCCCGGATATTTTGCTTGACGATGTCCTGAAATTCGCCTTCCTGGCAATATTGCCAACCTGGCACCGGCTCAACGGTCATCAGTCCGAGCTCGTCGCAAGCGTCTAGGAAAGCCGGGGACTGCGGGTAATGACCAAGCCGCACGAAGTTGAAGCCGCCTTCTTTCAGCTTCTTCGCATCGCGATATTGGGCGTTATTCGAAGCCGCGTTGCCGACATAAGGATATTGCTGGTGGCGGTTCGTTCCGCGGATAACCAGCCTTTCCCCATTGATCATAAAGCCCTTCGATTTGCTGAACGAAATCGTGCGAATCCCGATGCGGGTGTGAAGTTCATCCACCGTCAGGCCGTCTCCGTCGATGATTTCCGTCAACAAGGTATACAAGTATGGCGTATCCGGATGCCAAAGCTGCGGACTTGTTACCGTGATCTTTTGTTCAAACGTATGATCTCCGCTGGCAGCAACTGTTTCGCTCGAGCTTGAAGGCGAACCGACAAGATTGCCTTGCTTGTCCATGATCGATGTCACGACTCTAACAGCCTTGTCCGTTTCATACTCATTCAGCACATGGGTCTGAACTTCGACCGTGGCAGAGGCTTTCGAGACGTCGGAATACTTGACGAATATCCCGCCTCCCGCCGGTATCCCCGCATACACTGCATCCGTAACATGGAGTTTCTCCATAATATGGAGCTTCACATTGCGATAAAGTCCGCCGAAATACGAAAAATCGAGGCTCTCCAGCGGCTTGCCCGGCGGTATAGCTCCGTTGTCGCTGTTATCGAGCCGGACTGCAATTACATTTTCCGCTCCGAATTCAATATCTTCAGTGATGTCGATCATAAACGGCAAATAACCGCCTTTATGAATCAGCTTGAATGTTCCGTTGATCCAAACGTGAGCTTCATGCATGGCCGCTTCGAATTCAACAAAGATTTTTTTACCTTTCCACGCCTCATCGGCGATAAAAGGCTTGCGATACCAGCAAATCCCTTGAAAATGCAGATCGATATGAAGCGATTCGATTTGAGGCGTGTGCGGCAAACAAACGTTTTCCCAGCCGCTGTTTTGAATTTGCCTCTGCTCTGCTCCCGATTTATCCTCAAGAATGAACTTCCAATCCTTATTAAAATTCAATGTGCTTCTTCCGAGATTCGAATATTGCATTGTCGACAGCCTCCTTTAATGAACCATATTGTATAGTCTTTCGGCCTCTAAAACTACTTCACTCATCAACGATTTCTGCATTATATCAACAAACCCGACACGGAGCACAAAAAAAACGTCAAATCGTCTCCTATGGAATTGCTGAAGGAGAGTATTTGACGTTGTTACGATATCAAGTTACCTGCAATATTTATCTCTTAAAGCCAGCGTATATTTGACGGATTGCTCGACGCCTCTTGCTTGATCTTCAATCATCTGCTCCAAGAGCTCCTGTGGCGGATCATAATAATCCAGCGGCTTGATGACGGACAGGTCATAAGGAGGCTGCTCGACTTTAAACGCACCTTCGCCGACCGTGAACACGCCGCCCGCGCCCGGTTCTCTCTTGAACTGCGTGGCGTAAGGGAAACACATTTCTACATTGATCCGGGTTAATGTCGATTGCTCGACGAGTATTTTGAAGATTTGCTCCAAGTCGATGTTGCCCGTCCCGACCGGAACGCCGCATACCCGGTAATCTTCGCCGTCATGGACGATGATGTGGTCTTTGAAATGGGTGGTGAATGCGTACGGCGCCAGCTTCTTGACCGCTTCCACCGGATCTTCCCACGCCATCATGCCGTTGCCGATGTCGCAATGCGCGCGAACCCAAGGACTGTTCACTTCCTCGATGATTCGGATCACTTCGCTGGTCAGCTCTTCCTCGTGATTTTCAACGGCAAGCTTGATTCTGTACTTCTGCAGCAAAGGCACAATTTGCCGGATGTTTCCCGGAGCCTGCTTCAGTCTCTCCACATCGTAGGTCCCGAGGCAGGTGTAAGTCCGAATGACGTCCGCACCGATTTGATGAGCGACCTCGATCACTTGTGCTAAGTGTTCCGGATCGGTGCCGTTCGTGTCGATTTCGGCAAAAAAACCGTATTTCTGAATTTCGGCCTTCACCTTTTTCAAATAATCCGGTTCAAACGAGGCAAGCGTGCCCCATCCGGGCATATCCGGCCACTTCACGATATTGATCATGACCCCGTCCAAGCCGAGCTCTGCTGTTTTGCGAATAAACCCAAAAATATCCATTATTCCGGTAATAAACTGCAGGTGATAGCTCTCTGTTTCCAAACCGATTTTCATAACGTTCTCTCCTCCTGCTGCAAGCCATTGTGCCAAATCAATCGTCCGTCCGCCTGCACGATGTCCGCAACGGAGGGGATGACCAGATCGGCAATATCCTGCAGCTCGGATGTGCCGCTTACGCCGGAAAGAACTCCGATCGCAATGCCTGCCGAACCGTTTCTGGCAAAGCGGATATCCGTTACGGTGTCTCCCGCGACAGCCACTTCTTCCGCGTCCATGTCACAAGCCTCGCAAAAAGCGCGAAGCATGCTCGGACTCGGTTTTTTCTCGTAGCAATCCGATGTGCCGATAAAATCAAAATAAGAGGCGACCCCGGCATGCTCAAGGAAAAAATTCGTCGATTCCAGGTCATCCGCCGTTGCAATGCCGATTCGGAGCCCGTGGCGGCGAAGTTCCCCAAGCAAACGGTGCAAATCCGCAGTTGGCCGTAAATTGTGCCGGTTGGACATCGTGAGCCGGTAAAGTTCCCTGGTCAGCCAATTTTCCATATGTTCCAGCTTATCCGGGTTTACCTGCTTTTCCCGCAGCACCCGAACGAACGCTTCCGACATATCCTGAGTCGTGCCCCCGGCGAGTATCCCTTTGGGGTCAATTTGATTTCCATGCATGCCGACTGCGCCGAGCAATCTCTCTTTGGTCGAAGTATCGTCCTTCAAGCCTACGTCCTCGAGCAGAATATCGGCCATTTGCGTCGCGACCGGCACCCAACCGGAGTGAAAGTCGACTAACGTACCGTCCTTATCAAACAAAATGCCTTTGATTTGTTTCAACGTATGTTCACCCAGTCTTGGTTTCTGATTGTTAATTACCTTCATCCGCTGCGTTATCGCCCGCCGCGATCCAATCGATGTTATCCAAGTAAGGCTTCCACGATTCCGGCGCCTCTTGGTTGCATACGATGGCGTTTATTTGATCGAGCTGCGAAAATTTACATAATGCTTCCGCGCCGATTTTGGAATGATCTACGACGATGATCGCTTCTTTGGCGACCTGCATCATTTTCGACGAAATCGCGGACTCTTCCAGCGTATATTCCATTACGCCCGAAAGCGAAATTCCCCCGGGAGAAATAAATGCTTTGTTCACGCAAAACAAATCCATCATTTTTTCGCACACCGAGCCGCTTGACGAATATTGTTCCGCATCCAGCTCTCCCCCGAGCAGAATCACCTTGCCATGAAACAAGCCTTGGTTCAGCGAATCCAATAACGCATGTGCCGTAGGCAGCGAATTGGTCAGAACGGTTACCTTATTAACGCCGCGAATGCAATGAGCCATTTCCAGAATGGTCGTTCCTCCGCCCATCACGATCGTGTCGCCGTCTTTGACGAGCTGCGCGGCTCGCCCCGCCACTTTCTTTTTTTCCTCGTGTCGTACCTGTTTGCGCTGAACGAACGGCGGCTCGCCCATCTGATAATTGACTTTTACGGCACCGCCGTGCACGCGCTTGAGATAACCTTCCTTCTCCAGCACGTCGAGATCCCGCCGGATCGTTTCCATCGATACGTCAAGAAGGCGGGCCAACTCGGCCGCGTTCACCTTCCCGTAAGCTTGCAGCCGATCAAGAATCGCGGTTTTTCGTTCTACGGACAATACGGACATCATGCTTCCCCTCTACTCCAATAAAGTACATGCCGATTCCGGAATCCGCACGCTGATGAACAATCCTTCGTCCAAAGCGCCTTTATGCGGAACGTTCAGCTCGTCAATCGTCAAGGTCACATCCTGTGACTGAATCTGGTATCTGCGTACATTGCCGCGAACGGTCACGTTCGAGATAACCCCTTCGAGAGATAGTCCGCGATCAGGCGTATTGGCAAGCGCTTCGCCGTTCGGATACAGCTCCATGACCTCCGGTCGAATCGCATACGTTCCGTGCTTCATCGAATGACCCGTCAGGCGGAGCAGGTCCTTGTCCGTCATGACATTGTAACTGCCGATGAAACGGGCGACAAATTCATTTTTCGGCGAGGCGTAAATGTGTTCCGGTTTGCCCTGCTGAACGATATTCCCACCGTTCATGACAAAGATGCGATCTGAAATCGTCATCGCTTCTTCCTGATCGTGCGTGACGAAAATCATCGTCATCTTCAAATCCCGCTGAATGCTGCGAAGGTCGCTTTGCAAGCTTTTTCGGATTTTTGCATCCAGCGCGCTTAACGGTTCGTCCAGCAGAAGGATATCGGGTTCGGTGACAAGCGCTCTGGCAAGCGCGACGCGCTGCTGCTGGCCGCCGGACAACTGATGTGGATAAGAAGACTCCTTGCCGTTCAAATGCACAAGCTCGATGGCCTGCTTTACTTTCGCCGAGATTTGCTCGCGCGCCAGCTTTTTCATTTTTAGACCGAAGGCAATGTTGTCAAATACCGTCATATTGGGAAACAAGGCGTAAGATTGAAACACCATGCCTACATTACGACGCTGCGGTGGCAGATGGGAAATATCTTTTCCGTTCACGAGGATCGTTCCGCCATCCAGCGTCTCTAGTCCCGCGACGCAGCGCAGCAGCGTGCTTTTGCCGCAGCCGCTTGGTCCGAGCAAGGTGACGAGCTCCCCTTTTTCCACGCTTAGAGATACTTGCTGCAGAACGACCGATTTTGCGAATTGCTTCAATGCCTGATCGATTTGTACATAGCTCATGCCGCATTCTCCTTGATTTCTTCTGTCTTTCGGAAACGTGTGCCCAGCCTCAGCATCAGCCAAGATAGGATTAACACGATCGTGAAGTATGCAATAACGATGGCACTCGATAAATGCCCGTTTTCATTCAACCGCCGCATCAAATAAATTTGGATCGTTTCATAATTTCCGCCTAGCAGAAAATTGGCCATGACGAACTCGCCGATTAAGATGGAAAACGATAATAGGGCGGAAATTAATATTCCGTTTACGATGTTCGGCGCGATAACCTGCGAAAATGCCTTTATTTTGCTTGCCCCGAGTATTTCGGCCGCCTCCATGAGCCTTCTGGCGTCGATGGCGCGCAAGCTGTTGCGGATGCCTTGATACATATAAGGAATAATCATCACATAGTACGCACCGACCAGAATCCAGATGGTTCCTGATAATACGATCGGACCGCTGGAGTACACTTTGATCAACCCTACGGCGGCCACGACCCCCGGTACGGCGAAAGGAATCATTGCAAGTGCTTGCAGATAACGCTCAAACTTCGGCATATACATATAAACGACAAAAATAGTCAACGACATCGTCGCTACGCTCAGAGCAAGCGCGATTCCCGAAACGGTGAGCGTTCTCCCAACCGCTGATAGAAATCGCGAATCGGTTAGCAAATCCTTGTACCAGTCTAGCGTATAGGAAACCGGGAGCACCGTATGGCTCCATTCTTTGGCGATAGAATACATAAAGGTCGCCATAAGCGGCAATATAAGATAAATCATCGTTGCGATCACAACGAGAAACGATATCCATTTTTTCTTCATTGCAAATCTCTCCTGAACCGCCGCATCAGGCGTTCGTTGATCCACATCGCCCCGACCATCAGCAGACCCAAGATTACGGCGAGCGCGCTTCCGAGCTGCGGCTGGGTAGCTACGTCACCGGCAACAAGCGAGCCGATGCGAATCGTCATCAAGTTGTAGTTGCTGCCTACGAGCGCATAAGCCGTTGCATAAGCCCCCATCGCATTGGCTAACAGGATGCTGAAGGTTCCAACGACGCTTGGCAATAGAACGGGTATTCCGATACGCCGCCAAAATTGCCAATTCGAAGCGCCGAGCAAAGCGGCCGATTCACGCCAATGCTTATGAATGCCCGAGTAGGCTGGGTACAGCAGCAAAATGGCCAGCGGGACCTGAAAATAAACGTAAACGACGACTAGTCCGCTCCAGCTGTATAAACTAAACGTTTCCGACATATTCCATCCCCACTCCTTAAACAGGAGCGTAAACAGTCCGCTGTTTCCCAGCAAAATAATAAAGGCGAATGCAAGCGGCACGCCGGAAAAGTTGGATGTCAAATTGGAAAATGTAATCATCATCGTTTGAATCTTCTTCGGCATTTTCGTAATCGAGTACGATACGACGAACGCGATAACCAAACCAATGACACTGGAATATAACGAAATCATCAAACTGTTGACGATCCCTTTGGAATAATAAGGGCTCGTTAATGCGGTTTTGTACTGCTCGAGCGTATAAGTCCCGCCGTCGCCGGCGAGAAAGCTGTCGTTGATCATGGCGATCAACGGCAGCAGCAGGAAGCCGGCGACAAGCAGGGCAAACGGAAGAAGTGCAACGATGGCAAACAGCGTTACCTTGCGATTCATTCGGATAACCTCACTTGTCCTTTCATCAAGCTATGAAAGCTAGTTCATATGAATTAATACTTGCTCTTGCCACAGTTGTGGCAATTTTTTGGACGTTTCTTCCCAAGCCTTATAATCCTTGATCGGTTTCGCATTTTGATACTCTTCGGAAGGAATCAGCTTCTTGGCGACATCGTCCGGCAGCTTTACGTTTTCACGGATCGGACGGGCGTAGCCTTTCGCCAGGTTGATCTGCCCTTCGTCGCTCAAAATATATTCGCGCGTCAGCTTCGCGGCATTCGGATGAGGCGCATATTTGTTGATAATGGTCGTATAACCGCTCACCACGCTGCCTTCTTTGAGGATGCTGACTTCGAAACGGTTCGGGTCGATTTGGTCGCGATAGCCTAACGCGTTAAAATCCCACAGCAGCGCAACGGGTACCTCCCCCTTTTCCAAAACGCCGGTGTTGATTTCCAATGTAGCCAGTCTCTTCTGCTCGGCCAATTTCGCAAAAAAGTCCAAACCCGGCTGAATATTGCTCTCGTCTCCTCCATGAGCAATCGCGGCGGCCAATACGGCCATTTGCGCCTGCGTTCCTTTGGTTACGTCCGTGACTGAAACTTTGTAATCGCCTTTCAGCAGGTCGTCCCACGTTTTGGGCGGATTTTTCACCTGATTTTTATCGGTGATGACGGCGATCGTTCCTTGATACGCAACCATCCAGTGACCATCCTTGTCCTTCGCCCAATCCGGAATTTCATCAAAATGCGACGGCTTGTAAGGAATCGTCAGCCCTTTGTCCTTCGCGATCGGTCCGAACGAAATGCCTACATCGCCGATATCGGCTGTCGGATTGTTCTTCTCCACTTCGAATTTGGCGATTTCCTCCGCGCTGGACAAATCGGTATCCGAATGGGACAATCCGTATTTGGCCGTGATGTCGTCCCATGTCCCCTTCCAGTTGGCCCAGTTGTCGGGCATTCCGACGCTGACAATCTTCCCTTCCTGCTTCGCCTGCTTCTCAATTTCGGCAAGCGTCATTTCCTTGGCGGGCGCCGCGCCGTCGTTGGATGCCGGGGCCGCTTGCTCCGCGGAGCCGCATGCCGATATTCCCAAAGCCATCATACTAATGACAAGAGCTGCTTTCCATGAACGATGTTTTCTCACGTTGTTCTCTCCTTCATAAATTTTGGCAATATGTGCGTTTGTGTTGTTTTTAAGACAAACTCATTATGCAATCGCAACATTAACCACAAATCAACTGGAGGTAAAGGTTTTGTAAAGCAGCCTGTCAACAAACAAAAAGATCAGATTGCCGGTTTTCCGGCGAACCTGATCTTTTTTTCGAGCAATGGACGTTACTCTTTTTCCTCGTCCTGTTTTTCGATATGTCCTTTGATGGCTGCGAACGCATCCTCCGCGGCATCGTCGATCGGGTCGACCTTGTCGTCAACGATGCGCGAATTGTCGTACTTTTCGTTTTTGTTCGTTATAGGCGCGTAAACTTCTCTGTTGTCCATAGGTATCGTTCTCCTTTATGCGGCAATATGCGGCTTGCAGCCGAAACCCTTGCTTAGCATGTACAGAAGCTGGAAAAATTATACTTGCCGTGTGTATACCTAACCGATTACTTGCTAAAATCATAATGGTACTCGATATCCAAATGCTGATCGGTTAATGTAATGCGTTTAATTAACTCATGCAGCAGTACGCGAGTCCGTTCCGTATCATCAAGCTCCAATCGTTTAAACTCCTCCAAATAATGTTCGAGCGATGAGGACTCGGCAATTTGTTCAACCAAGCCCCCGATTTGTTTCTCCAATATCGCGATTTCATCTTCCAGTAAGCGGATCTGCCGTTTCATATCCAGCATTTGCTGCTCGTACGTCTCCTCGTCGAATAAATCCCTTTGGTGGAAAAGATCGATCTGGTCTTTTTTCCATTTTTCTTTTTTCTGCTGCTTCACTTTCATCTCTTGCTGCAGACGCTCGATGTCTTTGTTTTTGTTCGCCGTCATCATAAATAAATCATTCGGAAGCTTGTCCAGCCGGTTACGCACAATGTGAACGATGGTTCCTTCCAATTCATCTGCGTTTACATTTGCTTGGGAGCAAACATCGCGCCCAAATTTATGATAGGTTTTGCAAATGTAATACCGATATTCTTTGGCACGATGGGAGCGCTTCTGGCATATCATGCCCGCATTGCATTTCCCGCAGATTAAGATGCCGGTTAGCGGATGATAAGCTCTCCGCGGGCTCCGATTATGGCTTTTGGAAAGTAAAATGCGTTGAGCCGCGTAAAAAATCTCTTTATCGATCAAAGCCTCATGGGCATTCTCAACGACTTGCCACTCGGTTTTATGGATGCGAATTTGAACCTTCTTCTTCGTCATCTTGCCGCTATCGTCATATTCTCTCTGCAATTGATTCCTTCTCGTGCCATACACAACGCTTCCGATATACGCCGGGTTGCGAATCAGTTTATTCACGCTCTCCCTGCTCCATCGATTTCCGTTTTTCGTCCGAATTCCCTTGTTATTTAAATACTCAGCAACTTTAAAGGTTCCGAGCCCTTTCTCCACATACAGGTGAAATACAAGATGGGGAATCTCCTTGAAATCCGGGTCGACGATCAGTTTTTTCGTTTCCGGATTCACTTTATAGCCTACCGGCGGTTCTCCGCCCCACTGTCCCCTGCGAGCCTTCTGCTTCCTCGCGCTGCTGACCCGTGCCGATATTTTTTTGGATTCTTGTTCCGATAGGACCGATAAGATATCAAAGGTAATATTGTCTTTATTCAGCGTATCGTAATTATCGTTTATCGCGACGACCCGCACGCCGTATTGCTCGAACATGCCGATAATGGCAGGATTCTCTTGCTTGTCGCGGCCGACCCGGCTCACTTCTTTAAAAACAAGCAATTTAAATTTATGATTTTTGGCATCCTGGATGGCCTGTTTCATTTCTTGACGGTCAAATACGCTCGTATAATAGCCGGAAACGGCTTCATCCTTGTATAGGACAACATCAGTGCAGTCATACTGCTGCCCAAGACGGCTAATATATTCTTGACATTGGCTCACTTGGTTTTCGATCGAATCGCCTTGCTGATCGGTCGAAACCCTGGCGTAAATCGCGCATTTGATTTTATTTTGCTGCAAGGAGCTTCCTCCCTTCGAACCTAATGCCGTAGGCTGCTATTAGTCATTTATATACAACCCCAGCAAGCTTTATTCGGGCTTGTCATTAACGATGTTCGATTCGGCCTTTATATTGAAGCTGATTTCGATGTCCAACCCATATTTATGCCTGACAAATTCCGCCAGCTTCACGATCACCCAGTTTGAAATCGGTTGTTCGCCGTCTACTTCATTCACGGTAAAATGCAATGATTTCGCCTCCTTCAAACCCTCAACCAAAGTGTATGAAAGGAATCACTTGTCCTATGTTCCCGCTTTAATGGAACAGAAAAAAGAAAAAACCTTCATCGGAATTCATCCCGTGAAGGTCTTTCGCATGTATCATAAACTCAATATAGTTCATAGCCAAATATTTGTTCCATCGTATATTCAAATTGGGAGTCCCAGCTTGGTAATTGGGCTAGGGTCGTAAGTGCGTTATGAATCAGCCTTTCTCTTAAATCGTGATTTGTAAGTCCCATAATGACGGTCTCCGCAATACTTGAAGATGTAGAACTGGACAGCAAGCAATTCTCGTTATGCTTTAATAGCCATTCCTTCCACTTGGATCCATTCGTGATTAATAAACTACCGGAAGCCATAAGCTCAATAGGAGGATAAGACGTATGAGGGGTCATCATCAATGCCAATCCCGCATGACAGCTTCTATACAGCTCCCCTGTGTCTTTATAACTTAACCTTCCTACATTCGTAACGATCCCGCCAAGCTGATAGTCTTTTAAATTCCAAGCTCCTCCTGCACTAATAATATTCACTTGATTGCCTAATCGGCGTTTGATCTTCTTTAATGCCTCAACTGCAATTTCAAAGCAATTACGCACACCAAAAGGACGACCGTAAAAAAACAACCGATACGGATATTCATTCAAACGTTCCGCCCGGGGATAAAATACATTTCGATCTACCGAAGGACTAAAGTGCACCGCATTCCCGCCATAGGATTCATAGATCGTTTTTAGGGATACCGTATTGCAAATCCCCGTAAATCCGAATCGATACGTTTCTTCCGCCAAACCGTAAGTTGATCCTGCAGGATAGAACAAAGGTTCATTATCTTGCATGAAGTAAAGCTTTTTCTTCACTTTATTGCACTTCAATAATGGATAAGCCGTTTGCCACGCGGTGCAAATTCCTAGATCATGCGGCGGAATATGCCTTGTGCTGTCGTTCGGCAGAGGATAATAACGACTGCCCGCTAACATCGGGAATGCGCCTGCAATTGCGGCCGGCTGGTTCGTTATACGAGATACGCCTTGAATAGCGAATGTATTTTGAATTTGATACTTTCGGGTTAAAAAATCCGCATACCGGAATATCGTATGGATTCCTCCGTAATACGCATATAAGAATTGGGGGATGATCCATAAAGCAGTTCGAATGGGACCTTGAAACGGAGTCTCTACAACTTCCGCATTTCGTTGAAGGTCTCCCATTGAAAAATCATACCTCCGTGCAGCAAGTAAAGCATTTTTAGAATAATGGTCCACATACACGGTACGGATACCTTTTTTATTTCCAATTCTTCTTCGCTGTTTCTTCCTCAAGCCTTGAGCTTTCGGATTCGTTTTTCGAACAGCAGTCATCCGCTTGGGCCTGTTCAACGTTTTTGTCAACCTCATTCTTTTTTTGGCCCATGGGGACTTTCTCACTCTTCCTGTCACTCTTTTATATTTTCTAGATGTAGTTGCCATGGAATCTTCCCTTCTATTGTTGATGACATTCCAGCGTAATTATCCATAATCTATGGTTATTCCATTGGAAAAATTATGCAACCGACAGTAACCTACTAAACTTCGTTATAGCAAAAAAAAGACGCCCAAAGTTAGAGCGCCTTCCTAGATTTGTTTACCAAGATGGAGTACCGGACGCTGCGGGTAAAGGCCTTTCGCGAGGTCTCTTCTCGATGACGATGATACTATCGTAATAGCTTATTGACCAGGCGGATTCTGTGAAGCTATCTACCGACAACCGCGGATCTTTGGAATGCCAAGCGTTCAACTTATCGATCAGGTGTTTGGAATATTCCACAAAACTTTCTGAGCGTTGATACCCGCCTCCAAATTCCGGCCAGTAACTCGTATGCACGTCTTCGACAAGATAAACCCCATGCGAAGAAAGCAGCGGGAACATCGCTTCAAAAGTAACCCTCTGCTGATCCATTGAATGCCCTCCGTCATCGATAATGATGTCGAATACCGGCAACGAAGGTTTGATATGGGACCAAAAATCCGGATTGCCTTGATCGCCTAGAAGGATTCGTGTGTGATCATTCTGAAAAGCTGCGGTTCTAGCGTCGATGTCTACTCCGTATATCATCGCCTTGTTTCCGAAATAATGTCTCCACATCTGAAGCGATCCGCCGTGAAGCACGCCGATCTCCATGAGATTGATTGGCTTTCCTACAAACCGTTCAAAATGTCTTTCATAAATATCGAAGTAATGCATCCACTTATAAATTAACCGTCCTTTATTTTCCGTAAAATAATCCTGAAGAATTCCCATATTGGATATTCGACCTCTCCTTATCCCTAAGTTGTACCAATATCGTATGCACAACTTGTTCCTGTTGTTTGGGTAAAAGAAGTTTATTTTCGTATGAAAGTTGGGTTATGAAACAAGAGCAATCCATACGATGGTCATATCCTGTTATATGCTGTACCAAAGGGAAACTACCAATTCCAAACAATCCAAATCAGATGGAGAGTGATTATAACAAGTTATGCATAAAGACAGATATATCGAGGATGCTCTTTATTATGCTCCAAGGTTCGATTTTTCGAACGATGATCTTCAAAAAAACGGGGAAATCGTTAACCGCGCGGGTTCACGTTCTACAAAGCACCGTACTGCACTATGGGTCATTCCTCATTTTTTATATGCCTATTACGGGGGAATTCATACCATTTTGAGATTTGCCGATTTCTTAACCCGAAATTACGGAATCCGAAACTCTTTTGCCGTGCTCGGTGTATACAACATTACTTTTCAACCCGAATTAATTCGCAATGCTTTTCCGTCACTCGCAAGCAGCAGTTTCTATCCTGTTACAAATGAAGACCTCAGTTTATCCCATATACCGGATCATGATATTGGATTTTGTACGGCATGGCAAACCGCATATCCGCTGTTGAAGTTCAACAGACTGAAGAAAAAGTTTTATTTTATGCAGGATTATGAGCCTTATTTTTACCCTGCCGGTTCCATAAGCGGCCTTGCTGAAGCGACATACCGCTTTGGTTTTACAGCGATATGCAATACGATTGCGTTAAAAAAGACTTATGAAGAATATGGCGGAACAGCTGTACACTTCTCACCCGTGGTAGACCACAGTATATTTTACCCCCCGGAAGTTATCGACACGCGAAAACCAGTATACAACATCATGTTTTATGGACGCCCGTTTGGTGTGAGGAATTGTTTTGAAGTGGCTGCCGAGGCCATGAAAAAAGTTAAGCAATACTTTGGCGCCAGAGTGCGTATCGTGAGCGCCGGAGGCGAGTGGAACCTGAATGAGTATGGATTGCAAGGCATTGTCGAAAATTTGGATCGGTTACCTTATGAACAAACCGGCCATCTATTCAGAACTTGCGATATCGGTTTGGCCATGATGATGACGCGACATACTTCCTATATCCCGATCGAACTTATGGCTTGCGGCTGTCTTGTCGTTTCCAATAAATCCAAGTGGAAAGATTGGCTCCTGAAAGACAGGAAAAATTGTCTGCTTGCCGAACCCAGCGCATCCTGCATCGCGGAGTCCATTGTCGAAGGATTATTGGATCAAGAACTACGGAAAACATTAGTGCAAAATGCGATAAAAAATATTCAAGAAAGACCAGGATGGGATGAACAGTTTCATTCCGTCGTGCGGGAAATCTTTTGAGGGAGGTGTCACGTGTGAACACATGCGGGAAAACATGGAACATAAAGGTTGTTTATATCCCATGCGGAATGGCTACGATCGACTTCGGAGTCGTCAATGATTTAAAAAACTTGGTCAACGAAGTCATCCGAGTGGATCGGATGCAAGATTTTGCGCATGTAGTCGCCACACATCGTCCTGAGCTTGTCCTCGTGATGGATCGAAACGATCCTGACGTATTAGAAGTATTGGATAAGCATCGAGGCAGAGGTCATCGAATCACGGTTTGGTGCGTAGATCAGCCCTACAGGATCGATAAGGATATAAATTTTGCTCATCATTACGAATATATATTTACGAATGAACTCAGTTGTTTGCCCGTATATCTTGAAAGAGGGTTTAATGCGAATTATTTGCCATTAGGAGTCAGCCGCAGTATTTTTTATCCTAAAGCGGTTGAGCCGGCTTTTCATACGGAAGTCTGTTTTATCGGAACTTCGGGGTCGAACAGATTAACGTTAATGGATCAAATAGCACCGTATCTATCGAATAAAAATGTCATCATTTCAGGTTGGTTCTGGGAAAGATTGCACAACTTTAACCTCTTGAAGGATAAAATTCGACACGATAAATTACAGTTTCCGAATTGGATGAATTCAGAAGAAACATTGAGCTATTATAGTGGAACAAAGATCTGCTTGAATATGCACAGGGATCCGGATGAAACTTTAAACAGCCGCCGTTTGCCCGCATATTCCATGAATCCGAGAACCTTCGAAATATGCGCATCCGGCGCATTCCAACTGACCGACATAAGAAATGAATTGCCTAACCTGTATACGTTGGGCTACGAAATCGAAACGTATTCGAGTGCCGAAGAATTAATAGAAAAAATAGAGTACTACTTAACGCATGAAGAACAAAGGAAAAAAATCGCCTTACGCGGATATCACAGAACGATACGTGATCACACTTACGAGAATCGATTATTCCAAATGCTGCAAATCATATTTGGCTGATGTAAAAAGTGGTTGAACAGGATTAACTCCTGTCCAACCACTTTTATTATGCATCAAGCAGATCGCTACTTCATTGTTTGCAAAAACCGTCGAAGCGAGTCGCGCCAATGCGGAAAGTCTTCAAAGCCGTTCACCCGAATCGCGAGATGATCCATGACGGAATATTGGGGCCGAGGCGCCGGCCGCGGAAATTGTTCCGTCGTACAAGGATTCACGGTTATCGGGATGCCGCTTTCTTCGAAGATCGCCTTCGCAAAATCATACCATGAGCAAGTACCGGTATTCGAGGCATGATATATGCCGTACCGCTCGGTCGCCACAAGCTTTAATAGAAACGCCGCCAAATCCGCGGAATACGTCGGCGAGCCCACTTGATCCGACACGACGGCAAGCGACGTTTGTTCCTCCGCCAAGCGAAGCATCGTCTTGACAAAGTTATTGCCGTGCCCGCCATACAGCCAAGAAGTCCGTACGATAAAATAACGGCTGGACAAACTTTGAACAAGCTGCTCTCCGGCAAGCTTCGATTTGCCGTAAATACTAAGCGGGTTAACCGGATCGTATTCGCGGTTAGGCGTCGTGCCCATCCCGTCAAATACATAGTCCGTACTGATAAGACAAAGCTTGGCCTGCACCTCTTCCGCCGCGATGGCCATATAACTCGCGCCAAAAGCATTCACCGCAAACGCCTTGTCCGTTTCCGTTTCCGCTTGGTCAACCGCCGTATAAGCCGCACAATGAATAATCACGTCCGGCATGAACGCAGCCACGACGGATTTCACTTGCTCGAGATCGGTCACGTCAAGCTGAGAGCGTCCGCAAGGAAGTACTTCCATACGATTCGCTTTGCATGCATGAACCACATCAACCCCTAGCTGTCCATTCGCTCCAGTAACAAGCACCTTCATTCGACATTCCCCAAACGATCCCCATATTGCTGTTCGTAATACCGCAAATAACCGCCGGAAAGTATCGTCTGCCACCAATTACGGTTTTCTACGTACCAGCAAACGGTTTGCTTGATGCCGTCATCAAATTGGAATCGCGGCTTCCAGCCGAGCTCGCTGCGAATTTTCGTCGCGTCGATCGCATACCGCAGGTCGTGTCCCGGGCGATCCGTCACGTGCTGGATAAGCGACTCCGGCTTATTCAGCTCTTGCAACACCCGTCTTACGACATCGAGATTCGTCCGCTCGTTATTGCCGCCTATGTTGTATACCTCGCCGCTTATTCCATGATGCAGCACCAGGTCGATCGCACTGCAATGATCCTCGACGTACAGCCAATCGCGTACCTGCAATCCGTCGCCGTAAATCGGGAGCGGACGGTCCAGCAACGCATTCACGATCATAAGCGGGATCAATTTTTCCGGAAAATGGTACGGTCCGTAGTTATTCGAGCATCGGGTAATATTAACCGGGAGCTTGAACGTCTCGTAATAAGCGCGAACGATCAAATCCGCCGATGCTTTGCTTGCCGAATAAGGGCTGTTAGGCGCAAGCGGCGTCGTTTCCGAAAACAACCCCGTGGCTCCCAGCGTGCCATAAACTTCATCCGTAGAAATTTGTACGTACTTCCGCACTCCGAACCTCTTCGCCATATCGAGTAAAACCTGCGTACCTAGCACATTCGTTCGAATGAACAGGTCGGGATCGAGAATGCTCCGATCAACGTGGGATTCCGCGGCGAAATTGACAACGTATTCGATCCCATAGTTCGCAAACAAAGTCTCGACAAGCTGACGGTCTGCGATATCGCCCTTGACGAACGTATAGTGATCCGATTCCGCTACGTCTAGCAAATTGCCTAAATTCCCTGCGTACGTCAATGCATCCAGATTCACGATTCGATACGACGGGTATTTCTCCTTCATGTATTTGACGAAATTGCTGCCGATAAACCCGGCTCCGCCGGTAACTAAGAGGTTCAATTCATCTCCCCCTTACGATCGAAGGTTAATTTTCAAAAACGTCTCGAGTCCATCAGTTCGTCTGCCAGCTCGTTATTCACGGCTACTCGGTAAACCGTATCCGAATTTTTGTGCCGGGCGATACACTCTCTTAATTTATTCGCATTGTTGAACAAAGCAACCAGTTCTTGTTCGGAATCCAAAACAAGTCCATTTCGAAAGTGCTTGGTCTGATCTGCAATATTGCCGCTGTTTTTATATGTGATCACAAAACAGTTTGCCGCAACACTTTCGTAATACGTATAATTGTATGTGCCGAACCAGTTTGACCAGAGCAGGACAACATCAATTCCATGTTCGATCAGCCTTGATGTCGTATCCTGCGAAGAACCCTTGTGGAAACTCGTGTCAATAAAAGTCGTCTCGGGCAATGTAGTCTTCACATATGAAAAATGATAAAATTCATAATCCGATTTATTGGAAATCTCATTCAACTTGACCCAAGCATCCCATCCTTTATATCTGGAGGGATAGCCGGGAAAGGCGACTCTTATTCTACGATTTTCAACTGAATCGGAAGAAGCAATTTTTCTCGATGGTATGATATTTTGATGGGGAACTACGCGAACATTCGGCTCCAGGTGCGGAAATGCACGTAAAAATATCCTTTTTCCATTTTCCGAAGGTGCCACGATGACTGCTTTATGTTTGACAAATAGCTCATGGATCCGATCATATCGCGCTTCGCGTCCCTCCCCGTGACGACAGGTTGCACAACGAGACGAACCGACTGGGGCCGGGCCGCAAAATTCCTCATCGTTATAAAATAAAAAAATATTGCTGCAAATGGAGTAATAGTCATGCAAAATATGAAGGAACTCTATATCTTTTCTTTCTTTGATTCCGCTGACGATCTCATCAATGATTGCGATATTCATACCGGATAAACTATTGAGAAAAATGCGCAAGAGATTGATTTTGTTTGCGGCAATCAGATTTCCAAAGCAACGTCCCACTTCCCTTGCCGCCAAAAAGCAAGTTGTCACGCCATCAATCGCAACTTCAACTAGCAATTGATCGGGCCCGGTGTTATGCGCATCCTGATTGCAGACAGGGAATAAGGCAACATTCGAAATGTTGCGGTCATTCATCATTTTTTGAAGTTCCGCTTCGTATTTTTGTGCCCCGCCGGTAATCTTTCGGTAGTCGTCATGACAAAATGAAATCACGCAGTCCTTATAGGTTAAGTGATTCAATAAGATCTTCTGGGCGACCCCGCTATACATCGATTCTCAAGCACCCTCTTTTTGAATCGTCCATAAATTGCATCAGCTTCGTTAACATCTCGCATGCTTGAAATTGCCTCATTAGCTTCGCTCTGTCTTCATCATTCAAAGAAGGATAGGAGCTTTGGGCAAGCGCATCTAGAATGCGCTCCAATTGATGGAGCTGTTCGGCGGTGAAGCCTTGTTTTTCCAAGCCGACTTTGTTTATTTTTTTGATCAGCGCAGGATTGCCATCTGCCAGTAAATAAGGCGGGATATCTCTGACCACCTTGGCCTTTGCGCCGATCATTACATATTTGCCTATTTTCGAAAACTGATGAATAAACGCAGACATACCGACGTGGGCATAATCGTCGATTTCGGTGTACCCGGAGATCCGCACATGGGCGGACAATGTGGTTGAATTCTTTACGATCACATCATGGCCCAAATATGCGCCGTGACCGATATGATTGCGATTTCCGATGATCGTGTTCTTGTGCGGATCTTTTGACCTCGCAATGACGGTATGATCATGGATCGTATTATGAGAACCGATCATAAGTCCGGATTCGATGGTGTGATCAAAACCTTTGAGATTGGGCAAGGCACCTATCGAGCAAAAACTCCCGATCCATGTACCGGTTCCAATGGAAGTGTTGGAATGAATCTTTGTATGGCTGCAGATCGTTACTCCGTCGCCAATACTCACATGATCGCCGATAATTGAAAATTCGCCGATGCTGACTTTTTCTCCAATCCTTGCATCATGGCCAACATACGCGCTCTCATGAATCACTTTTTTGCCAACCCCATTTATTTTCGTCCCTTTACTCCCAATTTGTTCGCCATTTCAAAGGAATCGGCCACTTCACACCCTAACATTCGAATCATCGTCACCGATCGATTTACAAATTCTACATTATTTTTTGCCGGAATCCCTTTTAATAAATACCGATTATCCTCCATCCCTGTCCGTATCACATCACAGCCGTTTAAGATGGTAATGAAATTAACCGGCAACTGCATTGCTGCAATCCCGGCCGCAGACCAAATAAAACCTGTGCGAACGGAGTCGAGAATCCATTGAATGTTTCGATAGCTGGGCTTCATCCCGCCGACCGAACCAATGATAAATTGGATAAAAGCATTGTCTTCAATAAAACCGAGCTCGACGAGGCGCATCAGTTCTTTGAACATGGTAGGGTTAAAAATCTCGAATTCCGGCTTAACATCATACTGTTTCATCGCTTGCAGCATATCGATGACGAATTTTTTCGTGTTTTTAATGCCGCCGTCAGGTCGTTTGAGCGAAGTGACTTCAAGCGATGCCAAATCCGGCTTTAATTCCATTAACCGAATCCGTTCCTTATCCGACACAGTCACAAGATGATTTGAGGTAGAAATGCATACAAGGATGTCGCTTTTTTCACGAATTCCGGTCAACACTTCCTTGTATAATGAAGCATCCATCGACGGTCTTCCATCCTTGTCGCGAACATGGACATGAACCAACGCAGCCCCTGCACAGGAACATTCATGCGCACAATCGATGATTTCATCAACGGTAACCGGAAGCCCGGGCATCGTTTCTTTTTTGGTCATGGAGCCGGTAATCGCCGCACAAATGCCGATTTTCTTCATTGTACTCCTCAGGTGTTCGGATTTATAACAAAAGTTTGGACACCTTCATTTTAACGAATGAATTCGCGAAATCATATGAGTATCGGCCTAGACAACTAAAAAATGGAGCAGTTGCCGCGGCAACTGCTCCCCTGTGAACAAAGTTCATCGTATCAAATCATTATTCAACTTTAACTTCATGGCTCCATTCACTATAACCTGCAAAGTTGCCGGCTCTTACCTTTACGGTATGGCTAGAGCGCGGTGCTAGACCTGTTTGCGAGAAGTCACTCGTAACATGATTTATTATTCTGTCATCAAACATGATGTCGTATTGCAGCGCTCCTGGTGAATCATCCCATTTCATATTTACAATAGATTCGCTTGTGCTCATAACAGTCAAATTTTCCGGAATAGGAGGTATTTGAGGAAACTCTCCCGAACCAAACATAAACCAGTTCAGTTTGCACATATTTTGACTCGCGCCATGAAACACGAGATATATCTTATGCTTTCCGGTCACTTTGTTTGCAAGGTCGCTCTTCACATTGACATACTGATTGATATCGCCTGTATTTGGAATATGAAGGGTACTTATTAGTTCACCATTCATGTGATCCATTATTACCTCAATCGTACCCCCGGTTAACGAGCTTGCTACTCTTGCATTAAACCATGCCGCATCGCCGGCGCCAAAATCGACTTGATCATATTGCAGCCAATCGCCGTCTTTTAAATTCGATATGCATAGATCATATTCACGGTTTCGATCATCGGTCATCCATTCGGTTTTGGGGTTGATCTGGAGTTCCTTATCTGAAACAAATATTTGATCATCATAGCGCGCAGCATCGATTTTTCGATTGATCCCAAACAGATTGCCCTGATTTTCCGTCGTCGTTAGCTCAAAGGACTCTACATCGACGTATCCGCCAAGCTTGATTGTCGCATAGTTAAAAATACCAAATCGCATGCCGACGTAGGTTCCATAACGCATATCGTATCTTCCGCCAAGTCGCGTAAACCGGGTCCCGTCTACACTATAGGAAAACTCCATTTTATATTCATGTCGTGGAATATCGGCTCTGAACCATACGTTTTGAATATCTGAAGATAAAGCCACGGATACATGTTCAGTATTAAGATCGTTAATGACGATCGAACGATTGCCATCTGCATTTTTTACCCCAATGAAGGTAAAATCTCTTTGCATGATACATAAACCTGCCGTATCGCCATCCGCCATATGACTCACATCTAACTTCACGGTCCCTATACAATCCGGGCCAACAACCCGCTGTGTAAGCGTGTTTCTTGCAAAGGTCAAGTTATCGGTTACGCTTGAGGTTTTAAGCCTCATATGCCCCGGTCTTTCTTCAAGACTCCATTTGCTGTTATCCGGATTGTGATTCCATTGCCACTGTAACCCTAACGTATTCGTGCTAAAATCATCCGAAGTTGGAAGTGCCTTAGGTTCAACATGACCTAAATTCGGGATATGAGGCTTTCGATACGTAACGACCGCTTTTTCACCGTCGACTTCCCCCATGTACGGCCAACCGTTCTTCCATGTTACCGGCTGCAGGGTAGGCACCCTTCCAAGTTTCGATCGATCCTGGAATATAATCGCCCACCATTCTGAGGTACCGTCTTCTTGAGGAACATCGACAATTCCCCCTTGATGAATGCCGTTGTCCCAGAAATTCATAAAGCTTGTCATAATATCCTCAACTTCATATGGTCCGTTCGCCAAATCCTTGGTTCGAATGGCAACTTCTTTTTTGGAGCCATGCCTCCAAACCGGCGTCGTTAAAATATAGTAGAGGTCATTGATTTTATATACATGAGAGCCCTCATTATACCCATGGTAACGATAATAGGGAGACTGATAAGTGTGTATCTTTTTGCCGTTTTTTGTGGCACCAGGCTCTCGCTTGGATAGGATCGATAATTGGCCTGTTTGTTCATCCACGATCTCTAACTCGCTTAAATAGAGTTCTCCTTGCCCATGAACAACATAAATTTTGCCATCGTCGTCAAAAAATAATCCTGGATCATAAAGCTCGTCTTCAAGTTTATAGAGTGTCCACGGCCCCTTAGCTTGATCTGCAATGCTTACATAGGCAGCATCATGATTGATATTAAACATGAGGTAAAACTTTCCATTATGGTATCTTAAACTCGTCGCCCATGGACCTTCATCATAAACATCGCTATCGATAAGGTCGTATTGATCGCCTTCCATCCGATCAACAGCATAACTTTCATATTCCCAATTCACTAAGTCCTTTGAGCTCATAATCGGACAACCCGGAAATAAATGCATGCTCGTTGAAGACATATAATAAGTATCGCCAACTCTGATCACATCATTATCCGGATAATCCCCCCACATGATCGGATTTGTATAGGTACCGTTTCCATTGTCGGCAATCCATCCAGATGCAACTTTTCTCATTTTCTGTAATCCTCCATTTTTTTAGAAATAATCCATTTTCATCCAAACTAAAATGTAAGAAGCGTGAGAACATCACGCTTCTTCGTTTAACTCAAGTTATATTATTTCTTAAATGTCTCGTCATAGGCTTTATTGATGAGTTCCAGAGCTCGGTCAGAGCCAAGTTTTTTAACCTGTGGCATAACTTCCGAATCCCAGGTATCAATTTTTTGCTTACCGATGATCACATTTACCGAAGCTTCCTCTACGTAGGTATCAATAGCCGTTTTGAGGTCGGTATATTCTTTTTTCTCATTCGTATCGGTGAATTTTGCATCAAAAACCGGCTTGCCAAAACCTTTGTTTTCTTCCAAAAATGCTACTGACTTTTTCATGGCAGCGCCATTTAACTCAAAAGTATTAATAGCAGCTTGATTCACAACGCTGAAAAGTTCTTGGGTATTTAGCCCAGCATTCTTGATGGAACCATTTGGTGTAGCAGGAGTTTGGAAATCCTTCAAAAATTTAATCGTACCATCGGAATTCTTTTGATAAGATTCGCCTTCGATACCAAATTGCATCGCATCGATACCTTCCGGGCTGTACATCCAATTCAGAAAATTAACCAATTCATCTTTGTATTTCGATTGGTTTGAAATTACCTTATAGTTTGCGAAATAGCCGCTTAAAACAGCGGTACCTACTCTTTTATTGTTGTAACCAGGTTGAAGCATAGCCGTAAATTCAAAGCCCTGCGGAATTTTGCTTCCCATTTGCCCAACAATCTCGTCGCCGACTTGCGGGTAGTCAAAGGTCACAAAACCTTTATTTGTTACTAAAAGTTCATTCCATTCTTCATCTGTAATCGTAGCAAAGTTTGGATTTAATAAGCCTTCGGAATACAATTTATTCAAGTAAACCAACGTATCCTTGTAGGCTTGGCTTTCTGGACCGAATACATATTTTTGTTGCTCTGGGTCAAGATAGAAAGAGGTGTTCGTTCCTCTAAAGTAAGCTTGGTTAGCTATTAAGTGATTTGTACCCCACCTTACGAAATATGGGTAAGAATCCGGGTAAAGTTTTTTCAGTTGAACTAAGGTGTTGTATAAATCGTCAAACGTTTCGAACTTCGTGGAAAGATTGTTTTTTGCAAAAATATCAGTCCTGCCCAACATCACTTCGTCGGCACGATATGGTACATCATATATTCTTGGGAAACCATAATATTTGCCGTTAGGCGAACGGGTCAGATCCATAGCTGGCGGATATTTTTCCAACATGGCTTTGTAATTATCGAGCTTCCCTGCTTCCATATAAGGCGTTAAATCTAAGAATGCTCCTTGTGGGCCATAACGGTCCGCATTATCTCTTCCTAACGTAATCAAATCCGGTAGCGAACCAGATGCTAACATGGTATTCAATTTTTGCGTATAGTCTGCACGGGCTACGCTAATCGGTTTGATTTTAATATTTGTGTACTTTTGAATTGTCTTAAAAATTTCCTCGTCGCCAGTATACGGGGTATTAGACTGGAAAAACCAAGATACTTCAATCGGTTCTTTGCTAGATCCCTGTGATGGTTCTTTGGCAGATTCGCTTGGCTTGCTGCTGCACCCTACAACAAACAAAATAGCGGCGATTACAGATAAGACCAATAATCTTTTCATGATAAAACCTCTCCTCTTTTAATATATTTTATGAATTATCCTTTTATGGAGCCAACCATAAGGCCCTTGACAAAGTACTTTTGTATAAAAGGATAAATACACATAATAGGAAGGGTGGTGATGACAATGGATGCCATTTTTAAAGATTCCGTTGCCGAGTGAGATATCTGAGAATAAGCGTCTTTTTCGGCTGGATTGAAGGTTGCAGCTACCAAAATACCTCTTAAAATCATCTGCAAAGGATATTTTTCGGTGTCATTTAAGTAAAGCAACGCATTGAAATATCCATTCCAAATGCCAACAGCCGTAAATAAGCCGATGGTTGCCATAATTGGCTTGGAAAGCGGCAAAATAACTTTTACTAAGATTTGAGGATCAGTGGCCCCATCAATGTAAGCGGATTCACTTAGGCTTTCCGGTATATTCCTAAAGAAGGATCTCATGAGAATAATGTTCCATGCGGTTAACGCCCCCGGAAGAACCATAACCCAAATGGTGTCTAATAAATGCAGGGACTTATAAGCCAGATAGGTTGGAATCATACCGCCACCAAAAAACATGGTTATAATGTACACCTTGGAGAGAAATGAACGCATTTGAAACTTATCTTTGGAAAGCGGATATGCTGTTATGGCTGTGAAAAACAAGGTGAACAACGTTCCAAGCGCTGTATACACAATCGTATTTTTATATGCCGTGAAAAAAATAGGATGGTTTATCATGGTCTTGAATGCACCTAGGTCAAAGCCTAATGGATAAACAGTAACATTTCCTGCAATGACTTCTGTAGGATCGCTAATCGACACAGATACAACGTAAGCAAAGGGATAGAGCATCGCTAGTACAACAATAGCCAAAATGATGTACACAACGGAAACAAATACCCGATCTCCCATTGGTTCTTTGATTTTATAAGGATTTTTTTTCATGACATCACCATAGACTTTCTTTTAGGAGTTTTCTGGAAAAATAGTTTGCTCCTAATAAAAAAACAATGGAAACCACGCTGTTAAACAACCCAATAGCACTTGAAAATCCATAATCTTGGTCGATGATACCTTTACGGTAAACATAAGTAGAAATAACATCGGCAACATCATAAGTGGCAGGGCTATACATTAACAGAACTTTATCGAATCCAACGCTGACAATACCGCCAACCGCTAAAATGAACAAAGTAATGATCGTTGGGCGGAGACTAGGCAGGGTGATGTGAAACATCTGTTTTAACTTAGAACAGCCATCCATCTTAGCCGCCTCATACATTTCTGGGTCAATCCCTATAATGGCCGCCAAGTAGAGTATGCTGGAATAACCAACTCCCTGCCAAATACCTGAGCCAATATACAAGCTTCTGAAGAAACCGGATTCGTTAAAAAATTGGATCGGGTCAACACCGAAATTGGCTAACAATTCATTTACAATACCAGTACCACTAAAAATGGATTTCATTATGCCCACAATAACAACAATCGAAATAAAATAAGGTAAATACGTAACGGTTTGAATAAATCTCTTAATTTTTGGATGTACCACTTCGTTAATCAACAAAGCTAGAATAATAGGTGCGGGAAAAGACCAAAGCAAGTCATAAAAACCAAGAAGAAACGTGTTTTTTATAATTCTAAAAAAGTTTGGATCATTAAAAAACCGAGTAAAGTTGTCAAAGCCAATCCATTCAGAGCCGCTAACCCCTAAAAACAAACTGTAATTTTGAAAAGCAGTTACGATACCGACCATGGGATAATAAGCAAACAAGGCAATCATGATTAACCCTGGAAGCGACATCAGCAAGAGAAAACGATTACGCTTCCAATCGTGATTTAGGTTGGAAAAAAATGACTTCCTGGGTATTTTTTCAGTAGTCGTTGACAAGAGATCACCTCGTCCCTTTATTATGTTTTACGTACAGCCTCTTATTCTATTCTCGCGAACGAAACCGGCAGACTAACCGCAACCGATCCCCGTTTGAGTCAATTGCATACCAAGACACCACCTTTCTTTTACAAACTCTCTTAGATGTAAGCGGTTAATATTATCGATACAATTAATAATATGTGGAGAGGGGTGACATGACTAGATAACAAACCAACGAAAATTAGACTTTATCAACGAAAAGTCGCTGCAGCTTCACTATTGATATTAAATGTAAAAAGAAATCTCCTTTATTTCCAGAATGCCAGAGCGGCCACAGCGGCAGCCGGATCTCAACCGCACGTCTCAAGCTCGTCGATTACGACTTATTATTAGGCGGCATCTGACATTGCTGCTTTTTCGCCTTTAAAATCATGGAATTTCTATAAAAATAAAAGTATTTTCCTCTTAATTCGCTTCATCCTCCTTTAATCATCCATGTAAAAAAATGTTTTATTTATATATGCTTATACGAAAGCCAAAGCTTTTTTAAGCGGCAAAAAATAAAAAAAGGAGATTTTTTCGTGAACTCAAACACTGCTCTTATAAGAAAAGGCGGAGCAAATGTGTCGTCTTCCAAACGTCTTCCGTGGGTCGGTCTGCTGGCCTTAGCCATGGCGGGCTTCATCTGCATTCTTACGGAAGGCCTGCCTGCTGGATTACTGCCGCAAATTGCACAGGATCTTGGGGTCACAGAAGCTCTTGCCGGACAGTTGGTCACTCTCTATGCGGTTGGATCTCTTCTGGCCGCCATTCCTTTGACAACGGCTACCCGCGAGTGGAGGCGCCGGCCGCTTCTGCTGCTGTGCATCATCGGCTTTCTTGTTTTTAACACCATCACCGCGTTATCTTCCGTTTATGTGCTGACGCTTGTCGCGCGTTTCTTCGCAGGTGCCTCGGCAGGTGTACTGTGGGGGATGACGGCCGGTTATGCGCGGCGCATGGTGCCTGATTTGTTGAAAGGAAGAGCGATGGCCGTAGCCATGGTTGGCACCCCGCTGGCATTGGCGCTGGGCGTTCCGCTTGGCACTTTTTTCGGTACATATACTGGGTGGCGTTTCATTTTCGGAGCTGTATCATTACTGACTGCAGCCCTTATTGGCTGGGTGCTCTGGAAGGTGCCGGATTATGCCGGTGAGCCTGCCGGTGATCAGCTCCCTTTTCACAAGGTTTTCCTGATTCCCGGTGTACGGCCGATTCTGTTCGTCGTTTTGGCATGGATACTAGCACATAATGTTTTGTGCACCTATATTGCACCGTATCTTGCGGAAACCGCGTTTGCTCAGCGAGTGGATTTGGTTCTTCTTATTTTCGGAATTACCTCGGTTGTCGGTATTTGGGTGATAGGCATGCTGATTGACCGTTTTCTAAGAATACTGGTTTTAATCAGCATAACGGGATTTGCTTTGGCTTCTGCAGCCTTGGGAATCGGAATGGATCAGCCTGCAATCATCATTCTTGGTGTTACGGCGTGGGGGCTTACGTTTGGCGGGGCAGCCACTTTACTGCAAACAGCAATAGCACAAGCTGGGGGAAATAGCGCAGATATAGCCCAATCGATGCTGGTCACCGCGTGGAATGTGGCAATCGGCGGAGGAGGGATTATCGGCGGGTTTCTTCTCGAACTGTTTGGAGCCGGATTCCTTCCGGGCTCATTAATCATTCTGCTGCTTCCCTCCTTGCTTGCAGCTTGGCTTGCTAAAAAGCATGGCTTTCCTTCCTAAATGAATCCACGAGTATGTGTAACATAAGCAAAAAAATGAATCCGCTGCAAAGGCGGATTCATTTTTTTGGGATTATCGAATTACATCTTACGCGAGCAAATTCGTTTCTCCAATGAGATTTTTATAAGCGATCGGTGAAGACATTACGATCAGAGTCGTATAGGTTCCGTATTGATCGCATCGGTTTTCAAACTCCTCCAGCTCCTGGGTTGTTTCCGTTAGGACCTTCAATAAATAATTATGCTCACCGCTTATCCGATAACATTCCGTGACCTCCGGCGATGAACGACAAAAATCAAGGAAAGGATAGCAATTCCGTGTCCGAACAAGCATATAGGCTGTGCATTGCTTACCCACTTTTTGCGAAGAAATGACGGTTCGGTATTCCTCGATAACCCCCTTTTCTTCCATGCGTTTTACGCGTTCAGTTACGGCTGGCTGAGACAGTCCCACCAGCTTTCCTAAATCTGTCATTGATAATCTCGCCTGGTTCTGCAAATGGAGCAGGATGTTTTTATCGATTTCGTCCAAGAAAATCGCCCCCCTTTAATTTATAAGTTATTTCTTTTAAATGCCTTTAGAATCATCGAAAATTTCTTTATCTAACTTGTTTGTTTTATGTAAGGAAGCAGAAATTATTTATATAATAAACACAGTTGCTATAAATAATCAAGTAAATTACAGCAGGAGAGGATGAGAAACATGAGAAATATAGATCTGGAATTGGTGCATAAAAGCGTCAATGAGGTAATTGACCGCACACTTGAGGAAAAAAGGATCGTGGGTACCGTCGTCCAAATTGCATTAGGCGGAAACCTCGTTTACAGCAGGCCTGCTGGTTGGGCCGATCGCGAGCAGAAACGGCCGATGCAGGAAAATGCTTTGTTTAGATATGCTTCGGTAACCAAGCCGGTCGTGTCAACGGCAGCCTTAGTATTAATTTCGCAAGGGAGATTGCAGTTAAACGATCTGGTGGAAAAATGGTTGCCCGCCTTTCGTCCCAAACTGCCAAACGGACAGTATGCCTCCATGACCGTTCACCATCTGATGACGCATACCGCCGGCTTAACCTACCGTTTCTTCCAGGAAGAAAAGGGAACTTATGAGCTTGCCGGGGTATCGGACGGCATGGATCTGGCGGGAATTACACTTGAAGAAAATCTGCAAAGACTCGCTTCTGTCCCGCTTCTATATGAGCCGGGGAAAATGTGGAGGTATTCCATAGCAACAGACGTGCTCGGAGCGGTCATCGAAAAGGTTACTGGAATGCCGCTTAGTGAAGCTGTACGGATACTTGTAACTCATCCGCTTTCCATGATGGACACGGATTTCAAGGCCGTGGATACGGACAGATTGACCACGGCATACGCAGACAGCGTTAGAGAGCCCCGGCGCCTGCACGATTTTGATACCGTTCCTTTCGTAGAGGGGACGGCAGGATTCCTCCTTTCACCCAACAGGTTTACCGATAAGACAGCTTATCCTTCCGGGGGAGCCGGCATGATTGGTAGCGCAGGAGACTTTCTTAAACTGCTGGAAGCTTTGCGGCAGGGAGGGAATCCGATTCTGCCGAGGGCTCTTGTCACAGAAATGACAACCAATCAAATTGGTAACCTTGTGATGCCCTATTGGCCGGGGAGAGGCTTTGGACTTGGTTTCACGCTGCTTAAAGACCCAGCGGATGCCAATACACCTGAATCGCCGGGAACGTGGCGGATGGGCGGCACCTATGGTCACTCCTGGTTTGTTGATCCGAGTGAGGAGCTTAGTGTTGTAGCGTTCACCAATACGGCGCTTGAAGGAATGTCAGGCAGGTTTACTACGGAGCTGTGCGAATCTGTCTACAAAGGTATTCGAGGAGTTAAGTAAAGAGTACGAACAATCCGTCTTTCAACTAAACGTTTCTTCGGACATTAAAAATTACTTTTTTAACGCAATTATCCCCCTTGCCACACGATGGCAAGAGGGATTCTTATTAAAACCGGAGCGTTACTTTCTGATCCTTGCAAACTTCCAGGGACAGATACCCCTCGATCGGATCAAGGGTCCGGTCTACCTTTCCTTCCTCGCAAACAACTGCCGGTTTATTGGATTTAACTCGAAACGTATTGTCGACACAGCAAGCGACATCAAGTTGGCTGACTTGCATACGATCCCAGGATACGGATAGTTCGAACCCTCCGCGAACGCGAACGCCGGTTAACGACCCGCTCTGCCAAGCGGAAGGAATCGCAGGCAATAATTCGACATACCCTTTGTGGGATTGAACGATCATCTCCGCAATGCCCGCCGTATAACCGAAGTTTCCGTCAATTTGGAAAGGAGGATGGGAGCCGAGCAGATTCGGATATATACCGCTGCCTCTTTCCCCATATGCCGTAACGACATTTAAAAAGCGCTGAAGCAACTGCCAAACCCGTTCCCCATCCTTCAAACGAGCCCATAAACAAACCTTCCACCCGAGACTCCAGCCGGATCCGGCATCGCCGCGTCTGTTCAACGTTTGCCGGACTGCATCCATCATAACATCCTCCGACAGTTGATTTCCTGGATAAAGTCCGTAAAGATGAGAGACATGGCGATGGTCCTGATATTCATCCTCGTAGTCTAGGAGCCATTCCTGCAATTGGCCGTATTTGCCGATTTGCATCGGATGCAGACGTGCTTTTGCCGCAGCCATCCGCATCACCCATTCATCCTCCACGCCAAGAACGGCAACCATGTTCAAACAATTTTCAAATAAGTCGCCGATGAGTTGAAGATCCATCGTCGCCCCTTGGGTGACCGCTCCCAACTGACCGTCATTCGAATAAAAATGATGCTCCGGCGATGTCGACGGCGACGTTATCAAATATCCGCTTTCATCCTCCACGAGCCAGTCCAGGCAAAATTCAGCCGCGCCTTTCATAAGCGGATACGCTTCTTCGACGAGAAACCGTTTATCCTGCGTGTACTCGTAATGCTCCCACAAGTGGCGGCACAGCCAAACCCCGGACATCGGCCAAAACGCCCACGCCGGATCTCCGTGTCGCTCAGCGCCTACAGGCTGTGCATGTCTCCATAAATCCGAGTTGTGATGCGCCGCCCAGCCGTTTAGCCCGAATCGCTCCTTGACCATTTTCCCGCCGTTTACCGAAAGCTCCTAAATCGCCTTCAGCAGCGGACGGTGGCATTCGGACAAATTCGTCACTTCCGCAGGCCAATAATTCATTTCCGTATTAATATTCACCGTATAATTGCATCCCCAAGGCGGCCGCACCATGTCGTTCCATATCCCTTGCAGATTGGCCGGCTGCGTCCCTTCCCGGGAAGAGGCGATCAGCAAGTAGCGCCCGAAATGAAACAACAAGGCAACGATTGCCGGATCGCCGGCGCCGTACTTTCGGATCCGCATATCGGTGTCAAGCGCCTCGTTCCCCGGGGTAGCATCGCCTAGAGTCAAATCGACTCGATCAAACAGCTCGCGGTAATCGCGTATGTGTGCTTCTTTCAATTGATCGTACGAAATTTCCATCGCTTTCGAAAGAATCGACTCATTCCGGCGGGCCAATACGCCAAAATCGGTGCCGGGCAATTGATCATAGCCGTTAAAGGACGTCGCGGCCGCAAAATAAAGAACGACGTTCGTCGCGTGTTGAACGCATAGCTTGCCATTTCGGTACGCAGCTTGGCCGTCTTCGACCTGCGCGCCCAATCTCCCCTCGAAATGAATCGCTTTCGTATCGCCGAAATCCCCGTACACAATCGGCTGCAAATCCTCTTCGTAATAACCCGGTGCACAGTATTCGGGACAAATCCCTTGCAAAAACAATGCATGATCGTCTTGCATCGTATAGGATTTGTGCGGACTGTCCAAGGTTACCTCGAAGTTAAGCTGCTTCGGAACGGAGCTGGTCAGCCGGATGGCCAATACCTGATGGGGGCTTGAAATAAAAGCCTCGCGCGTATATTCGACCGGGCCGATCGCGTATGATACCGAGGAAAGCGCGCGTTCAAGGTCCAGTGACCGCTTGTACCGCCGACCTTCCTCGCCATGCATATGGCGAATCGTCAAGTTCCCAAGAGGCATATACACTTGCGCGTACGGGCCGAACATGTTTTTCGTTTCCTCGTCCGCCTCGCCGTATTTATGCTCTCGAAGAAGCTGCCTCACTTTCTGCAGCGATTCCCGATCGTCATGCGGCTTGTGACGGCTTGGGGGGCCCGACCACAGCGTATCTTCGTTCAGCTGAAAGCGATCCTCCCCTACGCCTCCAAAATGCATGGCGCCTATTCTTCCGTTGCCAAGCGGCATTGCCTCTGTCCAGTGCATCGCAGATTTACTGTATAATAAACGTTTCAAATCGTTCCCTCCTGAGACTATCCCCAGTCTTTTTTTTAATGAAATTTTAGCAGTACGCAAGTTTGAATAATACCTACGCCATCAACGAAAAGTGTACTTTAGCAACAAAGTTACTTCTCCTTAACAATTATCATCCTGGCGATATCCCACGAGTATTGCCGTGTGCCATCACAAGAGTTACAATACATATTAGTCTGTATAGTATTTTTATTACGAAATGGCGTCCCGCAGTTCAACTCAAAATGGAGGATTTCTATGCAAACGAATAGAACGATGGTCATGTCGTCGATTATGGTCGCAACGTTCCTGACTGCAATCGAAGGCACGATCGTCAGTACGGCGATGCCTAAGATCGCCAGCGAGCTTCATGGATTGGAATACATGAACTGGGTGTTCGCCGCTTATCTGCTCGTATCGTCCGTAATGGTTCCGATCTTCGGCAAGCTGTCCGATTTGTTCGGACGAAAGGGTGTCTTTCTTACCGGTATCATCGTGTTCCTGACGGGCTCCACCCTCTGCGGGTTCTCGCAAACGATGGAGCAGCTCATCGCGTTTCGGGTTCTGCAAGGAATTGGCGCAGGCGCGATATTGCCGGTTACGACGACGATCATCGCCGATATTTATCCGTTTGAGCAGCGTGCGAAGATGATCGGATTTATGGGCTTCGTCTGGGGGGCCGCCGGTATTGTCGGGCCGCTCGTCGGCGGGTTTTTCGTCGATCAGGTGACATGGCACTGGATCTTCTTTATGAACATTCCTTTTGGCCTAATCTCCATCGTGATGCTGGCGGTTTATTTGAAGGAAAACATTCAGAAATCGAAGAAAAAAATCGACATCGCGGGCGCATTGACGTTCTCCGCGGCGATGCTCGCCTTATTGTACGGCGTTCAGCGAGGCAGCGACCTCGGTCAATGGACTTCACCTTCCGTATTGCTGTTGTTCGCCGCTTTTATCGTATTGATCGCGTTGTTCATCTGGATCGAATCCAAGGTGAGCGAGCCGCTTATCCCGTTGTCATTATTCCGCTCCCGAACGATTTCGGTCGCCAACGGCATCTCGTTCCTCGTCAGCTGCGTGCTAATGGGCATGATCGTTTACGTCCCGATGTGGGTGCAAGGCGTATCCGGTTACGGCGCGACCGCATCCGGCCTCATCCTGGCTCCGATGGCGATAACATGGACCGCGGGCTCCTTTATCTGCGGCAAGCTTCTGTTGACCCGAAGCGTAAGATTCATCTCGATCATCGGGGCTTCCTTGCTGCTTCTAAGCGCCTTATGGCTTTCCGCGATTCAATTGGCCAGCTCGCAAGTGTATTTTTACCTGATTTCGGCGCTCATCGGCATCGGCTTCGGCATCACGTTGACGTTGTTTACGGTGACGGTACAATCCGCCGTACAGCCGACGATGCGCGGCGTTGCGACGGCCTCCAACATGTTTTTCCGCAACATGGGACAGACGATCGGCGTTTCGCTGCTCGGCAGCTTCTTCAACTCCATGATCGCCCGCCATTTAGCGGAACATCCTGCGGGCAGCACCGTTCAAGCGGATAAGCTGAATATCCTGGTGAACCCTCAGACTGCGGGTCAACTGCCGGCGGCCGAGCAAACCGTATTGCGCGAGGTGCTCGTTTCGGGGCTGCACGATATTTTCCTCGTTCTTATCGTCATTACGGTTGTGGTGTTATTGTCCACCTCTCTTGTACCGGTTAAAGCGAAATCGAGTCAAGCCGAAGGACAAATCGCTTCATAGCAAAATCGTGATGGAGATATCACATCACATTTGAAGTCGTTTACGGGAGCCGGTTCAGCCGGCTCCCGTTTTGCTTATCGGCACGGAAACACTTGGACAACAAATTGCTTGCCCTGCGCAAATCCTAGCCTTCGCCTTACTTGGTAAAATCGTATTGGTACTCGATGTGCAGCATCCCTTCAGTCAGCGTCATGTCCCGGATTAGATCGTGAAGCAGCGCCCTCCGTTTTTCCGGTTCGTGTCCATCCAATCGCTTGAACTCTTGAACTTTCTGCTCGAACGAGGCTCTTTTCGTTTGTTCCTCACGAAGCTCCGCTAATTGCCGGTTGACGGACGCCGACGCGTGTTCCAAAAATTCGATTTGCCGCTTCAGATCCAGCATATGGCGGCGATAGGCTTCCTCCGCGAATAGGTCGCGCTCTTGGAACAACTCGATTTGCTTCTTTTTCAGCTTCTCCATCTTCGCTTGCTGTCGCTTAGCCTCCAGCTCAAGTATCATCATATTCCGCTCCAA
Organism: Paenibacillus sp. sgz302148; assembly: GCF_056120465.1. Classification (NCBI taxonomy): domain Bacteria; kingdom Bacillati; phylum Bacillota; class Bacilli; order Caryophanales; family Paenibacillaceae; genus Paenibacillus; species Paenibacillus sp. sgz302148. Next base: position 682,592 of record NZ_JBVYOJ010000001.1, read on the forward strand.
GTTCTCCGCAATGAAAAAAAGCTCCGTCGGCAGCAGCTCCATCTTCTCGCGGATGATCCCGAGCACCTTATGTTCAAGTACATCAGCGTTCACACCCGCCTGCGGGCAGGCAGTGCGGCCATATTGTTGATACGTCTTGCATATATAATAACGGTATTTCCTGCCGCCGCCAGTACGCTCCCGGCATACCATCTTTTCGCCGCATCCTCCGCAACGCAGGATTCCCGTCAGTAGTTGCTGCGCCTGCCGCGGCGAGTCCGCACTCCCTTTGGCCGACAGCCTCGCTTGCGCATCGTCGAACAATTCCTGTTTGACAAGCGGTTTATGGCCGAATATCTCGTCGCGTTCCCGTTGCAACTGGTTGATCCGCACCCCATACCTGCCCCGCCCGACATACGCCGGGTTGCGCAGCACTTTACCGACCGCCTCGCGGCTCCACCGGTTGCCGTTCCGCGTCCGAAAGCCGCGCGCGTTTAAATATTCCGCCACTTTGAACGTGCCTAACCGCTTATTGACGTACAAATCGAAGATCAGTTGCGGGATATGGCTTGTCTCCGGATCAGGAGCAAGCTTCTTCATAACTTTGTCGACCTTGTAACCGATCGGCGGGTCGCCCTGCCATTCACCGCGGCGCGCCTTCCGTCTGCGGCCGTTACCGAACAGGGCAAATATTTTTTGGCTCACCTGCTCCTGCTCCTGCTCCTGCTTCCGCTTCTGCTTCTGCTTCTGCTTCTGCTCCCGATCCCGATCCGGCCACTCCGACAAAATATCGAACGTATCGTTATCGCGGCCTCGGCTTACCTGGTTTTCGATCGAGTCGCCCTGCTTGTCCGTGCTGACCCGGGCGTAGATTTCGGATCGGATCGGTTCGTCCGGGTTGTCCGGCATATCCGGCATATCCGGCATGTCCGGCTTGTCGTTCATCGGCATTTCATCACCTCCCGAATCGAAGTCCTTACCACATATATATACAAAACAGGCCTCCGCGGTGCTTGCTTCGATCCGTTGTTCATTGTGACAATCCCGAATCGATGGGGGCATTTGAGAAATATATCGCCCGCAGCTTTTTCTTCTGGATGACCCGTTTCTTGCGCCACAAATACGAAAAGGTCGAAATCGTGTTCATCGCCCACCACACCGAAGCGAAGGAAGTAACCGAAGAGGAATTTTTCACCCGCGGCGAAAGCGGAGGCACGATCTGCTCGTCGGCTTACATGAAAGCGATCGAGATCATTGACCGACGTTACCCGCCGAGCAACTACAACATTTATCCGTTTCATTTCTCCGACGGCGACAATTTGACGTCGGACAACGAGCGGTGCGTCAAGCTGATCGAGCAGCTGCTCGAGCGCAGCAACATGTTCGGCTATGGCGAAGTGAACCAGTACAACCGCAGCAGCACGCTCATGTCGGCCTACCGGCACATCCAGCTGCCGCATTTCCTCTATTCCATCATCCGGGAGAAAGGAGAAGTGTATAAAGCGCTCAAAACCTTTTTCAAAAAAACGACGGCGGAGGTGTGACGCATGACTTCGGACGAAATACGCGAGTTGGAATATTCGATCGATGAGATCATGGAAATCGCCAGCGGCTTCGGCCTGGATTATTATCCGATGCGATACGAGATCTGTCCCGCGGACATCATTTATACGTTTGGCGCTTATGGCATGCCGACCCGGTTCTCGCATTGGAGCTTCGGGAAAACGTTCCATAAAATGAAAACACAATACGACTTCGGGCTCAGCAAAATTTACGAGCTCGTCATCAACTCGAACCCTTGCTACGCCTTCCTGCTCGACGGCAACTCGCTCATCCAGAACAAGCTTATCGTCGCGCACGTCTTGGCACATTGCGATTTTTTCAAGAACAACGCCCGCTTCTCGCGGTCGAACCGGAACATGGTTGAGAGCATGTCGGCCACCGCGGAGCGCGTCAGCCAGTATGAGCTGGAGCATGGCTCCATCGTCGTCGAGAAATTTATCGATGCCGTGCTCGCGATCCAGGAGCATGTCGACCCGGCTCTCATCAAACCGTATCGGTTCGACAAACGCCGGTATATGGAGCAGCAGCTGAAGCAAGAGAAAGAACGCGGCACCCCGTCGGCGTTCAAAACCGACTACGACGATTTGTGGTCGCTTGATGCCAAGCATGGCGAACAAAAGGCCGATACTTCTTCCGGCGGCGAAGTCCGGAAATTTCCGCCGCAACCGGAGAAGGATTTGCTCTGGTTCATCGAGGAATATTCGCCGATTCTGGAAGATTGGCAGCGCGACATTCTGACGATGCTGCGCGATGAGATGCTGTACTTCTGGCCGCAGCTCGAGACGAAAATCATGAACGAAGGCTGGGCTTCGTATTGGCATCAGCGCATCATCCGCGAGCTCGACCTCACCTCGGAGGAGACGATCGAATTCGCCAAGCTCAACTCCTCCGTCGTCCAGCCGTCGCGGCACAGCTTGAACCCGTATTATTTGGGGCTCAAAATATTCGAGGACATCGAGCGGCGATGGGATAACCCAACTGAGGAGGAGCGCGAGAAATACGGGCGGGTGCCAGGACAAGGCCGGCAAAAAATGTTCGAGGTACGCGAGTTCGACTCCGACCTGTCGTTCATCCGCAACTATTTGACGAAGCAGCTGACGGACGAACTCGATCTCTATATTTTCGAGAAGAAAGGTCCGGAATGGAAAATAACCGACAAATCGTGGGAGGCGATTCGCGACCAGCTCGTTTACTCCCGCGTCAACGGCGGCTTCCCATATCTCGTCGTGGAAGACGGCGACTTCCTGCGGAGCGGGGAATTGTACTTGAAGCATGTATACGAGGGCATCGAGCTCGATCTGAAGTACTTGGAAAAAACGCTGCCGTACGTGTTCCAGCTCTGGGGCAAAACGATCCATCTGGAAACGACCGTAGAAGATAAGAAGGTCGTATTCACCTACGACGGGAAAAAGCATCAGCGGAAGTTCATGTAAGAGCGAGTAGGTTGGCCGAAATATGCGCCGATAAACCCAGTCGGTTTCCGGTATATTTTCGTATACTGTATGACGCCGCGGAATTCGCGGCGCACCTCGGTCAGCTGCTCACCTTGACATGGGAAGTGATGGTGCTTGGAAGTATCCGATAAGAAACATATTAGAAGCAAGCTCGCAAAAACCCGGGTTCTGCTGGATCACGATCGGCTCGTTCCCCATATCCCCCGGACGAAGCGCTTCAGCAGCGATACGCTGAAGGAAATGTTGGCCCGATATGAGATGGTCTATCTGAAGCCCGACAACGGCTTAAAGGGAAGAGGCATCATGCGGGCGAAACAAAAAGGAACGAGGTACGAGCTTCGAAAAGGAAAGTCTTCGGCAAAATACAAAAGCGCTCATTCCTTGTACTTATCGGTCCGCAAGAAGACTCGAGGGAAAACGTATCTGGTCCAGAAAGGGATCCGGATGCTCCGGTATCACGGCCGTTCGTTTGATTTTCGCATCATGGTGCAGCTCAATGAGGAAGACAATTGGGAAGTTACGGGTATTGTCGGCCGAGTTGCTCCGCCCCGTTCGATTGTGACGAACCGAAGCCAGGGAGGAAAATGTCTCCCGGCAAAAGTGTTATTGCGTTCTTATATGAGCGAATCCGAAATCCATCGATATGTGGGCTCGTTATTCCGTATGTGTCAGGACATCGGTAAACAGCTCCGTCGCGTATACCCCAGAGTCCGTGAGCTCGGCGTTGACATTGCGATAAGCAACAAGATGTGGCCTTGGATTCTGGAGGTCAACACCAGTCCGGCCGTTACTCCATTCGTCGAGCTGGGCAACAAACGTATGTACAACAGAATCATGCAGTTGAAGCGACTACATGATTAAGACCTGCTCATCCGGGTCTTTTTTACTTTACATTGCTTTTGTTATAATACCGGTCAATTAATTTCTCTACGGCTACCTGGATCGAATCGATGTACGGCAGATGCAGGTCCGCCTTGGAAATTAACAAAGGCAGCTCCGAGCATGCGCCAATAATCGCTTCTGCGCCCATATCGAATAATTTATCGCAACCTTCAAGCAAACGTTGTTTCAGATGGTCGTCCTGATACCCGGCTTTAATCCCTTGGGCGCCGTAGATTGCGTCGTCGAAACAGTCTCTCTGATACCGATCGGGAAGCACGATCGCATGGATCCGCCGTTTATCGAATTCCTTGTTCCAAAGCCCTGATTTCAATGTGCCTTCGGTAGCGAGAATTCCTACTTTTTTGATAGAAGGATACATGCTGCAAGTATACTCGGCGGTTTCTCGAATGATATGAAAAATTTTCGCTTTGTTTAACGATTGTTCGAGTTGATCGCTATAATAATGAGCGGTTATGCAAGCGAGAACGATCGTCGTAGCTCCGCAGCTCTCCAGCAATTTTACGGATCTTAGTAATTCGGGAAGCGGATCTTCGCCATGATGGACGATTCCTTCCGTCCGATCAGGAATGCGAGTATTGTTATGAATAAGCATTTCCATATATTCTTGATCTTTTGTTGCGGGAGACGTGCTGATGAGCTGCCGAAACAGGGACACCGCCGCGTGCGAACCCATGCCGCCTACAATTCCTATCAAATCCTTCACCCGGGCTCCACCACTCTCTCATCCTGCATCTTGATCGTCATCTCTCTACATAACATATTAAATTGATGACAGGAGCTCGACGGCATTTGATAGGGGTGATATGTTTGTTTTGCTGCTAGAAAAAAAACCCACGGCTGCTCCAATGAGCAGCCGTGGGTTATCATTTTGCAAAGGCCTTATTCAAGACCGAACAGCCTGTTCATGGGCACCTGCAAATCATTAAATATAACGGATCGGATCGTTTCCTGCTCCGTAAACAAATGTCGTACCTGGTAACTGCCATCCTGCAGCGCATACACATGAACCGTTCGATTGCCGGGGTCGACAATCCAATATTCCTGTACTCCATATTTCTGGTATAGGTTAAATTTTTCATTAAAATCCTTCAATGCGGTGGATGGCGACAGCACTTCAATGATGACGGTCGGTGCACCTTGACAGCCGTCCCTGGAAATCTGTTCCTTCGAGCAAACGACTGAAAGGTCGGGTTGCACGACATGATCGGGCGCCTCAAAATTTCCGCTTTCGCTAAAAAAAACATCAAACGGAGCAACAAACACGAAACAGCTCTGATTCTGAAAAAACGCCCGCAAGGCGAAATGAAGCTCTCCTACAATAAGTTGATGCAAAGAGGTCGGAGCCGGAGACATATTATAAGCTCTTCCATTAAGTAATTCCCAAGATCCATCCCAAGTCAGCCAATCCTGATAGGTATGGATTTTCTTCTCATCCGGATTTGACATGACATTCGGCCTCCTTCTGTTTTTGCTTTCTAATTATATCATCATTTTTCACGAATTTCCTCCATCGCGGCGACAATCACCTGAACTCCTAAATTCCGTATCCGCTCCACAGCCTCCGGGTCGGCATCCCAATCTGTGATAAGCAAATCCAAGTCCCGAGTCGATTCGACTTTGGCAAAACCATCATTGCCGAGCGCTTGACGAGTTATCATGCCAATGCTGCGCCTGGAAACAGCCATGATGGCCCTCCCGAATGCCGCTACTTCCGGGGTAGCTACGTAAATTCCGTTTTCAGAAATGCCTCCGCCGGTTACGAAGCTGATATCGAATTTGAACTGACGGACAAATTCATTCGCAATCACGTCCGTTATGTTACCCGATGGCTTCACCCGTCCTCCGATTAAAAAACGGCGAATGCTCGCCAAATCAGGCAAGACAATCACCGTTTTTACATCACATTCACTTAGGATGGTAGATATGAAAGCCGCTATTCCTTCTTCTCCATTGCCGCTTTAAGCGCATCAGCCAAACTGTTGGTGAGCGGCGCATCGTCGGAGTATTGCCGAATTAGCTTCGCTTGCTCACGCTTATTGACTCGGCCGCTTCCCTCGCCTAACTGTTCGACAACGTTACATGAGCGGCATTGCACGTACTTGCCGGCTTTGCCCTCATGCAGCTCCATCTTCTTATGGCATTGCGGACAGCGGCGATTGACCTTCGGCGCTTCCGTCGCATGGCGGTAGCCGCATTCGCGGTCGGAGCAGACGAGCATTTTGCCGCGTTTGCCGTTCACTTCGAGCATCGGCTTGCCGCACTCCTTGCATTTGGAATGCGTTATATTATGATGCTTGTAGCTGGCGCCGCTGCGCTTGACCTCCTCGACGAGCCGCACCGTCTGGCTGCGAATGCCTTCCATGAACTTCTTCGCGTCTCCGCTGCCTTTGGCGATTCGTTCAAGCTCTTGTTCCCACTTCGCGGTCAATTCCGGCGAACGCAAGTCGGCAGCGACGAGCTCGATCAGCTGCTTGCCTTTGCCGGTCGGATACAGCTTGTTTTGCCTTCGCTCGATCGTTTCGGAGGAAAGCAGCTTCTCGATAATATCGGCGCGAGTGGCCGGAGTTCCGAGTGAAAACTTCTCCATCTGCCCGAGCAGCGAAGATTCGGTATACCGCCCCGGCGGCTGTGTCGCATGATCGGTCACGCGGCTGCGGGCGATCGGCAGCTGCTGGCCTTTCGTCAGCTCCGGCAGACGTTGGGACGACGTTTCGCGGTCGTCTCGGTCAGCGCTTTCCGAATCGTCGTCGTCATCGCTGCTGCCCTGCGGAACGGCCGAATCGTACAGCGCCTTCCACCCGGCGTCGCGAACGATTTTTCCTTTGGCATAAAACGATTCCCCGGCCGCCTCCAACACAACGCTCGTTTCGTCGTACCGGTAAACCGGGTAAAACACGGCGATAAAACGCCGAACGATCAAATCGTACAGCTTCCGTTCTTCGTCGGTCAAGTCGGCGATGCGCACGTGCTGATCGGTCGGGATAATCGCGTGATGATCGGTTACCTTGCTGTCGTCGACTAAACGTTTTGTTACGTTGAGCGGCTTGGCCAGCACCTTTTTCACGAACGGCGCGTAGGAACCGAACGCGATCCGTTCCAGCCGGCCTTTGAGGGTCGGTACGATATCCGCGCTCAAATAACGGGAGTCGGTGCGCGGGTAAGTGACCAGCTTATGCTGTTCGTACAAGCGCTGAAGGACGGAGGACGTCCGTTTCGCTGAGAAGCCGAGCCGTTTATTCGCATCTCGCTGCAGCTCCGTCAGATCATAAGCCAGCGGCTGGGGCTCGTTTTTTTCCGCCGTTTGCAGCTTCGTTACGGTTGCCTTCGCTCCCTTGATCTTGGCTGCCACCGCTTCCGCCTGACTGCGCTCATACGCGCGGCCGTCATGCTTTTCGTCGCGGCGCCACACTGCTTGGAACGAGCCAAAGTCTGCCGTTACCCGCCAATAAGGAACAGGCTGGAACCGGTTAATTTCATTTTCGCGCTGCATGATCATCGCCAGCGTCGGCGTCTGAACCCGTCCGGCGGACAGCTGGGCGTTGAACTTCGTCGTGAGCGCCCTCGTCACGTTGAGGCCGATCAGCCAGTCCGCTTCGGCGCGGCATACCGCCGACGCATATAACGCGTCGTACTGCCGTCCCGGCTTCAAGTTCGCGAACCCTTCGCGGATTGCCTGGTCGGTCTGCGACGAAATCCAGAGCCGCTTGAACGGCTTGCGCCAGTGCACCAGCTCCATGATCCAGCGGGCGACGAGCTCTCCCTCGCGCCCGGCGTCGGTAGCGATAATGATTTCACCGATGTCGTTGCGCTTGCACAGCTGGGCTACCGCCTTGAATTGATGCGACGTCTCGCGCATCACCTTCAGGTTCATTTTCTGAGGCAGCATCGGCAGGTCGTCGAGATTCCATGTTTTATATTTGTTATCGTAGTCCTCGGGCTCCGCGAGTTCGACCAAATGGCCGAGCGCCCACGTAACGACCATCTTCGGCCCTTCGTAATATTGCTTCTGTTTGTTCGTGCATCCGAGCACGCGCGCAATTTCTTTGGCCACGCTCGGCTTTTCGGCAAGTACAAGCGATTTCATGACATTCTCCTTCTATAGCTAAGCTTTGCCTGCATTATCCGATATCGGTGGCGGATTGTCAATTCGCGGAACGCCATTCGCCATTCACCATAAAGACCTGTAGGCAGCGACTTCGTACTACGATTGAGGAATAACTGGAAAACATGCATATAATTCGAGAGGGGTAAAGGTTTGGATAATGAATAACTGGAAAATATGTATATAAATTTGTCCGAATTCGCCAAAATCGCCGTTCACGACAAAAATAAATACATGTTTTCCAGTTAATTACGCGATAACGAACGAGTTCGATTAAAATAACTGCATGTTTTCCCGTTATTGGTAAAGAGATTCCCTCCGTGCTCAGACGAACGACCTGCAGAGATAAAAAAACAATCAACATCACAGCATTGTGGTGTTGATTGCTTTTTAAATGTATTAAGCCGATGCTTCCTCGTCCGATACGAAGCGGATGACGCGTTCCGGCGGCAGCTCGAGTGCGAGCTTGTCGTTTTTGCGGAGCTTGAGCCGTTCTGCCGTTGGAGAGGGCAAGTCGACGGTAATCGTCGATTGCCCTTCGGCGGCGCCGGCATCACTGGACGGGTCCAGCACGATGCGGTAAAACGAGCCGCGGTACTCCATATCGCGCACGACGGCAACGATGCCTCGATTCGGCCGAGCCGCGTCTTCACCGGGCGCGGCCGGCTCCGGCTCGCGCGTCGCAAGCGCGGCTGCGGAAGGCCGCGCGGCATAAGCCGTGTCGGCGGCCGCCGTGCTTGCGCTTGCTGTGCGCACTGCGCCGCGCGCTTCCAACGCCGCGTCTGCGTCGCACCCTACATGCGACGCGCCCTCGGCCGCGCGCATGCCGCCGCCGGCTTGCTCCGCGTCAGCCGCGGCACCTGCGCCGTGTGCGGCTGGCACGGCCGCGGGCGCTTCCGCGCCGAGCACGAGGACATGCTCCGGGCGGATCGCCAGCAGCCCCGGCACCGCGCCGTGCCCGCCCGCCGCAGCGGGATCGCCGCCGCCGACGGGCACCTCCGGCACAAAGCTGACCGCGCCGATGAAGTCGGCGACGAACGGGCTGTTCGGCCGCTCGTACACATCCTGCGGCGTGCCCACCTGCACGATCTGCGCATGGTTCATGACCACGATCCGGTCGGCCATCGTCAGCGCCTCCTCCTGATCGTGCGTCACCATGATCGTCGTCATGCCGAACCGCTCATGCAGCTGGCGGATTTCCCGGCGCAGCTTCGCACGCACTTTGGCGTCCAGCGCCGACAGCGGTTCGTCGAGCAGCAGGCAATCCGGCGATAACGCCAGCGCCCTGGCCAGCGCGACCCGCTGCTGCTGACCGCCCGACATTTGCGAAGGCAGCTTGTCGCGGGCGGCCTGCAGATCCATCATGCCGAGCAGCTCGCTCACCTTGCCCTCGATATCCCGCTTCGGCATGCGTCCTTTTAATCCGTAAGCGATATTTTCCGCCGCAGACATGTTCGGGAACAGCGCGTACGATTGAAACATCATGCCGAAGTTGCGTTTCGCCGGCGGCAGCGGCGTCAAATCGCGTCCTCCAAGCAGCATTTGCCCGGTATCGTTTTTTTCGAGGCCGGCGATGATGCGCAGCAGCGTCGATTTGCCGCAGCCGCTCGGCCCGAGCAGGCAGACGAATTCATTTTTACGAATATCGAGATCGATGCCGTTCAGCGCCGTTTGCTTGCCGTACCGCTTGGAAATGCCGCGAAGCGTTAAATAACCGTTGCTCATGAGATCACCTGTCATTGTTGTTTTGGTTCCGCTTTGCTGCCGTAATTCTTATCCCATTGTTCCAGCGTCGCTTCGCGATTCAAAGCCGCCTTGTTCAAGTCGTTTTTGATCAGTTGCTTGAGCGGATCTTGGGAGTAGCCTTCCGGAATGCCGGCGCCTTCGTTTTTGATGCTGATAATGGCATAATTTTTGTTGTATTCCTTCATGACGTCCGCCGAAATCGCCCAATCAAGAAACGTTTTCGCTTCCGGTTTGATGTCCGGTTTTTTCATCAGTGCATTCGCTTCAACATCCCAGCCCGATCCTTCTTTCGGGAACACGACCTCAACCGGAGCGCCTTTCTGCTTCTCTTGAATGCCGCGGTAGCCGAAGGAAAGACCAATCGGCACCTCGCCCGTTCCCGCCATCTTGGCCGGCTTCGATCCCGAATGCGTATAAACTGCCATGTTCTCGTGCAGTTTATCCATATAAGCCCAGCCTTGCTCCTCGCCCATCAGCTGCAGGAAGGCGTTGACGGTCAAATATCCCGTACCGGAAGACGCAGGATGCGGCATCGCCAGCAGCCCTTTATATTCCGGCTTGATCAGATCCGCATAAGACTGCGGAATCGGCAGGTTGCGCTTTTCCATTTCTTTCGTATTGACGACGATCGCCGTTTCCCAAGCGTCGATGCCAACCCACGTAGGCGGCGAAGTCGTGTCCTTAAATTCCGGTGATACTTTCTCAGCCCCTTGAGGCTCAAACGCTTCCAGCATGCCTTTGTCCTTCAGCACGAGTAGGCTTGTCGCGGCAAGTCCCCATACGACGTCGGCTTGCGGATTGTCTTTTTCGGCGATCAGCTTGGCCGTAATGACGCCCGTGGAATCGCGGACGATATTGATTTTGACGTCCGGATATTGCTTGCGGTACGACTCCAAATACGTTTGAATTTGATCATCCTCGAGCGCGGTGTATACAGTAAGTTCGGAAGATCCGGACGATTCCGCGCTTGAGCCGGAACCGTTATCCGCCTGCCCCTGCTCGTCCGATTTGGCCCCTCCGCTCGCGCAGCCGGCAGTCAGACCGGCACACAGCAATAAAATCGTCATCCATTTGAACGTTTTTTTCATCGATCAAGAACATCCTTTCGCTATAACCATCATTTTTCGGCAATCTACCCGCATGCGCTGCCCCGTTGCCGATGAATCCAATATAACGCCTTTTTGTAAAATCAATATAAAACGCAAGTAAAGGTTATGTGTTGTTTATGTTATGTTGTGTTTTTGTGTGTTGTCCTTATCGCCAAAATTGGTTTTACTCCGCATGAATCCACGCCGTGTCGGATTCGTTCAATTCCTCCAACCATTCCGCCGGCGCCGCGACGTCGCTTATAATGATGTCCACCTCTCGCAGGTCAGCGATCTTGTACATGGTGACGACACCGATTTTGGAGCTGTCCGTCATGATGATGCTTTGCTCGGAATGCTCCATCATTTTACGCGCGAGATTGCCCCGTTCCGCATGAAATCCGGTAATGCCTTTGCGCAGCTGGATGCCGTCGATCGATATAAACGCCTTGTTGACATGGAAGTTGTCCAGCATTCGCTCCGACAGCACTCCCGTTACCCGATCGTTTTTCACGTCGTATGCTCCCCCGAGAAAAACAATATCGCCTTCGAACAAGCCTCGAAGCTTATAGTCCCGGAGCAGCCGCAGCGCCGGAAACCCTTGCGTGATCACGGTGACGTTTTTTTTGCCCATTAAATAATGAATGAGCTGCAAAGGCGTTGTCCCGTCGTCGATCATGATGACGTCGTTATCCTGCACGAGCGCCGCCGCCTCGCGGCCGATTTTCCGCTTCTCCTGCACGAACATATACTCCCGCTTTTCGTATTCCGGTTCGCGGTCGAGCGTAATTTTGACGGCCCCGCCGTATACCCGCTTCAGCTTCTGCTCTTTCTCCAGCTCTTCCATTGTGCGCCGCACCGTCTCGAACGACACTTGCAGCTTTTCAACCAGCTCATCGCTCCGCACTTTGCCTTCCAAATTAATCAGGTTCAAAATATATTGCTTCCGTTCAAAAGAACTAAGCGACATCGTTTATTCCTCCTCCGTTCGGCGGCTCCAGCGGTCCGTACGACGGCGAACCGTCTTGGCGGCGAAACCGTACACCGTATGAAAAGCCAAATTTACCAGCAGTACGAGCACTGACATCGCAGCGGCCGCGGCGACGTCTCCCGCATCGTCCATGTTGACGATGCTCACCGAAGCGAGCTTCAGATCGGGTGCGTACAGAAATACGACCGCCGAGATCGTTACCATCGAATTCACGAAATAATAAGCGGCGATTTCCAAAATCGCGGGCGAACAAATCGGCGCCGTCACCCGCCAAAACGTGCGCAGCGCCGGGACGGCCATCGCCTCCGACACAAGCTCGATTTCTTTGTCCAGCTTCTTCAGCGACGTCGTCGCCGTCATGAACGCAACGGAGAAAAAATGAACGACATTCGCCAGCACAAGAATCGCCGCCGTTCCGTAAATGCCATGAAGCGGATTGTTCGGATTGTTGAAGAAAAAAATATAAGCCAGTCCGATCACAACCCCCGGCAGCGCCGTCGGGAGCAAAGCAAGGAAATAGCCGATATGCCGGAGCGCCGGAAAATGTTTCGTCTTCTCGATCAAATAAGCGCATCCAAACGTTACGGCTGTACCCAACGCCGCCGATAAAGCCGCTACGATCAAGCTGTTCCACAAGGGACCATAGCTGCCGGCCGCCGATTTGCTGAAATCGTAGTGAACCAAAGACAAACTCAGATTATAAGGCCAATACTTCACGAACGTTGCGAACACAACCGTGCCGAGCAGCATCAAGATAGCAATCGCCACCGTATAGTTGAATACCCCATAAGCAGCATCCCGTTTCCGGTTCGGCTGAATGCGGTATGGCGTCGATTTGGAGCTGAGCGACGACGTCTGCTTGCGGGATACGATCCGGTCGACCGCGAAAGAAATGATCGCCGGGATCGTAAGCAGCAACCCTACGGTCGCCCCCATCGTCATATTCGCTTGACCGAAAATATATTTGTATATATCCGTCGCCAGCACGTTGTACTGCCCGCCGATAACGCCCGGCGCGCCGAAATCGGTAAAGCTCAGCGTAAAAGCGACGAATGCCGCGCCGATCAAACCGTATTTCACGTTCGGCAGCGTCACCGTCACGAATTTGCGCCAGCTTCCCGAGCCGAGTGTCTCCGCCGCTTCATACAACCGGTTGTCCGCCATTGCAAAGGCAGCCGAGATCATCACGAATACATGAGGAAAGGTATACACGACCTCGGAGATAACGATGCCGACCGGGCCGTACACATGTATATCCAGTCCCCGCTCCAGCCACCCGAATACCCCGGTCGTGACAAGCCCTTGATTGCCGAACAAATAGACGAGCGCGATGCCATACATCATCGTCGGAGCAAATAAAGGAAGCATGGCGACGCCCTTCAGGAACGCTTTCCCGCGAATTTGCGTACGGTGTATGCCAAAAGCGAACAGTAAAGCCAGTACGACGGACAAAACCGTCGTCGATACCGACACAAAAACCGTATGCTGCATCGATTGCAGCAAGGACGGCGTGGAGAAATATTTGGCGAAGTTCGCGAATCCGACAAACCGGCCCGCCTCATCAAAAAAAGATTTTTCAAACAACGTATACAACGGCAAAACAATCATCACCGCGAGCAGGACGATCATTAAGCCGATCAACCCTTTTAACAGCAGCACGTCGCCGCCGCCCCGCGCCCAAATGCCGCGGCTTCTAGCCATTTCCGCCTTGTTCATCCCATTCTTCCCTTCTTCGTTCATAGCTTCAATTTATCAGCGCATTGTAAATTTCATATCAAACACACATTAAGATTAAGTAAATTCCATGTATTGCCGTGGATTTACGTGTGTTTCCAATGAAAACAAAAAACCCTTTGCCGTCCGCAAAAACGGGGCAAAGGGTCGAGATGATTGTGTTTACCAGTTCTATCCGTACATCAATAATCAATAACGAGCGACAACCATTTTTTTGCGCGTATAAAATTCGACACCGTCGCGTCCGTTGGCGTGCAAATCGCCGTAAAACGATTTTTTGTAGCCGGAAAAAGGGAAAAACGCCATCGGTGCCGGAACGCCGACATTCACGCCGAGCATGCCCGCATCGATCGTTTCGCGGAATTGGCGGATCGCCTTGGCGCTGTCCGTATAGATGCAGCTGCCGTTGGCGAAATCCGACCGGTTGGCGATGTCGATCGCTTCGGCCAAGGTTTCGGCGCGGACGATTTGCAGCACCGGAGCGAAAATTTCGTCGTTCCAAATCGTCATGCCCGGCTTCGCATGGTCGAAGATCGTCGGCCCGATGAAGTAGCCGTCGCCCTTCGAAGCTTCATGCTCCCGGCCGTCCAGGATGAGACTGGCGCCTTCCGCTTCGCCTTTGCCGATATAATCGGCCGTCCGCTGGCGGTGCGAGTCGCGGATGACCGGCCCGAGGAACACGCCGTCCGTGAGGCCATTGCCGACCGACAATTGACGGGCCGCTTCGGTCAAACGCTCGACCAGCCGGTCCGCCACGTCGCCGACCGTCACGACGACCGAGCAAGCCATGCACCGCTCGCCGGCCGAACCGAACGCGGCGTTGATGACCTCTTTGACGACGAGGTCAAGGTTTGCATCCGGCATGACGATCGAGTGGTTTTTGGCGCCACCGAGTGCTTGCACCCGTTTGCCGTATGCTGCGGCTTGCTTGTACACGTACTCGGCAACCGGCTGCGAGCCGACGAACGAAATCGCCACAACGTCCGGATGCTCGAGCAGCCCGTTCACCACGTCGTGGGCGCCGTGGACGATATTGAATACGCCGGCAGGCAATCCTGCCTCCGTCAGCAGCTCGGCCAGACGGTTCGCGAGCAGCGGCGTCCGTTCCGACGGCTTGAGCACGAACGTATTGCCGCAAGCGATTGCCAGCGGGAACATCCAGCAAGGCACCATCATCGGGAAATTAAACGGCGTAATGCCGCCGACGACGCCGATCGGGTACCGGTACATGCCGGATTCGATGCCGGTGGCGATGTCGGGAAGCATATTGCCCATCATCAGCGTTGGCGCTCCGGCAGCAAATTCGACGCATTCGATGCCGCGCTGTACTTCGCCGTATGCCTCGCCGTAGCTCTTGCCGTTTTCGATCGTGATCAGTTCGGCAAGCTGCTTCCAGTTGTCCACGAGAAGCTGTTGGTATTTAAACATGATGCGGGCCCGGCGAGGTACCGCAACTTGGCTCCAAGACCGGAATGCCTCTTTGGCCGAAGCCACTGCTGCATCCAGGTCGGTGCGCGACGATAACGGTACGCGGGCTATAATTTCGCCCGTCGCCGGATTCGGTACGTCGTCCATCCGGCCCGAAGTCGCGTCCACAAAGCGGCCGCCAATGTAGTTTTGTAGTTGCTGTATTTCCGCTGTCATTGCAAGTCCCTCCATTAGCGCGGTATATTTTCGCACGATCTGATTTTGTCTTCGATTTGTTGTACGGTCGGCATGGCGTCGGAGCAGCTGTGGCTCGACACGACGATCGAAGCCGACGCGCTGCCGAACTCCTGGCAGCGCTCGACGCTCCACCCTTGCAGCAGCCCGTACAGGAACGCTCCCGCGAACGAATCTCCCGCTCCGAACGTTTTGACGACGTCGGCCGGGAACGTGCCCGACCTCGACATTTTGCCGTCGCTCGTGAAGGCGATCGATCCGCGCGAGCCGTGCTTCACCAGCACCAGCTTCGCGTGGCAGCGAAACCACGATTCCGCCGTGTACCAATCGTCATTGCGCAGCGGGCCGGAAACGGCCTCGATCACGTCGAACTCCTCGCGGCCGGCGATGATCACGTCGCTTTTTTCGGCGACCAGCTTGCAATAGATGCCCGCTTCCTCCCGCGATTTCCAAGTATACGGCCGGTAATCGACATCGAACACGACAACGACATTATGCTTTCTCGCATAGTCGAGAGTGACGAATACCGCTTCCCTTGACGGGCTTTGCGCAAGCGCCGTTCCCGATATAAGAATCGCTTTCGCCTGCCCGATATACTCTTCGCGAATATCGCCGGGTTCCAATTTCAGATCGGCGACATTGTCCCGGTACATAAGGATGCTGCAGTCGGTCGGTGATTTGATCTCCGTAATCGCAAGCCCCGTGACGCTTCCGGAGCGGTCGACGATCACGCTCTCCGTATTGATCCGTTCTTTTTGCAAATACTGGACAATGAATCGTCCGAACGCGTCATCCGCTACGCGGCCGATAAAACCGGCGCGCAAGCCGAGTCTGGCCGCCGCTATGGCGATATTCGCGGGAGAGCCGCCGACGTATTTCGTGAACGTCAACGTTTCCTCCAGCGGCCGGTTGATCTCGTTCGCGTTCAAATCGATGCATAACCTGCCGAGCGCGATTAAATCAAGGGAACGTTCGGCTTCGAAAACGATCGGATTCATGAGGCGTCCCCCTCTCCGGCAGCCTTACGGAGCATCAACCTTTCGTGATCCGGGTCGTTATGGAACTTCCAGGTCCGCGTCGGTCCGGCCATGACGTTCAAATAATAGAGATCGTAGCCGGGAGCCGCGGAAACCGGATGATAGCCGCGCGGTACGAGGACCGCGTCGCCGTCCCGAACGGTCAACGTCTCGTCAAGCGATCTGTCGTCGGTATATACCCGCTGTACGGCAAAACCGCGTCCCGGATTGACCCGATGATAATACGTCTCCTCCAGATACGATTCGCGCGGCAAATCGTCTTGATCATGCTTATGCGGCGGGTAACTCGACCAATGGCCGCCTGGCGTGAACACTTCGACGACAAGCAGGCTGTCCGCCGGCTCGTTTTCCGGCAAAATATTGTGAATATACCGCTCCATGCTGCCGTAACCGCGCGTTTCGACGCCGACTTCGCCCGGCGAAATCAATCTCGCCGCATACGTCCCTTTGCCCGGGGCCGAGCAGACGGCAAACTCCAACCCCGTCTTCGCCGTCACTTTCGCAACGTCGCCCGAAGGAACGTATACGCTATAAGGCGGAATTTGTTCAAAAATACTCATGCGACTTCCGACATCGGCAAACGTCTCCTTAGCCGTGCGTATGTCGGCTTTCCCGCTCAGCAGCACGATGCACAGCTCCGACTCGCCTGTCTCTTGTTTCCATGATTGTCCTGCTTCCAGTTTATAAACGGCGAACGCAACATACCGCCAGCCCGCCGATTCAGGCGTAATCTTCAGCAGGTTCCCGTCTTCGGCTGGCTCCAACCGGCTGGGTACAATTAGCTTCGACATCTCGGTTTCCCTCCAGATTCCAGTTTCCAGTCTCCCATGTCCCATGCCGCCTTCCGTTCCCGGAAGGGGCTTCTCGTTTTCATTTGCGCAGCCTGCTCGCACTGGCCGCACGCTGCACGCTGCACGCTGCACACTTCACGCTGCACGCTACCACTTCAACGCTTGGGCCAGCTGCTTCGTCGATTCGCGGTACGCCTCTTGCACCTTGACGCTGTCTGACGTCTCGGCGACGTCAACCCGCCACCACGATTCATAACCCGCCGTATTCGTCCCGGGAAGCACCTTCACCTCGACCAATGTGGTGACCGTCTCTTGCTTGGCCGCCTCAAGCGCCCGCTGCAGCTCGTCCGCGGTCCGTGCCGTATAGGCGGCGGCGCCCATGCTGCGCGCATGCGCGGCGAAGTCGAACGGCATGTAGTCGCCGTCGAGCTTCCCGGTTTGCGCCGAGCGGTAGCGAAACTCGTTGCCGAAGCCGTCGCTGCCGTGGCCCTTTTGCAAATTGTGAATGCACTGGTAGCCGCTGTTGTCGAGCAGCAGAACCGTAATTTTGCGTCCTTCCTGCAAGCTCGTAACCAGCTCGGAGTGAAGCATGAGATAGCTGCCGTCGCCGACGATGGCATAAACGTCTCCATCAGGTTCGGCCAGCTTCACGCCAAACGCACCGGACACCTCGTAGCCCATGCAGGAGAAGCCGTATTCGAGATGATACGTCTTCGGCTCGCCGCTGCGCCAGAGCCGGTGCAGGTCGCCGGGCAGGCTGCCCGCTGCGCACACGATCACGTCCTGCGGACCGAGGAATGCGTTAATGACGCCAAGCGCCCGCGTTTGCGACAGTCCGTCCGGCAACTCAAGCGCATACAGGCGATCCGTTTCTCGCTCCCAAGCTTGCTTTAATGCGTCCAGCTCGTCCTTCTCGTACGCCGAACAATATTTCAACTCTTCCAGAGCCTCGGTCAGCTCGACCAGCGCTTCGCCGGCGTCGGCGACGACCGAAACCGCGTATAGCTTGACGGCGTCGGACGCATTCACGTTGATATGCAGGAACTCGACGTCCGGATTTTGGAACGCGGACTTCGAGCCCGTCGTAAAATCGCTGAGCCGCGTGCCGACGCAGATGACTAGATCGGCTTCCTTCGCCAACCGGTTCGCCGCCAGCGTCCCGGTGACGCCGATGCCGCCCATGTTGAGCGGATGGTCCCAAGGCAAGGCGCTTTTGCCCGCTTGCGTAACGCCGACCGGGATCCGGAACGTTTCCGAGAACTGCCGCAACGGAGCGGTCGCGAGCGCATAATGGACACCTCCGCCGGCGATGATCAGCGGTTTTTTCTTCCTGGCGATCAGCTGAACCGCCCGCTCACAGGCCGATAAAGACATCGGCCGCCTATCGATCTCATGCACGCGCTTCGCGAAGAAGTCCGCCGGATAGTCGTAGGCTTCCGCCTGCACGTCTTGCGGCAGCGACAGCGTCACCGCTCCGGTATCGGCCGGATCGGTCAATACCCGCATCGCCTGCATCAGCGAGCTCATGATCTGCTCCGGACGCAAAATCCGGTCCCAATATTTGCTCACCGGCTTAAACGCATCGTTGGCCNCATCAGCGAGCTCATGATCTGCTCCGGACGCAAAATCCGGTCCCAATATTTGCTCACCGGCTTAAACGCATCGTTGGCCGACACCGTATAGTCGGCAGGGTTCTCGATTTGCTGCAGCACCGGATCGGGCTGCCTGCATGCGAAAATATCGCCCGGCAAGAACAGCACCGGAATGCGATTCACCGTCGCAGTGGCGGCGGCCGTAACCATGTTCAGCGCGCCGGGGCCTATGGAAGACGTGCACGCGAATATTTCGAGCCGGTTTTTCTGTTTGGCGAAAGCCATCGCGGCATGCGCCATCCCTTGCTCGTTTTTGCCTTGAATGAACAGCAAATTTCCCGGCGTGCGCTCGAGCGCTTCCCCGATGCCCGTCACGTTTCCGTGGCCGAATATGCCCATTACGCCCTTGACGAACTTTCGTTCTTCCCCGTCGATCTTGACGTATTGATTGTCCAAAAAAGCGATTAGCGCCTGCGCCATCGTTAAACGTATCGTCTTCATCCGAACTCCTGCCTCCCGTAAAACTATCTAATCAACCGCGATTCTGTCAGATCGCCATTCTTGCTAGACATGCCGTTACTCTATTTGCCGAGCCCCAGCTTCTCCGACATCCGGATCAGGTTTGTCAAGCTGAGCTCCAGGCTGTCGAACGGGCTACCGGGACATTCGTCCTGCTCGACGGCGTAATATTCAACTCCGTTCTGCTCGCCCCACAGCAAAATCGGTTCAAAATCGATGCAGCCCGTGCCGATTTCGGCATAAAACTCCCGCTCGTCGTTCGTCATATCTTTCAGATGCAGAATCGGAATCCGCTGCGGGAATTTTCGGATGTAAGCCAGCGGGTCAAGGCCGGCTTTTTTCACCCAATACGTGTCGATCTCCGGATAGATGAACCTTCCGTCAACCGGCTCGAGTATATAATCCAGCGCATACTGCCCGTCTACGACGGTTTGAAACTCAACGTCATGATTGTGATAGCCTACCCGAAAGCCTTGCGGCGACACTTTAGCGCCGACTTCCAGCAGCTCGCGCTTCGCCTGCTTATATCCTTCGACATGCAGCATCTCGTCCTCGAGATAGTGGCAGAAGAAATCAGTCGTCCCAAACAGCCGCGCTTCCCTCAGCACCTCGTCCAGCTCTCCGTTCATCCGGTCGAGGCCAACATGCATCCCCGCTGTTTTAAGTCCCGTTTCCTTCAGCACGGCGGCAATTTCCTCCGCGGCATAGCCATGCAATCCGTCGATTTGCACCGCGGACCAGCCCATTTGCTTCAGCGTCCGCAGCACGCCGGGAAAATCTTGTTTTACTTCATTAACCAACGTGTATAATTGAGCTGCAAATTTGTGTCTCATCAATTTTCGTCTCCATCCGTTACGATTTAACGGCGCCTGCCGTCAGCCCTTCGATCAGGAAGCGCTGGAATATTAGCGAAATCAAGATCGGCGGCAGCAATCCGACGATGCCCGCGGCCGACAGCAAACCGTAGTCGACGGAAAACCGGCCGAGAAATTCGTTGATCGCCACCGGCATCGTTTTGGCTTGATCGGTGCTCGTCAGGATGAGCGGCGTCAGGAAATCGTTCCACGAATTGAGGAACGCGAACACCCCCGTCGCGAACAATCCTGGCGTGCTGACCGGTAAAATAATCCGGAACAACGTGCCGAACCGGCCTAAGCCGTCCATAAACGCCGCGTCCTCGAGCTCCTTCGGTATCGAATAGAAAAAGCTGCGCATCACCCAAATGATAAAAGGCAAAATAAATGCGATTTGCGACAAAATGAGCGCCGTCTTCGTATCCAATAACCCGACGCCTCGAAAGATAATGTAAATCGGGATCAATACGGCAATCCCCGGAATCATCTGCGTAAACAACACGAAAACAATGAACTTGTCGCGGAACGGAAAGTTCAGCCGCGCGAACGCGTAAGCTCCGAGCGATCCGAACAGCAAGCAAACCGCCGTCGTTACCACTGCCACGATCAAACTGTTCGATAAGGAAGTGAAGTACCCGGATACGTTCGACTTGGTGAACAAGACCTTCGCGTAGTTCTGCATCGTCGGCGCATCCGGGAACCAATGTACCGGTATGCTCGTAATTTCCTTGTTAATGGAAATGCTAGTAATACAGACCCATAGGAAAGGCGCCATCGTAAATATCATGACCGCCAAAACCGCCGCGTAAGTTCCAACTTTTCCGAGCAAAGGAGAAGATATTTTTTTCAACGCTACCCGCCCCCTTTACGATAAATCCTTCAATTTGAATACTTTCACATAAACAAAGACGAGGACGAGAATCAGGATCGTCACCAAATAACTGCCTGCGGCGCTTGTGCCGAAGTTCGTGAATTGAAACCCTTGCTTGTACAAATACAATCCGACGATTTCCGTCGTGTTGCCAGGGCCGCCCTTCGTCAAGGCAAAGATCAGGTCGAATGCCCGGAACGCATCGATCGTCCTAAGCACGAGCAGAACAAGCGTAGCCGACTGCAGAAAAGGAAGCGTAATGTGACGGAAGTTGGAAAAGACACCCGCGCCGTCCACTTTTGCCGCTTCGTACAAATCTTTCGGAATCGCTTGCAGCGCCGCCAAATACAACAGGGCGACGAACGGAAACGACCGCCACAGCTCGGCTACGACAAGCATAAAGAACGACCATCCCGGTTCCGTTAACCAAGCGATATTGTGTCCGATTATCCCCGTTTGCGTCAGCAAGCCGTTTAATGCGCCGTAGTTCGGATGCAAAATCAGCTTCCAGATCATGCCCACGATGACAAGCGGGATGGCCCATGGCACGAGCAGCAACGAACGGAACAACCCGCGCAGCTTAAAGTTCAAGTTCAGAACCAACGCGACGGCGAGGCCAAGAACCAAGCTCCCCGCAACGCTGAAGAACGAAAAGTATACGGTAATTTTGAGGCTCGACCAGAAAGCCGGGTCGGCGAGTGTCTTGGTAAAATTCGTTAATCCGACGAATTGAGTGCCGATCCACGGCTTCGTGATGTTCAAATCAACGAAGCTCAAATATACGGAATAAATAAACGGATAGAGAAGCAGTCCAACCATCAGCAGAATCGTCGGCAGCAGCAGCCAGAATGCGAACCGGCTTTCCGACATTCTCTTCTTCGCTTGGATCACAGTCATTAACCTCCCTTGAACAGCCGGAGCGGGCTAGACGTTACGACATCCACCCGCTCCAACCGATCGTTACTTGTTGCTTTTCATCAGCTTTAACGTTTCCGCAGCCGCATCGTCCAATGCCTGCTTCGGCGTTTTGCTTTGAGTCAGCGCTTGCTGGAGCTGTACCTGCATCATATCCGACCATTCCTGGTACCAAGGGACCTGAGGGCGAACGATGCCGAACTCCCCTTGCTTGAGGACCGTGTCGAAGCCCGGCAGCAAGCTTTTTACCTCGGGGTCGTCCATGAGGCTCTTATAGCCCGGGAATACGTTTGTCCCACCCGTTTCCTTCAACTGACTCTTGGTGCCTTCCGGTCCATTCATAAATTTGATGAACTCCCATGCGGCTTCTGGATTTTTGCTGCCGTACGAAATGCCTTGAACCCCCGATGTCGAAGTCGTAGCCGACGTCGTCCCGGCTGGCAGCAGGAACATATCCGTCTGGTTCGCCACTTGCGATTTTGTCGTATCGTTATGGGTTACCGTAGGCATTCCCCATTGGAATTCGAAGGCGATTTTGCCCGCGCTCATCGCTTCCTCCACATTGCCTTCATTAAATTGGATCGAGGAAGGATCGACGATTTTGTCTTTATGAATCATATCCACCATCATTTGCAGCGCTTTAACGCCGCTTTCGCTATTGAACGCCGGATTGCCTTGCTCATCGAACATTTTGCCGCCCATCGAACCGACGATCGGCACGAAGTCGGCCATTAACGCCTCGGCCCGAGTCCAGCTCCATGCGGAAGCGTATTGTACGATCCCTTTTTGCTGCAAATCTTTGCTGACTTTGATAAATTCGTCCCACGTTTTCGGCGGCTGATCGTATCCCGCTTTTTTCAGCATCTCTTTGTTGTAAGCCATCGTTTTCCATGCGGAATACCAAGGAAGTCCATAATGATGCCCTTTGTATGACGTTAATTGCTGAGTAAACGGCGTCAGGTCGTTCTTTAACACGTCGTCCATATACTTGTCGACCGGCTGCAGCCACCCGGCTTCCGCGAACTTTGCCAAATAGATGTCGTCCACAATCACGACGTCATAGGTCGTGCCGCCGGATACCATCGAGTTCGTCAGCTTCGTAATCAAGTCGTCCCACGCGACCGCTTCGACCTCGACATTCGCTCCTGTTTTTTCATTGAACTCCTGTGCGACCTTATCAAAATATTGCTCGAAATCCGCGGGAGTAATCGCCTTGATCGTTATGCCGTCCAGAGGCTTGGCGCCTTGCTTCTCCCCGCTTGTCGCTCCTTCACCGGTTCCCCCTGTTTCGCTTTTGCCGCAAGCCGTGACCAACAACATCGCTGCGACGACCATCAAAATTGCCGTAAACCTCAGCTTGTTCATCATCATCGATCCCCTCACCCTTGTTTAATTATTTCTGATCGGAAAGCAAATCAAGCCAACGAATTTCTTCTTCGGTCAAACGAATTTCAGCCCCTTTGACGGAAGACAACAGTTCCTGCTCCGTTTCCGGACCGATCAGCGCGGCCGTCGGGAATGGTTGGTTCAGCACGAAAGCGAGTGCGATTTGAATCGGCGTTACCTGCTTCAGCTCCGCCAGCAATTGCGTGCGGCGATAACGTTCCCAATTTTCGGGTGTATAATACACCTGAACCATCTCTTCGTTATCCCGTTTCTCCGGCGAAAACCGCCCCGAGAAAAATCCGCCCGCTTGAGAAGACCAAGACAATAGCGGCATCTGATTCGCCGTATGCCAGTCGCATGCCGCCTGATCCGCCGAGACGCAGCCCGCCCAGCGCGGCACCCGGCATTTGGCGAGGCTTAAGTTCGGGCTATCGAACGTAAAGCCGATCAATCCATGCGCAGCGGCATACTCGTTAGCTTCTTGTATGCGCCCGTGCGTCCAGTTCGAAGCGCCGATCGCATGGATGCGCCCTGCGGCGATATGTTCGTTGAGCGCTTCCATAATCGGCCCGACCTCAACGCTCGGATCGTCTCTATGAAGCGCATACAAATCAACGTAATCGGTTTGCAGCCGCTCCAAACTTTCCATCAAATCATGGGCGATCGCCCTCGGATTTACGCGCGGGCCGGGCTCGCCGTCATCGTGATGAGCACCCTTCGTCAAAATGTTGATTTTGCTGCGATTGCCTCGCTGCGATATCCATTGGCCTAGTGCAACCTCGCTGCCGATATATTGGTGGGCGGTATCGAACGTATTGCCGCCGACTTGAAGAAAGGCATCGAGCATCCGGCCCACCTGCTCCATATTGTCCGGCCGCAAAAAATCGCCCGAACCCATGATCAGCTGTGAACACGCTTTCTCGACGGTCTTGCCTGCAGCCGTTCCTTGGACTGTGATGTATTTCATGAAGTCTCCTCCTCCGAAAAATATTTTCTATTACCAAGTGTTTGCATTTTCGCGAATAACTTAAGCTTATTATTAGTAAATATTGTTTGTTTGTTTTTTATTAAAACTAACTAAAGCTAAATGTACAGCAAACGGTTACATTCGTCAATTCATTAGGCGTGCCGCCGACTCATCCAAACATAGGAAAACGTTCGGATGCTGTTGTAAGGCGCTAGCCGGTACTTCATTCGTTATTTCGCCTTGGAACGACTTGGCGATAATGTCCGCCTTCTTGCTGCTGTCGGCAATCACAATCACCGTTTCGGCCTTCATCATATGTCCGATGCCGATCGTAATCCCTTGTTTCAAGTCTTTCTGCTCTTCGAAATATTTGACCGAAACCGTTTTCGTAACCGCGTCCAAATCGATTACATGCGATAACAATTCGAAGCTTACCCCCGGCTCGTTAAAGCCAAGATGACCGTTCATACCGACGCCAAGCAAGAACAAATCAACCTTGCCGTGATTGGAAATAAACGCGTCCATCTTGTCGCATTCACCTTGCAAGTCGCTGCTCATACCGTCGAAAAATTGAATTTGATCTTCGCGAATCGCAAGCGGCGCAAAAAAATGGTCATACAACGTTTGCCGGCAGCTTCCCTCTGTCGAGCCGTCCAATCCGACCCATTCGTCCAAGCTGACGAACTTGCAGGATTCAAAGCTCACCGCCCCTTGCCAGGCAGCTTCCCTTAAAGTGGCGAACGTGCCAAGCGGCGTGCTGCCCGCGGCCAAACAAATGAGCGCATCAGGCTTTCGATTGACATATTCGATGATCAGGCTTGCCGCTTTCTCGGACATTTCTTCATAATTTGCGCTGACGATCGTCTTCATCCTATCGCCACTCCTTTCCAATATCCTGCTTGCTCCAAAGCAAATGCCGCGGCACCGATGGCGCCGGAATCTTCGCCCAATGCGGACAATTCGATCGTTGCCGGAACCGGCGTCAACCTGGCCACAGCCGCCTGGATCTGCTCAAGCACAACCGGCATCGAACGGGATACACCACCGCCGACGATGATCTTCTGCGGATTCAGCAAGCTGACGATATTCGCAATGCCGATGGATAGATCGGCGACGAACCGTTCGATGATCCGCATCGCTTGCGCCTCACCCTGCCCGTATCGCACGAACAGCTCCTGCGCCGAAACGCCATGCTGCGAAAGGGCGACGCCCGAAGTTTTTTTCTCGAACACCCCGAACTCTCCGAATGCGTTCGATTCATTGCGGACCGTATCTTCGTCAACGACCATATAAGCAATTTCCCCTGCCATAAAATTGCTCCCTTGCACAAGCAAGCCGTTCGTCACGATAGCGCTGCCGACGCCGGTACCGATCGCGATAAAAACAAAATCCCCCGTCCCCTGCGCAGCCCCCTTCCATCGTTCGCCAAGCGCGGCGCAATTCACATCGTTATTAACGAACACGGGCTTGTCAAAATAAGGCTGCATGTTCGCGAGAAACGGTTCATTCGTCCAATGAAACGCCGGAGCTTCGATCACGATTCCCGCGACACTGTCGGTTATACCCGGTACGCCAAAACCAATCGCAGCAACCTGATCCATCGTAATCGACGCGGCGTTCAAGCATTCGCCGATCTGATCGCGAATGGCCTTATAATTGGTCGTCGCAGCCACTTTTTTCTTATAAACGGTAGCCCCTTGCAAATCGGCAATATGAATCAGCATTTTCGTCCCGCCGATATCAACGCCAATACTGTAATTCGCGTTCGCTGTTGCATTCGCAGTCGAATTCGCAGTCGAATTCGCAGTCGCGTTCGCAGTCGAATTTTTCGCAGTCGAATTCGCGTTTGCAGTCGCATTTGCTACATTCGATATCGCATTCGCGTTCGCGTTCGCAGTCACATTCGAATTCGCAGTCGAATTCGCAGTCGAATTCGCAATCGCATTTGCTACATTCGAAATCGCATTCGCGTTCGCAGTAACATTCGAATTCGTAGCCGAACGCGATTTCGTTTCCGAGCCATGAATCGTGTTATTGTTGGTCATCTTGAGTAACTCCAGTTTGTTTGTTTTGTTATAAAACTAACTAAAAACAATATAATTTATTTCAAAGGAGTCGTCAACGAAAAATATTTTTTCAAATGCTGGAAACAGAAGGTTCGTGATATGTTCAGGAAACCCCTGGTGTCGTCACACCCACAAGCAAACCAAAGTATACAGAAAATACATTCACGTTTCGCATTAATATCGGTTTTACATAATTTTACACCATGTGACATTACTCTTTTCCTCCTTCCTTTTATGTCGATATCCCGCTCGTTCAGGAACGTATGATTCTACTTCATCAGTTCCAAGAAATTCATGCTACCAGCACGAAGTAATGAAAAATTTTCATCATTTTTTTATCAAAACCGGTTGACTCGAGAACTAATGTTCGGTAAAATTAAGCAAACACATGTTCTGTTTATGCTAATTATTGGTGGGGTGTTCTGATGTCCGAGCAGATGTCTTTCGAATGTTTCATCGGTTTATTTGATAAGGAAGAAACATGCGTGAAAGCTTTATTCGGCATGAGATGGCCCGAGGGATTCCAATGTCCCCGGTGTCGGCATACTCGCGCCTATGTCATTTCGACCCGTAAACTCCCTTTATTCGAGTGCCAAGCTTGTAAAACTCAAACTTCACTTATTGCCGGCACAGTTATGGAAGGCAGCCGCACTTCTTTGCGTCGATGGTTTCAGGCTATTTTCCTGCATGCGCAGCCCCAGAGCGTAAATGCAGTTCAGTTGTCCCAAATAATCGGAGTCACCTATAAGACGGCTTGGCTTATCTGCCATAAGCTTCGACATGCTATGTCCCAGGCGGAGTCTAATGAACTCTTAAAGGGACTAGTTCGTGTTTCAGAGGCAATCTATGCACGAAGAATGGTGCCTCATTTTAGTTGGGAAAAGCAAGAGCAACCGCTTCTGATCGGCGCTTCGGAGGACAAGAACGGAGCAATCGCCCGGGTCAAAATGGAACAACAATCGAAAGAGACGATACTAAGTCGCTATTCTCCTTTCGCTGTTGATCGTTTTATTCGTCGTCATATTGAGCCCGATGCTGCAATAGATACCATTGTTTCTCGCCGCATGGGGCGCGGTTTGAATCGTTCGTTGATTCATATAGCACAGAATGCAGAACAGTGGATCGCATGCTTGTTCCGTGGTATCGGCTGCAAACATCTACAAGCTTATCTTGATCAGTATTGCTTTATGATTAACAATAAGAAGTCCTTGCTGCATAAGCTTTTTCAAAGCTGCATGGTCTCCCGAACAATAACGTATTCAACTCTTACAGGCCGGAGCTCTAAGTTGCGACTTTCCCATATCCACCGATACCCGATCGCTTCCTAGCGATGCGTTGTTTAGTGATATTCACTTTACAATTTGCATTGCAATATAGCTTTATTTTATCTACTGTTTTCTTTATATTTCGCTTTACGATTTGTATTACGATTTTTATTTACGATTCGCTTTACCTCTTGCAATCCGATCCGCTTTGCTCTGCTTACAATCCTTTTTGAGATCTGCTTTGTAATCTGTTTTGCGGTCGGCTTTGCGAGTTGCTTTGCGAGCTGCTTTGCGAGCTGCTTTGCGTTCTGCTTTGCGATCTGCTTTGCGATCTACTTTGCGTTCTGCTTTGCGTTCTGCTTTGCGTTCTGCTTTGCGATCTGCTTTGCGTTCTGCTTTGCGATCTGCTTTGCGATCTGCTTTGCGATCTACTTTGCGTTCTGCTTTGCGATCTGCTTTGCGTTCTGCTTTGCGATCTGCTTTGCGATCTGCTTTGCGATCTGCTTTGCGATCTACTTTGCGATCTGCTTTGCGATCTACTTTGCGATCTGCTTTGCGTGCGCTTTGCGTGCTACTTTTACGATTATGATTACGATTCGCTTTGCGATCGGCTTACACGATCCGCTTTGCGAATTACCTCACGTTCTGATTTGTTTAACCCATAATTTATTATGTATGTAACCTGTCTGTTTATTTTTTTATAGTATTATACTTTTGACATTGAGTCTGTGGGCAATTTACTTTGTCGCACGTGAGAACTAGATGCACACTATTACATCCGAATCTCTTTCCTGAGTGAATGGGATATCGACAAAAGACGAAGAGGGGCGAACAGTTACGCACCAGCTCGCCATTTATTCCTTTATTTGGAACAAATGGCGAGCTGTGATCTATTAACAACAAGAGAAATAAAGGCGAAACCGAACATGTAAAAAACCCGGCAATCCTTTAGGACTGCCGGGTTTTGGAGAATGCTGGGTTTTGGAGATGCCGGGTTTTGGAGCATGCCGCGTTATAGCATTACATCGCGGACCTGATCATATGCGTAAGCGATGACGCCAAGCGCGCCGGATTGCTCGCCGATTTCGGCTAGCTCGATCGTTGATCGGATTGGCGTTATGGAGGCGACCGAACCGCGGATCTCGTCCAGCATCGGTGCCATGAAACGAGCCACTTCACCGCCGATGATTACCTTCTCCGGGTTCAGCAGGCTGACGACGTTGGCGATGCCGATCGACAGATGGTTGGCGAAACGATGAAGCACCCGAACGGACTGTTCGATCCCTTGCTCGTATTCCGCGAATAAAGCTTCCACCGAATCGGCGTATTGCTCCAGCGCCTGTCCGGAGATTTTTTTGTCAAATACGCCAAAGTCGCCTAACTTGTTGACCTGCTTATGGAATAAATCTTCCTCCAGCAAGAAATAGCCGATTTCGCCTGCCATAAAATCTTTTCCCTGCACCAGTTCGCCATTGGCGACAATTGCGCTTCCTACGCCCATGCCGATCGAAATATAGACGAAATCGTCGACATTGCGGGTTGCCCCGAGCCATCTCTCCGCCAGCGCGGCGCAGTTGACATCGTTGTTGATATACAGTGGTTTATCTAGATATCGTTTCATTTCGGCAATAAAATGGACGTTCTTCCAGCTCATCTCCGGCGCGTCAACGACGATACCCGCAACGCTGTCGGTTAATCCAGGGATGCAAAAACCGATTGCGATCACTTGCTCCATCGGCACAGCCGCTTGCTCTAAGCAGTGCAAGATATAGCTGTATATCGTTTGGAACGTCGGCTCCGCTTCCGTTTTTTGCTGGAATACAACCCCTCCGTCAAGATCGGCGATACAGATCAGCAGACTCTTCGCTTCAATCTCGACGCCGACGCCGTAACCCGATTTTGGATTGAACCCGAGCTCGATCGCCCGTCTTCCGCCTTCCTTCGTCGAGCTTCCCAGCCCTGTTTCGACTACGAACTTTTTGGCAATCAGCTCGTCGACGATCGATGAAACCGTGGAGCGGCTCAGACCGAGCTGCGCCGCTACTTTCGCCCGGCTGATCGGCTGCTCGGCGCGAATCGTATCCAGGACGAGATCACGGTTCATTTTTTTGATCAATTCGAGATGGGCTTTTTTCATTTCCCCCGTTTTCCCCTCTTACTGTTTGTTATCTCATCAAACGAACTCTATGTTCATGTATATCAGATTTAAACAGCTTCGGCAAGCTTTGAGCTTTTTCTTAGCTTGACCGTGAAGGTGACGATCGACAATGCGATCGATACTACTGCGAATATTGCAAGCGCCACTACATCGTTTGTCAATGCGCTGAAATCGCCTGAGGAAATGATAGCTCGGAAGCCATTAACCGCATAGGTCATCGGCAAATAGGCGTGAATATTTTGCAACAGCTGCGGCACAAGCTCGAGCGGATACGTTCCCGCGCTGCCTGTCAGCTGCAATACGAGCAGGATGATGCCGATAAACCGGCCCACGTCTTTGAATGCCGAGACGAGGAATTGAATCATCGCCATAAAAGTGAGACTAACAAGAATTGCAAACCAAATGAAACGTGAATTGCTTTGCGTCTCGACGCCGAGTCCATACAAGAGCACAAACGAAGCGATCAAAGCTTGCAGAACGCCGACGCCGCACAATACGACGAATTTGTTCAAAAACCAACTGAACGGCGTAACCGCAAGCCGTTTCGTTTCGGTGAGCGGGAATACGGTCGTCAGCAATAACGCCCCGACGAACAAGCTTAATGAGAGAAAATACGGCGCCAACGCCGTGCCGTAATTCGGCACCGGATGGAATGGCTTCTCATCGACGTGTACCGGATTGGACAGCATTTCATACGTTTGTTGGCTGGCGTGAATATCCGCCGCTTTTGTCGCACCCTCCGCCAGCTTGTCGCTTAGCTCTTTGGTGCCGTCGAACAATGTTTTTTGCCCGTCGTCGAGCTTTTTCACGCCATCAATCATATCCGTCCAACCGGTTGCGACGCTAGCGACGCCGGTTGACAGCTTCTGCGCACCTGCGGACAATTGCCCGCTGCCGCTCGACAACTCTCCCATCTTATCGTTAAACGTGTTTGCTCCCTGGGTCAGCTTGCCTAATCCTTGATTCGCTTGGCTCGCGCCCGCCGCCAGCTTGCTGCTGCCTGCCTTAAGGTCGGCTGCGCCTTGCTCGAGCAGCTTCTGCTTGTCGCTCAGCGTATCGAGCCCGCCGGACAATTGGGTAGCCGCGCCGTTTAACTGGCCTGCGCCGTCGGCTAACTGCTTAGTACCGCCCGCCAATTGCTTGCTCGCTTGCACCAAAGCCTTCAAGTCGCTATCGTCCGCCAAGTCAGGGTGCTTCTGCATAATCGCCGCCGCTAGCTGCTCCAACTGACCCGCGCCCGTGCTAAGCTTGTTAGCAGAATCGCTCAGTTGCCCAATGCCTGGAGCGAGCTTGCTTGCTCCATCGGCTGCTTTCGCCAATCCGTAGCCGAACTGGCCGATTCCCTGCTGCAGATTGCCTGCGCCTTGAGCCAGTTGTGACGCACCGTCATTCAACTGCTTCGTTCCTTTCTCCGCGGCGACGACACCGTCGCGAATCGCCTTGAAGCCCGAATCCAGCTGCTTCGCGCCATCCGCCAGCTTCTTGGCGCTCGTGCCGATTGCCGCAGCCCCGTCGGCCAGCTCCCGGATTTGCGGATTTTTTTCCTGAAGCGTCGAGAGCAGATCGCCTGTGCCGTCCGATAGCTTAGCGGCGCCATCTTTCAAATCGTTAGCTCCGTCACTCGCTTTTTTCATGCCGTCAGCCATTTCGGTTATGCCCGAAAAAATCGATTCCGAATAATTTTCGATTAATTTCTTCGAAAGCTCTTCCTTGATCTTGGCGACTCCGCTTTCTCCAATCCGCGAAGCGATGTAGTTATAACCGGTATTGGCCGTATAATATAGGGTCAGCGGTTGCGGTTGGTTTTCCATTAGGGTCGTTGCATTCGAGGAGAAGTTTTCCGGAATTTCGATGAGAATATAGTAGCGGTTGTCGGCCAGACCTTTCCTCGCATCCTCCAGGTCCGTGAAATGCCAATCAAAGCCGGGGTCCTCGCGTAAGTTATCCTCCAAATCTTTGCCGATTGAATAGGTTTTGCCGTCGTATACGACGCTTTTGTCCGAGTTGACGACAGCAACAGGCAGTCTCTCCAAATGTCCATAAGGGTCCCAAAATGCCCATAGGTATGTTGCACTGTACAATACAGGGACTAGCAGCATCCCGAAGAGGGCAATCATGATCTTCGGATTTTTCGCCAGTTCCTTCCACTCCTGCAGCATCCATGCTGCAGCTTGTTTCGTTCGTTTCATCGTCTTGCCACCTCTTTAGCTGTCTTTAGGGTCAAAAAACACTTCATTTTCGATTGTTGCAATCAAAAGCTTCATTTGTTTCATCGCATCCCGTATGATGAGCCGGTACAGATTTTCCGTTCCGCGCTGCTCTACTGTCACAAGACCGGCCTGTCGCAAAATTTTCAGATGGTGCGATATTGCCGGGCGGGAAAGATGCGAATGCTCCGTTATTTGCTTGACATTCAAAGCTCCGTGCTCCGCAAGCGTCACGATAATGCTCTGCCTGCAAGGATCGCCTAATGATTGAAATAACGGAATGCACTCTTTAAACAATTCCAAGCTTTTCTCCCAGCCTTTATCCGTCGGTACGCTTGCATCACCAATGTCATGATACATGTATAATTCCACCTCGCATTCAATCGTTCATTGGTTTAAACATTTAAACTAATGACAGTATATAAAAACACGACGATAATTTCAAGCCTCCTTTTTAAATTTTTTTCCATTACGCTTATGAATGCCTATTCTTCGCTTGTTTATTCCTTTTTCTCAAAAAAAAACGGCTCATATCCAGCCCCTCGCCAGGGTTCTGTCCATGAGCCGTCGCTTATGATTAGCCGTTGCCGTTTTCGCCGGGCAATGGTTTATTCGGCAAATAATGCAATGTCTTGATGAAGCGGATTGTCTTTGTTTTGGCGCGCATGACCAGCGAATGCGTCTCCGCCCGTTGATCCGGCAAATAACGGACGCCTCCGAGAAATTCGCCGGGCGTTACGCCCGTTGCCGCAAAAATGACATCGTCGTCACCGACCATATCGGACATCGTCAGTACACGGTACGGATCCTGAATGCCCATGGCGAGACAACGTTCATATTCGGTGCCGTCTGCCGGCATCAGCCGGCCCTGCAGCTCTCCGCCTAGACATTTGAGCGCCGCCGCGGCCAATACACCTTCCGGAGCGCCGCCGGAGCCGACGTACAAGTCGATCCCCGCCTCCGGGAAAGCCGGTGCAATCGCGCCCGCAACATCCCCATCGCTCAAAAACTTGATCCGAACGCCCACTTTGCGCAGCGTTCGTATTAATGTTTCGTGGCGGACACGGTCCAGAATCATGACCGTCAGATCTGCTACATTTTTGCCCAAGTGCGCAGCCGCTTTTTTCAGCGTTACATCCATGGGATCCAGAATACTCAGCTTGCCGGCCAGGGCAGGTCCTACCGCCAATTTCTCCATGTACATGTCCGGCGCGTGCAGCAGATTTCCTTTATCGGCAATCGCAATTACCGACAGCGCATTGTTCAATCCTTTGGCGACGATTTCGGTTCCTTCGAGCGGATCGACGGCGACGTCGACTTCAGGTCCCTGCATGCTGCCAACCTGCTCGCCGATATACAGCATCGGCGCTTCGTCCATCTCGCCTTCGCCAATGACGACCGTACCACGGATCGAAACGGAATCGAACATCGTCCGCATGGCGGTCGTTGCGGCACCGTCGGCCGAGTTCTTATCCCCGCGTCCCATCCAAGGTGCCGACGCCAACGCCGCTAATTCCGTTACCCGTACAACTTCCAGCGCTAATTCTCGTTCCATTCGGGAAAAACCCCTTTCATCGGATCAGAATGCATTAAGCCAAATAACTCATGATAATTCCGGCGGTTTCCTCAATTGCTTTATCGGTAACGTCAATAATCGGACAGCCCAGCTCTTTCATCAGTCCATGAGCATAATTCAATTCTTCCTGAATGCGTTGAACGGTCGCATATTTGGCCGTATTGGGCAAACCTAGCGCTCTGAGCCTTTCCGTGCGGATTTTTAACAAGTGCTCCTCCGTCATCGTAAGCCCCACAATGAGCCTTCCCGGTGAGGATATAAGTTCGGCCGGTGGCTTCACCTCGGGCATCAGAGGCAGGTTAGCGGTTTTGATTCCTTTATGCGCGAGAAACACGCTTAACGGCGTCTTGGACGTCCGTGATACGCCGATCAACACGACTTCAGCCTGCAGCAGCCCCCGCGCGTCTTTGCCGTCATCGAATTTGACGGCAAATTCAATCGCTTCGATCCGCTTGAAATAAGCGGCATCCATCTCCTGCATTAAGCCAACCTGACGTTTAGGCGAATCGTGAAACGTATCCACGACGGCCTGCATCATCGGCCCAAGCAAATCTACCGCCCGCACGCCGCTGCGGACCGCTTCCTCGCGCATAAATTCGCGAAGCTCCGGCTGAACGAGCGTATAAGCGACAACGCCGCCGGTCTCCGCCGCTTCGAGCATCATGCTGCGGATTTCTTCCTCGTGCTTCAAATGGCCGAATCGTTTCATTTTCATATGCTCGAATGCGAATTGACGCATCGTTGCCCGCGCGACTGCCTCCGCCGTCTCGCCGGTCGAATCGGAGCATATGTAAATCATATGTTGCTGATAGTCTGTCAACATCCCAACTCCCTATTCATGCATGATGTCCAGCAGCAGAGCCGTCATCGTCGTTTTAGTGATTCTGCCGACGATTTCGTTAATTTCGCTGCCATTTGGCAATATTTTCTTCCTTACTACGGGCAGCGCATCGATCTGATGATGAACGAGCTTTCTTGCCGCTTCGAGCACGGAGTCTTCCGGAGTTACGGAAATAATGTTCGGCTCGCGCGTCATGACGAGACTGATCGGCATCGACGGTGCGGAGGCATTGCCGAGCGTCACCTTCAGCAAATCTTTGCGTGAAACGATCCCCTTCAGGGATCCGTCTTGGTCCGTAATAACAAGGCTTCCTACATTTTCGAGAAACAAAGCGATTACCGCATCGTTAACCGTGGCCGTATCGGTGACAACAACCGGAACGCCTTGAACCTCTTTCACTTTCATCTCCCGCAGCTTGGAGGCGAAGCGATCTTCGGTGTTCATTTTCTGGCCGATAAAATAACCGACCTTCGGCTTGGCATCAATCAAGCCGAGCATTACGAGCAGCGATAAGTCGGAGCGTATCGTCGGGCGGCTAATGCCGAGCATCTCGGCGATTTGTTCGCCCGTTATCGGGGCATGCCGCTTAACAAGCTCAATAATTTCAAGTTGACGCGATGTTAGTTCGATTGGGGCACCTCCTCAAAGGCTTCGATCTGAATTTTTTCTTATATAAGATGTATCATAAAATTAAATATGACGCAATATATAGATTTTAAAAATTGATCTAAGCGTCATGAAAACCATATCCAATGGGAATATTAACATGCAGAGGTGAATGATTTTGAAACAATGTCTTACTTATAACGATGAGGTTCGTCGGGCTTTGGTGAACCGTACGCCAATCGTCGCCTTGGAATCCATTCTGATTTCGCGAGGAATGCCCTATCCGCATAACTTGGAAAACGCCAAAGCGGTCGAGCAAATCGTGCGAGACCATGGCGCCGTTCCGGCCACCATCGCCGTCATGAATCGGAGAATTCATATCGGGCTGGAAGAACACGAGCTGGAGGAGCTCGCTACGAATAAATCCGTGGAGAAGGCGAGCCGCCGGAACTTGCCCTACCTGCTGGCCTCCGGCAAAATCGGCGCGACAACCGCGGCAGCCGCGATGATCGCGACCCGGCTTGCGGGCGTCCGCGTTTTCGCCACGGGCGGCATCGGCGGGGTCCATCGCGACGGGACGTCTTCGTGGGACATATCGGACGATTTGAACGAGCTCGTCCAAACGGACGTTGCAGTCGTATGCGCCGGGGTCAAAGCGACTCTCGACATCAGCAAAACATTACAGTACTTGCGAAGATACGGCGTCCCCGTCGTCGGCTATCGCTGTGACGAATTCCCTTCCTTCTTCTCGCGGGTCAGCCCGTTTGGGGTTGACTTCCGACTCGATTCGCCCGATGAAATCGGAGACATTATGGATACGAAATGGAAACTTGGCCTTCAGGGCAGCCTAGTCATCGCGAATCCCGTACCCGAGGCGCACTCTCTTGACTATGAGGAAATTAACAGTTATATCGTCAAGGCGCTGGAAGAAACGAGAAAATCCGATTTTACGGGAAAGGTAACGGCCTATTTGTTCGATCGGGTGCGTGAGATGACCGGCGGGCGAAGCCTCGAAACGAATGTCGCGTTATTCAAGCATAATGCGGAGGTTGCTGCAAGCATTGCGGTTGCTTATCAATCCTGTTGCAAATAAAGGTTTCGCTTCCGGGGCGCGAAAAACCCTTTGTCCAAAAGGCATCATGCCTATCCGGACAAAGGGTTTTGTTATAGGTTCATCGTTACGAGCGTTAGAATAAATGGATGAGTTCCCCAATATGGCGAATGATACAAGTCGGCTTATGCGTATCAGGAACGGATACGCCCTTCCGGTTCAGCCATACGGTCCGCAAGCCAAGCTGCCCCGGCCCCCATACGTCATTGCGCCAGGAATCGCCGACGAACAGCGTCTTGTCCGGCTGCTCCCCGAATCGGTCCAGCACAAGCCGGTATATTTCCGGGGAGGGTTTGTCATAACCGACATCGTCGGAGACAAAAACCGTTTCCCTCGGGAAGTATTTGCCCACGCCCAAAGCCTCGATTTTGTCTAACTGCTGCTCCAGCGTTCCGTTCGTTACGATGCCGAGCCGGTACGATGAGCTCAGTTTTTCAATTAGATGCGTCACATCGTCGTTCGGCTTCATGAATTTCTTGCGAACCGCCGTGCACATCCTGTCGAAAGAATCTGCATCGTCCACTTGGACTTCGATCCCGAACCGGGCCATCGTTTCGATAAAGCGGCGCTGACGGAACTGTTGGATCGTTATTTTCTGATCCAGGTAAAGCCGTTCGTATATGCCGTCCAGCTCGCAAAACGATTCGAAGAAAAGCCGTTGATCCAAATCCCGCACGAGCGGGTGCAGGCTCGCCGTTTCCTTGATGCTATCCGGCCAGTAATTATCGAAATCGATCAACGTGTCGTCGAGATCGAATAAAATGAGCCGTACATCATTCAGCATGGTATCATCTCCCCTTGTATTTCCGTAAGTCATACCGTGGAGATTGTATTATACCATAGGCCGGGACGGAAGCGGCGAGCCATTTTTGCCCTTGCTTATTTGTAAGCCCGTTCGTATTGCTTCGGCGCCACTTCTTTGGCGTGTCCGGTTACGGCTTGAATCGCGTTATTCGCCCAGTACGGGTCGCTCAGCATGCCTCGCGCTACCCCGATCAAATCCGCGTCGCCGTTGCCGACCGTCGCTTCGGCCAGCACAGGATTTTCGAGCAATCCGACTGCAATGACCGGCACGTCAAGCTTTTCCTTGATCGCGCGGGCAAAAGGAACCTGGTACCCCGGGAAGTTGCCCGGTTTCTTCACGCCGGCCGAGCCTTCGCCCCCGCTGGATACGTTGAACATGTCGACGCCGGCTTCCTTGTACTTGGCGCTTACTTCGATTCCGTAATCGAGCTCGTATCCGCCGTCGATATATTCGATGGCCGAAATCCGCATCAGGAGCGGCATTTCGGGAGGCATCGCGCTTTTGACCGCCTTGATGACTTCAACGCCGAATCGGGTTAAATCTTGACCGTATTCATCATCCCGATTGTTGATCGACGGCGAATGGAACTGGTGGATCAAATACCCGTGCGCCCCGTGCAATTCAATCGTGTCGAAGCCGGCTTCAACGGCGCGGCGGGCGGCGTCCTTGAATTTGTTCACCATTTCCTTCACTTCGGCTGTCGTCAGCGCACGCGGCTTCTTGTACCGATCGCTATACGCTTTATCCGACGGTCCGACGGGTACTTCGGCATCCTCGGCTTTACGGCCGGCATGGGCAATCTGTACGGCGATTTTGGCGCCGTATTTATGCACCTCGTCGACAATGCGCTTGAAAGCCGGAATTTGCTCATCCGACCATAAACCGAGGTCGCGGTTGGAAATTCGGCCGTCCGGCTCGACATCCGTCATTTCCATAATAATAAGTCCCGTACCGCCTACGGCACGCGAAACATAATGGACAAAATGCCAATCGTTCGGAATACCGTCTTCGGCGACGACGGAATATTGACACATCGGCGGCATGACGATGCGGTTTTTGAGCTCCAAGCTTTTTAGCTTAAACGGTTTGTTTAAATGCGACATTGAAAAAACTCCTTTTTGGTGTAGTCTGGTTTCTTTCTACAAAGGATTATATCCTCATTACTTCATTTAAGGAAGTAGTGATATAATAATCATATAGTTTCACAAAATGAAGTATTTTATTTTTCAAGCTTTTCAGGTATGATAAGCATATTAAAAAACGATTGATGGTGATCATCTTGACACAACAAGAGCCTTTGATTCTGACGAAGGGCAAACCCGGAGAAGTATGCTCTATCGCCAAAACCCTAGAAATGATCGGCAGCAAATGGACCTTCTATATTATTCGCGATTTGCTGATCGATGAAACGCTGCGTTTCGGCGATTTGATCAAATCGCTCGGCGGCATCAGCCCGAAAACATTGTCCGTCCGGCTGCGGGAGCTGGAGGAGCACGGGATCGTCAAACGGACGGTTTATCCCGAAATTCCGCCGCGCGTCGAATATTCGCTGACCGACAAAGGCAAGCGGCTGGAAAGCATTTTTATCGAACTGAAGCGATTCGGACTGACGATTTAGGTTGCGTCGCGAACGCAGCAAGCCCCCGGAAATTGTTCCGGGGGCTTGCCTGTTCACTTGCTGGAAAAAGAGGATTCATGCTTATATTATAAATTCGTATTTTTCAAAGCCGGTAAAATCCGGGGGATAGACATTGACGGCAACCAATTGCTTATTGACGGAATTAGGGATCTCGCTTGCGCGGGTGGCAAGGAATTGATTGGCGAACTTGCCGAATGCGTCGTTTTTATGATGATCGGCCTTCGATAGCATGCAGGCTTCGCCGATGATCGAAAAGGCTTCCTTCCGAACCAGCTTGATTTCAGGCACGGCGGTTTCTTTATTCCCCATTGAAGCAACTCCTTTCTTCTTAGTGATTCACGTACGGCATGAAGCAAAAGCGATAATATAACCGTCCAAATCGCGGATGGCAAATTCCCTCATCTCGTACTCCACCGGGTCCTTCGGCGCATATTCGATGATTGCTCCGTTGTCGGCAAATTCTCTGTACAGCGCATCGGCATCGTCAACCCACACATACATATCCCATGACCAACCGTCGATATGGTGGTTCGGCGTAATCGGCTTTTTTGCGTTCTCCGCTTGATGAATCGTAAACTTCAGCTCGTCCCTTTCCAGAAATCCGGTGAACGTGTTGTACACAAAACCGAGCTGTCCGTAATATTTCAATGCTTCCTCACGGTTTGCCGACATAAAGACCGGGCGGTACTCTTGCATTTTTGCTTTAAAAGACATATTCTCTCTCCTCATCTCATCGTATTTATCAAGCTGGACGAACCGGCAGGCAAAAATCAACGATCATGTTTCCATTCCGGTCGGTTTGCGGATCGTTATAATGAATCATCAAGACAGGCCGCAAATCGAAAACGTAACCGCTGACCGGAAGCCAGTGCCGCAAGCAGATCGTCATCAACTCCCGTACTATGGTTTCCGGTTCTTCGAATCGGATAACGGCATATGAGCCTCCGGCGATCTCGCATCGGTTGCTCCCTTCTATCAAGGGAACGGAATCCGCGCGCAACGTCAGGCATGCGTCATGCCGGGCTCTTCCAGACTGGCCGGCATGCCAAGGCGACCTCAGGACGCCTATAAGTACCGTATCGCTTCTCCACAGCTGCCTCGACGATGCCAATCTGCTTAATTTACGAAAATTTTCGGCGATTTGCGACGCTTCGTCACCGCCCCCGTAGCAACGATAATAGATGGCTTGTACAGGCGGGAATTCCCGTATCGTCATGCGCATCGAGTAGGCATTCGAAACCGTATGTCCTTCATTATACTCGCGTTTGTAAAAATATCTTTCGCATCCGCTGCTTACAATTTGACTTAAATTGCTTTTTATAGTCCGGTGATCCTGCATGTATGTCGTGGGGTTTATTCCATAATGGGCCTTAAACGCCCTGGAAAAGGAAGATAACGAAGATAACCCGCATTGTGAAGCGATTTCCGTAAGCGTCATTCCATGCCAGAACTGTATATAGTGGGCAGCGATCTCCAGCTTGCGGCGAGTGATGTATTCGCCGACATTTTCCTGGACGACGGATTTGAACATGCCGTGAAAATAGCGAGGAGAAACCGCAACGGCCGAGGAAACGTCTTGTAATGTCAAATCTTCCGTTGCATGCGCATCGATATAATCGACAGCTTGATTGACAATGACAATATGCTCATCGATTAAATTCGGATTTTTTAGTCTCATTCCGATTTGCCTCCAGCCAATTCTAGTGTGAAATGCTGTAGAATTCGGCAGGGAACCAATGTTTTCCTGCAACAAGATCTGCAGTCCACTATGCATTGTTCAGAGAGCCCGGCTTAACCGCACTCCTTGAACGGTACGAGCAGGCCGGAAGCAAAACAAGCAGGCCCACGGTATCTCTACCGGAGCCTGCTTTTCTTTTACAGCCTGACCAATCCGTTATTTATTTCACCTTCCGATTGTTCAGCCAAAGCGGGATACGGAACAAGAAGTTGATCAGCAGCACGACGAAAACGAGCACGGCCGCCGATTTATCGGCGATTTCCTGGGCATCGGGCACGATCGCCTCCGATTTGACATACCACAAATGAACCGCAAGCGTTTCACCCGGCGAAAATAAGCTGAAATCCCACATTTCACCACTTGTGCTTAGCCCTGCCGTTAAAATAATGACGGCCGATTCCCCGTAGGCGCGGCCAGCCACGAGGCATATGCCGGTAATGATGCCGTTTAACGCAACCGGCAGCACCGCGGTCCGAATGCATTGGAACTTCGTCGCTCCCATCGCGTACGAGGCGGCCCGCAGTTCCTTCGGGACGGCGCGAATCGCCTCTTCGGTTACGCGCGTCAACACGGGCAAGTTGAGGAATGCCAAGGAAACCGCGCCACCCAATATCGTGAGTCCGATTTGAAAATATTCCACAAACATCGCGAGTCCAAGCAAACCGAACACGATCGAAGGAACGGAAGCGAGGCCTTCGACGCAAATCCGGATAAAGCCGGTAATCTTGTTCTCCGGCGCATATTCCGCCAAATAGATGCCCGCTCCGATACCAACCGGCAGCGAGAACAGAAGCGATAAGATCAGTACGTAAAACGAGTTGAACAAGACAGGGCCGATCCCCCCGCCCGCTTCCATTTCATCCGGCACTTTGACGAGAAAGTCCGCCGTAATGAGAGGCAAGCCGTTTCTTAGAATCGTGAACAGCAGCCATACGATAATGAGTACGATTGCGGCGCCAAGCGCCCAGAACAAGCCGGTTGCCGTTTTATCCAAAAAGCGGGACCAGGATGTTTTTCTCGTGAGATTCATTGTGCTCATCCTTGCAGTTCCCCTTTCGGACGAATGATTCGAATCGTAACGATCAGAAGCAGCGAAATCATCAGCAAAATAAATGCCATCATATATAGCGCGTAGTTCCAGGTCGATTCGAATTCAACGTTTAAAATTTGCATGACGAT
Organism: Paenibacillus sp. sgz302148; assembly: GCF_056120465.1. Classification (NCBI taxonomy): domain Bacteria; kingdom Bacillati; phylum Bacillota; class Bacilli; order Caryophanales; family Paenibacillaceae; genus Paenibacillus; species Paenibacillus sp. sgz302148. The sequence continues at coordinate 723,934 of NZ_JBVYOJ010000001.1, forward strand.
GTTGCTCGTCAATACCGACGTTGGCGCGAATAATCCTTCCGGAAGCTGCGCCGTATTGCCGATGACCATAACGACGGCCATTGTTTCGCCGATCGCGCGCGCCATGCCGAGAATGACCGCGGACATAATCCCGCGGCGCGCGGCCGGAAGCACGACACGGCCAATAACCTGAAGTCGCGTCGAGCCTAACGCGTAAGCAGCGTCGCGGTATTTGCGAGGAACGGCAACGATCGCATCGTCGCTAATCCGACATATGGTTGGGAGTACCATAATTGCCAAAACCAGTGCGGAAGCAAGCAATCCCTCACCCATTATTTCCCCGGTAATATTCTGAAGGAAAGGAATCAAAACGGTTAAACCGATATATCCGTATACGACCGAAGGAATACCGACGAGCAGGTCAAGAACCGGACGAAGCAGCCGTTTCAGCCATCCCGGAGCAATTTCGGCGACAAATACGGCTATGCCGATCGACAGCGGCATCGCGATAACAAGGGTCAAGGCGGTCAACGCCAGCGTCCCGATGATGAACAGCGCTGCACCGAATTGGTTCTCCTCAGGAACCCAGTTCGCGGAGAAGAAAAAAGTCGACAACGAAACTTCGTTGAATGTTAAAATGCCGGTTCTGCCAATAAAATAAATGATGGAGAACAAAATAAGGCATAACAAGAAAATACTTACTACACAAAAAGTTTTGAACAACCTATTGTTCATGCGGATTCTAAAGTTCCGGTTAAACGCCAGCTTCCCGTTTTTGAGCGGGACCGCGGCGGTCGTTTTCGATGGTATGGTTTGTTGCGCGGAAGTGTTCATGACACCCTCCTAAGAATTGTGGTCTTCCTTTTAAAAACAGCCAGCCCCACCGTTAACGCGGGGGCTGGCCGCACCGTCTCTTCTTACTTTTTCATCGCGGAAACCGGGATGAATTTCATTTTTTTCAGAGAACCTTCTTGGAACGTTTTGCTCGTAATGTAGTCGATAAATGCTTTAGTTGCACCTTTAGGCTCGCCTTTTGTCATGTAGTAGCCGTAGCCCCATACTTTATATTTGCCGTTGATGACATTGTCGATCGTTGGCTCTACGTTGTTGATTTTGAGAGCTTTCATTTTGTCGGAAACATAAACAAGGTCGATGTAGCCGATCGAGTTTTCTTTAGTTTCTACCGTCGTTTTCATGTTGCCGCTCGTTGCTGCCGTAATGAAGTTGCTGCCGGTGCCGATGTCTCCGCCGTCCAGCGCTTTTTGCTGGAAGTTAACGCGCGTGCCGGAACCGAAGGCGCGAGTGACGACGATGATATCCGCGTCTTTGCCGCCAACGTCTTTCCAGTTTTTGATTTTGCCGGAGAAAATATCTTTTAATTGCGCGTTCGTCAGGCTGTCAACACCTACGTTTTTGTTAACAACCGCCGCGAAAGGAATAACCGCGATAGGCGTTGCCACTTGGCCGTCGAATTTTTTGAAGCCCGGAACGTCTGTGCTCGCATCCCAGTCGCATGCGCCGATGTCGGCTACGCCTTTTCTTACCGCTTGCGGTCCTGTAACGGAACCTGCGCCGGAAGCTGCGATCATCACTTTAGGGTTTTTCTTCTTGAATTCTTTAGCTGCTTGAAGCGTCAGCGGCAGCAGTGCCGTCGAGCCGTTGACCGTAATTTTGCCGGAAACCGTTTCTTTGGCTTGGGCTACCGAGTTAGCGCCTGCGCTCAGTACGAATACGGATGCCAGTGCGACGAGGGATATTTTTTTGAACAAATTCATTTGAAATCAGAACTCCTCTCAATTTGTAAAGTTGATTGATGAATTAGGTATTACTTCGTCAATTGAACCGTCTTGCCGTTGCCTACGATGACGAGTTGGTCATCGCTGATGACCGCAATTTTGCCGTCTTGGGCGAAAGCCGCCTCTTGAATATCGTCTGCCGCGTAAACCGATGTTTTGCCGTTTGTCGCCGGATCGATGACGTACAGGTTCGCTTTGCCGCTTGCGTCTGCCGCGACAACCGCCGGTTTGCCGTCTGCCGACAGCGTGCTGAACGTCACGTCCAGGTCTGCCGCAAGATCCGTTACGCTGCCGTCCGTACCGATTGCTTTCAGAAGCGCTTTGGCGTCCTTTGCTTCCAGATCAACCGATACGAATACGACTTTGCCGTCAGGCAGCACGTTCAGGAACGATTTGTTGTCTTTTGTTTTCGTCAAAGCGACGGCTTTGGCATCCTTTTGCGTTGTGTCGAACGTCATCACTTGGGACGTTGCATTCGAAAAATCGATTTCGACCGCGTCTTTATCGATATCGGCTTTGCTGTCCACTTTCGCCGATACGGCCGTCGTTACGAGGTATGTAAATTTTTTGCCGTCCGCAGACACGTGAAGATCGGATTTGTATTCGACTTTATCGTCAACGACTTTTTTAATGGCGCCGGTGAACGGGTCGATCGATGCGATCGTCGTGCCTTTGTCCGTCAGCAAGAAGAATACTTTGCTGCTGTCCGCCGACCAAACGAACTCGTTTTTGATTTCCGTATCGCCGCTAATTTTGGTTACCGCGCCGGTCGCGACCGTTTCCAGGAACACTTCGTTTTTGGAGTTCGTGTAAATGCCGTATTTGCCGTTCGGCGATACGACGGCCGGATACGCGTCCTCTGCCGAAAGCTGCTCCGATGTTTTCGAATACGTGCTGATTTTATAATCAATGCTATCTCCGTTGTCGTTAGCTTTCGATACGATGATGTTCGAGCCGAACCATCTTGGATTGAATACCGGTCCGCTGAACGGTTTTACGGAAACGTAAGCTTTCTCGCCGGAATCTTCGGTCACTTCGCCGCCAAGCGCTTCAACGAGCTTGTCTAGCTCGGCGTAAGTTTGGCGTCCCGCTTCTTGCGGGGCAACCTGGAACGATTCTTGCTGGCCGTTAACGTTAAACGCCGTCGACCCTGCCTTCAGCTCCAGTCTGTGGTTCTCGTTGATCAGCACGATCGTACCGTTCTCAACCGTAAATAATGCACCCAAAACGTCCGCCGCGTCGTGTACCGAAACCAGTGTAGATCCGTTCGCGACAATCGAAGGCAGCGAAACTTTAATTCCGTCAATCGTAACCGATGCATTCTGAACGGACGCGCTTGCCGCCGCGATCTTCACCGCAGGTGCCGCTCCGGCCACACTTGCCGTCAGAGCTGTCGTTGCAACCGCCGATGCGACCACCATTCCCATGATTGCGCGTTTCTTCGTCTTATTCACCGAATAATCCTCCTCAATCGAATCTATTCTTATGTACAAATCCATTCTGCCATGCAATTGTTAAAACATTTCATGGAATGTGTAAACCGAATATGAAGCAGTTGTAAATATTTCGTAAACCATATAATAGAAAAAGCCCGATCATGCAACGAACCTTCAAGTCCATCGTCATTGATCGAGCTTTCTCTGTTAATTTGGTGTAAAACAGTTCTTCAGTGCCGCTCGCGGGAGTCGCGCGGACGATACCAGTCGAATAAGTCGTGGCATTGCGATACAAGCATGCCGGAAAGATCAAAGTGGGCGCCCGTCATCCGGGATGCGACACTGACGCCGAACGTAGCTAGGCCTCTGCGGCGCTGCAGCGGATTTTGCCTGATCCGGCATGATTGAATGCGATTCCTCGGCACGATAACCGTCGTCCGGGCAAGTCGGCGGTAGCGCAGCACTAGCATATCTTTCGTTCGTGTCCACGCCGCGGCCCGGAATTGCCTATAGCCGAGAAGTGCCGCCGCAACGCAAATCGGCGCGCCGATCCACCCCCAGCGCGTAAACCAAACGACGGCGCAAGTCGCTACCGCCAGCACGATCGTCCAAGGCAGAACATAACCTCTCCACGCTTTCCCCGGCAGCGGTTCGAGCTTTTGCGTCGCCTGCCCGGCAAATCCGGGTGCCATTTCCTGCAGAAACCGTTCGATCTCCGTGCGGCGGATCAGCGGAAACAACAAGCTCGTCTCCCCTTTATCATTGCCGTATCCGACGCTCTCGACATGCAGTGCGGCGAAGCCGAACGGCTGCCAAAGAAGATCCTCCGTTAAACGAACCGCCTGGATTCTTGCAAGAGGCAGCGTAACTTGTCTCCTTTCCAGCAACCCTCGTGAGATGACGAGCGATTCCCCGGAACGAACTACGGTGAAGTTAGCGAATTTCAATACCGAGAGAAACACGCTGAACAGCCAAGCGAGCGCGATGCCTATCGCGATGATCAAGGGCAGGGAGGCCATCTCGAAAGATTCGCCGACAACTTCGAACACGTTAAGACCCGGGAATATTTCATCGACCTTGGACAAAAACGCAAAAATCAACGTAATCGACAACCCCAAGCTGCCGGAGCTCATCCCTGCGATCAGCAAGCTGCCAAACGAGATACGATATGTCGGCTTCGGTGGTTTATGCGATAAATTCGGTCGTTCAGACAACTGTACCGAAGTCCCCCCGGAAGCGGCCTCCTCCGGATTCGCCCGTACCGATTCGTGATCTCCGACTCGTATGCCGCGCAGCTGCGTTTGAAGCCTCGCCGCTTCTTCCTTCGTTACAGCCGCTAGAATCACTTCCGGTTTATTGCCGCCTGCGGTCTGAATTTGCACCCGCACGACTCCGAACAGGCGGTGCAGCAATCCCTCGGTCAAATCAACCGTCTGGATACGCTCGAGCGGAATGAACTGTCTTTTGACTACGAAAACGCCATGCTCAACCTTTAACTGTCCGTCTGAAACTTCGTACCGGTAGCGAAGCCAGCCCAAGATTCCGCCTCCGAGGGTCACTGGCAGGAACAACGCAGCTGCCGCAGTTCTCCACTTGTCGGGGCCGGAGCTGCCTCCGCCACCCCATAATTTCGTGACAACAACCAAGATAAAAGGAAGCAGCAAATCTTTAATCATTTTGAGCGCAAAAAGAATAAAAGCGACGGGATGCAACCTTTTGCCGTTTTGGATCGGATTAGACATCTTCATTCGTCACCCTTGCCAACGTCGCGATCTGCTCGCGCACCCGATCGGCGATGTCGTCTGCAAGCGCCGGGATGTCGTGTTTGCCCGCGGCCGTCGAAAATGTAACGTTCGACAGCCCGTACTTGCGCATGATCGGCCCCTGATGCGTGTCGACATGCTGGACGCGAACCATCGGAATCAATGTTCTTTTGACAAATACAATGCCTTGCAGAAGCTCGATTTCTTCCTCCCTGATTTCGTAGCGCCAACGCTGCCAACGAAGCTGCGGAATGATGAAGATCCTTAACGTCAGCTCCAATATCGCGAGCGTACAAACGAGGATCGATATCCACACGGGCCACGAAAAATTTATCGTTAATACAATGACTGCAATTGCAACGGCCAAATCAAAAATGCCGCCTAGCGCCGCACCCCATCGCCAAACGGTAACCGCGCGCTGGTCTATTCGATGTTCCGGCAGTGAACGCATCGTAACACTCTCCTTGTCCATAATCAATTTGTCCTAGAAACCGAACAAAGAAAGCTCCTCAAACCATCGTTCTGCTTGATCGTTCGGAGCTTTCTTTCATCAAGATATTGTTTATAGGGAAAATCCGTATCGCCTATCCATGTGGGGCCGCTTCTTTGATTTGCACCGAAAGCCAGTCGGTTTTGTAATAGCGGATCATGACCGACAAACCGAAGGCGGTCAAGAAAATATAGAGCGACAGCCAAGCGCCCAAGCTCCCCCACTCCAGCACAAAAATGAACAGGTAAGCCAATGGCACGAACAAGAACCAGCTTAATATCGCCGAGACGCGCAGCAGGAATGTCGTGTCGCCGATGCCGCGAAGTCCGCCCGCATAATAATTGAGCAGCCCGTCGAATATTTGCAAATATGCGGATATCGTGATCAAATATGCGGCAAGCTCGAATACTTGCGGATCGTTCGTATACAGGTTGGCGATCGGACCGGCCCAAATAAATTCAATCGTACCGAGAACGATCAGAAACAACGTGCCGATGATGGCCGTATCGGTTCCGGCGCGGCGTGCCGCATGCGGGTTGTTCTTGCCGATTTCCTGTCCGACGAGTATGGTTGCCGTCGAGCCGAAAGCAAAGGCCGGCATAAATCCGAGCGACATAATGCTGAGCGACACTTCGTTCGCGGCAAGCGCATGCGTGCCTAGCCTTGCGACGAATACGGTAAAAATAAACATCGTCACGCTCATCGAAAATTCCTGGATGCCCAGTTTCCCACTCTCGGCAAGAATCAGTTTCGCTTCCGCGATATTCAGCTTCATTCGGGAACGTGTGTTGTACTTCGCATGCATCCGAACGAGAAATACGTAAGCTCCGCCAAGCAGACCGATAATTTCGCCTGCCAGCACGGCTATGCCGGCACCCTTCAGCCCAAGCTCAGGGAAGCCCAGCGCGCCGAATGTTAACGCATAGGTTAAAAATACCATGATGACGCTGCTAATCATCGATAATACCATCGATGTTTTCGTATCGCCGACGCCGCGCAAAAATCCGTGAAAGACGAAGTTGACGATGCCGAACGCCATCGCATAAAAGCGAATTTGCAAGTATTGCTCTCCCGCGACGACCAGTTCGTCCGAGCCTCCGGTCAGCTGCAAAATCGTACCGGAGAAAAATAAGCCGACAAGGAAGATGACGACGCCGAAGATGACGCTCATCGCGAGCGCCAAATACGTCCGCTCGATTCCTTTTTTCATGTCGCCCGCGCCGTAGTTTTGCGCAACCAAGTAGTTGACCGTATGCCCGATGCCGGAAAAAATTGCAAACGCATTGTACATGATAATATTGGTCACGCCTACGATCGCGATGATCAAAGCGCCCAAATGGCCGACCATGATCAAATTGACCGTGCCGGTCAACGTGGATGTCGCAAACGACAATACGGAAGGAAGGGCGAGGAGAAGAATATGTTTCCAGTTTTTAAACATAAGAAGATGCCTCGTTTTTCCATTTTATAGTCGCTAAAGTTGCGTCTATCTATTCTGTACCATCCTCTGAATAAATGTCAACGAATGTTTGTTCATAATTGAACAAAATTGCGTTAGCTTGGCCATACTACCGTATATTAATGCTCCGAATGATCCACGATAGAAATAAGAAGCCATGAACGACGTCAGGAGCATGAAGTACGATGAGCCAACGTACAATAATACGAACAAAAATGATATGTCTAGCAATCGGAATCTCCGCCGCAGCGCTTTCCGGCTGCTGGAATCCTTACGATAGCGGCATAAGCCGGAATGACCGGAAGCAAGCGGATATCGCGCCTTCACGGAAGGAGAATCGCCTGAACGTCGCGGATTCCGTCAGCAAACCGATGCACCGGGGCCGGGCTACGCTCGCGGAGACCGTTATGCTCGGGGAGGACCATCTGCCGGTCGTCACCAACCCCGATGCCGTGACCGTTGTCGTAAACAAGCAGCGGAACCTGCCTCCCGACTATAAACCGCAGCGTCTCGTAGCTCCGAACGTCCGGTTCTCTTTTGCCGGCAAACATCCGAAGATGCTGATGCGCCAAGAGGCGGCGACCGCGCTTGAGCGGATGTTCATCGGTGCTGGAAGGGCCGGCTATAGGCTGGCCGCCGTTTCAGGGTACCGTTCCTACTCGTCGCAGATGAAGCTATTCCAATATTATAAGAAGCAACTAGGCGAAACCGCCGCCAACCGAACGAGTGCCCATCCGGGCCAGAGCGAGCATCAGACCGGGCTCGCCATGGACATTTCCTGCGCCAGTCTCAATTACGATCTGGACGAATCGTTCGGAGAAACGAAAGAGGGCAAATGGCTTGCGGCGAATGCCGCCGATTACGGATTTATTATCCGGTATCCGAAAGGGAAAGAATCGGTAACGGGGTACGCATATGAGCCGTGGCACGTGCGTTACGTCGGCCGGGAAATCGCACGCGAGCTGCGCGACACCGGGATGACGCTGGAGCAATATTTTGCCGAACGTTCGTAATGAGACAGCCTGGCCTACGAACCCTTAGTGAATGAACAGAAGAAGGAAGTGATTCGTATGCTGATCAAAAAAATATACGTTTATTTGATCATGTTCGCGACATTAATGATGACGATCGGCGGCAGCGTCGCCGTCGTGATGGCGCTCGCCGACATAGCAAGCCCAACTCCCTATTACATGACCTATGAGCAATTCAAGGAAATGAAGCAAACGAAACCGGCCGAACCGGGAGGCGGTACGGGCACGCCGGTTCAAACGGAGACCGAGCAGCAGCTGCGCGCGCAATACGACAGCATGGTCGAGCAGGAAAAAACCGCCGGCAGGCAGCGGGCGGTCAATAGTTTGATCAAGAGCTTGGCTTGGGTCATCATCCCGCTGCCGATATTTATTTACTTCCAGCGTAAAGTGCGACACGGGGACGACGCTGCGTAAGGACCAATCCAATCGTAAGGATCCATCCAATCAACGAAGCGTTGCCTTAATCCGAATCCGTACATAATCGGCAACCCAGATGCCGCCCTGGAACAATACCGGACGTGCCCGCTCTTCCGCAAGGGCGTAAGCACGAGCTTTTTCCTCCGGTGACATGCCGGCAAAATAAAGCTGCCCGAACGTATCGAGCCACGTCGCAAATCCCGCTTCTCCGTCGGCAAGCGGGGTAGGGCGGTCGAACAAGGCGGCGAATTCGACGCGGAAGCCATGCCGCTCGAGCAAGCTAGCGTATTCGCCGACGCTTGGGAAATACCACGGATCACGCGGCCCGGCGTCGATCCCGCATGCCGCAAGCGCCGCGCGAACTGCTTCCGCGATCGCGGAGACGTTGCCGTGGCCGCCGAACTCGGCGACGAATCGGCCGCCGGGACGAAGGGCTAACGCAACCGATTCGGCAACTCGATCCGCTTGCTTCATCCAGTGCAGCGCCGCGTTGCTAAACACGGCGTCGAACGGCTCTTCGACGCGGAACGACTCGCCGTCTCCGACTACAAAAGGGATGTGCGGATATTTGCGGCGGGCTTCCGCGATCATCGGCCCGGACATATCGAGCCCGGTCGGCTCGGCGCCGGACTGGGCGATCCGATGCGACAAATCGCCCGTGCCGCAGCCCAAATCCAATATGCGCTCCCCCTGAGCCGGAGCAAGCAGCTCAATCACGCTTTGTCCGAATTTGGACACAAAGCTCATCTTGTCGTCGTATTGCTCGCCGTTCCATGCTTGTTTCGAATGATCCGTCATCGTCAATCACGTCTCCCTGAAAATGTCTTTATTACGTTATACACCTCCTGCGTTCATTATTCCAATATATAAAACTTATTCACTCTATAGTTTGTACCTATAATGATTCGAGCGCACAAAACAAACGACGGCAGTCAAGCGCGTATGCGCGTAACGGCCATCGTTTATCGTCGATCTATTTGCTCATATCGGAATCGATCCATACCGTTCGATCGGCCGCCGGCTTCCTCTTCGCTTCGGGCGGTCCCATTTCCGGATGGCCCAGGTAGACAAAACCAACGACGATGCCGCTTGGGGCAACCTCGAACAGCTCGTTCATCTTCGGATGATACGCCTGCGGGCCGGTACGCCATACTGCGCCAAGGCCGAGACTATGTGCGGCAAGCAGCATGTTCTGAACCGCGGCGGCAACCGCCGCTTTATCCTCGATCACCGTAACGGCGGAGTCATTCGCCGGTTCGCAAGTGACCGCGATTATGACCGGCGAGCGAAGCGCCTTCGCCCTTTCTTTGCCCAGCGTCTCTTCATTCGCTTCGGTCAAAGGCTCGGTCATGTTTTCTTTGGCGATGTCTGCGAGTACAGCGCCAAGCCGTTTTCTCCCGTCTCCCTGCATAACAAAAAACTTCCACGGCTCCGTACGGCCGTGGCTCGGCGCCCAAGTCGCCGCTTCCAAAATCATTTCGACGGAAGCCCGGTCGACCGGCTCCTGCGTTACTTTTCCGATACTTCTGCGCGTGCGGATCGCATCCAATACGTTCATTCCGTTCTCTCCTATCCCTATGCCGTTCTCATTCCTTTCTCATTATACCGCGAAAAGACCGATGAATAAAATACGGCTGCCGTCCTCCTTCGTCCCGGAATCGACGCAGGCCAAGTTGCCTTGCTTAACGTAAACCACGGGTGATACACTAGGCTCAAACCTTTCATTAGATCAGGAACAGGAACGGGGAAACCGATGCATAAAGATTTCAGTTTGCAGGAGCTTGCGACGTTTCATAAAATTGCGGAAACGATCAATAAATCAACCGATTTGAACTGCGTATTGCATGAAGTATTGGAAAGAGTCGTTGGGCTTTCCGGCCTGGAATCCGGCTGGATTTATCTCGTGAACGACGACCCGCCGCATTTCAGCTTGGCCGCTTCGTACGGGCTGCCGCCGGCACTGGATGCGAATGACAAGCGCGCCATGCTGGACGGTTCCTGCTGGTGTCTCGACCGATATAAGGCAGGAATACTGCAAACCGCGGAAAATACGATCATTTGCAAACGTTTGGACGATGCCGTCAAGCATGGTTTAGGCTGCACGAACGGCATCACGCACCATGCCACCATTCCGCTGACGGCCGGCAGCAAAATGTTCGGTTTGATGAATTTGGCCGCCGCGGAAAAAACGCATTTTACGGAGGAAGAACTCTCGATGATGCAATCCGTCGCCTACCAGATCGGGACGGCCGTAGAACGGACGCTGCTTTACCAGGCGCAGCAGAAGAGAGCCGATTTGTTCTACCGGCTCGGGGAAGCGACGCGGGAGCTCGGCAAGCTGTCGGAAACGGAACAAATTCCGGCTATCGTCTCCGAATGGGTCGCCCGCAGCCTAAACTGTCCGGAAGCATATCTGTTCATGGAGGACGGAAGCGAGTTGGTTCAAATGGCTTTGTTCCGGGACGGAACGACGATCGTTGGCCGCAAATCCCCCGATTGGAGCGCGCTCGGATCGGTCGATATGGCTTTCCGCGACGGCAAAACGATGCGCTTGAATCGCTCTAGCTCCGATGATAGCGTAAATGCTCCCCCGTTCAAGCCGGGAGCTCTGTCGTCTGTTGCGGTACCGGTTCTGCTGCGCGAGAAACCGATCGGCGTAATTTATGCTTGCAGCCCGCAAATCAATCATTTCGACAACACGGACGTCGAAGTGCTGGAGTCTTTGGCCGATCATATTTCACTTGCCTACGAAAACGCCAAAATCTATCAGATGCAAATGGATATGCAGCGATGGGACGAGCGGAACCGGCTGGCCCGCGACCTGCACGATTCCGTATCGCAGATGCTGTTTTCGCTGCAATTTACGGCACGCGGCATGGATAGCCTGGTCGACGAAGAGTCGGCGACGCTCAAAAACGCCCTTCGCGACATCCAGCAGCTGACGCAAAACGCGCAGAAGGAAATGCGTGCGCTCATATGCCAGCTGCGGCCGGCCGAGCTGGAGGAAGGACTGCTTACCGGACTTTACCGCTACGGCAAAAGATTGGGTCTCACCGTCCTGACCCATTCGGACGGGATTAGCGAGCTTTCGCAGAGCGTGGAGGAAGTGTTGTACCGGATTGGCCAAGAGGCGCTGAACAACGTCCGCAAGCACGCCCGCACCTTAGGGGTGCAAATCACATTGCAACGGGAAGCGGGAAGGGTGACGATGTGCATTGCCGATCACGGCCGGGGCTTCTCGAAACATTCCCACAAGAAGCTCGAAAGCCTCGGTTTAAAATCCATGCGGGAACGTGCCGAATCGCTGGGAGGCACTTTCGCTATGCACAGCGACAGCGGCAAAGGAACGACGATTCAAGTATCGATACCGGTAAGCTCGTAAAGGTCGTAAAGGGGATTACAATGAAAATTAGAGTGCTTCTTGTTGACGATCATGCGGTCGTCGTAAAAGGACTGCAATTTTTTTTGCGCTTGCAATCGGATATCGAGGTGGTCGGCGAAGCCGTCAACGGGAAAGACGCGCTCCGAATGATGCCGGAGCTGAAGCCTGATGTCGTGTTGATGGACTTGCTCATGCCGGAGATGAACGGAATCGAAGCGACTAAGCTCATAAGGCAAGATTATCCGGAAACGAAGGTCATTATGCTGACCTCTTTCTCCGAGCAGGATCAGGTTCTGCCCGCGATCAAAGCCGGCGCGAACGGTTATTTGCTCAAGGACGTTCAGCCGGACGAACTCGTTGAGGCGATCCGCGGCGTCTATCATGGCAAAGCGCAGCTTCATCCGCGAGTCACGGAGCAGCTGATGACCCATCTTGCCGACAATGGGGCCGATCCGGCGGAGGACGACCAGATCGAGTCGCTTACGCCCCGCGAGCTGGAAGTGCTCCGGCTGATCGCGCTCGGCAAGAGCAACAAAGAAATCGCCGCAGAGGTTCATATTACGGAGAAAACGGTCAAAACGCACGTCAGCAATTTGCTGGCGAAGCTCGGATTGCACGCCCGCACGCAAGCGGCGATTTATGCAATCAAGCACGGACTCGCCGAAGCGGAGTAAAAACTACATCGAAAGTCTGAGATAAGGTCCAACCGACGTTGGACTTTTTTCGTAGTCAAGCCTCAGCCGACCTGCCGAAGCGCACGGAACGGTCCGGTGATATGATGGAATCACGAAACAACATATCATCGTCCGGTTCGGACGACAAAAGGGAGATAAATGAGGATGAGTAAAGTACTGTTTATTAAAGCGAACAACCGTCCTGCCGAGCAAGCCGTCAGCGTCAAGCTGTACGAAGCTTTCCTGCAGACTTATAAAGAAACCCACCCGCAAGACGAAATCGTGGAACTGGATCTTTTCGCGGAGCAGCTTCCCTATTACGACAACACGATCATGACGGGCATGTACAAATTGGCGAACGGCTACGAGGCGACAGCGGAGGAAAAAGCCGGCGCGGAAAAAGTGCTCGCCTACCTGAATCAATTTCTGGACGCGGATAAAGTCGTCATTGCATTCCCGCTGTGGAATATGACGGTTCCGGCCGTCCTTCATACGTACATCGACTACTTGAACCAACCGGGCAAAACGTTCCGTTATACGGCCGAAGGTCCTGTCGGACTTGCAGGCGACAAAAAAGTCGCGCTGCTGAACGCACGCGGCGGCGTTTATTCGGAAGGCCCGCGCGCCGCGACGGAAATGGCCGTCAACTTCGTAAACTACAACCTGTCGCTGTTCGGCGTGAACGATGTAACTTCGATCATCGTCGAAGGCCACAATCAATTCCCGGACCGCAGCGAAGCGATCGTGCGCGAAGGGATCGAAAAAGCGGTCAAAGCAGCCGCTTCGTTCTAATCCGCCACAAGCAACGCAAAGAAATCATGGACGCAATAATAAGCCCTGCAGCTCGGAGCTCTTCTCCAGCCGCAGGGCTTGTTTTATTCGAAATGATGCCGGTCAGCCATTAGATTTTAACCGTTTCTCCCGTTTCCGCGGAAATATAAATCGCTTCGATAATTTGCTGCAGCTTCGTGCCTTCCTCGGCTGTCGACAGCACTTTGCCTTCGCCGGCAAGCGTCTTCACGAAAGCTTCGATTTCCGCCGTATGGCTGTCCACGTTCGGCACGGAGGTCGGCGTAATGTCCACGAGCGAACCGTGTTTATCCTGGAAAATCGCAATCGGCGAATAGTCGCAACCGCCTTCGGTCCCGTGCAGGCGCACGTTTACGGAGTCTTCCTTCGTATGTAAGATAAAGCTCGTGTCCAGATGCAGCGTCGCGCCGTTCTCGAAACGGATCATCGCCATCGCCATATCCTCGACGGAGTAGTTTTTGTAATCCCAAGATCCGCCCCATGCGGAAGTGAGCGGACGCGTTCCCAGCTCGCGGTAGGTTGCCCCCATGACTTGCGTCGCGCGCGGATACCCCATCAGGTACAGGGCAAGATCAAGCATATGGACGCCGATGTCGATCAGCGGTCCGCCGCCTTGCAGCTCCTTGTTCGTGAAGACGCCCCAGCCCGGAATACCGCTGCGACGGATCGCCGTGACGCGGCCTGCATAGATGTTGCCGAGCTCTCCGGCATCCACGAAACGCTTCAGGATTTGCGCCTGGCTCGTATAGCGATGATTGAAGCCGTAAGTCAGCAGCTTGCCCGATTTGTTCGCCGCGTCCTCCATCGCCTTGGCTTCCGCGCTCGTCATGGCCGGCGGTTTCTCGCACAATACGTTGCAGCCGGCTTGCAAAGCGGCAATCGCCGCCGGAGCATGGAATTTGTTCGGCGTACAGACGCTGATCGCGTCCAGTTCAACGCTGGACAGCATTTTTTCGTAATCGGTGAAGCCATGCTGGAATCCATGATCTTCGATATTTTTGTTGACGATGCTTTCGTTTACGTCGGCGATTGCAACGAGCTCGATTTTGTCGCTATGCTTCTTATAGTTGGCGATGTGCGCATATTGAGCGATGCCTCCGCCGCCAATGATGCCAATTCGGATTTTGCTCATCTGAATAAACCGCTCCCTTGCCGTATTTGGTATAAAACTAAATTCGATTATACACCACCCGGGTACAATTAAATAGGCGGATACGGGCAACCCAAAACAAAAATCCGGACAACCTCGCTTAGGGAGGTCGTTCCGGATTAAGATTGGGTGGATGAGGGAAAATGAATGCCTTGACCGTGTTCTAGCGGTTCAGCAAGCTGCCGACATACCGCAGCAGCTCGTTCGCGCAAACCGGGCAATATCCATGTTCGTCGATCAGCCGTTTGGTGACCTCATTGATCCGTTTCAGCTGTTTTTCATCCGGCGTTTTGGTGGATGTCGTAATTTTCACAATATCTTTCAAATCGACGAACAGCTTCTTCTCGATCGCTTCGCGCAGCCGCTCGTGGCTGTTGTATTCGAACTTCTTGCCTTTGCGCGAATAGGACGAGATCCGAATCAAAATTTCCTCGCGGAACGCTTTTTTCGCGTTTTCCGAAATGCCGATTTGCTCCTCAATGGAGCGCATGAGCCTCTCGTCCGGGTCCATCTCCTCGCCGGTTAATGGATCTTTGATTTTGTGCGCATTGCAGAAGGCTTCGATATTGTCGAGATAATTCTCGAACAACGTCCGTGCCGATTCCTCGAAAGAGTAAACGAACGCTTTCTGGATTTCCTTTTTGGCCAAATTATCGAATTCCTTGCGGGCAACCGAGATGAAATTCAAGTACCTCTCCCGCTCCTCCTTCGAAATCGACGGATGCTGGTCAAGGCCGTCCTTCAAAGCGCGAAGCACGTCAAGGGCGTTGATGCACTGCATGTCTTGCTTGATGAGCGCGCTGGAGATCCGGTTGATGACGTACCTGGGATCGACGCCCGACATTCCTTCTTCCACGTATTCGTTCTGCATCTCCTTCAGGTCGGCTTCCTTGAAGCCTTCGACCTCTTCGCCGTCATACATGCGCATTTTTTTGACGAGGTCCATGCCCTGCTTCTTCGTTTCCTTCAGCCTGGTCAAAATCGAGAAGATGGCGGCCGACCGCAGCGCATGAGGCGCAATATGAATATGGTTCATGTCGCTTTGCCGGATCAGCTTGCTGTATATTTTCTCCTCCTCGGTCACCTTCAGATTGTACGGAATATGCATCACAATCATCCGGGATTGGAGCGCTTCGTTTTTCTTATTGCCAATAAACGCCTTGTATTCCGATTCGTTCGTATGGGCAACGATAAGCTCATCCGCCGAAATCAACGCGAACCGCCCGGCCTTGAAGTTGCCTTCCTGCGTCAGCGACAGCAGGTTCCACAGAAATTTCTCGTCGCACTTCAGCATTTCCTGGAATTCCATAATGCCGCGGTTCGCCTTGTTCAGCTCGCCGTCAAAACGGTATGCACGGGGGTCGGACTCCGAGCCGAATTCCGTAATCGTCGAAAAGTCGATGCTGCCGGTCAGGTCCGCAATGTCTTGCGACTTAGGGTCGGACGGGCTGAATGTGCCGATGCCGATCCGGTTTTCCTCGGAAACAAGAACCCGCTCGACGAGAACATGTTCGATATCGCCGCCGTATTCGGTTTTCAGTCGCATCTGGCAGGATGGGCACAAGCTTCCTTCGATTTTGACACCCAGCTCCTTCTCGACATCGGGCCGCAGCTCATTCGGTATCAAGTGCAGCGGTTCCTCATGCATCGGACAGCCCTTGATCGCATATACGGCGCCGCGATCCGTTCGGGCGAACCGTTCCAGCCCGCGTTTCAGCAGCGTAACGAGGGTCGATTTCCCTCCGCTCACCGGACCCATGAGCAGCAAGATCCGTTTACGGACGTCAAGCCGCCGCGCCGCGGAATGAAAATATTCCTCGACCAGCTTCTCCAAAGCGCGATCCAAACCGAATATTTCCTGTTCGAAAAATTTATATTTGCGGTGCCCATTTTCTTCGACAACGCCATACGAATGAATCATTTCGTAAACTCGGGAATGCGCGGTCATCGCCGGCGCAGGATTCGCTCGAATCAAATCGATGTATTCCGCAAACGTTCCGGACCAAGCTAGTCGTTCGCTCTCTGCACGATGCTCGGATATTCGCTTGAAAATATCCATAGGTGTAACCTCCTCCCATGCCCCTTAAAGTTTTGTTCCCCCGGCAGCAGCTGTTGGCTTCCGTGCTTTGTCGTCGCAATAGACTACCCGTTACATTTCGGTATAACGAAGTGTATTACAATCCTATGCGGGAAGACAGGATTAGTTGCCCGAAATTTTATCCTTGGGGAACGAACCAAATCGGCTTGAAATCAACCCATCCCAGCTGATTGAAGCGGATGCCGCGAACCGAGGGATGGTATTTGATATTCGTTTTTTTGTGCAGCAAAAATAAAATGTAACGATGCTCGCGGAGCAATCCTTCCATCTCCGCCAGCTTGCGCGCGCGCTCCTCCGGATTCGGTTCGGCTACGACATCCGCGACAAGCCGGTCGCGTATTCCGGCCAATTCGTCGCCCATATGGGAATAAATAAAATCGCCGGCCTGCTGGAACATGCCGATCCGATCGACCTCGTCATCGTTTAATACCGCCTCGTATAGAATGCAGTCCGAATTATCAATGAAGCTTTGACGCTGGACTTCCTCCTTCGGTGCAATGTATATCTCGCATGCGATTCCGTTCGCCTTGCACTGATCCTGGATCCAATACGCATCCTTGGCGTGCCGATGGCTCGTGAACAGCCGAATCGGCTGTCCGTCATAGCCCATCTCGGCAAGCAGCCGTCGAGCGGTTTGCGGATCGTAGTCGTCCGTAGGCTCAAGCGCATGGATTCGGGCGGACGGCATGAAGCTATGCGCCGGGTAAACCCGATTGTCGCCGATTTCGCGAATCATTCCTTTGCGGTCGACGAGCCGATGCAGCGCTTCCCGGAATTTCAAATGCCGATGCGGGCCGGGCTTCGTCATATTAAACGTCAGCAGGCTGCACCCGGGCACGAGCCAATCGTCCTGCTCCCATCCTTCCAGCGCCGGCTCCCCGGCATCGCCGTGCGAGCAAAGCAGATGCTCGAGCGTAGGCAGCTGCAGGATGTCCGCTTCCTTCTCCGGAACGATAATGATTTCCACCCGGTCGAGATGGGCCCGTTCCTTGAAATATTGCGGGAACGCCTCAAGCACGATCAGGGTGTCCGTCTTCTTCGCCATGCGGAACGGGCCCGCTCCGACAGGCTCGTGATCGAACGTGTCGCCCCGCTGCAAAGCGATATCCTTCGGCACGATCGCGCAAGCGGTCGTACACAAATACCGAAGGAACAGATGGTTCGGCGAATTCAGCTTCACCCGCACCGTCCGCCGGTTGATCGCCTCCGCATGGCCGATATGCGGAATAACCCAAACTTGAATGCTCTGACAGGCGTCGCCCAGCCTTTGCAGCGTAAATACGACGTCGTCCGCTTCAAGCTCCCTTCCGTGATGGAACCGTACGCCTTTGCGCAAATAAAACGTCCATTCCGTCGCATCCTCATTCGATTCCCAGTGATGCGCAATATTCGGCACGATCGCCTTCGCGTCATGGTCGTAACGGACAAGACCATCGAACAATTGGCCGACCAGGTGGAAATCGAACGCATAAAATACGCGCGCCGGATCCATCGTCCCGACCGTCCGAAAAACGGGAAAACGGAGCGTCTCCACCTCCTGTTCGTCGAACGTTTCCGTGACATAACCAAAGTAGCTGTTCAGCCACTCCATAAACCGTTCCTTGACGGACGTCCCTTCCCCGTATTCATGAATATATTCAAGCGCTGTTTTCATATCGCCTTTGACGGCGAACGATTTCGCTTCTTCCAGCAGCAGCGGTTCCTTCGGCTCGATAAATGCGATCGATGAAGCGTTTCCGCGGCCGAGGCCGGGCTGCCACCTGATCCACTCCAGCGCCTCCAGCTTGCGGATGACGAACTTGACGTTGCGCGGCGTACAGCATAATACGCCAGCCAGCTCGTCAATGGTGACAGGAAACGGTTCTTTCTCGCCGATATTTCCGAAATGATTGCGCAAGTGAAAGTATTGCAGTACCGGTTGCATCGGCAGTTCCTCCTAAAAGGTGAAATGGTGTAATTCAATTATACCCTTTTTATCCCCTTTTCCCAGCGTATACTTAGGGTATAGAGTAAAGATGGAAATAAGGAGTGAGGAAAACATGTTAAACCATTATTGTGCAGAAAAAATTTGCGAGTACCGAAACCAAGCGATCGAGTCAAGAGCGCGTGAACACTGGAAATGGAACCAATACGTAGAACAGCAAACGCAAGCCGTCAAACAAAGCATCAAAGTGATCGTAAAAGCAATCGCCATGTTCTTCTAAGCCGCGGATAACTCATGTTATAATAGAAGTTATGACAGCGGAATGGAGAAAAGGTGAAAGGCGGTTGTCGATGCATGGCGGTGCAAAGCGAAACCGAGCTGTATTTGCCGGTAAAGCGATATTTGGAAACGTTAGGCTTTGAAGTGAAAAGCGAGGTAAACAGCTGCGACATCGTAGCTTTGCGGGATGGCGAAGAAACGCCGGTCATCGTAGAGCTCAAGCGGACGTTTAACCTTGCTTTGTTGTTTCAGGGCATCGAACGGCTGAAGCTGTCCGACAGAGTTTATTTGGCCGTGGAGCGGAACCGCAAAAAAAGCGGTGCCCAAAACCAACGGTGGGGAGATATCGAGAGGTTATGCCGGATGCTCGGACTCGGCGTCATGACCGTGACGATGTACAAGACGAAGCCGGCGCTCGTCGAAGTTCTATGCGAGCCGGCACCGTATACGCCGAGACTGTCCAAAGGGCGCTCCGCCAAGCTGCTGAACGAGTTTCGCGAGCGGAGCGGCGACTACAACGTCGGCGGCAGTACGAAGCGCAAGCTGATGACGGCCTACCGGGAGAAGGCGCTGCACTGCGCCGCGATGCTGTCGGAGCATGGCCCGCTCAGCCCGCGCAAGCTGCGCGAGCTGACCGGCAATGCGAAGATGTCGGAGCTGCTGCAGAACAATTACTACGGCTGGTTCGAGCGCGTCGAGCGGGGCATTTATCGGCTGACGCCACAAGGCGAGGCAGCGCTTGCCGAGAACGTGGCTGTCGTCGAGGCGAGAGTTTCGACGCTATCATGAGCGGCTGCGGTTGTACTCGAAAGTAATGATTGATAAAATGCACCACGATCACGAATGCAACTTCCAAAGAAAAGGCGCGGAGCAACAGCTCCGCGCCTTAGCACTTACCTTATTTGTCCTTGCCCGAAGCATCGTGCGGCACGGTTACCGTACCGACGGCAACGGCCGTATCTCCCGACGTAAAGGTTACTTTGTACGTTATCGTGTATACTCGGCCTTTGCCCTGCGGCAACCTTACCGCACGCAGCTGAAAGAGCATGTCCGCCGTGCCGAATACGGCATCTTGGATGTTTCCTTCAGCCGGTTCGCTGCTCGTGATCGAAACCAATTCGACCGAAGCGATATCCTGCTTCCTGCCCTCATATAGGACCTCCGCTTGAATCGGAACCAGCTTATGGTTCGCAGGCCAAAGCGTAGTCTTACTCAGCTTCAGCTTCACCGGAAGCGGCGGTTTCACCGTGACGGCAACAGCCGCCGATGCGGTCGTCGCTCCTCCGTTATCGGTTGCAATGGCCGTGATGCTGTACTCGCCCGCCGCTACCTTCGTCCACTCGAAGCGATAGATGCCACCCGACAATTGTCCGTTACCCAGCTTGACGCCACCGTTATAAAATTCAACTTTCGCCACTTGGCCGTCGCTATCCGTGGCTTCCGCCTTCAGCTCAATGGAAGCCGGCGATGTGAACGTTGCGCCGCTGCCCGGGTTCAGCATCGTTACGGTCGGCGCCGCGTTCGGCTCGAGCACTGTCACATGCGCTTCCGCCGACTTGCCGCCATATTCGGCGCTGATGACCGTTTCGCCTCCGCTCAGCCCTTCAACGAGCCCCGTTGCCGGATCTACGCTTGCAGCCAGCGAATTCGAGCTGGCGAACCGGACACCGGAAGCGATCATTTGCGTTGTCCCGTCGCGATAGGCCGCCTTGACCGTCGCTTGGGCGCTCTCTCCAACGTTCAGCTTGGAAGGCAGCTCAATCGACAACGATTGCAGCGGATTGACGAACTGTTTGTACAGCGTCGCCACTTGTCCGGCGGACAGCCCTTGGCTATAAATTTGCGCAAGGCCGACCTTGCCCTTCATGAAGCTGCGCGCCCCGACCAGTTCCGGATCGGCTCCGATCGTCAAGTCCACGATCGCCGCTTGGCCGATCGCGCCGGGTTTCGTCGCCGAATCGACCTTCACTCCGTTTAAGTATAGCGCGTTTTCATTGCCATCGTACGTTGTCACCGCATGGTATACGGTATTCGCTTGCAGCGCTTCCGTTTTCAGCACGACATATCCTGCCGAACCGTCATTCCCTTGAATATACGTCCACGATTCCAACCGTTTCGTACCCGGATTGTATTCGAAGCCGTAATCGGAGCTTTGGTTTTTGGCGATGATGTCCTGGGTGCCTTCCAGCGTATCGAGCGAGAAGGCCGCGGCGAGCGTAATATGCTGCGGGCGCAGGCCTGCATTGTCCGCGATGCGGATATACGAGCTGCCGTCCAAGGCTAGCGCGTTTTTGCCGAACGCTTCGTCGTACGCAACCGTTGCCGACCCCACAATAACGCCGTCATTATGCGCTGGAGACGAGTCTTTCACAGCCGATTCCGCGAACGTATAATCGAGCAAGTCCGGCGCTCCGACATCCTCATAGACGAGCGGCGCGGTCGTCGCCGTCACCGACGGACCGTTATCGGTCCAATTGCCCGCTTCGTCTCCCGCTTCCACTTTGAACGTAAACATTGTTTCGGGCTTCAGGCCTGTTATTGTATACGCCGGCGTCCCCGCTTCGACAGTCGCCGCCAAGACACCGTCCCTGAACACCTTGTACGACTTGACGCCGATATTGTCGGTCGCCGCCGTCCACGACAGGTCTACGCTCGTTGTGGTTGCATTCGCCGCGGTTAAGCTGCTGCCGTCAGGCCAAACCGGTTTATTCGTATCGACCGATTGCTCGACGCCGGTAATTTGGGCATGCGTCAATGCGCGCGAATAGATTTTGACATAACCGATTTTGCCGGCAAAATAACTGCGCGCCCCGCCATCAGGCTCGGGATCGACGCCGATCGCCAGATCGACCGGATCGCCCGCTTGGCCGATTTCGCCGGCTGCCTGCTTGGAATCCACTTTCTCGCCGTTCAAATAAAAGACGGACTCCGCACCGTTATACGTGACGGCCACGTTGTATTTGGTCTGCGCCTGCAGTACAGGGCTTTGCGTCACAACGTAGCTACCTCCCCCGCCAGCATCTTTCACATAAATCCAAGCTTCGAGTCGCTGCGTATCGGGGTTGAACTCCAGACCGTAATCCGAGCTTTGGTTTTTCGCCACGATATCCTGGTAGCCGTCCAGCGAGTCCAGCGAGAAGGAAACCGCCATCGTCACCGTTTTCGGGCGCAAGCCCGCATTGTCCGGAATGCGCACGTACGACTGCCCGTCCAGCACGAGCACGTTTTTTTCGAACACATTGTCGTACTGGACGACAGGTTGTCCGACTTCAATGCCGTTATTGCCTGCCGGGGAATTGTCATGGGTCGCCGATACGGCGAAATCGTAATCGACGAGATCCGGCTCGGGCGTATAATTTACCGAGTATTCCTGACCCGGAATCCACGCTTTGCGGTAAAAATCGCGTCCCGCGACAACAACCTTGTAAGGATAAACTTTGACGTACAGTCCTTCGCTTTCGTTCGGACCGATCGACTGATCGTTCGAATTCAGCGGGTCCCACGTCGTGGAGGAATTGAACATCGTAAATTGGTTTTTGGCGATCGTCGTCGGCATGTTGAGCGTCCAATGCGTATGGCCGGAAAAATAAATCGTCTGCGGATATTTCGCCAAAATTTCCGTGAGCCGCTCATGCTGAATAACGGCCCGGTTGTTGCCGATTATATCGCTGCCCGAAACGGTATTCGGCAACGGCTGGTGCAGGAACACGAATATCGGCTTGTCCTTGCTTGCGCCCTCCGCCATCTTCTCCTCCAGCCAGTTCAGCTGCGTATCGGAAAGAAACGCGTCCTCCCCGTTGGAAGGGCTCGACTGGCGATATTGCTCGGAGCCTAGGAAAATAAAGTGGTAATCGTTAATCCACTTGTCGCGGTACAAGCTTTCGGAGCCTGTTTTTTGCAGGAACCGGTTAATGGACATCTGCTCCGTTTCGCCGTTCGGGAAATTGTCCATGTCCCATTCGCCGCCCGCATTGTACCATGCTTTGTAAAACTCGTGGTTGCCGATCGAAAATTGTACCGACGCATGCGGAACCTGACCCAATATTTCGTTCATCTTGTCATAGTCCGCTTCCCAGCCGCTGACCGTCAAATCGCCGTTCACGACAAGCGTATCGGCATTTGGAGCGGATTCGTGCAAGTCGGTGAGGGCGTTTTTGAACTTGTTGTAGGACGCCGGATTGTATGCGTTTACATGAATATCGCTCAATACAGGGAATTCAAGCAGCGGCTCCCCGTCCGGCGCATCCGTTTTCGCGGTCGTAACCGTAACCGAAGGACCGGTCGTGCTCCAATTGCCCCATTCGTCCACAGCCTCGACCTTGAACGTATAGGAGGTTTCCGGGGTCAAGCCGGAAGCGACATAGGACGGTTCCGACGCGCCGATCGTCGCGATAGCCGTTCCGTCCCGGAATACGCGGTATTTCGTAACGCCGACGTTGTCCTGTGCGCGGTTCCATGACAGGTGCACGCTCGTATCGCGCAGGTTGAACAGCGAGATGACGCTGCCCTGCGGCCAAGTCGGCGCTTCCGGATCTTCCGTTGACGGCACCGGGTAATCAACCGTGTACTCATGGCCTTCCATCCACTGCCCGGCGGCAAAATCCCGCGCCTTGACGACAACCCGGTCCTGGAAAACCTGAACGTACAGCCCTTCGCTTGCGTTCGGGCCGATTTCCTGTCCGGATGCGTTAAGCGGCCTGAATACGGAAGACGTGTTGAATACGGTGTATTTGTTCTTCACCATGGTCGGCGTGTAGTTGAAGCCCATCTGCGAATCGCCGTGGAACCAGATGACTTGAGGATAACGGTTCAATATTTCCTGCAGCTGCTCACGCTGGACGACCGAAGTCATCGATTGGTGCAGGAACAGGAAGATCGGCTTGTCCAGGCCGGCATTTTCCGCCAGCTTCGAGCTCAGCCAATCCAATTGCTCTTGGGAAAGGTAAGCGTTGTCCGCGACCGACGGGTCGGACTGCCTATACTTCTCCGAGCCGAGAAATACAAAATGGTAGCCGCCGATCCATTGATCGTAATAAAGCCCGCCGGCTCCGGTTTTCGCCAAATAACGGTTGATGGAATCCTGGTCGCTTTCCCCGTTCGGGAACGTTGCCGGGCTCCAATTGCCGTTCTGGTCGTACCAAGCATGATAAAACTCATGATTGCCGATGGTGGTATAAGCCTCTGGATGGGGGTGATTTTGAAGCACTTGATTCAGTACGTCATACTCGTCTTTCGTTGCTCCGGCTACGATGTCTCCGTCGATGACGAGAGCGTCGGCGTCCGGGTCGACGGCATGGAGATCGTCCAAGGCTTGACCGAGCTTGTCCGAGCTAGAGGCAACATCGCTCAAGAGCAACGTGTTGCTGAGCACGGGAAAGCTGATCAGCGGCGTCTCGCCGGCCTGCGAAAGCACTGAGGCTTGCGCTTCCCTCTCTGCGGCATAAGTCGGCTGAACGCCCGAGAGCAGGGGGAACAATCCGATACTTGCCGCCAGAAGGGAAGTAAGTACCTTTTTCACCAAATCATTCACTCCTTTGTGCTGAAATGACAACAAGCGAATCAGGCGATGCTTCCGTATTGATCCATATCCCCCCTCCTTTCGCCTACATTATACAATCCTGCCAAGTGAAATAGAAGAATAATTTTTCTTAATTTTTTGTATAGTCGGAATATTTTTTCGTTTACAAATCGGCTTTGATTTTATATGTTAGAAAATAGAGGGTTCGAATTCATGAATCCGCATACGAGGAGATGATGATGTGTTGAAGCGTCAGGTTTCATTTGCTGCTTCCTTACGGTTATTGCTTCGCGTCCTTCCCGTAATTTCCCTTATGCTGCTTCTACTCGCCGCATCTCTTGCCGCCCCGCCGCCTAAGGCCGATGCCCATGGCAACACCTTCGTGTACACCGACATTTACATCGAACGGCAATCCGTCAAAATGATCATGCGCGTCGATAACCTGACGATCTGGGAAATCGGCGGCGCGATGGATCTCAATCAGGACAAAATCATCGACGCTTCCGAGCTCGAAGCCGGCTATGCATCCTTTATTGAGCCTTATCTCGCCAAAACGTTAACCGTCAAAAACGGCGGTACCGCGCTCGATATGGTGTCCGTGAAGCAGGATCTCCCGAACCCGAACGTCATTCGGATCGAGCTCACTTTTCCCGCCGAACGGCAGCTGCAGACGATCGGCATCCGGTACGACAGCTTCTTCGAGGTAGCGCCCGGGCACCAGAATATCGCCGTGTTCCATCAGTCGGACGATACGTCATTCAAGCATATCCTGGACGCAGGAAACAGAGACTGGGTCGGTGAATATGGGGGACAAGCCCCTTCGGTGCTTGAGACGATGCGCGAATTCGTTATGCTCGGCGTCGAGCATATATCGACCGGCTACGATCATTTGTTGTTCCTGCTCGCGCTTCTCATCGTCGGCATGAGCTTCAAGCAGATGCTCGGCGTCGTTTCTTCATTTACGATCGCGCATAGCATTACGCTCGCCCTATCGGCGCTTGATGTCGTCAGCCTGCCGTCGCGCCTGGTGGAATCGGTTATCGCGCTGTCGATCGTTTATGTCGTATATGAAAATGTATACCGGGCGCAAAATGTCAAATACCGCTGGTTGCTCACCTTCGGCTTCGGCTTGATCCACGGCTTCGGCTTCGCCGGGGCGCTGCAGGAAATCGGCCTTCCGAAGCAGCAGGAAGTCTACGCTTTATTCACGTTTAATCTTGGCGTCGAGATCGGCCAGCTTGCCGTCGTTTGCATCGTGCTGCCGTTGCTTCTGTACATCAAAAAACGCCATTGGTTCGGGCGGCTGCGCTTGTCCGCCTCGGCGATGATCGGACTTGCGGGCAGCTTCTGGTTTATTACTCGCGTATTTGGGTTATAAGACCTCCGGTGGGGCATAATGGATGAATGAAACCTTAAACCCATCATTCAGACTGTAAGCGAGGAGCATTCGACGTGGATACATACGATGAGTACGATCGGCATTCGAACCGGCACAATGATCGCGAACAATTGTACGAAATACCGGACGAGCATATGGAGGTAGATTCCGACGTCAACGACGATCCCGGCCGCGAGCTGCAATTGGACGCTTCGTTCGAGGACTGGTACCGCAACATCGGCTATTGGGTGAGGCAGAAGGAAGATATGACGCAAGTGCCGAGAGCGAATGTTTTTGAAGCTGCCATGGAAATGGACGAAGATAACGCCAACGCAGAATAATACGATGCGGAATATACGATGAACGCCCATCCTCCCAAACATCAAGTCAAAAAATCCCATCCAGTGGATCGCATCACCTAGACGATGATCCGTTGAATTCATGCGCTGCAACTGTTGCAGCGTATTTTTATCCCTTAAAAGAACCAATATGAACACAAATGAACATTTAATTCGGTTATATGTACAGTTTCGAACCTTTATATTATAATTAAACCGTATATCGAACAAATAAGGAGGACATCACGTGCAAATCCGATACGCAACAAACCCGACAGCAACCAAAACGTACGATACCGAACAGCTCCGCAATGAATTTTTGATCGACGGCTTGTTCCAGCCGGGAGCCCTAAAGCTCGTTTATAGCCACGTCGACCGGATGATTACCGGCGGCGTTATTCCGACGGAGGAGCCGATCAAGCTGGAAGCCGACCCGAAGGAAATGGGCGCGGCTTATTTCCTGGAACGCCGCGAGATCGGCATCATTAACGTTGGGCCGCGCGGCAGCATTACCGTCGACGGCGAGACGTACGTCATGGAAACAAAAGACTGCCTATACGTCGGCCTCAGCAACAAAGAAGTGCTGTTCGCCAGCGACGACAGCGGCAATCCGGCGCGCTTTTACCTGAACTCCGCCCCGGCCCATCACGCTTACCCGACCGCAAAAGCGGCGATCAGCGAAGCGGAGCCGAACCATCTCGGCAGCATCACGAACTCCAACGAGCGGACGATTTACAAATACATTCATACGCAAGGCATCCAGAGCTGCCAGCTCGTCATGGGCATGACGCTGCTGAAGCCCGGCAACATGTGGAACACGATGCCCTGCCATACGCACAACCGCCGTTCCGAGGTGTACTTCTACTTCGACATGCCGGAAGACGGCGTCGTATTCCATCTCATGGGCGAGCCGACCGAAACGAGACACCTTGTCGTCCGGAACGAACAGGCGGTCATTTCGCCGAGCTGGTCGATTCACAGCGGCGTCGGAACAAGCAACTATACATTTATTTGGGCGATGGCCGGCGAAAACCAGGAGTTCGCCGATATGGACGCCGTTGCCATGAAAGAGCTGAAATAACGAATGAGCCTGAAACGACACGAAAAAATTATGTCCCTCCTGCTCCAGGCCGGAGAAGTGAAGGTTGCCGAGCTGAGCGAGCTGCTGCAGGTCACCGGCAAGACGGTGCGCGAGGATCTGGAGAAGCTGGAGGAGCAAGGACTGCTCACCCGCGTCCATGGCGGTGCGGTTGTGCGCAATGACGCAGAGCGAGGACTGCTCCCCGTGCAGAGGGCGAATACGGCCAATCTGGCGCTCAAAGCGGAAGCGGCGGCCCTTGCGGTACGTTATATCGAGCCGAACGACATCATTGCGCTGGATGCCGGCAGCACGACGCTGGAAATGGCCAAGCAGCTGGACAACGTACCGTTAACCGTCATCACGAACGACTTGTTCATCATTAGCGAGCTGGCCCGCAAAAGCGAAATCCGGCTAGTCGTGCCGGGCGGGTACCGGCAGCGCAACATGCTCGTCGGACCGGATACGGCTTCGTTCATCCGCAAGCTCAATATCGGCAAAGCATTTCTGTCCGCAAGCGGCATTCATGCCGAATACGGGCTGACAATATATACGAGCGAGCTGCATGAACAGAAGCGGGCGATTATTGAAACGGCGAAGCGAGTATTTTGCGTTGCCGATCATACCAAGTTCGATCAATACGCGCTCATGACGTTCGCGACGCTGTCCGAGCTGGAGCGCATCGTCACCGACCGCGGATTGCCCGGGGATATCGCCGCCAAGTTCGCCGCGAGCGGTGTCCCGATTGAAAAGGAAACGGAGTGATGGAGCTATGAACTTTGACTTGCACGGCCGGACGGCAATCGTAACCGGAGGCGCCCGCGGACTCGGCGCCGGCATCGCGCTTGGTTTAGCCCAGGCGGGAGCCGACGTGGCCATCGTCGCGAACGGCAGCACGAATCGGGACGTCCAAGAGGCGATTGAAGCGATGGGACGCCGCGCGCATACGATCGTCGCCGATCTCAGCGACGAGTCCGTATTGCCCGGTGTCATCGGACAAACGCTCGAAGCGTTCGGCAAAGTCGACATTCTCGTCAACAATGCCGGCATCATCCGCCGGACGCCCGCCGCAGAGCATGGAGCGCAAGACTGGCACGACGTAATCGATATTAACCTGAACAGCGTTTTTTTCCTGTGCCAGCTCGCGGGGCGGGAGATGATCAAGCAAGGCTACGGCAAAATCATCAACATCGCATCGATGCTTACTTACCAAGGCGGCATTAACGTACCGGGATATACGGCATCAAAGCACGGCGTCGCCGGCATTACGAAAGCGCTCGCGAACGAGTGGGCGAGCAAAGGCGTGAACGTCAACGCAATCGCCCCGGGCTATATGGCTACGGACAATACGGCCGCGCTGCGCTCGGATAGCGACCGCAGCCGGCAAATTCTGGAGCGCATCCCCGCGAACCGTTGGGGAACGATCGAGGATTTGCAAGGACCCGTCGTGTTTCTGGCTTCACAAGCTTCTGATTATATGCACGGCCACGTCATGTGCGTGGACGGCGGATGGATGGCGAGGTAAGCATCGATGAAAAAATTGAAATTGATCGAAACGGTCGTACGCGAAGGCGTCGTCGCCGTATTGCGCGGAGATTCGCCGGAGGAAGTCGTGGAGATGGCCGAGCAAGCGATCGCCGGAGGCCTGAAAACAATCGAGGTGACGATGACCGTCCCGCGCGCGCTGCAGGCCATCGAACGGCTTGCGGCCCGATATTCCTGCACCGCTCCGGCGGATGCGCCGAATTTTGCCGTCATCGGCGTCGGCACGGTGCTCGACCCGGAAACGGCGCGTGCCGCCATCCTGAGCGGGGCCGAATTCGTCGTTGGCCCTTCGTTCAACCCGGCTACCGTAACGCTGTGCAACCGCTATCGGGTGCCGGTTATGCCCGGTGTCATGACGATTCAAGAGATCCAATCCGCTTTGGAGCTAGGTGTCGATATCGTGAAGCTGTTCCCCGGCAACCTGTTCTCCCCTGCGATGATCAAAGCGATCAAAGGACCGCTGCCGCAGGCGAACGTCATGCCGACCGGCGGCGTATCGCTCTCGAATCTCGGCGAATGGATTCAGGCGGGCGCCGTTGCGGTTGGCATCGGCTCCGACCTGACGGCTGAAGCGGTCAAGACAAAGGATTATTCGCTTGTCGCGAAAAAAGCGGCCGCTTATATGGAAGCATACCGTGCGGCAGTCGGCGGAGCGCGCGGATAAACCGTGCTTTTTCCGGATCGCAATCCGGCATCCTTTTGCATTCATCCCCTATTTTCAACCATTCATTGATTGAAGGAGCGTATGAACAATGTGGAAACAAGCCATTGAAGACGCCGTTGCCAAAACTCGCGCCAATATCGAGCGGTTCGGCGACCAATTCCCGCATGTCGGCATCGGCGGCGGCGGTTATTCCGGCAACTTGAACCCGAACAACGATTGGACGGACGGCTTCTGGACCGGCATGCTGTGGTTATGCTATGAATACACGAAGGACGAAGTTTTCCGGCAGGCGGCTCATCGGAATATCGCCAGCTTCCGGAGCCGGCTGGACAACAACGTTGTTGTCGACCATCACGACATCGGCTTCTTATATTCGTTATCCGCCAAAGCCGGCTGGATCGTCGAGCGCGACGAAGCGGCCAAGCAGCTCACGCTCGAAGCCGCCGACAAGCTGATGCTCCGCTGGCGCGAAAAGTCTCAGCTCATTCAGGCGTGGGGCCCTGCGGACGACCCGGAGCAAGGCGGCCGGATCATCATCGATTGCCTCATGAACTTGCCGCTGCTGTATTGGGCGTCCGAAACGACAGGCAATCCCCGCTACCGGGACGTTGCCGTCATTCATGCGGAAAAAAGCCGCCGTTTTCTCGCGCGCGGCGACGATTCGTCTTACCATACGTTTTACTTCGACCAGCAAACCGGCGTGCCGATCGGCGGCGCGACGCATCAAGGCTACACGAACGGTTCGACCTGGACGCGCGGCCAAGCTTGGGGCGTTTACGGCTTCGCCTTGTCCTACCGGTACACGCATAACCCGGCTTTCCTCGAAACTTCGAAACGTCTTGCCCGTTATTTCATCGAGCATTTGCCGGAAGACGAGGTCGCTTATTGGGACTTCAATGCGCCCGTCGACGCCGAAACGAAGCGCGACAGCTCCGCTTCTGCGATCGTATGCGCAGGCTTGCTTGAGATCATCGGCCACCTCGACGAGAACGACGAGGATCGCGCTTACTTCGCCGGGAAGCTGCAAAGCTCCCTCGCCTCGCTCGTAAGCCGTTATTCGACGATCGGCGACCAAAACGCCGAAGGACTGCTCCGCCGAGGCTCTTACAGCGTCCGCCACGGCCATTCGCCGGACGACTTCGTGATCTGGGGCGACTATTATTACCTGGAAGCGTTGATGCGTATCGAAACCGGAATTACCGGGTACTGGTACGAACGTTAACGTTTAGACGGCGCTTATGAACGGCGATGGCATAGGCTGAACTTCCCCGTGAAACGATTAAAGCTCAACGCGTTTAAATACTCCCTCCATCAGACTACGGTCTGTTAGAGGGAGTATTTTTTTATCGAATAGCAGGATATTATACTTTTCTCACGAAAATGTTTATTAAGTTAAAATAAGTTTCATATTATAGTTTATATTCCATGATGAGGAGGAGAATGTATTGTCCCAATCCCAATGGATTCATGCAGGAACTCTGGAAGAGCTGCGGCGCGAAGGCGCCAAAGTGATCAAAGGCGGCATCGCCGTATTCGCCCATGAAGGCGAGGTGTACGCCGTCGACAACCGCTGCCCGCATATGGGCTTTCCGCTGCACATGGGCAGCTTGTGCGACGGGATTTTGACCTGTCACTGGCACCATGCGCGGTTTGACGTGTGCAGCGGTGGAACGCTCGATCTATGGGCGGACGATATTCCCGCTTACGACGTGAAGATTGAACAAGACGAAGTGTATGTCGATTCCCGCCCTCGGAATAAAGGCGATAAGAACAAGCACCTGCAGCGGCTCCGCGAAGGGCTGGAACAAAACCTGTCGATCGTCATCGCCAAATCGGTCGTTGCCTTGGTGGAAGGCGGCGTTCCCGAGTCGGAAATCGCCAAAGTCGGCGTCGCGTTCGGCACCGAGCAGCGTTCGAACGGCTGGGGCTCCGGCCTGACGATTCTGAGCGCGATGGTGAACGTGCTGCCGAAGCTGGATGCCTACGGGCGCATCCTTGCCTTGTTCCACGGCTTGGTGCACGTTGCGCGCGATGCAGCGGGGCGATCGCCCCGCCATATGGTACAGCCGCTGCCGGATGCGAATGTGCCGATGGAGCGGCTTGCCGCTTGGTATCGCAATTGCATCGAGGTCCGCGACCGGCAAGGTGCGGAGCGGGTGCTGCTGACTGCGATTCGCAAGGGTGCGGACGAGCAGACGCTGGCCGAAATGATGCTGGTTGCCGTGGGCGACCACTTTTATTTGGACGGCGGGCATACATTCGATTTTCACAATAAAGCATTCGAAATGCTGCGCCATACCGGAGCTGAACTCACGGAGCGCATCTTAACCTCGCTTGTGCCTTTGCCCGTTCAGGCAACGCGCAGCGAGGAGCTGCACAGCTGGATGTCGCCGGTGAATCTCGTGACGCCTCTGCGGGAAGCGTTCCAGTCGATTGCCTCTGCCGGCCTGCCGCAAACCGATGCGCCTGAAGCTACGTTCGATGAAGACGCCTTTATCGAGCAGTTGCTCTCCGACCGGCCGCTCGATACGATCGGTGCGATAACGGAAGCGTTCCTGCAAGGCGTCCGCCCTGCGACTATCGCCCAATTAACCGCGCTCGCCGCGGCGGAACGAATCGCTAGGTTCCACACGCAGAACGATTTCGGCGATTGGATCGCCGTCCTGCATACGTTCACGCATGCGCACGCCGTACATGAAAGTCTCAACCGCAGCGCCGATCCGTTAACCGTACGCGCCGTTTATTATACGGCGATAAGCATCTACCTCGACCGGTTCCTGAACATCCCGGCGGCGCCACGCCCGAACGCTGCCAACATTGCTGCAGGATCGTATTCGCTTGAGCCTAGCGAGCTGCTGGATATGCTGAACCAGCGGCAGCAAGTCGCCGAAGCCGCCAAATGGACGACGCATTATATCGCCCAAGGCGGGGATATCGGCGCTTTGTTCAATACGCTCGGCCACGCGCTGCTGCGCGAGGATGCCGAATTCCATTCATTCCAAATGTACGAAGCCGCCGCGATCGAATACGACCGGTGGAGCGAATCGACAAGCACGCTCCGGGAGCGGGCGAAAGAAACGATTGTATTGGCATTGACCCGTTACTTGGCCGCCCATGCGCCAACGGCAAGAGAATTGCCGAATACGGCCAAAATCGCCTGGCGCTTGCAGCGCGGCGAGCGGTTATTCGAGGAAGGTTAAAGCCCTATTTTTCCGGGCTACAGACAATATTGTTGTACCACGTACAACAATGACGTGCATAAACCTTCGTTCCGATCAGTATTGTTGTACCCCGTACAACATTCGGACGTACAACGCTTCGAAACAGACCCTATTGTTGTAGGCGATACAAGATTACGAACATGTCGGCTTAAATTACGACGAGTTGTTGTACTATGTACAACAACTCGTCGATTTTGCTTTAACCAACCCGGTTATGGAAAACTGCGCCTACGTATATACAAACACAAGCTCCATTGTTAATATGACGCAGGTCGACGGATAACACGCATGCTCCTGCTCCTGCTCCTTGTTAGCCTACTTCTTGGCGGTAAACTGTTCGATCGCATCCGCAAAACGCTTCACGCCAACGACCGTTCCTTCGTTATCGGTATGCGTGTAGTTCAAGCGCAGCGTATTCCGCCGCGGCTCTCCGGCATAAAAATCGTTGCCCGGAACAAAAGCGACGCCATGCTGCACGGCGATTTTCAACAGCTCGGACGAATCAACGCCCTCCGGCAGCTCCATCCACAGAAACATGCCGCCTTTCGGAACGTTCCAACGGATGTCGTTCCACGCATACTTGTTCAACTCTTCTACCATGAACAGCATCCGTTCCTTATAGTTGCGGCGAATCAGCTCGATATGGTCATCCAACGGAAAATGCTCGAGCAGTTGGTTCAGCGCTTGCTGGTCCAAGGTGCTGGAATGCAGGTCGGACGCTTGCTTCGCCTTGGCCATCATCTGGATGATGCGTGTATCGCCGATCGCCCAGCCGGTACGCAGCGCAGGCGCGACCGTTTTGCTGAACGTGCTCGTATAGACGACGCATGAGCCGTTCGGATGGTCTTCCATCGAAAAAATCGTCGGATACATCGCTTGGCCGTCGAATTGAATTTCGCCGTACGGATCGTCTTCCAGAATGAGCAGGTTATTCGCCTTGCACGTCTGAAGCAGTCCTTTCCGTCGTTCGACGCTCCATACATTACCGGTCGGGTTCGAAAATGTCGGCACGACATAAACCATCTTCGGCCGATGCGCTTTCACCTTACGCTCCAAATCTTCAAGAATCATGCCGTCGGAGTCGCTCTCAACCGGGATCACGCTAACTCCGCGGAATTTGAACACTTGGAGCGCAGCCAAATATGTAGGGTTCTCAACGAGCACGACATCGCCTGGATCAAGATAAACGCGAGCCAGCAGATCAATCGCTTGCTGTGATCCTGTCGTCAAGATCATGTTATCGACGGCGACATTCATCCGTTTGCGCGCCATCCGTTCGCACAGCTTCTCGCGAAGCGGAGTGTACCCCTCGGTCAGGCCGTATTGCAGCGCGCCCTTGCCCAGCGTGAACACGCGATTCATCGCTTCTTGCACCGCATCCACCGGAAATAACTCTTCAGCCGGAAGTCCGCCGGCAAACGAGATAATAGCATTGCCTTGGGTCAGCTTCAATATATCGCGGACGGCTGACGATTTCAGTTGTTGAACCGCATTGGAAAATACGTAATCCATGGGAATATCCCCCTTTCGATAATTCAAATTATAGTACAATCCCGCCAAAAAATCGACAAATGATGCAGTCAAGAAAAGGCGGAACCTGAGAAGATTCCGCTCCGATTTCCTTGATTATATCCCGCACGAACCCGGAAAACCGTCATGCTCCTTAGTTTCTTTTAACTTTTCCCGCATTTCCCTGTCGCCGGGCATTTCCGCGGCCACCTTCACTTTAGCGTCGGCCGGCGATCTGTCGATCGGCCGGTTTTTGTCTTTTTGCGCCATCATGCTGCCTCCTTTGTATCGCCCATCGTACGGCGATATGATCAGGTTCTGCAAAGTATGTTCCGCGTATTCTGCATTCCGCTGATCATCTTATGCATCCAGATCGCCGCTTGCAGCCCATCTCCAATCGCAATGGCCGCTTGCTCCGAATGTACGCCGATATCGCCGGCCGCCCATATGCCGGGCACGCTCGTCATTTTCGTCCGCGGATCGGTCACGATGTGCTTATTCTCCATCCGTTCAATTCCGATCGAGTGGGCGATGTCGGTATGGACCTTGTTGCCCCCAAAAGCGATAAACGCTCGCTCAGCCGCAAGCTCGGTGCCGTCCGTAAACAGGACGCCGGCGAATGCGTCCGGATGCTCCGACGCAACAAGCACCCTTTCAATCGATTTTTCGACGACCGTGATCCCTTTATGGCCCAATTCCCGGGCGATGGATTCATCGATCGGCTGCCGTTCGTGATTGACATAGAGGAGCTGATCGCACCAATAAGTTAACGTTAACGCCATCCGAGCGCCGACATCTCCCGCTCCCATCACAATCGTTCGTCGGCCTCGGATTTCGTATCCGTCGCAATCCGGGCAAATATAGACCGACTGCCCAAGACACCCGACAAGCCCCGGAAGCGGCGGAAACCGGTCGGACACGCCCGTCGCCAGCAGCAGCGTCAAAGCGGAGTGCGGAACGTCGGGATTACTGAGTGTGGCGACTTCGAACCCGCCTGCCCTTTTGACAATCTTCGAAACTTCGTCCTTCACAAACCGCACGCCCGTCCGTTCCGCGGCCATTCGCCCCAATCGCCGCAATTCCTCGCCGGATACGCCGTCCGGCCAGCCTAGTAAATTGTGGTAGCATCTGCACAATGTCGATCGTCCGTTTCCTTTGTCTACGACGAGGGTCCGATGCCCGTAACGCCCCAGTTGAATCGCTGCCTGAAGCCCGGCTAACCCGCCTCCGACAACGATTGCTTCATAATCCATGCCGAACCTTCTCCTTCGCATGATTTGGATGTTATTCTCAATAGCCTTTCCTAAATTGCCGCGCGTTACTCGACACATTCTATTAAAAATTGACACCATTCTACGAAATCACAATCTCTTCATTTTGATTCGGAGGTTCAATTCGGTATAATAGATGGGCGCAAGCATCAATAGATAACGACAGAGGTGAACCTAATGAATTCGCAGACGATTCCCGCACAGACGCAGCACGCATCGCGCAAGTCGGGCAAATCGGGCAAAAGCGCGCTCAAATATTTCATCATCAGTTGGTTCCTGCTGATCGCATGCGGTGTACTGGGCACCATGTTGTGGACACAGGAGATGAAACGCCAGCTGTTGGAAGATTTGCAGAATCAGACGGAAGCGCGGATCGCAGCCATGCAGACAGACTACCAGAACCGGCTCGCGGAAATGAAAAAAGGCATCGACACTGATATGAACGACATGAAAAGCAAGGTCGATGCGTTCAACGAGCTCCTTACGTTTACGAAGGACAATGCGAGCACCAAAACCGACAACAGCAACAAGCTGTATACTCAGCTGAACGAAGTCAAGAAGAAGCTGGACGAGCTGAAGAAAAACCTGGACGTGTTGAAATGACGCCCAAAGAGTTAAACCGATTTTGCCTGCTTGCGTGCGCTCCTTTTATCGGCATGCTCTTCTGGTTTGCATTCGCCACATTACATATCAACCTCGGTTTTACAGCGCATTCGTCAGCGGACGAGGCACCTGCGATCGTCATCCCCGAATCGTCCAAAGCGATAACCGAAGGGCTGGATCAAGCCAAAAAACTGGCCAATGAAACGATCGGCTCGATCCGCAAAGTATCCGACCTGTACAAAAAAACGACTTCGAGCATGAATTCCATCATGATTACAGCCAAGACGCAAGCGCCTCGTCCCGGCATCATCTACGATAAGCGGATTACGTCCAAGCTGGGATCTGCATCCCGGCAGGTGAGTACGGACAAAATCAACGCGGAATTGTTTTATTTGCACGAGCCCAACTACAAAGGATACGCGCTTAAGGTGAAGCTGAAATCGACTAACGCGATGGATATGGTACTGGGCTACGACAAGCTCGGCGCAGCGGAAACGACGTTGTCCGCGGTGAAGCGGTACGGCGCGGTTGCCGGCGTGAATGCGGGAGGTTTTGCCGACGAAAAAGGCAAGCGGTATCCGCTTAGCACCACCGTCGTGAATGGCAAGCTGGTAGGGGATTTTGAGCCGTCGTATAAAGATTTGTTCTTTGTAGGCTTGAATGATAACGGCAAGCTGATCGGCGGCAAATACGACCGCAAGGACGAACTGGTACAGCAGAATCCGAAATTCGGCGCTTCGTTCGTGCCTGTTCTGCTCAAGAACGGCCTTAAAACGACGATCCCTTCCAAATGGGAAACATCGCCGCGTCGGGCGCCGCGAACGGTCGTCGGCAATTACAAGGACGATCAGCTGCTCTTTATCGTGACCGACGGCTATACGGAGGACGGTTCATCCGGCGCAACGCTCGCAGAACTGCAAAATGCGCTTGTCCGGCTAGGCGTCAAAGACGCCTACAACTTGGACGGAGGCGGCTCCTCCACGCTTGTTTTTCAAGGCAAAGTCATCAACAATCCGTCCGACGGCCGGCTGCGTCCGCTGGCCACTCATTTTTTGTTTTTTAAATGATCACAATTTCGGATTTTCTTTTTGCCGCACCTTGGGTATAATATACATAGTTCATTTGGAGGTGTGGTCAATGTCCATCACGTTCTGGATCGTTATGCTCGTATTTGCAATGTTCATTACGGCTATGCTTACGTCTTCGTATAACGACGATAAAACGAAAGGGCTATAAACCGCCATTTCGACCGAAAAGCTTCCTCGTTCCATGCGAGGGAGCTTTTTTATATTTTCAGAAAGGTTCCATACATTTAATGCTAAACGCAAAAAAAGCGCCACGCTCCGCTGGAGGAGCCATGACGCTTCATCTTTTTAATTATGCGCGTTGACGCAAACGGTTCATTTCGCCGATGCATTCGCCGCAAATGTAACGATCTTTAAAGTCTTTCACCGCTTCGATCGATCCGCAAAACACGCATTTCGGATGATAACGCTCCAGAATAATGTGGTCGCCTTGTACCAAAATTTCAACAGGGTCCCCCTCATTCATCTGATAACGCTTGCGGAGGGACTTCGGTAACACGATGCGTCCCAATTGGTCTACTTTACGAACTACGCCTGCCGGTTTCATCAGTTTCCACCTTTCTCTTATGTCTCGTTGCACGGTTTTCGTAGGATTTTAGAAACCTATAACCTATACATTAACTATATATTCGATGCCTTACCTCGAATTCCTGCTTATTCAATGCGAAAATCCCTTTATGTTTATTCCAATCCCGGATACCCGTTCTGCCGGAGCGCTTCGTATACGACAATCGCCGCCGAGTTGGACAAATTCAGCGAGCGCACCGCGCCGGTCATCGGAAGCCGCATTAAGCTGTCGGGATGTGCATCCAGCAATTCCTTAGGCAATCCGGACGTTTCTTTGCCGAACACAAAAAAATCGCCGTCCCGAAAACGATACTCGTCCATCCGCTTGCTCGCCTTCGTTGTCGCCAGAAAGAAACGGCCTTCGGGATATTGGTCGACGATCTCTTGGAAAGAGTCGTGATATTCGACTTGAACCGCATGCCAATAATCGAGGCCGGCCCGCTTCAGCGTCCGGTCATCCGTCTGGAAGCCAAGGGGACGCACCAGATGAAGCACGGTTCCCGTGGCTGCACATGTACGGGCGATGTTACCGGTATTGGCCGGAATTTCGGGATTAACAAGCACAATATGAAAAGCCATTCATGATTCACCTCTAGTAGCTTCTTGTTTCGCCTTAACCTTATATATTTTAACATTGAGTTAACGTATTGTTAATCCCAAGTTGATAGTCTTCCTCCATAATGGACCTAGAACATGCTCTGCATACCAAATAATGGAGCAAGGAGACATTCGAATGAAAAAAAAGATTTTAGTCGTGGACGACGAACCGTCCATCTCCATGCTGATTGACTTTAACCTTAAGCTCGGCGGTTATGAAGTATATTGCGTCCATGACGGAGAAGCCGTATTCGAAGCGATTCGTACGTACCGTCCCGACTTGATCGTGCTGGATCTGATGCTGCCTAAGATGGACGGCATTCAAGTATGCCGCGAGCTGCGTAAGCAGAACAACTTGGTTCCGATCATTATGCTGACCGCATTGCAGGATTTGACCGACAAAATCGCCGGGCTTGACAACGGTGCCGACGATTACATGACGAAACCGTTCAGTCCCCAGGAGCTGATCTCGCGTATACAGGCGATTTTCCGCCGCATTCAAGCATTGCCAAGCGGTAGCGAAAGCAGCGTCTACGACATCGGACGAATCAGCGTACGCGCCGACCAGCGCGAGGTGCTTGTCGATAGCGTTCCGGTAGAGCTGACGCCGAAGGAGTTCGAGCTGCTCGTATTTCTATGCAAGCACAGGGGCAAAGTATTAAGCCGCCAGCAGCTGCTGCACGGCGTATGGGATTACCATTTCCTCGGCGATACCCGCATCGTTGACGTTCATATCAGCCACCTGCGGGATAAAATCGAGAAAAACGCGCGGCACCCCGAATATATTATGACCATTCGGAACGTCGGATACAAGCTGGCCGAACCGGCTGTAAAAACGATGGCTAATGCTTGATAGTCTCGACTCGCGAATCAAGGTAACGTCTTTATGGCCTCAACTCCCGAATCGATGTAACGACTTGAAAATGCAACCTCTTGCTGAGGTTGCATTTTTGCGTTGTTGCAAGGTTGAAGGTTCGGAATCATCTGGAACAATTTGAATAGGTCGAACGTTAGTATAATGGGAGGTGACATCGATGAGATTAATTATTTCGTTCCTCATCGGAATGATCTTGCTTACAGCATGCAGCCAGTCGGTTGAAAACAGTGCCGAAAGCCGAGCCGAAGCAACTCATAATCCTACGGCCGAAGAAGTTCTCGCCCAAAATGCTGATGCCGATATTTTTCAATTTCAAGGAATCGTGTACGAAAACGCAGATCATGTGGATTGGGTGCAGCAAGAAAAGCTAACAAGTGGAGAACGCGTCGGGAAAATTACGAAGCAATACCAAGAAGGTGTTCCTTTCGAAGACGGCATGGCGACAAAACTTCCCGAAGGTGCGGAAATTTACGAGCCTGCAAAAAAAAGCGGCCCTGTGCTCATCGTGAAATGGAATGGCAATGAAAAGAGGTATCTTGGTTTACTCGAAGGTTAAGGCATGAATAAAATGTGATATCGCCGGATGACTCGAAATTTGCCGCTCTGGCAGCTATTCTGATCACGCAGTTCTGATCAAGCTTTGTCGATCAAGCTCTTCATGCTCCAATATGGTTAGCTCAATTAATCCCGTTTAGCTTAATACCGTACAGCGGCTATTCAGAAATTTTTGGCTGAAATTCAGAAACAAATTTCTGAAAATCTTATGAATACAATCGTTTTTCTAAGGATTCAGAAAAAACTTTCTGAAATACAGAAAATTTTGGCTAACTTCAGAAAATAATTTCTGAATTTGCGCATTTCTCTTCT
Source organism: Paenibacillus sp. sgz302148 (assembly GCF_056120465.1). Taxonomy (NCBI): domain Bacteria; kingdom Bacillati; phylum Bacillota; class Bacilli; order Caryophanales; family Paenibacillaceae; genus Paenibacillus; species Paenibacillus sp. sgz302148. Next base: position 763,740 of record NZ_JBVYOJ010000001.1, read on the forward strand.
TTTAACCCAATAATTAAGAAAATACGTTCTTAATTTCAGAAACTTTTTGCTGAAACGGCCTCGCCCTAGCCAGCAGTGCAATGAATAAGAAAAACTTCTATCGATGTCCTTCGAGGATAAGCGACATTTAGCAGACCAAAACCTTTATAACGTAATAAACCTCACGAAGCCGATATCGGCTCTGTGAGGTTTTTCATTGGTATAGCCGAAAACGAATTACCCGTTCCGCTGTTGGAAATCCTTCATAAACTGCTGCAGCGCTTTGCAGCTTTCATACGGCACCGCATTGTACGTTGAAGCGCGAAGCCCGCCAACATCGCGGTGGCCTTTCAGGCCGACGAATCCGTTCTGCTCCGATTCCTTTACGAAAAGCTTCTCCAGCTCCTCGGTTTGAAGACGGAACGTGATGTTCATGAGCGAACGGCTTCCCGCTTCGGCGCAGCCCCGGTAAAAACCGCCGCTTGCGTCGATCGTATCGTAAATGAGCGCCGCTTTCTCAATGTTGCGCTGCTCCATCGCCGTTAATCCGCCGTTCGATTTGATCCATTTCAGCATCAGGTCGACCATATAGATCGAGAAGGAAGGCGGCGTGTTGTAGAGCGAGTTGTTCTTGCTGTGCGTTTCGTATCGCATCATCGTCGGCAAGCCTTTAGCGGCTGCGGATTGTACCAAGTCGTCGCGGACGATGGCAATCGTTACGCCGGAAGGGCCGAGGTTTTTCTGCGCGCCCGCGTAGATCATCGCGAATTGGGACACGTCCACAGGACGGCACATAATGTCGCTGGACATATCGGCGATGAGCGGCACGTCGCCGGTCGTCGGATATGCCGCATATTGCGTGCCTTCGATCGTCTCGTTCGACGTGATGTGCAGATAAGCGGAATTCGGCGCGAGCTGAATGTCGCTAAGGGCAGGGATTTTCATAAACTTGTCCTGCTCCCCGCTTGCCGCGATCGACGTTTCCCCGAACAGCTTCGCTTCTTTTATTGCTTTGCCCGCCCAGTTGCCGGTCATCACATAACTTGCCGTTTTGCCAGGAGCCAGGAAGTTCATCGGTATCATCGCAAATTGCGTGCTTGCTCCTCCTTGCAGGAACAGTACGTGGTAACCGTCCGGAATGCCAAGCAGCTCCTTCAGCACGGTTTGAGCGGAGTTGTGCACGCCCTCATAAGTTGCGCTGCGGTGCGACATTTCCATAATGGACATGCCGGTGCCGCCAAAATCGACAAACTGCTCTTGTGCTTGCTGCAATACTTCGAGCGGCAGCGCCGCAGGGCCTGCGTTAAAATTGTAAGCGCGATTCGTCATTGGTTCTCCACCCTTGTCTTTTTCATGATATGGCTATGATAGCAAGATTCGTCCCCGCCATCAAGACATTGTAACCGGATGTTTCTTGAATGTTTAATGAATCATTTCAAAATGGTGAATGCTAACATCCGGAATGATATAGTGGAAGCATTGGAGGAGATGTCAATGGAGACAAATTCAAGCAGCCGCTCGCGCTTATTTATCGCCGTTCCGCTGCCGGACGAACTGAAGCAGCAGCTCGGAGAACGGATGATGGAATGGAAGCAACGGCTTGACTTTCAGAAATGGGTCTACCCGGCCGATTTGCATATTACGCTGTTTTTTATCGGGGATACGGAAGATCGAAAAATCGCGACGATCGTCGATGAGGTCGGAAAATCGATCGCCGGATTCGGCTCGTTTCCGCTTGCATTGACGAAAGCCGGCACATTCGGCAGGCCGCAAGCCCCGTCGATCCTTTGGCTTGGCGTCGGCGGCGAGCTCGAGCGGTTGCGCAGCTTGCAGAAGCTGGTGGAGCAAGCTGCGGTCGCTGTAGGGTACGCCGCGGAATCGCGCCCCTATGCGCCTCATATTACGATCGGGCGCAAATTTGCCGGTGCCGGAGGCGTTTCCTTTCAACCGGAAAAGCTGGCAGCGCTGCTTGCCAGTGAGCGTGAAGAAGGCCGAACGCTGGAATGGGAGGCGCAATCCGTCGTTTTATACCGCACCCGCCTCGGCCACAAGCCGATGTACGAGACGGTGCACGAATGGCCGCTGGAAAAGTAAGCTTCCTTGCGTAAACCCGAATAGACGGGGCTATTCGGGTTTTCCATATACCTCCCTAGGTTGTTGCACTTGTCACGCTGGCCATTTCCCTAAGATGATTTTGCAATTGTTCGAGCAATTCCTTCCCATCTTCTTCGCCTTCCAGAACCTGCTCCATAATCCGAAATATTTCGGACCGCATGTAAGGGAACTGCGGATGAATAGGCCGAAGTTCACCTGACGGTATTAAATCGATAAACGTGCGAAACTTCGGGTCACTCGCCAAAGGATGCTTTTCCCGGTTGATTTCGTGCACCGCGGCAAAGTTCGATTCCGGGTCAACCTTCACCCAGTCGTCCAATCCTTTGCCATAAGCCGCATATTTTATAAATTCCCAGGCCGCATCAAGTGAAGCCGATCCTCGCGGAATCACAAAGGAGAATCCTCCGTGGGAAGTTACCCTCTGCGTTCCGCCGATTGTCGGCAGCGGCGCAATGCCCCAGTCATCCTCTGCGCCCGCATACCGCGGATAAATGCTCCACATGTCCCAGCAGCCAAGGAATACGAAGCCGAAACGCGCATATGGATTCGCTTCCGAACGCAGCGTGCTAATAAACGCTTGCAGCTGCTTCCAATCGTATTGATCCGCATAACTTTTCATCCAGGATAACGATTGAATGATGTTCGGATCTCCCGGCGTCAATTGACCGCCAACCTCCCAAGAACCGCCCCAGAGCAGACTGTTAAGGGGTAAATTTCCTGCCCTAAACCAAGGAATAAAGCCGACGTGCGTATAGCAGCCGGTCGCATCCTTACGAAACATAAGCTTCGCCATGCGATCCAAATCTTCAATCGTTGCCGGCGGCTGATCCGGGTCCAGTCCGACTTCCCGCATCAAGGCTTTATTGTAAAATAAAGCCACATTGCTCATATTCCACGGCAAACCGAATATCTCGTTTTTGTATGCGCAAGACTTCCATGCGTTGCTGTAAAATCGTTCGGATTGAATATGATCCTCCCGAATGCGGGTCGTAACGGGATGCAAAAGACCTCTTTCCGCCCACGATGCGATATTAACGGGTTCGAACAAAGCAACGTCGGGTTGCGTCCCTCCTGCTATCATCCGAATAAGCTCCTCCTCATAATCTAATTCAGGGGATTCGCATAAATCATAGGATGTGACGCGAACTCGAATATGCGGATTTGCTTTTTCAAAACGCCTTACGACGTGTTCATTAAAAAGATCGATATAAGCCGCTCCTAGCGCATAAGAAACATTTATCGTAGTGATTTGATCCGAACCCGTCTTGGCGGCAGCTTCATGTTTCATGACGTCTCCTACCATTAGAAACAGCTCCCCTTTCAGCTTTTCTCTCGTTCGGCGCAACCGGCTTTCGACCGTGTTTACGGAAACGCCGAGAAAGCCCGCTATTTCCCTCGTGTTAAATCCGCTTATGTAATACATCAATATAACGGTTCGATCATGTTCCTTCAGCCGATCCATGGCATCCCATACGATTTGTTTCCGTTCCTTGCGGATGACTTGATCCTCCGTATTCTGGCCGCTTGCCACCGCATGATCTTCGTACGCCGTCGACAAGGGGCGGTTATTGCCTTTTCGAATCCAGTCGATGCAGAGACGTTTCGTCGTCGTGTAAAGCCACTTCCCGAGCTTGCCTTCTTCCTCAATCCTGTCGCGATGGTGCCACATTCGGATAAAAGCTTCTTGAGCAATGTCTTGCGCATGGTACAAATCCTTCACGTATTGCAGCGCCGTCGCAATGACGGCATTCGAATATTTGCGAACGAGGATGCTGAATGCTTCAATATCTCCCTTGGCTCCTCTTTCTGTATCCTGTATATGTATCATCTTCTCATCACCTCAACATAACAGACGAAAAGTACGGGTGAAAACGTGCAAAAAAACGACGGAACATCTATTCGACATTCCGCCGCCGTCATCAGAACCCCCGCTTGCGAAGCCATGTTTCGCATAAGCCCGTCCAAGCCCCGACGGATGTATCGTCCTCCGCTAGCCCGAGTCCATGTTGGCCGTGTGGGAAAACATGCAGCTCAAACGGGACGTGATGCCTGCTTAACGCTTGAGCGAACAGCAAGCTGTTCTCCACGGGAACGGGCTCGTCATCGGCCGTATGCCACAAGAACGCTGGAGGTGTATCCGCCGTAACCTGCAGCTCGTTCGACAATAAGCGACGCAACTCTTCATCAGGCGACTCGCCGATTAAGTTCCGCATTGAACCAGGATGACGGTTTTCGCCGAAGCTAATGACCGGGTAACATAAGATCATCAAATCCGGTCGGCAGCTTTCACGATCGATCGGATCCGTCGCTGCGGCATCCCCCGCATCAAAATGCGTCCCCGCCGTGGAGGCCAAATGTCCGCCCGCAGAGAAGCCGAGTATGCCGACACGCTGCGGATCGATATTCCATTCGCCGGCATGATGGCGAACGTACCGGATCGCCCTCTGCGTATCCGTAAGCGGCACCGGGTGACGATAAGGCGCAACGCGATATTTTAACACGAATGCGGAAATGCCGATTCGGTTCAACCATAAAGCAATCGGCTCACCTTCATGATGTGCCAGCATCTCGTATCCGCCGCCGGGACAAACGATAACCGCCGCGGTCGGCGATCCGGCGTCGACAAGATAAGGAATGAGAACCGGAATATCCGATTCGCCGCCCCCTTCCGTGAACGGCGCGGCGTGAGGCCAAAGAGATATCGCCATGACAATTTCCTCCAGTACGATTAGGTTATATTAACCATTCGTCGGTTGGATCGCCGATTCCTTCTCGCAAATCGAGCAATTAAAAAAGAGAGCCGAATGGCTCTCTTTCGTCATCACTTGTATCAGTTCGTCGTTTGCACAGGACTGCCGATTAGCAGTCGAAGTACAGACCGTATTCGTGCGGATGAATGCGGATGGAAACGGCTTTTGCCTCTCCGCGCTTCAGCTCGATGAAGTTGTCGATGAAGTTCTTCGAAAATACGCCGCCTTCAGTCAGGAACTCATAGTCGGCTTGCAGCGCGTCAAGCGCTTCGTCAAGCGTTCCCGGAACGCTGCGGATTTCTTGTTTCTCCGCATCGGACAATTCATAGATGTTTTTGTCGAACGGTCCATAACCAAGAGCAACCGGATCGATTTTGCGTTTGATTCCGTCAAGGCCTGCCATCAGCATCGCTGCGAACGCAAGGTACGGGTTCGCCGTGGAATCCGGCGTACGGAATTCGATACGGCAACCTTTTGGCGTTACCGCTGCAACCGGAATCCGAATGGCTGCGGAACGGTTTCCTTTGGAGAATACAAGGTTAACCGGCGCTTCGTAACCTGGAACTAGGCGTTTGAAGGAGTTCGTGCTTGGGTTCGTCAGTGCAAGCAACGCCGGAGCATGGTGCAGAATGCCGCCGATGTAGTGCAGCGCCATTTGGCTCAGGTTCGCATAGCCGCCTTTTTCATAGAACAACGGAGTGTCTCCGTTGAAAATGCTTTGGTGAACGTGCATCCCGCTTCCGTTGTCGCCGAACAGCGGTTTCGGCATGAAAGTCGCTACTTTGCCGTATTGTCTTGCTACGTTATGAATGATGTATTTGTATTTCATCAGGTTGTCGGCCGTTGTCGTCAGCGTGTCGAAGCGGAAGTTGATTTCGCCTTGACCTGCCGTCGCCACTTCGTGGTGATGGCGCTCGATGCGAAGACCGGATTCCATCATGATGCGGCACATTTCGCTGCGGATATCTTGTTGCGTATCGGTTGGAGCTACAGGCACGTAGCCGCCTTTCGTGCGGATTTTGAAGCCCAGGTTGCCGCCTTCTTCTTTGCGGTTCGTGTTCCAGGAAGCTTCTTCGGAATCAACGAAGAACGAAGAGCTGTTCATCGTGCTTTCATAGCGAACGTCGTCGAAGATGAAAAATTCGGATTCCGGCGCGAAAAACGCTGCCGTGCCAACGCCGGCATTTTGCATATATTCTTCAGCCTTCTGAGCGATGCTGCGCGGATCGCGCTCATAACGCACGCCGTCCGGCGTATAGATGTTACACATAACGATCAATGTCGGGTGAGCCGTGAAAGGATCGACATACACCGACTCGGTGTCCGGCATCATAACCATGTCAGATTCTTCGATACCGCGGAATCCCGGAATCGAGGAACCGTCAAAAGCTACCCCGTTTACGAATGTATCGGCATCAACTTCGGATGCGGGAAGGGAAATGTGATGCGCTTTGCCGGAAAGGTCGACGAAACGAAAATCTACCCACTCGATGTTTTTTTCGGAGATCAATTGCAATACGTTTTGAACTGACATGATCTATTCCTCCCTAAATTCCGAACATTAATCGCATATCGGACGAAAATTGTTCAAGTTTTTATAAATTGTATGAGGTAATTATAAGACGGTCTGTTTTACCCGTCAATAGTTATGTCAGGTATTTTTTTCGTTCGTGTAAGGTATTCTTACATAAGGGCCGAAAGTTCATCATTTGTTCAAATAATCCAATTGAAAACAGCCCGAAAACCCGTATAATACACAGGTTCTCGAGCTTTTGTCCGGCAGCGCGGCGCCGCTTATCGATTCGTTATATTTTCCATTCTTTAAAAAATTCCGCCGGTTCTTTCGGCGTATCGAAAGTTTTGCCCATCAGCGGCGCGAGTTGCTCCAGTTCCTTCAGCAGCTTCGCGAATTGATCCGGGAACAGCGATTGTACGCCGTCTCCCGTCATCGAGTTGTCCGGATCGGTGTGCATTTCGACAATCAAACCGTTCGCTCCGGCCGCTACGGATGCTTTGGACATCGTTTCCACAAGCTCGCGGCGTCCAGTGCCGTGGCTCGGATCGGAAATGACCGGCAAATGGCTAAGCTGCTGCAATACCGGAATCGCCGTCAAGTCTAACGTATTGCGGGTATACGTTTCAAAAGTCCGGATTCCTCGTTCGCAAAGCATAACGTTCGGATTTCCGCCTGCAAGGATATATTCCGCTGCGTTCAGCAGCTCATCATAGGTCGCGCTGAATCCGCGTTTCAGCAGTACCGGCGCTTTCGTCTGCCCCAGTTTGCGCAGCAAATCGAAGTTCTGCATATTGCGTGTGCCCACTTGCAAAATATCGGCGTATTCCGCGCACACGTCGACGTATTCCGGCGTCATGACTTCGGTTATCGTAAGCAAGCCATGCTTCTTGCCCGCCTCCGCCATCATCACTAGACCTTCTACGCCAACGCCTTGGAAGCTGTACGGACCTGTACGAGGCTTAAACGCTCCGCCGCGGAGTATTTGCCCTCCTGCCGCCTTGACAAGGCGAGCGATCTCGTCGATCTGCTCCGGCGATTCTACGGCGCAAGGTCCGCCCATAATAACGAGGTTGCTTCCGCCGATTTTTACGCCTTTGATTTCGATAATCGTATCGTCCGGATGGAAATCCCGGCTCGCCAATTTGTATGATTTTGAAATTTTGATGACATTCTCGACGCCTTTCATTTGACGCAGCTGTTCCGCAAGCTTGGGCTCGGCTTTGCCGATAATGCCGATGACGGTACGATCCATCCCGCGGGATACATGGGCTTGGACGCCCGACTTCTCAATGTGGCGGACAATTTCCGCTAGTCTTTCTTCGGTAATTTGGTTGGATGTAATAGCTATCATTCGTAAACACTCCTTCGGGATCTATGTGATGTGATTGGGTTTCGGCTTTTTTACTTTCAACTCGACTTTCAACTTTCGTACTTAAACGCTTATCCGCTTTTAAGCTTTTAAGCTTTTATGCTTTTAAGCTTTTGTGCTTTTAATGGCTAAAGTAAATATACAAGATGGAACCGTTCCAGTCAAGTAAAAAAACTTTGGAGCGGAATGAATCCGTCCAAAGTTTATTTTTCGGTTTGCATATTCATCTGATGCAGCTGATGCTGACGCAGCCTGCGTTTTTCTTTGCGCTTTACGGTGTACATATCGAGCATCCACTTGAGCGGGAAATATAAGACGATGCCGAGAATCGTACCCACGATCATGCCGCCGACAATAAGCCTTAAATTCATGAAAATCAGCCGTTCGATCCAATGCGGCAAGAAAGGAATGTCTTGATGATGCAGTCTTGGAACGATGAGACTTCCGACTTTATTGTTCAAGAAAGCCATCGGAATATAGATGATCTTTCCGAAAACGAATCCAAGCAGCGCTCCGGCTAGGCTAGCCCGAAACAAATATACGAGCGGGAATATTAAGAAAAAGGCCAACCCGCCTGTCGGCAAGGTGATCATTTCGATAGCAAGCCCGATTGCAAATCCTCGTGCGACGATAGCCGAACCGCCTTTTACGCGGAGCAGCAGCAAATATTTATACTTCAGCCATCTTTTCATTCGTTCTCCTCGATCCTAAAAGCCCTGCCCACAGCTATCCCGAAAATGCTCCCGAAAGGTTGGCCTGATTACCCTCCCGTTTTTTCCCGAACCGTAGGCAGAAGCTTGCTCATATTTACTGTGCGACGTAATTCCCATGTGTCCGCCCGTTCCGGATCATATTGCTCCAAATATGCAATAACTTCCTTCGTAATCGGCGTAGGGGTTGAGGCACCCGATGTGACCGCAACTTTCCGAACGCCTTTAAGCCATTCCAGATTCAGTTCCTTAATATCGGAAATCCGATACGCCTTGACCCCGGCGATTTCTTCGGATACTTGCGCGAGCCGATTGGAGTTATTGCTTCGGGGATCGCCCACGACGATCACCAAATCCGCTTGGCCCGCTTGCTCCGCAACCGCTTCTTGGCGAACCTGCGTTGCCAGACAAATTTCATTATGCACTTCGGCCTTCGGAAAGACTTCCAGCAGCCGCTTGATAATATGCCGAATGTCCCATTGGCTCATCGTCGTTTGATTGGTAATGATGATACGTTCCGATGGAATGGAAAGTTTCATGATTTCTTCTTCTTTTTCAATGAGATGCACATGCTCGGGTGCGATTCCGATGGCCCCCTCCGGTTCGGGGTGGCCTTTTTTGCCGATATAGATAACCTCATAGCCTTCGGAGGTTTTCTCGCGAATCAGATCGTGCGTCTTCGTTACGTCGGGGCAGGTCGCGTCAACGACCGTTAATCCTTTGTCCCGCGCTTTGCGGCGAACTTCCGGCGACACGCCGTGCGCCGTAAAAATAACGGTGCCCCGCTCGATTTGGTCGAGCAGCTCCAACCGATTTTCGCCATCCAGCGTAATAACGCCTTCCTGCTCGAACGAGTCGGTGACATGCCGGTTATGAACGATCATGCCTAATATATAGATCGGCCTGGGCAAATCCAGATTTTTCGCCGTTTGCATGGCCAGTACCATGGCGTCAACGACGCCGTAGCAATATCCTCTAGGGGAAATTTTGATGACTTCCATTGCTGCACCTGCTTTTTCATTATCGTTCTTTTCCATTATACCTCATGGAGCGTTCAGTTGGAAACCGACCGGAAGCCAGATCACAAAAATGGACCCTTCATCCTTGCGCGTCATCACTTCAATCGAGCCCCCGTGCTCGTCAATAATCCATTTGGCGATCGACAAGCCAAGTCCGGTCCCCGCCGTCACTCCGCGTGAAACGTCAGCCCTGTAGAATCTTTCGAAAATATGCGGCACTTCGCCTTTATCCATGCCGATCCCGGTGTCGCTGATCCGAATGCCGATTTGTCCGCCGCGCATGAGCGCATCCAGCTTCACATACCCATGCGGCGTATATTTAAATCCGTTTTCGATAAAGATGAACAGCAGCTGCTGCAAATAATCTTTGTTGCCCTGAACGGTAACGCCGTCGAGTGCGCTCAAATCGCCGGTAATCCAGTCCGCCTTTCTCGGCAGGAACTGCGCCCTCCGCACGACTTCCTCCACAAGCGGCTTCAATTCGACCGGCACCTTCTCCATCGTTTGTCCGGCATCGGCCCGAGCCAGCGATAACAAGTCGTTCACGAGACGGCTCATCCGTCTCGCTTCGTCGGCGATATCGCGCATCGCTTCCAGCGACATTTCTTTTTTGCTTTCGTCGGACATATCGATTTGCGCCGCGGCATTCGCCCACATCTTCTCCAGCAAATCAACATTGCCGCGAATCGTCGTAAGCGGCGTACGCAGCTCGTGCGAAGCGTCGGAGACGAACCGCCGCTGCGCGGTGTAAGCGTCGTCGAGCTCGTTATAGACCGTCTCGATCCGCGACAACATCCCGTTGAGCGTTCTGACCAATTGGCCGATCTCATCATTCGGCCCGTCATATAAGATGCGGTTGTCGAGGTCGGCGCCCTTCTCGATTTGTCTCGCCGCGGCGATGACGCTGTCGATCGGTTGGAGCGCTTTGCGAGCAAGAAACAGTCCGAATGTAAATGCAATAAGAACCGTAAGCACCGAAACGGAAATCAATACATTAATCAAAATTTTAAAGAAGTTATCTGTTGTTTCCGATATAACACCAACTTGAAGCAACCCCACCGTTACATTTTTTATTTGTATGGGGTAATTATATACAATTAATGGATATTGACCAAAATTGCTTCTAAAATATCCTTCTTTTGCATCCTCCATATTTTTGGGATATGGTATCTGGTAACCGCTGTTTAATATATTATCCGATTGCTGGATTTTTCCGTTGTAATAATTGACAAGCTGAACGATATATTGATTATCTTTTACACGATTATACCCGTCTGCACTAATTCTTAAATCGTCCCAATTGACTCGTGCTTTTGGGTCTAGCTCGGCAGCATAGTTTTTTAAACTGTCTTTCAAGCTTCCCATAATAAAATACTGAAGCGAAAAATAAAGCACCGTACCAAACACCAGCAGCGTCAGCGCAACGATGCCCGAGTACCACAAAGTCAGCCGCAGCCGGATCGACATGTCAGGATTCCCCTCTCAACACGTACCCGGCGCCGCGTACCGTCTGGATGATTCGCTTCCCGCCATACTCCTCCGTTTTTTGGCGAAGCATCGCAATATAAACCTCCAGCACGTTGGACTCCCCGCTGTAGTCGTAGCCCCAAATTTTCTCCATAATGATATCGCGGGACAATACCCGCTTCGGATTTTGCATGAACAGGTACAGCAGTTCGAACTCTTTGGTCGTCAGTTCAATGACTGCACCGGCACGGATGACTTCACGCGAATCAAGATCAAGCACGATATCTTCGAACACGATCCGATTGGATGGCTGTTCAGCCTTCTCCACCTTCCTCCGCAACAAAGCGCGAACGCGCGCCAGCAGCTCTTCCAGCGCAAACGGCTTCACCATATAATCGTCCGCACCGAGATCGAGCCCTTTGACCCGATCCGTGATTTCATCCTTGGCGGTCAGCATCATCACCGGCACTTCGCTGCCCGCTTCACGTACGCGGCGGCACACTTCCCAGCCGTCGACCTGCGGCATCATGACATCCAAGATGATGAGATGAGGCTCGTCCTCCAGCATTTTTTTCAAACCTTCCAGACCGTTGTTCGCGGTCGTTACGCTATATCCTTCAAAAGCCAAGCTGCGGCGCAGCAGCGATGTAATTTTTTCGTCGTCGTCGATAACCAGTATCTTTTCTCTCATCAATGCAATCCCCTTCCTTTCAAAAACAGTACCTATCATAATTGTAAGAAATAATAACGAAAAAAGGAAGCGGATCAGCGGCAGCCGCTATCATCCACTTCCTTCTCCACAAAGAGCTTATTGTGCGCAAAGCTTTTATTGCTGTCCGTCATTGAACTTGTTTTTGTCCCCGACCGTAACTGCAATCTCTTTTTGCTTGCCGCTGCGAATAATGTTCAACGTCAGCGTGTCGCCGACTTTCGATTTTTGGATTTGCGCGATTAATTCTTCTTTGGTTTTGTATTTGGTCCCGTTAATACCGTAAATCACGTCATATTGGCGAAGATCGGCCTCGAATGCAGGCGAGTTAAAATACACTTCTTTCACAAGCGCGCCATCGGAGTTATCGAGCTTCAGCCGTTTCAGCCATGCGCTATCGACATCCGTCAGATTGACCAATTCCGCGCCGATGAACGGAGAAGGCTCTTTCGGAATTTCTTTATTCTTAATCAACGCGTCCAGCACCTGGTCGATCGTGCTCGTCGGAATCGCGAAGCCGATCCCTTGCGCTTGCGTGCTCACCGCCGTATTGATCCCGATAACTTCCCCGTTAAGGTTGATCAGCGGTCCGCCGGAGTTGCCCGGATTAATGGAAGCGTCGGTTTGCAGCAAATGCTGGTAGTTGCGCTGCTTGTTGCCGTCGGCAATCGGAATCGACCGTTCCTTGGAGCTCAATACGCCGACAGTAACCGTGTGATCGAAGCCATACGGGTTGCCGATCGCTACGACCCAATCGCCGATGCTCAAATCGTTCGATTTGCCTAGCTTGAGCGTCGCAAAATCTTTATCTCCCTCGATCTTTAATACCGCCAAGTCCAAGTCGAAGCTGGAACCAAGCAGTTTGGCTTTAAACGGCTTCGTATAGCCTTGCACCGTAACTTCGATTTGGTCCGCGTCAGCAATGACGTGCTGGTTCGTTAGAATGTAGCCCGATTTATCGAAAATAAAGCCGGACCCAAGACCGTTCGGCGTCAGTGAGCCGCTCGAATCTTTTTGCTGTTGTTGTTGCTGCTGATCGTCGGAAGAGCCGTCGTCGCCGAAAAACTGGCGGAAGAACGGGTCGTCGAAGATGGATCCGCCGCCCTGGCTCCGCTGCGAGCTTTGCTTCACATACGTATCGATCTTGACAACCGCCGGGCTCGCCATATCCGCAATCTGCGCAATATTGTTCGGACGTACGACGTCAGCCGCCGTATTCACCGTACCGCCGCCACCGGCATTAGCCGATACTTTAACTCCCGAATCGGAACCGCCGCCCGATTGACTGATCGCTTCCTTGGAGGTGAACAAATTCATCCGGTCCGAAGCAAACATGAGTCCGCTTATGACGAGCATGCCGGCAAGAAACGAAGAGACGATAGGCACGAAGGAGCTTTTCTTTTTGGCTTTCTGATTGTACTCCCACTGTCCTAGCGGATTCGGGTTCGGTGCGGAATATGGGTTCTGCATCGGCTCCGGACCGATCGCCAGCGGTTTGACCGGCCGCGGCGCCGTCATTTCCACCGTGTCGCGCTCTTCCTCTTGGATCGGCCGCTCCGTACCGGCACTTCCGGTAACGTTCTCGCTGCCTACCGATTTGAACGGTCCATACGAGTAATAATACGAAGGTCTTGCCGCTTGGGCCGTTGAGTCTGTGCCTTGAACCGTATTCAATTCGTCGCCGGCCGATTGCTGCTCTTGCTCGTGCTCGTGCTCTTTACGGCTTGGCTCGTTTGTATTCTGAAAATCGTCATGATCGCGTTTATGATCTTCCATCGCGTATACCTCCCATGAACTCCATGTACTGTTGTACTGCTGTTATGTCTCCAATCATGCACCAATAACCTTAAACGAACCTTAAAGCGAATTAAAAAGGAGATAAAACATTGTACACATGGAGGTATTGCGTATCTACCTGCTCAGATTATTGCGGAAATTGCCGCTCCACCTCGCGCAGATGCCTTTTGGCTTCATCGACCCAATGCGGCTCTACGTCCGCATCTTTGTCGGTCGGTTCCTGGAATTGATCGAACAAAGCGCCGAGCATCCGCGCCTTCGCTTCGGTATCGAGCCCTTCGTTGTAGACATGCTTGAGCACAAACGGCTGTCCCATCCTAATTTTGGCATGAAGATGATCGGCTTCACGATCGATGACGCCGTTCGTCACTTCAAACGGCAGCCGCAGCCACACTTTCTGTTCCGCATCAAGATTCATGTCAAAAAAACCCCGGTCGTACTCCCAATTGCCGCCGACGGTAAAGTCGTGCTTCTCTAAATACGTTCGAATGATGCCGTACTCATGTTCTTTGCTTTGAATTTCGGAATGCAACGGAATCATGGCGTTACACGCTCCTTCTGTCTATTTTCGAATAGCGTGCGCCATAAATCGCCTTTGTATGTATGAATTAGGCCCATCCTTTACGATGGGCGAATATCGCCAGCTGCGTACGGTCCTCCAGCTCGCATTTCATCAGCAGGTTGCTGACGTGCGTTTTGACCGTTTTAATGCTGATATGCAGCTCGTCCGCGATCTCTTTGTTCGTCTTGCCGTCAGCGATAAGCAGAAGCACTTCTTTCTCCCTTTCGGTCAAGCCTTCGTCTTCTCCTTGCGCCGTTCGGATCCGGATGCCTCGCGTGAGTGCCTGAGATACATCCCCGCTCATGACGGGCATTCCTCGGCTGGCTCCTTGCAGCGCATAAACAAGCTCTTCTGCGGATACGGTTTTGAGCACGTAGCTGACCGCTCCCGCTTCCACCGCTTGAAACACCTTTTCATCCTCGAGAAAACTCGTCAAAATAATGACCTTCATGCCCGGATATAGCCGCACGACTTCGCGTGTCGCTTCAATGCCATTCATCTCGGGCATCATCATGTCCATCAGGATAATGTCGGGCATGCCCGCCTCGAATCCTTGCTCCAGCATCTTAAGAGCTTCCTTGCCGTTGCCCGCTTCGCCGATCACGCTGATGCTCGGTTCTAGCATCAAATACGTTTTCAAACCCAAACGTACCATATCATGATCGTCGACGATCATGACTTTTATCGAATTCGACATGTTCATTCTCCTTCTATTGTTGACAAAATTAGGCTTCTTCAAACTTCGGAATCGTTACCTTGATCCGCGTTCCCGAACCGGGCTTCGAGAAAATTTCCGTATCCCCGCCCAGCTTCTGCGCTCGCTCGCGCATCGTCGATAATCCGTACGAAGCCGGTTCGGCGGAACGTTGAAACCCTTTGCCGTCATCGCTGATCGATAAGACGTACTGGTGCTCCATTTCGTTCATGGACAATACGACTTGCTTCGCCGCGGCGTGCTTTACGACGTTCGCCATCGCTTCCTGAATAATAAGGAATAGCTGATGCTCCTTCGCCTCGGAAATGCCGCCATGAACGTTCGTCTCCAAGCTTCCTTGCAGGCCGTTCTGCCGGCAATAATCGGGAAACCATTTATCAAGCGCGTCCGTAAGCGATTTTCCTTCCAATTCCAAAGGGCGGAGCTGCGCGATGAGACCTCGCATTTGTTTCTGGGCATGATACGACATCTGGATCAGCTGTTCCAGCACCTGTTTGGCCACCTCGATATCCCGCTCCAAAATTTTCGGCATCGACGATGCCGACATATGAATGGCAAAAAGCTGCTGGCTAACCGTATCGTGCAAATCGCGCGCCAATCGGCGGCGCTCTTCCAGCACCGCCGACTCCACGACCTCGCCTTGATTCATCACATCTTCTTCGCTGAGCTTCTGGAGCATTTTCACTTTGTTTTCCAGCGTCGCCGCCATATTGTTAAAGTCATGGTAGATCCGCCCGAACGAATCATTGCTGTCCGCATTGATCCTGCTTGTCAGATTGCCCTTGGACAGCTGCAGGATGGCGAGATGCAGCGTATCGACCTTCCGCTGCGCGTTTTGCGCCGCGAAATAACCGACAGCCATGCCCACAACGACGATAATGACGACGTAACTGATGACCTGCTCCCGCAGCGTGAGCGCCTCGGCGAAATACAACCATTCGACGAACAGGACGAACAAAATCAACATTTGTGAAATAAAGAAATAGGAGAGCAGCTCCCATTTCATGTTCATCATATTTTTCCATATTTTAATCATATGCCGCGTTTGTTCACCCGACCCTCGTTACCGATACGTCGCCGATAAAGGCGCTTGCGACGATGCGGATTTTTTTGGGTGCGTCGGCGTAGAACGGGGATTCCGAGTTCGTGCTTTTGAACATCCCGCCGGTATGGCGGTCGAACACCCGGGTGTCGCCCAGAAAAGCGCTCGATACGACGTGAATGCCGACTTCCGGATCGTTCGGGGCAATTACTTTGACATCGCCGATAAAAGAAGAAATCGTAATTTTCGTTTCGCCGAACGGAACTTGCGCTTTCGTCAAATCAAGGAACGTATCGCCGATGAAATGCGAAATATTCGAAGGCTTAAGCTCCCAGTAGTCATGGCCAAGATGAACGTCGCCGATAAAACCGGATTTATTAAACGAATCCCTGCCGTTCGACCAACTGCTTCCATGATGCTTGGCATATTTATCTTGCTTCGCTTGATGGTTCGGCTGCTGCGGCTTCGTGCCCTCCAACGGATCCGCCGGCGGAGGCGGCGTGTTCGGATCCCAATGCACGGGATTGCTCCAGCTTCCGCTTCCGCTGCCGCTGCCGTTTCCGTTATTCCATCCTCCGTTATTCCAATGGCCTCGTCTTCTTCCGGGGCTGAATATCGCCTTTAAACCGAAGAGAATGAGAATGATCGGAACAAGATAACGGAACAAGTCGCCGAACGACCAGGTCACCAAGTCCAAATTTTTAAGCAGAAAAAACGCACCGATCAATAGAACGATCGAACTCCCGAAAAACGAACCGCTCCCATCGCCGTAATGCTTTCCTTGAAACATCAATCCCCGAAGCCCGATAAGTATGAGGATAACCGGCCAATAAACGCGGATGATCTCTCCAATATCGATCGTAATCAGATCGGCTTGATTCAATAAGAACAGGACCCCGATGGCAACGAGCAGAAGTCCCCACGAGAAACGCCCGAAAAAATTTCTGTCCATACTCGTTTCCTCCAACAACTATTTTGTATGATACCAGTGTAACGGATTATCGGCTTGTTCGAAAGCGTCGTGAGGTTGAATTGCTTATCCGTCTCGAGACCGATACACTTGTAAATTCCAACCAGTAAATTGATATAAATTGAAATAAATAAAAGAGGAGATCGCTTGGATCTCCTCGCTAATGCGCTTATGTGAACATTCGTATTACTTATTTACGTTTTCCGAAGCTGAAGTTTGAGCAGCTTTTTTCGCGTTCTTCGCAGCTACTTCTTCCGCAAATTCAGCATTGAATTGGTTGTTATTGTTGTTGTTGTTGTTCGCTTTGTTCTTGTTTTTAGCCACTTGGACTCACCTCCCCTTCCCATATCATTTGAAGGGCTGAGCCTTTTTATACAAATCCTCGTTAAAGATCCCTCTGAGCCGCGCCTTGCCGCGGTGTATTCTAGCCTTGACCGTCCCTACCGGAATCCGCATCGCCAAGGCGATTTCATCATCCTTGTATCCATAAACATATTTGCTTAAGAACATCGTCCGCGTTAGCTGATCCAGCCGCTCCATCACTTCAACCATTTCAAGCTTCAGCCCCATATCGCCTATATCCGCCGGCAAACGGTCGGAAATAACTTCATCGAATGCACAAGAGCTTCGCATGATTTTGCGTTTCACGAAATTAACGGCCGTATTGGCGGCGATCACATTCGCCCAATGCCGCAGCTTCGACTGATCCTTCAGCGTATCGAGGCTGCATAAAATTTTTACCCACGATTCCTGCACCACATCCAGCGCATCGATTCGATTGCGAACTCTTCGGTAAGCGACCCGAAACATTTGATCGTACAATTCGGCATACAAATTATCGTTTAGAGAGGTCCGATTCATTATCAAATTCCTCGCTTTCTTAAGATGGCGGCTTGCGGATTAATTTACTTATGTTTACTTTATTGTAACATCCGTTCTAATAATAAAAAATCAGACTTCTGGCGTAAGGCCATTGTCTGATTTATCATGACTGGTTCTTGGTTTATACGAAATTCGAAGATGGGCGTTTCTGAGCTCCTACCAAATCATTCAACTGATTCATGAGCTTCTCGGTTACTTTGCCCTCGCCCTTCTTGAGGACGATGACATTCACTTTTTTCTTGCCCCAATTTGTGTACACTTGCTTTTTCGTTTCAAAATACAAATCGATTTTTTTGCCTTTGATCGCCGCGCCTTTATCCGCGACGATACCGTAGCCGTAACCCGGTATATACATGATCGTTCCTAAAGGGAACACTTTCAAATCCGCAGCTATTGTTGAGACATGGCTTCGGCGAACTTTTACGCCGGAATACGTAATGCCGTATTCCTTATGCCCCGGATTTTTGCCCGTCGATTCGACGCCGGCATAATAACCGGTAGCCGTTACCTTGGCGATGGACATCGGCTTGGCTAACATGGCCAGACTGACCGGAACAGCTTGCGAGGTCGCCTTGGCCGACTTTGCATTAGCCGTTTTGCTTGGCGGTTTGGCAGTAGGCTCATTTGTCTGCCCGGACGCCGTTGTAGCTCCTTTGGAATAAACCGTCTCTTGCATGGGCCCAAATACCGTCATCATAAAAAACAGCAACAAACATAATGCGATCCATTTCGGAAATGCACTGAGATTTGCTAACATTTGGTTTCCCCTCCCTAATGAGAAGGATGCCCAGATGCTTTTGGAAATATACGCTTGAAAAAAAAGGACGGCAGCAAGCCATTATAAAGGGCCTGTGCCGTCCGGGTTGAATTTATATTTTTTTGCTGCGGATTTCTTCGGTCAGAAGCGCGATGACATCGGCCACGCTTTGCGCTCCGAGGTCGCCTTCTCCACGTTTGCGGACGGACAATGTCCCCGCGTTTACTTCGTTTTCTCCGACGACGAACATGTACGGAACCTTCTCCAGCTGCGCCTCGCGGATTTTGTAGCCCAGCTTCTCATTACGATGGTCCGCCTCGGCACGAATGCCCGCTGCGAGCAGCTTCTCCGTCACTTCGTTCACATAGCCTTCGAACTGGTTCGATACCGGGATGATCCGCGCTTGTACCGGCGACAGCCAGAGCGGCAGCACCCCGGCGAAGTTCTCGAGCAGGAATGCCGTCATGCGCTCCATCGTGCTGATAATGCCCCGGTGAATGACGACAGGACGATGCTTTTTGCCGTCGTCGCCGACATATTCCAGCTCGAAGCGTTCAGGCAGCAGGAAGTCGAGCTGCGCGGTCGACAGCGTTTCTTCTTTGCCGAGCGCCGTCTTGATCTGTACGTCCAGCTTCGGTCCGTAGAACGCCGCTTCGCCTTCCGCTTCGAAGAACGGCAGGCCGAGCTCCTCGACGACCTCGCGCAGCATCCGCTGCGACATTTCCCACATCTCGTCGTTCTGGAAGTACTTCTCCGTATCTTGCGGATCGCGGTACGACAAGCGGAAACGATATTCCGTAATGCCGAAATCCGCATAGACTTGACGAATCAAGTTGATCACGCGGGCAAATTCCTCTTTGATTTGATCCGGACGGCAGAAAATATGCGCGTCGTTCAGTGTCATCGCGCGTACGCGATGCAGGCCCGTCAAGGCCCCGGACATCTCGTACCGGTGCATCGTGCCAAGCTCGGCGATGCGGATCGGCAAGTCGCGGTAGCTATGCATTTCGTTTTTGTACACCATCATATGGTGCGGGCAGTTCATCGGACGAAGGACAAGCTCCTCATTGTCCATGACCATTTTCGGGAACATGTCTTCATGATAATGATCCCAGTGACCGGACGTTTTGTACAGCTCCACGTTCGCCAAAACCGGCGTATACACGTGCAGATAGCCCAGACGCTCTTCCAGGTCGACGATGTAACGCTCCATCGTGCGGCGCAGTTTCGCGCCATTCGGCAGCCAGAGCGGAAGCCCTTGGCCTACCTCGCGCGAGAAGCCGAAAATTTTCAGCTCGCGGCCCAATTTGCGGTGGTCGCGTTTTTTCGCTTCCTCCAGAAGACGAAGATGCTCGTCGAGATCGGCTTTTTTCGGAAACGCGGTGCCGTAAATGCGCTGCAGCATCTTGTTCTTCGAATCGCCCCGCCAGTAGGCGCCTGCGACGCTCAGCAGCTTGAACGCCTTGATTTTCCCGGTAGAAGGCAAGTGCGGCCCGCGGCACAAATCGAAGAACTCGCCTTGATCATACAGCGTAATGACCGAATCCTGCGGCAAATCGCGGATCAGTTCCAGCTTCAAATTGTCTTCCAGCTCGGTGAAGATGCGCGTTGCTTCCTCACGGCTTACTTCACGGCGGCGGATCGCCAAGTTTTCGTTTGTGATTTTCTCCATTTCCTTTTCGATCTTGACCAGATCTTCAGGCGTTAACGGCGTTTCGATATCGATATCGTAATAGAAACCGTCCTCGATGACCGGCCCGATGCCAAGCTTCACCGCTTTTTGTCCGTACAAGCGTTTGATCGCTTGCGCCATAAGATGGGCCGTGCTATGACGATACAGCTCCAGGCCGTCCTTGCTGTCCAGCGTTACGATTTCAACCGCCGCATCGGCTTCCAGCGGATAATATAAGTCGACGACTTTGCCGTTTACTTTGCCGCCTACCGCATTTTTTTTCAAACCTGAGCTAATGGAACCCGCCACGTCTTCGATCGTTGCGCCTGCTTCGTATTCGCGCACTGCGCCGTCTGGTAAAGTTACTTTGATCGACATCTTTAATTGCTCCTTTTAGTTTAATTGTTAGTTTAATTGTTAGTTGAATTGTTTGAGTTGAATTTGTTCGTTTAATCGCCTTACGATGTCATCCACGGACGACGACCCTAGGTCCCCTTCGCTTCGCGTGCGCACCGAAACCGTGCGCGCCTGCACTTCCTGCTCTCCGACAACGAGCATATAAGGCGTTTTCTCCAGCTGCGCTTCGCGGATTTTGTAGCCCATTTTTTCGTTGCGGAAATCGCCGGCGGCGCGAATGCCTGCTTCTTGCAATTGCTTCATGACTTCGGCGGCATAAGCGTCGAACAACCCGGAAACCGGAATGACCTTCGCCTGCACCGGAGCAAGCCACAACGGGAACGCACCGGCGTAGTGCTCTGTCAAAATGCCGATGAATCGGTCAATGGAGCCGAATATCGCACGGTGGATGACAACCGGGCGCTGCTTCTGGTTGTTTTCGTCGATATACGTGCAGTCGAACTTTTCCGGCATTTGAAAATCAAGCTGAATCGTACCGCACTGCCAGCTTCGCTTGAGCGCATCGAGGATATGGAAGTCGATCTTCGGCCCGTAAAACGCGCCATCGCCTTCGTTGATCCGGTACGGAATATTCCGGCTGTCGAGCACTTGCTGCAGCGCTCGTTCGGCCTCATCCCATAATTCCTCCGAACCCATCGAATCCTCCGGACGCGTGGATAGCTCGATTCGGTATTCGAACCCGAATACGCGGTACATATCGGCGATCAGTTCAATAACTTTGCCGATCTCATCTTCGATTTGATCGGGGCGGACGAACAAATGGGCGTCGTCCTGGCAAAACGTCCGCACGCGCATCATCCCGTTTAATGCGCCGGAAAACTCATGGCGGTGCACCTGGCCGAACTCGGAGATTCGGATCGGCAAGTCCCGGTACGAGTGCAAATTGTTTTTGTAAATGAGCATATGGCCCGGGCAGTTCATCGGCTTGAGCGCAAACCTCGAATCATCCACTTCGGTAAAATACATGTTTTCATGGTAATGATCCCAATGCCCCGATTGCTCCCACATTCTCTGGTTCATCATAAAAGGCGTTCTTACCTCTTGGTAATGCCGCTGCTTCTGGATTTCGCGAGAGAAGCTTTCCAGCTCATTGCGTATGATCATGCCGTTCGGCAAATAAAACGGCATGCCTGGCGCTTCCTCCGAAAACATAAACAGCTTCAGTTCTTTGCCGAGTTTGCGATGATCGCGTTTTTTCGCTTCCTCCAGCATGTGCAGATGCTCGTCGAGGTCGGCTTTTTTCGGAAAAGCCGTGCCGTAAATACGCTGCAGCACCTTGTTGTTCGAATCGCCCCGCCAGTATGCGCCCGCTACGCTCAGCAGCTTGAACGCCTTAATCCTGCCTGTGGACGGCAGATGCGGGCCGCGGCATAAGTCGAAGAACTCGCCTTGATCGTACAGCGTAATGACCGAATCCTGCGGCAAATCACGGATTAGCTCCAGCTTGAGGTTATCTTCGAGCTCGGTGAAAATTCGCGTTGCTTCTTCGCGGCTCACTTCGCGGCGGCGAATCGCCAAATTTTCGTTTGCGATTTTCTCCATTTCCTTCTCGATCTTCGTCAGATCTTCAGGCGTTAACGGAGTTGCAATATCGATATCGTAATAAAAACCGTCTTCGATGACCGGTCCGATGCCAAGCTTTACCGCTTGTTGCCCG
Organism: Paenibacillus sp. sgz302148; assembly: GCF_056120465.1. NCBI lineage: Bacteria > Bacillati > Bacillota > Bacilli > Caryophanales > Paenibacillaceae > Paenibacillus > Paenibacillus sp. sgz302148. The sequence continues at coordinate 785,845 of NZ_JBVYOJ010000001.1, forward strand.
TATAGCCGCTTGATCGCTTGCGCCATCAAATGCGCCGTGCTGTGCCGATACAGCTCTAACCCTTCTTTGCCGTCCAGCGTCACGATTTCAACCGCCGCATCGGCTTCCAGCGGATAATACAAGTCCACGGCTTTGCCGTTCACTTTGCCGCCTACCGCATTTTTTCTTAGACCCGGGCTAATCGAGCCCGCAACGTCTTCGATTGTGCTGCCTGCTTCGTACTCTCTTACCGCGCCGTCCGACAGCGTAATTTTTACCGCCATTGCAACAATCACCTCTCCCGCGAACCAATTGGTAACAACAAAAAACAGCGCATCATCCCATGAAGGGACGAGTGCGCTGCGGCTCGTGGTTCCACCCTAATTCAATTCATTGCTCTTGAAACGTCGACAATGATCCTCTTAGCATTCTGTAACGGGAATTCCCGGTGAAGATTACTACCGCTGCGGACAATCAGTCACTCATGCCACCGGCTTCATCTTCACAGCTACAAAGGGGTAAATGCGCCGCCGCGTCTGAAGGAAATTTCAGCAATCTTTCCTCTCTCTGGGCAGATCGGTCAACGATCCATGTCTTTGATCATCGCTGTTGTATTCAGTAAATTAACATATATTATATCTCCGTATCAGGATTGTGTCAACAAATTGGCCTTGTCCCCAAGTATCGGCTTGCACGAGGCGCAATATACGCACAACTCGGCTCGATCTTCGAAAATTTGCCGAATTGTCTTGATGACCTGCATCTCCGGCTGTCGCGTATGGATGTAGACCTTCTGCGGCGAAACCGTGATGAGCGTGCTGACGATCATATCCTCGTAGTTGATTTCCTTATCGATCATTTCCACGACAAAGCTGTCCACTTGCTTCGTTTCGATTGGGCTCAGCTCCTCGTTAAGCATCACGAATTCGTGGTCGCCTTTATGCATGAGATGGGCAACCGGAATTTTCGCATCCTGGATATAAACGAAATACTTCAGCAATGCGATAAAATCTTGATACTGTTTGTCCAATATATACTCGTCAATCGCATATTCGACGACTTCCCGCAGTTCGTCCACGTAATGTTCCAATCGAAAACGTATAAACCCTTCGACGTTAAGCAGCGTATTATATTCCAGATAGCGGTTGAACGCTGTTTGCAGCTTTGCTCTTCTGCGGCTTCTGTTGTCGGGTAGAGACGATTCCTCTCCGGTATTGTCCAATAACTGCGAACAATACGTCTCGATTTTATCGATTTCTTCCTTCGCCTTGTAGTCGTATTCCTTCACGATGATTTTACGGATTATCGCCGATTCCTGTTCGGCGATCATATAGTCGGCCAGCGCCTGCGCAGCGGTTTGAAACACTTGTGGCGCCGATTGCTTATACGAGAAACCGGGTGATTGGCTTGTAAACCGAATATCGGTTCTTGCATGTCCGACTACAGAGTCAAACGCGATGCCTTCGATCGTATGTAAATCGGCAAAATTCCGCTCTATATGCGCAAGCAGCTTTTCAACATCGTTTGCAGGATGATTCATCATCGAGATCGTAAACAGTTCCACCCCGTATCACTCCTTTCTGTTCCTTATTCAGTATATGGCGGGTTAGAAACAGATATACAGCGACGAGTGTGGAAACAAAATGTAACGGCTTAATAAATTAAATTAATGATGCCGTTCACAATTTCATGTTATGATAAAATAGCAATGATCTGGAAAGCGGAGTGAACTTTCGATGATGAATCAAACCCTTTCGCAAAATCAACGACGCTGGAATCGCAAGCTGATGAACGGCTACTGGATTCTGTTTGCGGTTACAATCGTTTTGGAATGTTGTTTCTTTATGGTAACGAAAGATGATTTCAAGATCTTTTTAACCGTTTACATTATAAGGCCGGCCTGTATAGAACTAACGCTGCTCATCGGTGCGGAGCTGCTTCTGCGGCAATTGCGCCGTTATCATGATTATGTCATTATTCTGACGGCGATCGGAATGTCCATTACATTGATCTCGGTGCATACGGAAGTATCTTATTTATTGTTTCTGCTCTTTTTTCCGATTATTATCGCAACGTATTATTATCAGAAACGAAAAGTCTACTTCGCACTTGCAACCAGCCTGCTTTCTCTGATCGGCATCTATACGTTCCATCCTGTCATTCAGGAGAACATATCGCTTATCGGCCTCCTGACGATCGCCACGCTCATTGTCAGCTACTTTTTCCTCACTTTAGGATTGATGAACCGCGGTACGGAGCTTTTGGACATGCTTCGTTCTTCCTTTGAATCCAATCAGGAATTGTTGGTCAAGACGGTGCTGATGGACAAAATCGTCAAAACCGACGCTCTGACGGAGCTGTACAACCATATTACGTTCCATGAATATTTGGAGAAGCTTGTTGAACAAAGCGAATCGAACGATTTTCCTATTTCACTCGCCGTGATTGATATCGATAATTTCAAAGGAATTAACGATACGTACGGTCACCATGCCGGCGACATCGTTTTGCGCAGAGTGGCGGATATCATTCGTTCCCTGATCAGTCCGAACGACTTTGCAGCCAGGTACGGCGGAGAAGAATTCGTTATTATTTTTACGGAGAAAGTGCCTGAGCAAGTATTCGCCCTCGTGGAGTCGATTCGCGAGACGATTGCCGTAACCCCCCATGAGGAACTCGATGATCAATTCGTCACCGTCAGCGTCGGTCTGCACGAATACGTGCGCGGCGAAGGCAAGGAGATGTTATTCAAGAGCGCGGACGCATCGCTATATTTTGCCAAACGAAGCGGTAAGAACAAGACGGTGCGTACGCAGCAAGCTGACGAGATCTATGATGTAACATAGCCGTATCAAAAAAGACTGTCAACTTCGTTCATTCGAAGTCAACAGTCTTTTGTAGTATGAAGCCTAGCCAGTTCGGCTCAATTGCGCCGACAAATGCTTGGCAATCGCCGTAGAATTATGTTTGTGACGTCTCTTCCCCCAAAGCAGAGATGCTCCTCTTCTGAAAATATAGGATCGAGACAATGCATGCCATGGTTAAAGCGATTAAGACGATAAATATGGCGCCACCAAAATGTTGCATCGGCAAAACGCACAGCAGCAGCACGCAACGCGATACGACAAGCAAACATTCGCGCCAAACGAGAATTTTGGCCTGTACGATCGCAGGAGAGGTACTGACCACCCGAAAGTGCTGTGCATTCCATTGCATCGTATAATAGAACATTCCGACCGTCGTCAGGACGTTCGAAATAATGAAGATCGACTTAGAAGGAAATACGAGTATGGTAAACCCAATGGATAACAAGATCATCCCGAGCAGTAGCCAAGTTTTGGCTTGCCAATGAACCTTGCGGAATAGATATAAGGCACCTAACGAACAAACCGTATAAAGGGTATTCAACAGCGCAATCAGCAGCTTGTCATTCGTTACATTAAACGTGAACAATAGGGCGAATAACCCCTGAAATTGCAGGAATATGCCAGCCGCAAGACAAGAGGGTACCATCCATCGCAACGATGGCTTGTAGAAAACGCGATGGTAGCTCATTTCTTGCATCCAAATCTTATCTTGGTCCTGACTCTGCCGGCCCTTCAATGATAATACCGGCAGCAATTGCGATACGGACAGCATGCATAGGATAAAAACAAGCATGAATATAAACGAACCGGCATAACCGAAGTATTGGACGATCACCGCGGACAAAATCGGCACCGTGACGTTCAAGATTTGTCCGATCGTACTCGTTAGCGCGAAATAATTTTCAAAATCTTTCCCCTTGCCGAACAAAGACAAGCTTAAGTTTTGCGCACAGGAGAAAAACCCCCACATGGATCCAACCGGAATTCCGATCAGCAAAATCCATAACATCCGATTGTCCAGATGGAGGAAGAACAACAGCAGGAAAGCGACTCCACCGGATATAGCTGATATCGCGAACAAGAGACGGATCGACCAGCCATGAAGCAGACGAGCCCCAATTGCAAAAGCAAAGCCCCATGTCAAAAACAAGGAAAAATTGAACCAAGAGACATCGAAAATTCGATGGCCTTGCTCCCAAATATACAAGTTCACGAAGATTCCGATATAGATAAAAATAATTTGGCTAACCACATTCATCCACAATAGTCGCTTAAGCTCGCCCGGTAGCCCCATAGTTGCACTCGATCTCCCCGTAATCCCCGAATGTCAAACTTTCCTCATCATATCACAATCGTTGATTCCGCGTTAGCATAAAAATATGCCTGTTTCGTACAACAATCTTCGTCACGGCGTATCGGCTCAAAAAGCTGTATAAAACAAAAAAAGCCGATGTACTAGGTACATTCGACTTCGTTGATTTTGAGTGGTGCCGGTGAAGGGACTCGAACCCCCACTTCCTCTCAGAAAACGGATTTTGAGTCCGTCGCGTCTGCCATTCCGCCACACCGGCAATTGAATTTGGTACTGCTAGAAGAAAAATGGCGTGCCCTAAGAGATTCGAACTCCTGACCTTTTGATTCGTAGTCAAACGCTCTATCCGGCTGAGCTAAGGGCACATATTCAAATGAAACACATGGTGCCGAAGACCAGACTTGAACTGGTACGGTAGTCACCTACCGCAGGATTTTAAGTCCTGTGCGTCTGCCGATTCCGCCACTCCGGCTCATTTGGAAAGTGGAGGCGCCACCCAGACTCGAACTGGGGGTAAAGCTTTTGCAGAGCTCTGCCTTACCACTTGGCTATGGCGCCATGTTAAGATAATGGAGCGGACGACGGGAATCGAACCCGCGACCCTCGCCTTGGCAAGGCGATGCTCTACCGCTGAGCCACGTCCGCATGTTAGAAATAATGGCTGGGGATCAAGGATTCGAACCTTGGAATGACGGAGTCAAAGTCCGTTGCCTTACCGCTTGGCTAATCCCCAACAATTGTCCAAGTAATAATGTGAGTAATATGGGGCGATCGAGGGGACTTGAACCCCCGAATGCCGGAGCCACAATCCGGTGCGTTAACCCCTTCGCCACGACCGCCATATATGAACTCATTGGCAGGGGCAGCAGGAATTGAACCCACACCAAAGGTTTTGGAGACCTTTGTTCTACCTTTAAACTATGCCCCTATATTTAATTAAATGGTGGAGGATGATGGATTCGAACCACCGAACTCGTCAGAGAACAGATTTACAGTCTGCTGCGTTTGGCCACTTCGCTAATCCTCCATGTGAAACATGGTGCCGCCGAGAGGACTTGAACCCCCAACCTACTGATTACAAGTCAGTTGCTCTACCAGTTGAGCTACAGCGGCATATTAGGTTTTCAAATGGTGGCTCGGGACGGAATCGAACCGCCGACACGAGGATTTTCAGTCCTCTGCTCTACCAACTGAGCTACCGAGCCTTAATGGGTATGCACCCATAATGTTTACAATAATGGCGGAGCTGACGGGATTCGAACCCGCGGTCTCCTGCGTGACAGGCAGGCATGTTAGGCCTCTACACCACAGCTCCATATGTTGTTTGGTTGCGGGGGCAGGATTTGAACCTGCGGCCTTCGGGTTATGAGCCCGACGAGCTACCGGGCTGCTCCACCCCGCGTCATTCTTCAATGGTGGACGCTGACGGGATCGAACCGCCGACCCTCTGCTTGTAAGGCAGATGCTCTCCCAGCTGAGCTAAGCGTCCTTGCAATTGAGCAATAATAGAATATTGTGGTGACCCGTAGGGGATTCGAACCCCTGTTACCTCCGTGAAAGGGAGGTGTCTTAACCCCTTGACCAACGGGCCTTATTATAATAGTGGCGGAGAGAGAGGGATTCGAACCCTCGAGACGCTTGTGACGCCTACACGATTTCCAATCGTGCTCCTTCGACCAAACTCGGACACCTCTCCGAATGGCTCCCCGAACAGGACTCGAACCTGTGACAACTCGGTTAACAGCCGAGTGCTCTACCAACTGAGCTATCAGGGAATATCTCATTCTCAGGGGTTGCACCCCTCAAAACTAGATGCGAAACGTTTATCATTGTACCACGAATGCTTATCCTTTGCAAGACTTTTTTTAGTTAAGCCCTCGACCGATTAGTATTCGTCAGCTGCACGCATTGCTGCGCTTCCACCCCGAACCTATCAACCTCGTCGTCTACGAGGGGTCTTACGAATTGGGA